>CAYZWU010000014.1:43000-108575 GCA_964482235.1 uncultured Phycisphaerales bacterium
GCCGTGGCAGTCGCCGCCGCAGCCGGAGTGACCGCGAACGTTGCCGTGGCAGTCGCCGCCGCAGCCGGAGTGACCGCGAACATTGCCGTGGCTGCTGCATCCCTGCTGGCCGTGAACTCTCCACTGGCCTCGCGGAGCGTTCCAGGCACCGTGCCCTCCGTGGTGGTAGGAGAAGCCGCGGGGGGCGCACTGGCAGCTGTTGCCCCTGAACTGATTCCAGCGGGGCATTCCGCGCATCTGACGCATGGGGGCGCGGCGCACCCTGAAAGCCCTCTTCTGGGTCTTCGGAGCATTGCAGTTCGGGCAGCACTGGGACTGCTTCATGCGGACCTGCTTCTTCCTGGTCTTGCCGCAGTCGCAGTTCTTGCCGCAGGAGCTTTTCTCCTCGCAGCTCTTCTCGAGGAAGAGGGCATGGGGGCCTTCCTTGCCGATCTTTTTCGTGATGATGTCGATGTCCTCGTGGCACTCCTCGCCGTCACCGACGACCATGATCTTCATCAGACCCTTGCCGCCGGGAACCTCGAACTCGCGGGTCACGATTCTGGGCTTGTGACCCACGTCCGGTTTCCGCAGGACCATGACCTT
This sequence comes from uncultured Phycisphaerales bacterium, assembly GCA_964482235.1. Taxonomy (GTDB): domain Bacteria; phylum Planctomycetota; class B15-G4; order B15-G4; family CAYZWU01; genus CAYZWU01. The sequence goes on from CAYZWU010000014.1 coordinate 43,586, forward strand.
CCTGTTCTTGTCAGGCGATCCCAGCTCCTTCAGCTTCATGATGCCGTGATGATCATCCGTGTTGAAATGGAACTCGTGGGCTTCGTGCGCCTCGTGGATCTCTTCGTCGAACATGAACTCGACCAGCTTGGGCTCGTCGCCCTCGGCGAAGATCTTGTCGTACGAGGCGGTCTTCATCTTCGTTTTCATCAGCTTGCCGCCCCTGAGGAGCTTCACCACCAGGCCCTTGCCCGGCTTGGTGGAGGAGACGACCTTGGCGAGCTTATCGATGGTCTCGATCTCCTTGCCGTTGATGGAGAGGATCTGGTCGCCGTTCATGATCCCGGCCTTGTGCGCCGGTCCGCCGTCGATCACGCCGGTGATCAGGACGGCCATGTTCGCCTTGCCGATATGAACGCCGATGCACGACTTCGGCTGGCCGTGGGCCTCTTTCAGCTCCATGAGCAGCTTTTCGTTCGCCTTCTTCATCTTCACGATATCGCTCTTGCCGAGGGCGATCGCGACGCGGTCCTCGTACTTCACGGTCGGCTCGGCCTCGACGATCTCGATTACCTCCTCGATCTCGACCGATTCCTCGGGTTCGGGAGCGGGAACCTCCCTCTTGGCCAGGGTCACCTTCAGGGTGACCTTGGAGTCGCCGCGAGCGACCTGGATCGCCGCTTCGGCGCCTGCCTTGGACTTCATCAGGCAGTTGATCAGGTCGTTCCTGCTCTTGATCGGCTGGTCGTTGAACGAGATGATCCTGTCCCCGGCCTGGAAGCCGGCTTTCAGTGCAGGGGAGCCGTCGACGCAATCTCTGACTACGGCACCCGAATCACCTTCGTCGTCGGCGAGATAAACGCCGAGAAACCCGCCGCCCTCGTCTGCTGACAGGGCGTCAGGTGCTGCGATCAGGGCGAAAAGCCCAAGACAAAGGAATGAAATTAGGTTCTTGATCATCGTGTTCGCTCCTTCCAGGTATTGAGGACGGTGCCAGTTTTGAATATCGTTTCAGTGGTCTATTCAATATCGACAGGAATACAGTTAAATACCTATTCTCACAACAGTATGTTGGAGAAATCTGAGAACAAGTTGCGGACGTTCCCTGTTTCCCTACCAGGCCATGCCGGTTTACGGCGGGCGGCCTGCGGGATCTCGTGCGGAAGGCCCATTCCCGGAAGGTTCCTCTGATGCATATTCGTTTTCGTAGCAGGGTGTTGGGATTCTCGACCGCGTTCCTCGGCCCGGACAGGGGCCGTGGCGCGGCGATCGTGAGGGCCGCCCGGGCGCTCGGCCTGCAGAGGATCGAGCTTAGCGCGAACCTGGCGGGCGATCCTCCGGCCGAGCTTGTCCGGCTCTTCCGTACCGAGGGGCTCGCCGTGGACTCGGTGCACAACGTCTACACGTCTACCGGCGGCGACGAGAGGTATCTCCGGGCCGATTCCCTGGCCGATCCGAGGCCCGAAGAGGCCGAGGAGGCGTTCCGGCTCACCGTGGAGACGGCACGGTCGGCCAGAGCCCTGAAAGCGCCCTGCGTGGTTCTCCATGGCGGCCGGATTCGCGACGCCTCCCTCGAGGAGATCGCCAAGCAGGTGAAAGCGATCCACGAGAAGGAGGGGATTAATGACGAGGTTCGCCGGCTCCTCGATTCGGGCAGAAGGAAGATCGAACCGCAGCTCGAGGCCTATCTCGATCGCCTGATTCGAAGGCTGCACGCCCTTCTCAGGGCAGAGCCGGAAGTTACTTTTTGTCTGGAAACGCGTTACAACTTTTTCGAAGGTCCGGATCTCCAGTCGATGGAGTTCGTTTTCGAGGATCTGAAGGACCAGAGGCTGAAGTACTGGCACGACACGGGACACTGCCACGCCCAGGAGGTCCTGGGGCTGGCCACCCAGGAGCAGTGGCTCGACAGGTTTGCCGGGCGCATGGCCGGTGTTCACCTCCATGATGCCGTGGGGCTGGACGACCACCTCCCGCCCGGATCAGGGGAAATCGATTTCAGGAAGGTCCTGGAAGCCCTGCCGGACGACGCCCTGGCCGTCGTGGAGGTGGCCCCGGGATTCAGCGCGTCCGAGGTGAAGATGGGGATCGAGGAACTCAGGGCCATGGGGTTCTGAAAATAGGATTTGACATCCCGAGAGGATATGATAATTTTCCCTTCCTCATGACAACGCGGGTGTAGCTCAGTGGTAGAGCACAACGTTGCCAACGTTGTTGTCGAGGGTTCAATTCCCTTCACCCGCTCCAGAAACAACCGGCCAGGGAGCCGGATCAGGACGGGCGCTCGAAAGCGGCCCGTCTTTTTTTGTGTCATCGGAAAAGGCCGCGTCCTTACCGGCATGGCGCACTTGATTTTTACCTCTCCCCTTCACTAATATATTTTTTTCGAAACGAGCCCTCCGATACGGCGAGGCTGCGGAAGATCCGGGGAGAAAACTTCCTTGTACTTCGAAGGACCTGAGAAAAAGATCGAGATCGTTGTGAACGGGGCCGCCCCCTCGCTCAGGAGGAGGGGCGGGGAGACGTGGCGCCGCGTGGTCCGGAGGGCCAATGCCCGTGTCCTTTCCACGGTTTCCAGCAAGGCTTGTGACGCCTATCTCCTTTCCGAATCGAGCCTCTTCGTCTTCGACTCGCGGGTGATCATGATCACCTGCGGCCGCACGACCCTGGTCCCGGCCGTGATGGAGATGATCGACCTGATCGGGCTCGACCAGGTCGAGCTCCTCATCTATGAGCGGAAGAATGAGTTCTTTCCCGCCTATCAGCCCTCGACCTTTTACGATGATGCCCGCGTGCTGAAGCAGTTGATTCCCGGCCGGGCGTTCCGCTTCGGCGATGAGGACGAGCACCATGTCTATCTGTTCCATCTCGAGAACCGGTATCAGCCCGAACCTGGCGACATGACCCTGGAGATCCTGATGCACGGCATCAGGGACGGGCTCAGCAGCGTCTTCTCGAAAGGGAACGGCGCGACCCGCGAGCTCGAGAAGCTGCGCAGCCTCCATCCGGGATTCGTGCTGGACGAGCACTTCTTCGAGCCCGAAGGCTACTCCCTGAACGCAGTCAGGGACCGGGAATACTACACCCTCCACGTCACGCCGCAGAAGCAGGGCTCCTACGTGAGCTTCGAGACCAACCGCTGCGGCGAGGCGGACGTGGATCAGGCCGTTCGCTCGCTGCTCGAGGTGTTTGCGCCCCGGTCGTACCTGGTCGTCTTCTTCCACCCCGGCGGAGAGGCGGCTCCTGTCCGGAGCGACTATCAGCTCAGAAAGCGGGTCGTTCAGCAGCTCGACTGCGGTTTCGTCGTTTCTTTTCACCATTTTTTCAAACCCCAGTCCGGCCAGGCCGAAGCCGTGGAGCTCCTCGTCTGATGGAATGGCGGTTTACCTGCCCGAAGGAGAAGGCATGGGCGATTACGATGACACGACATATTATCTCTGGGTGGAGGAGACGCATAAGAAGGCGGTCACCCTCAGGCTCCGCGTGAAGAAGACGCTCTTCGAGGGGAAGAGCCCCTTCCAGACCGTTCACATCCTCGAGACGGTGGAGCACGGGCGGATGCTGATCAACGACGGCATGTTCATGCTCTGCGAGCGGGACGAGTTCGTCTACCACGAGATGATCAGCCACGTGCCCCTCTTCCTGCATCCCTCTCCGGAGAAGGTCCTGGTGATCGGCGGCGGCGACGGCGGCACGGTCCGCGAGGTGCTCAAGCATCCCGGTGTCAAGGAGTGCCGGCTCGTGGAGATCGACGGCATGGTCGTGGAGGCGTGCCGCGAGTTCATCCCCAGCACGGCCTCGGCGCTCGACGATCCGCGCGCCCGCGTGACGATCGACGACGGCGTCCGGTTCGTGGCCGAGACGGACGAGCGCTTCGACGTGGTGCTCATCGATTCGACCGATCCATTCGGCGCGGCCGCCGGGCTCTTCGACGAGAAGTTCTATTCCAACGTGAAGAAGATCCTGACCGCCCAGGGCATCGTGGTCGCCCAGGGGGAGTCTCCATTCTATGAGATGGAGATGCAGAAGAAGATGGTCGAGAGGATGGCGTCGCTCTACGAGCGGGTCCACATCTACAATTACACGAACCTCACCTATCCGGGCGGATTCTGGTCCTTCGTGCTGGCCACCAGGGGGCTGTGCCCGATCGGGGACTTCGACGGCGCCCGGGTGGAGCGGGCGAACCTCGACCTGTCGTGGTACAACGCGAATCTGCACAGGGGCGCCTTCGCGATCCCGGAATTCCAGCGCAAGGAGCTCGGGGAAGGCTTGACGCCGATCGAGCGGCAATGACGGGCCGTCCGGATCAGCCGCCTCTTCCTTTCAGCACGATACCGCGCCGCGACTTGCCGTCCACACGGATGTCGAGCGCCCTGTCGAGCCGGATGTGCCTGAGGAAGCTGGTCTCGTTGCAGGCATCCTGCCGGGCGAGCCAGTCGTAGTCCACGAAGCTGTCCTTCGCGTGGCTCGGGACGCAGAAATAGGCGATGCCCATGGATGTCAGGTTCTGGAAGAAGTGGGTTCCCTGCGACGGCTCCACCGCGATCTCCTTCATCGCCGTCTCGACGATGCCTCGCGCCCCGGAGATCTGGTGCCACTCGACAGGGATGCCGAGCCACCGGTCGGCCGATCCCCAGCGCCCCGGGCCGATCAGGAGATAGGGGAGGTTTTCCTTCAGCAGCTTGTTGTTGATCACCTCGATCTCCTGGGCCACGGCCGGCGTCCGCCCCCTGTCGAAGGCGTCGGGCTTGACGTAGACCACGTCCCGGATCTCCTGGGAGCGGCCGTGGCCGAGGGCCTGGCTGCTGGAGCAGAGAATCATCTTGCGGTCGGTCGCCTCGAGCAGCTTGTCGAGGTTCTCGGCCTTCGTGTCCACCAGCATGGGGCGGATCTGCAGAAAGGCGAATTCGGCCGGACCGCCTCCCTCGGGCTTCAGGTTCACGGCGAACTCGATCTCGACGGGACAGCCCATGGCGCGGCTGCCCAGGTCGAGCAGGTAGCTGAGGATGCCGGGCAGAGGGAAGATCCCCCTCTTGATGATCGGCGCAAAGGTGACTAGACGGATCCCCTGGCGCGAGATCCCGTCGTAGACCGCGTCGTTGTCAGGGGAGTAGACCGAACCCACGCTGTGCAGCGTGCCGTGTTTTTCCGCCGTCGAAAGGTCGAGATGGACCAGCGCACCGGTATCGGCCGGCGTGGAGAGGTCGGCGGCAACCGTCATGTCCAGGGCGTAGAACTCGCGCTGGGCATTGTCCAGGAAGTCGTCGGTCTTCGAGAACTGGGGCAGGCGCTGCGGATTGCCGGGCGAGAAGCGGATCGCCGTCTCGCCGTTGACCACGGTCTGGCCGAGGCCGAGGGCCGCCAGGGCGATTCCCTCTTCCGGCCTGACATCCTGGATCGGGTAGTAGTTGAACGAGCGCGCCACGCCGGCGAAGTCGGGATAGAAGTGCGAGTCGTGCTGCCGGCCCACGAGCTTCTGGACCACAACGGCCATCTTCTCCTCTTCCATCCGGTTCGGCGTGCTTTGGAAGTACGATTTCGGATTCCTGTAGAAGGTGGAGGCGTAGACCAGCTTCACGGCCCGGGAGAGCTCGCGCAGCCTCACTTCGGGATTCTTGTGGTTGTTGGGAAGCATGAGGGTTCGGTAGATGCCGGCCAGCGGATTGTTGTACGAGTCCTCGAAGAGGCTCGACGACCTCACGGCCAGCGGCATCTGGATCGTGTCGACGAAGGCGTGCAGCGCCTTCATCACGTTCTTCGGCAGGCGCGCCCTGATGAAGGCCGTCGTGATCGTCTGGTCCGTCGCAGGCGAGAGGCCGATGCCGTAGAGGTCGTTCATCTTCATGAATTCGTCGAAGGTGTCGGTGCCGATGACGGCCGAGGGGGGGACGGAGATCCGGACCTCGGGAAACTTGTTTCCGGGATCCTCCTGGGAGAGAAGCGAGTTGATGAAGCCGAGCCCCCGCCCCTTGCCGCCCAGGGAGCCCTCGCCGATCCGGGCGAAGCCGCTCCACTCCGTCAGCTCGAGGGCGGAGAAATCGGCGATCACGCCGCGCCTCGTTTCGCTCTGGAGCCGGCTGAAGGCGTCGATCAGGTACTGGCGCATCTCCTCGATGTTCTTGAACTCCGCCACGTGGCGCGGTCTGAGCAGGGCGGCGAGGCCGAATTCGGTCCGGGCCCGGCACCAGTTCGAGAAGTGGTTCTTCGCACCATGGTAGCTGAGCGACTCCACGGGAACCCTGGCAAGAACCCGCGGCATGGCGGCCAGGTCCACGGCCCTGTCGACCTCGGTCCCGTCGGGAAGGATGAAGATGAAATCGCCGAACCCGAGGTTGAACTTGATGAAGGATCGCAGCTGGTCGAGGAGGTAGGGGGAGCGCTTGTTGAGGAAGGCGATTTTCATCTCCTCAGCCTTGTTCGACAGGCTCTCGTCGGACGACTGGATCAGGAACGGCAGGTCCGGCTCCTCCTCGCTCACCTTGCGTGCGAAGGTCATGCCCGCCTCCGGATCGCTCTGCCCCCCCCTGGGGAACCGCGCGTCGGAGATGATGCCGAGGATGAACTTCCTGTACTTCTGGAAGAGCTCCATCCCTTCCTCGTACGTCTCGGCCAGCAGGATCTTGGGACGTGCCTTCATCCTGCGGAGGCGCTGCATCGTGTTGACCCCGTCGGACATGAGCAGCTGGGTCTGCTCGAGCAGCTCGGTGTAGAGCATGGGAAGGTAGGAGGAGTAGAAGCGTGCCGAGTTCTCGATCAGGAGGATGATGCGGACCCGGGCCATCTTCGTGTCCCTGTCCACGTTCACCCTGTCCTCGAGATACTTGATGATGGCCACGATCAGGCCCACGTCGCCGCGCCAGACAAAGGTCTGGTCGATCCCGTTGTCCGGGCTGCCGGTTTTGACCTTGATCGCTTCGGCGGGGTTGTCGGTGAGCAGCACCACGGGCAGGTTCTCGAACCGATCCTTGACCTCCCTGGCCAGATCGAGAACGTTCATCACGCCGATCCGCGTCCGGGTGATGACCAGGTCGAAGGGGCGCGAGTCGAGGATATCGAGGGCTTCCTCACCCGAGGTGACCCGGGTGATGCGCGGCGTGTAGTTGAGGTTTCGCTCGTAGAACTCCGCGTCGAGGCTCTCGCCGAGCTGCCCGTCGTCGACCATGATGTACGAGTCGTACCGGCTCGAGACGAGAAGGACCTCCCTGATCCTGTACGACATCAGGTTCCTGAAGTCGTTGTAGTTGGGATCGTAGACCTCGATCGGTTCGCGTTCGTTCCTGTCGGCCATGTTGTTTCACCTCATCGAAGAACCGGATTCCAGCCAAGCCGCGCGTGTACGCCGCGCGAGTCGCCCGATCGCGCCAGGCCGCGGAGCTCGCGGGAGAGGGACCTGATCCTCTGCATCAGGGGATCGTCCCGAACCAGCCGCTCCTCCTCGCTGAAGTAGTCGAGGAGATCGTCCAGGGTGCCTTCTTCCTCCTGGGGGAAGCAGAGCTCGTAGTCGCTGTCCAGGCGGGCCAGCTCAGCCGCCCGCGCGCCGGCCGCACGGAGGCCGCCGAGGGCGTCCACCAGGCCGATCTCCTTGCCCTGCCTTCCGGACCAGACGCGCCCCTGGGCGATCTCGTGCACCTTCTCCCGTTCCAGACCGCGCCCCTCGGACACCCTGTCCAGGAATTTCTCGTAGGTATCGTCCACCCAGTGCTGGAGGATATCGAGCTCCTTGTCGGTGCGCCGCCGCGTGTAGGCCATGATGTCGGCGTGATCCGACGTCTTCACCCTGTCCACGTCGAGCCCGAGCTCGTTCATGAGCGCCTCGATGCTGGGGAAGAGGCCGAAGACGCCGATGGAGCCCGTGATCGTGGTGGGCTGGGCGAATATCTCCGTGGCGCACGAGGCGATCCAGTAGCCGCCCGATGCCGCCACCGTGCCCATGGAGACGACGATCGGCTTCTCCTTGGCGATGAGGCGCACCTCGCGCAGGATGACATCGGACGCAGTGGGGCTGCCTCCCGGGCTGTTCACCCGAAGGACGACGGCCTTGACCGCCTCGTCATGCCGGGCTTCCCGCAGCAGGGCGGCCACCGTGTCGCCGCCGGCGTCACTCCAGCACTCGCCGTCGACGATGTCGCCCTCGGCAAAGATCACGGCGACCTTTATTTCCGACTCGTCCTGATCCATGGCCTTCATGTACCTGGGCATCGAGATCTGCTCGAAGGTCCCCGAGTCGTCGCCGCTCCCGGAGAGGGCTTTCAGCTTGGCCAGGACCGCATCGAAATGGACGGACCTGTCGGCCAGACCCAGCTCCACCGCTTCCTCGGCATCGACGAGCCCGCCATTCGCCGCGATCTCCTCGATCTTTCCCCTGGAGAGGCCGCGCGCTTCTGTCACTTTTTTCAGAAAGGCGTCGAAGATGTCGTTCAAGAGCTGCTTTGTCTGTTCCCGGCTGGCGGGACTCATCTCCTCCATGATGTACGGTTCCACGGCGGACTTGTACTTGCCGACCCGTGTCACCTGGACCTCCAGACCGAACTTCTCCATGGCCCGGGCGTAGAAGATCCTTTCGGCGGCGAAGCCGTTCAGCTCCACGGTGCCCATGGCGTGGATGAAGATCTCATCGGCCGTTGTGGCGAGGAAATATTCCTTTTCCGTGTAATACTCCGAGAAGGCGTAGATCTTCTTCCCCTTCCTGCGGAACGAGACTAGGGCGTCCCGGATCTCCTCGAGAGCCGCCCAGCCGGAATGGAGGCCGTCCGACGGGATCTCGCCATGGAGGTAGATGCCGCTGATCCGGTCGTCCTTCGCGGCGCAGTTGATCGCAGCGAGGACGGAATGCAGCGTCACGGTCCGGAGCGATGCTCCGGTCGCGGCTCTCTGCACGATGTCCGCGATCTGCACCGTTTTCGGTTTGTCCGCGATGGGTATCGAGAGGTCGATGACGAGCACGGCTCCGTCGGGGACGTCGGGGACCTCCTTCTCGGGCAGGAGGTTCGTGACAACGGCCATGACGAGCAGTCCCATGAGAATGAGACCCACGAGAACGGCGAGCAAGGTTTTGAGAAAGTCGATCATCTGCGATCCTCCTGAATGAGGGAAGGAGGCAGAGCTGATGGCGGCTGTCCGTCCTACCCCTCGATTTCCGGGACCGGGACAGCCAGGATGGGAGGCGTATGGAGGGGCTTCGTCGCCCTCCGTTTCAGCTCGATGTCGCGGAAGATCTTCTCCACCTGCCCTCTCTTCATGGACAGGTCACCGGCTATCTCCGATGCCTTCATCCCCTTGTTGTACGCCCAGAGGACGAGATCCATCTGCTCGTAAGGAACGGCGAAGTAGAACTCGTCCTGCCCCTGGCTGAGGCTGTACGTGTCCGTGGTGGGCTGGGCGTTGACGATCTCCTCGGGAATCCCGAGGTGCCGGGCCAGCGCGTAGACCTGGGTCTTGTAGAGATGGGCGATCGGCTTCAGGTCCGCCGAGCCGTCGCCGTTCTTGACGAAGAACCCCTGGTCGTACTCGAGACGGTTCGGCGTGCCGACCACGGCATAGTTCAGCCTGTCCGCATGGAAGTACTCCACGCTCTTCCGGACCCGCTGCTTGTAGTTGGTGGCTGCCACGATCTGAAGGTATTCCCTCGGCGGGATGCGGGCCCGCAGCTCTTCCCCCGCCGAGTTATGCACGACGAGGTGGAAGAACAGGATGCGGTCCGATTCGATGTATCCGGGCGGAATGGAGATCTTGCTTTTCCAGTCCGTCTGATAATCGGGGAAGATGTTCCGGAATGCCATTTCCCTGTGGCTGTAGCAGCCCAGGGCTTCGAGGGCAGCGGTGATGTCATGGGTCTCCGTGGCGATTCCCAGGAGCTCGGCCACCTTGTGGCCCAGGATCCCGGACGAATCGGACGACTCCTTCTCGGGCAGCAGGAGCCCCATCACCTTGTCCCTTCCCACTGCCTTCACGGAAAGAGCGGCGCAGACCGAGCTGTCAACGCCGCCGCTCAGCGCGACGATGCAACCTTTCTTGCGGAGCGTCAGCCTCACGATTTCCTTGATGCGCGTGGCGATCGCATCCGCTTCCTTGGCGCTGTCTATTTCCAGTACACTACTGTCAAGCATCGGATTCTCCGCAGCAGATCTCATCGCAACGAGTAGGTTTGGGAATACCGCTCGACCCAGGGTATGACTCCACAGCCTTTCGAGCAAGTCTTTTCATGGTGATTCGGTCGCCGGGACTCTTGATTCCGTCGGGCCGGAGAGCTGATCGCCTCACGCCCTGGAGGGCGGAGCCCCTCCTGCAGGGCAGTGCCCGGCAAGCCTGATGAGATAGATGTTGATTAATGTATCAAGTTCGGAATATACTGATGCCGATCAGGAATAAAGCCTTGCTGCTTCCGGAAGCCTGACCGGGACAACCAGAAAAACACGGTCCGTTTTTCGGGAGCCCGGCATTGCCTGACAAGCGCAATCCGGCCTGCGGCTTCAGATATTGCAGGTTCATTTTTAGAAAGGTGTGGAATCATGTTGCGACAGAGAACCCTCTGGTTATTTATCGCCCTTTTCATCCTGTCGGGAAGCCTGGCTTCCGGCGCGGCCTGGTACGTCGATCGCAATGCCTCGGGTCCCGTTTACGACGGGATGACGATGAAGACGGCTTTTCTCACCATTCAGGAAGGTGTGACGGCCGCATCGGACGGCGACGAGGTCCTGGTCAATTCCGGGGTCTACTTCGGCAAGGGCAACACGAACATCTCCTTTGCCGGCAAGAAGATCACCGTGGCGTCCCTGAAGGGTCCCCATGTCACCCTCATCGACTGCATGGGAGCGGCGCCGGCTTTCGTTTTCAACAGCGGCGAGGACAACGACTCCGTTCTCCACGGCTTCACCCTTTTCCAGGCCGGTCTTGCCGACGGCGCCGTGACGGTCTCCAAGTGCTCTCCCGTGGTGTCGGGAAACATCATCAGGAGTGCCGCGGGCACGACGGGCGGCGGCATCCACTGCTACGGCGGAAGCCCGATCATCACCCGCAACGTGATCTTCGACTGCAGCGGCGATGAAGCCGGCGGCATATACCTCCAGTACGTCACGAGCGGGGTGCTGACCAGCAACATCGTTTTCAACTGCAGCTCCGACCTGGGCGGCGGCGTGGCCGTGATCGATTCCGACATCACGGCAACGAACAATACCTTCGCCGCCAACGAGGCTCTCGTGGGGGGCGGCGGAATCTACTGCTACCAGTCGAGTGTCAAGGTCTTCAACTCGATCTTCTGGAACAACAGCGCTCCCAGGGGGGCGGCAGCCTACCTGGAAGGCGCCACCGGCTCGGACATGGATGTCGGCTATACCGACGTCGAAGGGGGCCAGGGATCGATCGCCGTCGATTCCGGGAGCACCTTGACGTGGGGGACGGGCAACATCGACGCCGATCCCCTTTTCGTCGATGCCGCTGACGGCGACTACCACATCTTCTTCGATTCGCCCTGCCGCTCCGCCGGTTGGCGGGACGCTCCCCAGATGCCCGATCTCGATTTCGAGGGAGACCACCGGACCGGCCTCTTCGCCTTCCCCGACATGGGCGGCGACGAGTTCGACACACACTTCTACGTGCAGGGCAGGCCGTCGGCCGGCGCCACCGTGGTCGCCAAGATCGTCGGCTGGCCGCTGACCAACCCCGTCGTGCTCATCTCCGGAACCTCGCTCAGGTGGACGCCCATGCCGACGCCCTACGGCGACCTCTGGCTGCACGCACCGTGGGAGCACCGGGTGCATTTCAACGAGCTGCCCAACACCGGAGTTCGTTTCATCAAGAGGACCATGATGACAACGGCCCTGCCGGGAACGGAGATTCCGCTCCAGGCCGTGATCGGGACCGAGCTCAGCAACGTCTGGGTGATTCTCATCGAGCCTTGAGCTCGATCCTTCCGATCAAGCCGTGCAATCGACTGATGCAATCGGGATCTGGAGACGCCCCGTCTCTCAGGTCCCGATTTTTTTCCACGTCGGCCCGTCGCGCGTGTCGTTGAGCTCGATCCCGAGCGACGCCAGCCCGTCGCGGATCGAATCGGACAGGGCGAAGTTCTTGTCGGCCCTGGCCTGGCGCCGGATCTCGATCAGGAGGTCCATCAGATCCGATTCGACGGAACCGGCGCGGCTCTCCTCCTTCTCCAGTTCGATGCCCAGGACATTGCCGAGGCAGGTCTCGAAGAAATCGGCCGCCTGTTTCCATCCTGCCGATCCGGCCTCCCGGCCGGCGGCCGTCTGCTTGTGCAGCGCCGTGGTGAGGTCGAAGGCGGCGGCCAGGGCGCGTGGCGTGTTGAAATCGTCGTTCATGGCGGCGTCGAAGGCGCGGCGCGCCTCTGCAGCCTTCTCCTCGAGCTCGGCGCTTTCCTTGTCAGCCGGCGCGGAAGCGGCTTTCTCCCGGACGAGAGCGTAGGCGGCGCGCAGCCTGTCGAGCCCGCTGTCCGCCGCATGGATCGCTTCTTCCGAGTAGTCCACGGGACTCCTGTAATGCCCCCTCAGCAGGAAGAAGCGGATCAGGGAGGGGTGGTGCCTCTCGAAGGCCTCGTTCAGCGTGATGAAGTTGCCGAGAGACTTGCCCATCTTCTGTCCGTCCCGGGTGACCATGTTGTTGTGAAGCCAGTAGCGCACGAATGGCTTTCCCGTCACCATTTCCGACTGGGCTATCTCGCACTCGTGGTGGGGGAACTGGTTTTCCATTCCGCCGCCGTGGATGTCGAGCGTCTCGCCGATGTACCGCATCGCCATGGCCGAGCATTCGAGATGCCAGCCGGGATAGCCCTCGCCCCAGGGCGAGCGCCACTTCAGGATGTGCTCCTCCGCCGCTTTCCTCCAGAGAAGGAAATCGGCCGGGTTCCGCTTCGCCTCATCGACGGAGACGCGGGCGCCCGCTTTCTGATCGTCTCCCGTCCGGCCCGAGAGCTTTCCGTAGCCGGGGAACGACTCGATGGAGAAGTAGACGCTGCCGCCGGCCTCGTAGGCCGCACCCTTCTCGACCAGCTTCTCGATCAGCTCGATCTGCTCGGGGATGTGCCCCGAGGCGCGCGGCGAGATGTCGGGCCGGTTCAGCCCCATGGCATCCATGTCGTCGAAGTAGGAGCGGGTGTATTTCTCCACCACCTCCATCGGCTCGATCCGCTCGAGGCGCGACTGCTTGAGGATCTTGTCCTCGTCCGTGTCATCCGTCAGGTGCCCCACGTCGGTGATGTTCTGCACGTAACGGACCTTGTAGCCCAGGTGGCGCAGATACCGGACGATCACGTCGAAGCTGATGTAGCTCTTGGCATGCCCGAGGTGGGAATGCCCGTAAACGGTGGGTCCGCAGACGTATACTCCCACGAAGGGAGGATTGATCGGCGTGAAGGGCTCTTTTTTCCGGCTCAGGGAGTTGTAGACTTCGAGACCTGACGACGATTGGTTCATGGCTCTGCTCCTGATCGGAAATTCGGATCAAACGAGTTTTCGCAGAGTTTATTGCCTGATCGACCATGCGGAAAGAAAAAATACCGCGATTACCGAGCCCGCGCAATCTCCGCCACATCCGGACGCCGCCACTTGCGTATATCCAAGCCAGCATCTCGGATGTGGCGGAGATTGCGCGGGCTCGGTAATCGCGGGAGCGTTGCGCAGGCCCGGTACAGGGGGTAAACTGGCGCCCTGCGTCTCCGGAGTCGGGTGCTTCCCGGCTGAACCGGACGGGTCGATTGTTCATCAAGAAGGAAGAGATGCGCCAGAATATCAAGGTCTGCCTCATTTCGCTCGGCTGTCCCAAGAACCTCGTGGACTCCGAGGTCATGACGGGACGGATGGCCGGGGAGGGCATCGAGTTCGTCTATGATCCGGAGGATGCCGATGCAGCCGTGGTGAACACCTGCGGTTTCATCCAGCCGGCGATCGAGGAGTCCCTCGGCACGATCGAGGAGCTCCTGCGGCTCAAGGCGGAGCGTTCCCTGAGCGCCGTGGTGGTGGCCGGCTGCATGGTTCAGCGTTTTCGAGCCGAGCTGGCGGCCGAGCTCACCGATGTGGACGCCTTCCTGCCGATCTCCGACTACTCGGAGCTGCCGCGCATCGTCAGGGACAGCGTCCTGGGTCGGCGCTCTCCCGATGGCAAGGTGAAGAGCGCCCCGGTCAGGGGCGGCGGCCCGCGGCAGGCGGAAACCGATCTCTGCCGCGTCCCCCTGACGCCGTCCCATACGGCCTACCTGCGGATCGCCGAGGGATGCAACCACCAGTGCTCCTTCTGCGCCATCCCGTCCATCCGCGGGCGGCTCCGCTCGAAGCCGATCAACCTGCTGCTGGAGGAGGCCCGGCGCCTGGCGGATCTGGGTGTGAGGGAGCTCAACCTCGTGGCCGAGGATACAACCGATTACGGGCGGGATCTTACACCCCATCGAGGGGAGGGCCGTCTTCCCGAGCTTCTCGACAGCCTCTCCGGCGTGAAGGGAATCGAGTGGATCCGGATCCTCTACGCCTATCCCTCGCGCGTCACCAAGCGTTTGATCGAGACGATCCGGGACAATCCCAAGGTGCTGGAGTACATCGATGTCCCGGTGCAGCATTACAACGCCCGCATCCTCAAGAGCATGCGTCGCGGCACAACTCCCGCCTTCCTCGACAGCCTGGTGCATCGCCTCAGGGAGGGAGTCCCGGGCATCGTGCTGCGCACGTCGCTCATCGTGGGATATCCCGGCGAGAGCCGCGCCGAGTTCGAGGAGCTGCTCGCTTTCGTCAAGAGGTCCCGTTTCGAGCGCCTCGGCGCTTTTGCCTATTCCGCCGAGGAGGGAACCCGCGCGGCAGAACTGGGCCCGGGGCCCTCGAAGCGCACTGTGGACCGCCGTCTCGAGCGCCTGATGCAGTTTCAACGCGGCGTGATCGAGGAGCGGAACAAAGCTCTTGTGGGATGTGAGGGAGAAGTTATAGTGGACGCTTCAGATGGCCGGACCGCTCTCGGAAGAACCAGAAGCGACGCTCCGGATATCGACTGCAACGTCCTGATCCGCGAAGGGTCGGTCGAGGCGGGATCGATAATCACGGTCCGCTTCACGGCCTATGACGACTACGATCTGATAGCCGGCCCTTCAGCCGACATCTGAGCAAGAGAGAGACTCGGAGAGAAATAGAATTCCATGGTCCGGCTTCTGAATGCACCCAACAAGGTCACCCTGATCCGTCTGGTCGCCTCCCTCGGTCTTTTCGGCTTCCTCCTCATGATGGAGGAAAGGAATCCGGGCTGGATCCTCCCCCTCATCTCCATGGTGCTCTTCATCCTCGTGGTGGCCACCGACGCGCTCGACGGCTATCTGGCCCGCAAATACAAGCAGGTCACCGATTTCGGCCGCATCGCCGATCCGGTGGTGGACAAGTTCCTGATCTGCGGCACCTTCATCCTGATCGCCACGAGCGAGTGGGGGGGCTGCGTGGGAAACGGCATCCTGCCGGGCTGGGTGGTGGTCCTCATCGTGGGCCGGGAGTTCCTGGTGACGGGGATCCGCGGATTCATCGAGGCCCGGGGCAAGAGCTTTGCCGCCACCTGGTCCGGAAAGACCAAGATGATATTCCAGTCGATCGCCATCCCGGCTCTCTTTCTCCGGCAGATCGTCCTGGGCGCCTTTCCCGAACCGGAGTACCAGTGGATCGAGCGCGACGTGCGTTGGCTGGCCTTGAGCGTGCTCGCCGTGGCACTCCTTCTGACGCTCTATTCCGGTGCGCTCTATGTGGTCCGTGCCGCGCGGATCCTCGGTTCGAGCGAGGAGTAGCATATTGAATCGCCTGAAAGAGCTGATCGTCACCTTCTTCTATTCAGGATATTCCCCCGTGGCGCCCGGGACGGCCGGTACGGCCGCGGCGCTGCTCTTCGCCTATCTCTTGCCGTCGGCCTGGCACTTCGGCCTCGCCGCCCTGATTATCGCGGCGGCTGCAGCGGTAGCGGGCATCTGGCTCGGTTCGTGGGCCGAGAAGATGTACGGCAGGAAGGATCCCGGACCTTTCGTGATCGACGAGGTGGCCGGGACCTTCGTGGCTCTCCTGCGGCTGGGCGGAGAGAGCCCGGCTTTCATCGAGTACGTTATCGTGTTCTTTGCCTTCCGCATCTTCGATGTGCTGAAGCCTCCTCCTGCACGGCAGCTCGAACGGCTGCCCGGGGGATGGGGTATCGTATTCGATGATCTCGCGGCCGGCTTCTATGCCCTTCTCGTGCTGGCCGCCTTCAAGATGTTCTTTTGAGGAGGTGGATCATGATCGCGACTCATCCGATCGGACGGAATCGGTGGATGTCCATTCTTGCCGTTCCCTGTCTGCTGCTTTTTCTCACGGCCTGCCAGAGCGGCGCCCTTTCCGAGAAGAACGAGGGCGCCGAGCCGTTCAACGCCTACGCGCTCGGTCCGCTCGCGACCTACCAGGACCAGGTCACCGTTCTCCTCATGGGGAAGGCGGGATGCCCCGGGACGGAAAAGGGGACGGAGGTCCTGACCGGCTACAACCGGAGCAAGCCGGACGGCGTCTCGATCGTCAGGCTGGAAGTGCCCCCGCCGGGCAAGAAGCTCGGAAAGCCCGAGGGGTGGAATGCGGGATTCCCCTGCGAGGTGGACGTGGATCGAAAGGTCGCCGAGCAGTTCGACTTCTTCTATTATCCCACGCTGTTCATCATCGACCGCGGCGGTCATGTCCGGTACCGCGGGGGATGCGAGGGCGAAGAGATCATGGCGATCGTGCAGGAGATCCTTGTCGAGGAGCCCGGCGATCCGAAGAAGATCTTCACGGCTCCCAAGCCTGCCGTCGGCCAGCCGGCAGCAGCCTTCTCGGGAACTACCATCGACGGGGCCAAGGCTTCGTTCAGCGACCTGCGCGGCGACGCGGCAACGCTCGTGGTCTTCAGCTCGCTGACGTGCCCCTTCAGCAGGAAGGCGGTGGAGTGCCTGCCGGGCATCAGGTCGTCTTTCGCCTCGAAGGGCGCCTCGGTGATCGTGGTGAACGAGGGCGGCACGCTGGAGTCGATCCGTCCCTTCTACACATCCAAGGTTCCCGGCGTTCCCGTGATCGTCGATTCCGAGCGGGAGATCGGCGTCGACATGTACGGCGTCCAGACAGTTCCGTTCTTCTATGTCATGGACGACGAGGGCAGGATCGCCCTGATGGGGCCGTTCACCGAGACGGCGGCGCGCGGCTCTCTCAACAACGTACTCGGGATCTCGAAGGAACCGGTCAGGATCGAGAAATCCGGAGCCGGGTGACGCTTATAGAGCACCGGGAGTTGAGGCAGCTCCCCAGTCATGTTTCAGCAGGTGAATTTGCTTCCCATCCCGTTCCATTGATGGTAAATATCTACGTTTTTCCCATTCAGTTCATTTCAAATCGTCGTATTCATATCGAGAAGGTGAGAAATGGCTCAACGTAAGAAACGCGGCAGAAGGAAAGAAGAGCTCGAGGAAGTGGAAGAGCTCGAAGAAGAGCAGCCGTCGAAAAAGAGGAAGGCTGACCGCAAGGGCAAGGATAAATCCAAGAAAGAGAAGAAGGAGCCGAAAAGCCGCCAGAAGGCGGGCAGCGACTCGGCAATCATCTACAAGGACGGCGAGATGCCCCGGCTGCACGGGAAAGGCATCTCCTTTCATCTGGCGGTCATCGTCAGCTTCGCCCTGATCGTCATCCTGGTCTGCATGGGTTTGGTTCTCTACATCGTTCAGAGCAGCAATCTGGACAAGCAGATCGACATGAGCGGCGTCGAATCGGTCCGGATTCTCGCCAGCCCCGATATCAGCACGTGGCTGAAATCCTTCGGAACCCGCTTCGAGGGGAAGGATGCGGACTCGATGAAGGGGCTGCTGACCGAGGAAGAGATCTCGCAGCTCAACTGGAACAAGGAGCGCCTGATCCGCCTGGTCAAGGACCAGAACACCAACATCCTTCTGGCGCAGATCCTGAACAGGGACGGAAAGGCCCTCATCACCACCGAGTCCGGGAAGTACGAGGAGGCTCGCCACATCCGTGACCCGGGCCGGGCGTCGAACACCTATGGAGACGTGGTCGTCTCCTACGGCAACTACGACCTGAAGGGCAAGCTCTACCCCGATCGAATCTTCGCCTGCCCGATCAAGGACTATGCGGGAAAGGATGTGGGCCAGGCCCAGCTGATCCTGTCCGAGGACCATATCATCGAAAGCAAGGCCAACCTTCTTCTGACCCTGATGATCTGCACGGTGATCTTCATGGGAATCGGCGTGGGCGTCGCCATCTTCATGGGCCGCAAGGTCGCCATTCCGGTGAAGGCGCTGATCAAGGACGTGTCCATCGTCGCCCAGGGCGACCTGGACCATCACACCGTTCCCAAGTCGCAGGACGAGATAGGGCTGCTGGCCAGGACCTTCGACAAGATGACCAAGAACCTTCACGGCGCCCAGGCCCGCGAGGTGGAGCTGGCCGCCCAGCGGCACCAGGTGGCCGTGGCCCAGCAGGTTCAGAAGAAGCTGCTCCCCGACCTGATCCCCCAGATCGAGGGATACGATATCCAGGCCTACTTCCGCGGTTCCCGCGAGATGCACGGCAACTACTACGACGTGATCAAGTCGCCTGACGGCAAGGTGGGCGTCCTGGTCGCCTCGGCATCGGGAACCGGCATTCCGGCTGCCATGGTGATGACCATGGCCAGGAGCTTCATGCGCGCCCTGGTGGAGAAGTGCGACAACCTGGGCACCATGCTCCGCGAGTGCAACCGGCTGCTTTCGCCCGATCTCAGAGCGGGGATGTACGTCGAGCTGCTCATGGTTCTCATCGATCCCGGGATCCACAAGGGGACGGTGATCAGCACCGGGCCCACCATGCTGCTCCGCTACGCGGCCGAGGGCAAGAAGATCCAGGCGATCCAGGCCGACGGCATCGCCATGGGGCTCGACAAGGGAGACGTCTTCGACAGGACCCTCAAGGAATCCGAATTCGAGATCAAGCCCGGCGACCGCCTCATGCTCGGAACCCAGTCCCTCGCCGACCTGAAGGATCCCAGCGGAAACGAGCTGAGTGTTCGCGGAATCGCCCGGTTCGTGGGCAAGCACGCCGCGAAGAACAGCCAGGATTTCGTGAAGGGCATGGTGAACAACCTCGACAGCTTCGCGGGCGGAGAGGTGAAGGAACAGGGCATCACCTTCGTGACGCTGAAGCGTTCCGAGGCGTGATCGTAGACACTGACATTGCATAGAAACGTCGAGCGCAGGCAAGCCTGTGCTCGACGTTTTTTTTTCAGCGGCCTGTTGGAGCAGAGACGGTCCGGGGAGTGCGCCGGATCAGATCAGACCGTACTCGTTCAGGACTTCCCTGATCCGGTTCCGGCTCGGCGGGGCCAGGGGGGCGAGCGGCAGACGCACGTCTCCCACTTCCCATCCGAGGATGTTCATGGCCGCCTTGATCGGAGCGGGATTGGTTTCCACGAACATCGCCTGGAAGAGCGGCAGCATCGTGAGGTGCTTCTGCCGCGCGCTTTCCAGGTCGCCTTCCTCGAAGAAGGCGATCATCTCCTTCATGTCGGCCGGAATGATGTTGCCCGCCACGGAGACGATCCCGCGGCCTCCCACGGCAAGGATGGGCAGGGTGTTGGCGTCATCGCCCGAGATGATGTCGATGGCGCCGCCGCAGAGCCTCACCAGGGTGGAGGCGCGCTCCACGCTTCCCGTCGCTTCCTTGATGGCCACGATCTTCTTGTGCTCCGCCAGGCGGGCCGTGGTCTCTGGCATCAGGTCCGTTCCGGTCCGGCCCGGGACGTTGTAGAGCATCAGGGGAAGAGAGGAGTTCTCGGCAACCTTGCTGAAGTGGTTGTAGAGGCCGATCTGGTTCGGCTTGTTGTAGTAAGGCGTGATGACGAGCGCGCCGTCGGCGCCGATCTCGTGGATCCGCCGGACGTTTTCGACCGTGCGCGTCGTCGAGTTGGTTCCTGCCCCGGCGACGACCTTCAGGCGTCCCGCCGCCTGGCGAACAACTATTTCCACGATCCTGTAATGCTCATCCCAGGAGTAGAAGCTCGGGTTCTCACCCGTCGTGCCGCAGGGAACGAGTCCGTCGGTCCCGCTCTTGACATGGAAATCAACGAGCTCGCGCAGCTTGTCCTCGTTGAGCGAGCCGTCCGTGTGGAATGGTGTGACAAGAGCAACATAAAGACCGTGAAACATCTGAAACTCCTCCTCCTGTTTGCGGCACAGTGTTAATGGAATGCCGGCGCGAACATACGATCAGATCACTTCATGCCCCTGTCCCTCGGTATGGAGATGAATTCATCGAGAGCGCTGAGCAGGTCGTGGGCCGAGAGAATGCCCACGAGCTCGCCTTTCTTGTTGAGCACCGGGAGGGCCCCGTACTTCTGCTCGCGAAAGACGGTCACCGCCTTGCGGATCCTGTCATAGGCGCGGAGAACCTCGGGGTTCTTGGTCATCACATCCTTGACCGACGTGTCGTCGTCGATCTGGTAGTAGGCTGTCCAGTCGTCCGTGGCGTCGACCCACTTGGGACGCCTGAGATCCCTGTCGCTGATGATGCCGACCAGCTCGTCGCCGTCCACGACGGGCAGGTGCCTCACCCTGTATCTCTTCATCGTGAGAAAGGCGTCCTTGACCGACATGTCGGTCGTCGCCGTGATCAGCTTGGTGGTCATGTACTTGCTTACTTTCATCGAGTTTTCCTTCTTTTCAGCGGCCGTGCCGGTTTTACATTGGAGGATCCGGGGCAATCGACCATGCCGTCGTCTTTCGCTACTCTTTGAGCAGGTCGTAGGGCGTCTGGACTTCGGTGGCAATCTCGTCGATTTCTCCGGCCGTGAACGCCCTCATGGTGTTGGTACGCACGTTTCCAAGGGAGGAGAGTGTGTAGGCGAACATTGCGGCCGACTTGTCATCCGGTGCCTTGAAGATGTGTACGAGATCGAACTGTCCCACAGTCCATAGCGTGTTCAGAACCTCGATACCGTGTTTTTTCATTTTTTCCTGGAAAGCCTCGGCTCGATGGGAGGTTTTACGGAGATTCTTCACCCCCGTATCCGTGAACGTGACGAGACAGACGTAGTGGCTCATGACATCCTCCAGCTGAATGGGCAAAGTGATGGGGTCATTCCACAACCCGAATTTATTTGCACTGTTACGTTAACAAACCGCGGGCTGTCTTTCAAGCATGGTGTGCAGAGGAGCCGTGAAGCTAAAGGATCGTCACCTCCAGGGAGTTGACCGTGAGGGTCGAGCCGTTGTC
The DNA here is from genome assembly GCA_964482235.1 of uncultured Phycisphaerales bacterium. Taxonomy (GTDB): domain Bacteria; phylum Planctomycetota; class B15-G4; order B15-G4; family CAYZWU01; genus CAYZWU01. The sequence continues at coordinate 64,783 of CAYZWU010000014.1, forward strand.
GCGTTCCTCCAGCCCCTGGATGTAGAAGGTCTCTCCCACGAGGCCGGGATCGTTCGGGATCGGAACAGCCCGGGTGAAGGTGCCGCCCGTCATGGGACCGCTGCCGAGGTGCCGGAAGCCGTCGCTCGTGTCGACGAGAATCGTGCCGAAATGCGGGACGTCGATCGAGGCGGGCGAGCGCGAGAGGAAAAGGCGCCCCATGGCGTCCGGCTCCCCTCGAACCTGGAGGAAGACCGTCTCCCCGATGGCCGGCGTGCCGATCAGGCTCGCTTGAGGCGCGATCTCCGTCACGATGAGAGGCTCGCCGTCCAGGAGCACCTGCGCGGGATCCATCCCGAGGAGAAGCCCTGATTCCGCCCCGACGATGCGGCAGGGAGCGCTCACCATGGAGGAGAGATCGAGCACGGTGGGTCCTGCATCGCTGAAGGCGACGACGATGTTCTTCGGCCCGTGGGTGAGATGCCAGGCGGTGATGCCCGCCCCGAGATCGAGGTCCGCCGTGTGCCTGGCTTCCCACAGCTCCACGCAGACGGCGCGGAGGTAGCGGTAGTCGCCCCAGTCGAGATGGGTCCCGTTCGAGTCGAAGGACGAGACGCCGGGGTGGGACGTCTCCCAGGCGAAGTAGTCGTCCGCCGCCCCGATCTGCGTGTTCCACTGCGAGATGACCGAGCCGGTCCGGTCGGCTTTGCCGACGAAGTTGTCGTTCAGCCACTCGATCATCTCCGCGAAGTCGGCTCTCGTCCGGCTGCCCGGCATGTAGTCGTGGTTGTGCGAACCCCATCCGAAAACCCAGATCCTGTCCATCAGGCCGTGGCGATCGTTGTAGCGCCAGTTGAGATAGGTCTGGATGAACATCCTCTTCACGTTGGGGGCGGTCATGTCCTGGAAGATCCCGTGGTGGATCGCCGCCTTCCCGATCACGGCCCCCTGCGGGATGGCCACGAAGGGGGCGGATAGATCCTCGCCCATGTAGTTGTCCACGGCAGGCCGGAAAGGGTTCATGATGTGGTGATTGTAGAAGCCGTAGTAATCTTCCTCCGCTCCGCCTTCACGCACCTCGAGACCGAAGAAGCTCATCAGGTCGTGGTACTGATCCTCGGTGGCGGGCAGATGGGCTCCCTTGACGGCATTGATCTCGGAGAGCGGCTTCGGAGGGGGCGAGCCGAGGGCCGTCTCGATGGCGGTCGAGACCCAGTCGATGTTGTCCTGCCACGATCTCACCGACTCGAAATAGGTGGCATTCGAGGGGAATGATGGCCAGTCGAAGGCCGCGAGCCGGTACTCGGAATGAGAGTGTGATCCGATCTGCTCGCCCAGCCCGTAGATCCGCTGGAGGAAGAGGGCTCCGGAACCGGCAGGCCCCTCCTGGACGACGAACTCCATGAACTCGCCGCAAGCCAGAAAGCTGATCTCCACACCGAGCGGCTCGGCTCGGTCTACGGCCCAGATTCCATAGTCCAGCTGCATCGAGTAGTACGCGAGCTTTTCCGCGTAGCTGGTCTGGGGCAGAGGATCGGCATGCATGTCGCAGATGATGCTGATCGGCGGCTGCGCCTGCCCGAAGGCGGCAGGGGATAGGAGGCAGAGAGCCGCCAGGCAAAGGGGGAGGATGACGGCAACAGGATCGGCATGGAATTTTCGGTTGTACATGGTGAAACTCCTTTGCAGTCACGACTGGAGAAAGAACACGATGAATCGTGAAGATCCGGTAACTTCGAAGAGCTCGCAACGTCTGTTTCTTTCAGTGATATTCTTATTTAACAGGCAAGGGAGCGAAATGTTTCGCCTGACCGGGAAGTCGATGCTTCGTCGCCGCGATGTTGCCCCTCGCGAGATGGATCGGTATCATGCGTATCGGATTCCAGTAACCGGTAAATTCGACTCTCTTTCTACGGCGGTTTCCATGACCCGGCAGTCGTTTCTTTTTGAAAAAGAGCCAGTTACAGGCGAACGATCGATTGCGCGCGTCGTGGTCCACCTCCCCGTCGAAGGGATCTACGACTATCGTGTTCCCGCAGACCTCTGCGGCAAGGTGCAGCCGGGCATCCGGGTTCTGGTCAACTTTTCGGGGCGGCGGATCCAGGCCACCTGCACCGATCTCGTCGATTTCTCGAAGCTGAGCGATCCGCAGGAGATCCTGGGGCTCGTGGACAGCGAGCCACTGATTTCCCCGGCCTTGCTCGATCTCACCCGATGGCTGGCGTCGCGCTACCAGTGCGGCTGGTGGGAGGCGATCGCCGCGGCTTTGCCGGCTGCCGCGCGGCGGGGAGGCGGAGGCCGCAGGATCCTCACGGCCAGGCTGAGAGTGTCGCCCGATCAGGCACGGGCGATGGCCGATGAGCTGCTCGAAAAGCGCAGCGCGCAGGCACGGTGCCTCAGGATCCTGGCCGAGGCGGACGGCGAGCTCGACGTGGCGGCTCTCTGCCGGCGCGCCAACATCTCCAGGTCCCCCCTCAAGACCCTCACGAAGCAGGATGTGGTGGCGCTCGTGACCAGGGAACCGCAGCGGCGGCCGATCAAGGGGCTGGACGAGCCGGACAGGGGGCCGGTGACCCTCACCACGGAGCAGGAGGCCGCGCTGGCTGCCGTGATACGCAGCCTGGAGCCGGGGCGGGGAGGCAACTTCCTGCTCTTCGGAGTCACGGGGAGCGGCAAGACCGAGATCTACCTGAGGGCGATCACCGAGGTGGTTGCCAGGGGGAAGCAGGCCCTGGTCCTGGTCCCCGAGATCTCGCTCACGCCGCAGACTGTGGCCCGGTTTCGCAACCGCTTCCAGCGCGTGGCGCTGCTTCACTCGGGCCTGACCGATGCGGAGCGGTACGCGCAGTGGAAGACGATCCGTTCCGGCAAGGCCGACGTGGTGATCGGTGCGCGCTCGGCGATCTTCGCCCCCGTGCCCAGCCTCGGACTGATCGTGGTGGACGAGGAGCACGAGACGAGCTTCAAGCAGCAGAACTCGCCCCGGTACCATGCACGGGATGTGGCCTTGCGGCGCGGCGAGGAGGAGGGAGCGCCCGTGGTGCTTGGATCGGCGACTCCCTCGCTGGAGGCCTTTCATGCTGTCCGGAAGGGAGAGATGAAGCTCCTCACCCTCAGGTCGCGCGTCGGCGGGGGGCGGTTCCCCGCCGTATCGCTGGTTCACATGGGGCACCAGGGTCCGCGCAGCCAGGGCTTTCTCTCCCAGCCGCTGCAGGAGGCGATCGAGGACGCCCTGGCGGCGGGACGTCAGGCGATTCTCTTTCTCAACCGGCGCGGATTCAACACGGCGATGTTCTGCAGCAGCTGCGCCGAGCCTCTCCACTGCTCCCGGTGCGACATCGCCCTCACGTTCCATCGCCGTTCCAACCGGGCGATCTGCCACTACTGCGGCCACGAGGAGTTTCCACCCGAGGCCTGTCCCGGGTGCGGAACAGGGAGGATGCGCTACATCGGAGCCGGGACCGAGCGGGTGGAGGCCGAGGTGGCCAGGTCCTTTCCCGAGGCGCGTGTCGTCAGGATGGATTCGGACACCATGGGAGCTCACCGGAGCTACGAGGATGCTCTCGAGCTTTTCCGGAGGGGGGAGCGGGATATCCTGATCGGGACCCAGATGATCGCCAAGGGGCTCGATTTCCCCGGTGTGGCGCTCGTCGGCGTGATCTCGGCCGATACATCTCTCCTGATTCCCGACTTCCGATCCGCCGAAAGGACCTATCAGCTGATCGCGCAGGTGTCGGGACGGGCCGGCCGGACGGACGACCTGGGGCGGGTCTTCGTACAGACCTACAACCCCGATCATTACGCCGTGGCTCTGGCTGTTCGCAACAAGTACGAGGAATTCGCCGAGATCGAGCTTTCGTCCCGCGAGGAGCTCGGCTATCCGCCGTGGGGGCGTCTTCTCCGGATCGTCTTCTCGGCAGAGACCGAATCGGACTTGATGAGTGCGGCACGGCTGGTGTCCGAGGAGTTGAGACGGGCTGCTCTGCCCGGAGACGCCACGATACTCGGGCCGGCCCGGGCGCCGATCACCAGGATCAGCGGCCGCTTCAGGTGGCACGTGATCGTCAAGGCAAACGATTCGGAGACGATACGGCGGGCCGGCGAGGTCCTGAAGGACGCGGTCCGCCGGTCGAACATCAACAGGAGCATGGTGAGGATCCAGATCGACGTGGATCCCGTGGCCATGCTGTGATCGACAACAAGAGACCAGGGACCGGATCGCCTCGATCGAGAAGGGCTCTTTCATCCCTGGTTTGTTCAGGGGGAGTCTGATGAAAACGAAAGAGATCATCAAGGTCACGAAGCTGGCCACCAATCTGGGTGCGCTGCACCTGGCTTCATCCGGCAAAGGGCTTCTCTATCTGGCATTTCCCGACGAAGAGGAGACGATGGTCCGCTGGATCGGGAAGAAGATCCCCGGGGCCGAGATCAGCAAGGAGCCGTCAGCCAACCGGGAGGCCTCGCGCCAGCTCGGCGAGTACCTGGCCGGAGAGCGGAAGGTCTTCGACCTGGAGCTCGATCTGCGTGGAACCCCTTTCCAGAATGCCGTATGGAAAACCCTGGCCGCGATCCCCTGGGGGCGGACGGCCACCTATGGCGGCATCGCGAGGAAGATCGGTTCTCCCGGTGCATCGCGAGCCGTGGGGGCGGCCAACGCGAGGAATCCGATTCCCATCATCATCCCCTGCCACCGGGTGATCGGGAAGGACGGCAGCCTCACCGGATTCGGAGGAGGGCTCGACCTGAAAAGAAAGCTCCTCGAGATCGAGGGACACACCTTTCCCTCGCCGGGCTGAGAAGCGGCTGCCGTATTCTTACGTATTCCTGCTTTGTTGGCTAAAGTCTGAAAAATGACCCGGATTCAGGCTCGCCGGGATCATGGACCCGCACTCCGGCGCCTCCACTCTTCCGTTGACATTTTTCTTTTCGAATGCTCAGATATGGCTCTCTTTGGAGAACGGACGGAGTACCCGCCCAGGATCAGCTGTTTATTTCCTTAACAGCCCGTTGAAAAAGTAATTCGAGACGAAAGCGGATCTATTCTGTCGGCTTTGCGTTGCCGGATCCTGTCGAATCCATTGATTCGCCAGCGGTCTGTCGCCGTGATTCGATGAAAAGGAGCTTGTTTCGGACTCGATTCGCTTTGTCGCGGCCTGTCAAGTTTGCAGATCAGTCCTTGTATTCGGGCTCCACGGCATCACCATGTGCAGCAAGGGTCAGTTTGTGCCTGGGAGGGGCCGAACAACAGGAGAAGGAGTTTATTTATGGCAGTTGGTATTATTGGTTACGGCGCATACATTCCTCTGCATCGCATCAAGGTAGAGGAGATTGCCAAGGTGTGGGGGGCCGACGCTCCCAGTTACAAGCGCGGCTTGATGCTCGAAGAGAAATCCGTTCCCGCGCCTGACCAGGACGTGGTCACCATGTCCGTGGAGGCAGCGCGCAAGGCGATTGCTCGTGCAGCGATCAATCCCGCCGAGATCGGGAACATCTATATCGGTTCCGAATCGCACCCCTACGCGGTCAAGCCGTCGGGAACGATCGTGGCCGAAGCGATCGGCGCCACGCCCGACATTCACTGCGCCGACTTCGAGTTCGCCTGCAAGGCCGGTTCGGAAAGCATGTTCGTGAGCTACGGGCTGGTGAAAGCCGGTCTGGTGAAGTACGGGCTCGGCATCGGCGCCGACACGTCCCAGGGCGCTCCCGGCGATGCTCTCGAGTACTCGGCATCGGCCGGCGCCGCCGCGTACCTTTTCGGCTCGGAGAACGTTCTGGCCACGGTGGACGAGACCCACTCGTTCATGACGGACACTCCCGACTTCTGGCGGCGCGAATATCAGTTCTACCCGCGTCACGCCGGCCGTTTCACCGGCGAGCCCGCCTACTTCAAGCACAGTCTGGGCTGCGCCAACGCCCTCCTCGAGAAGACGGGGATGAAACCCAGCGATTTCCAGTGGGCCGTCTTCCACCAGCCGAACGGCAAGTTTCCCATGAGAGTGGGCAAGAAGCTCGGTTTCAAGGAGGAGCAGATGAAGCAAGGCTGGCTCGTTCCCAAGCTCGGCAACACCTATTCCGGCGCATCGCCTCTCGGCCTCACGGCGATCCTCGACGTGGCCAAGCCGGGCGACAAGATCTTCATGGTCTCCTATGGTTCAGGCGCTGGCAGCGACGGCTTCGTCTTCACGGCCCAGGAAAAGCTGGGCGACGTGCAGGACAAGGCCACGAAGACATGGGACCAGCTGAACAAGGCGAAGTACCTCGAATACGGCGCTTACGCCAAGTTCCGCGGCAAGATCAACAAGCTTGAAGAGAACTGATCCGACTTCCCAATCTGGAGGATTACGATAATGAGGGATGTGGCAGTAATAGGCATCGGCATCAACAAGTGGGGCGAGCTCTGGCAGAAGTCCCTGCGTGATATTTTTGTCGAGTCGGCCTTGAAGGCGATCGACGATGCCGGTGTCGATCATATCGATTCGATGACCGTGGGCTGCATGAGCTCCGGTCTTTTCGTGGGGCAGGAGCACCTGAGCTCCCTCCTTTCCGACTACCTGGGTGCAGGGCCGATCCCCGTGACCCGCGTCGAGTCGGCCTGCGCCTCCGGCGGACTGGCCTTCCGGACGGCGATCATGGAAGTGGCCTCCGGCATGAGCGACATCGTCCTGGCCGGCGGCGTCGAGAAGATGAACGACGTGGACGGCGGCGGAGCCACCTTCGCTCTGGCCACGGCATCGGACCAGGAGTACGAGGCCTACCAGGGCGTCACCTTCCCCGGCCTCTATGCGCTCATCGCACGGGCTCACATGGCGAAACACGGCACCACGCGCGAGCAGATGGCTCACGTGGCCGTGAAGAACCACGCCAACGGCAATCTCAATCCGAACGCCCAGTTTCCCGCGAAGATCAGCGTGGAAACGGTCCTGAACGCGGTCAAGGTGGCCGATCCGCTGACCCTGATGGACTGCTCGCCCGTCACCGACGGCGCCGCAGCGGCCATCATCTGCCCGCTGGACATGGCTTCCAAGCTTTCGAAGAACGCGCCGATCCGGGTGGCTGCCTCGACGAACGCCACCGATACGATCGCCCTGCACTCGCGCGAAGACATCACCTTCCTCAACTCCACGGCAGTGGCGGGCGAGAAGGCCTTTGCCATGGCCGGCTGCGGCCCGCGCGACATCGACCTTGCCGAGGTGCACGACTGCTTCACAATCGCCGAGATCTGCGTGACCGAGGCGCTCGGCTTCTTCGAGAGAGGACAGGGCGGCCCGGCCGCCGCGGCAGGCGCCACGGCCCGTGACGGCGAGATGCCGATCAACACGTCTGGCGGCCTCAAGTCGAAGGGACACCCCGTGGGAGCCACGGGAATGGCCCAGGTGGTGGAGATCGTGGAGCAGCTCCGCGGCATTGCCGGCGACAGGCAGATCAAGGGTGTGAAACGGGGCTTGACCCAGAACATGGGCGGCACAGGCGGCAGCTCGGTTGTGCATATTTTGGAGGCAGTCTGATGACAACGGCAAGATACTGGCGTGAAACCCCCCAGCGATTCAGGCTGGAAGCTGGAAAATGCACGAAGTGCGGCAAGGTCTTCTTTCCACCGAGGCTCGTCTGCGACGCCTGCCAGGGACGCGAGTTCGAGACGATCAACCTCTCCAGCGAGGGTGAGGTCGTGTCGTACACGATCATCAGGACGCCCCCGTCGAATTTCAGCGACGAGGCTCCCTATGCCATCGGCATCGTCAAGCTCGGCAACGAGGTGCAGATCCTGACGCAGATCGTCGACTGCGATTTCGATGAGCTCGAGATCGGCGCCAAGGTTCGAGTCGAGTTCCGGCTCATCCAGGAGGATGGCAAGTCCGGTGTTCTGCAATACGGGTACAAGTGCGTCCCCGCATGAGATCGCCCCACTGTTGACCACAGCCGGCCGCGCGCCTGACCCGGATAGGCACGCGGCCCGGTTTTTCACTTTCCTTAAGTAGCGAGGAGCCCATGTTCCGAATCGAGTCCAGGATCAGCACGTCCAGCCCCGAGTTCCAGGAAAACACCGCCTACTATCGCGAGAAGCTGGCCGAGTTTCGCGAGAGGCTTGCCGACGTGAAGAAGGGCGGTCCTCCCGAGTCGGTCGAGCGGCACCACAAGCGCGGCAAGCTGACGGCCAGGGAGCGTCTCGACCTTCTGTTCGATCGGAACACCCCGTTCCTCGAGTTTTCCGCCCTGGCTGCCAACGGGATGTACAACGACGAGGCCCCGGCGGCGGGCATCATCACGGGAGTGGGGGTCGTCCACGGCAAGGAAGTGGCCGTGGTGGCCAACGACGCCACCGTGAAGGGCGGCACCTACTACCCGATCACTGTGCTCAAGCATTGCCGGCTCCAGCAGATCGCCGAGGAAAACAATCTCCCCTGCGTCTACCTCGTCGATTCGGGCGGCGTCTTCCTGCCCGAGCAGCAGGGGGTATTTCCCGACAAGGACCACTTCGGCAGGATCTTCTACAACCAGGCCACCCTCTCGGCCAAGAGGATCCCCCAGATCTCGGCGGTGATGGGATCGTGCACGGCCGGCGGGGCCTATGTGCCGGCCATGTCGGACGAGACGATCATCGTCAAGGGGAAGGGGACGATCTTCATCGGCGGCCCGCCCCTGGTCAAGGCGGCCACGGGAGTCGACGTCACTCCCGAGGAGCTCGGCGGCGCCGACGTGCACTGCCGGATCTCCGGCGTATCCGACCACTACGCCGTGGACGACGAGGATGCGATCCGCATCTGCCGCAATATCATGGAGAACGTGCCTTCCCGGACGAAGCACGGGCTCGACATGAGCGAGCCCCAGGATCCGGCCTACGATCCGGACGAGATCCTCGGGATCGTGCCCAGGGACCTGATGAAGCACTTCGATGTCAAGGAGGTGATCGCCCGTCTGGTGGACGGCAGCCGGTTCCACGAGTTCAAGGAGCATTACGGCACCACCCTGGTCACCGGCTTCGCGCGGATCATGGGCTATCCCGTGGGGATCGTGGCCAACAACGGCGTTCTCTTCAGGGAAAGCGCCCAGAAGGGCGCCCACTTCGTGGAGCTCTGCTGCGTGCGCAAGATCCCCCTGATCTTCCTCCAGAACATCACGGGATTCATCGTGGGCAAGGAGTACGAGCACGGCGGCATCGCCAAGGACGGGGCCAAGATGGTCCACGCCGTGGCCACGGCCCAGGTGCCGCGCTTCACCCTGATCATCGGCGGCAGCCACGGCGCGGGCAACTACGCCATGTGCGGCCGCGGTTACTTTCCCCGTCTCCTCTGGATGTGGCCCACGGCGAAGATCTCGGTCATGGGCGGCGAGCAGGCAGCGGGCGTGCTCCTCTCCGTCAAGATGGCCCGCCTCGGGAAGGAGGGCAAGACGATGACGCCCGACGAGCAGGAGGCGTTCAAGAAGCCGATCCTGGAGCGGTACGAGCACGAAGGCTCGGCCTACTTCGCCACGGCCAGGCTCTGGGACGACGGTATCGTCGAACCGGGCGACACGCGCACGGCGCTCGGCCTGGCCATCGCCATGTCGCTCAACACTCCGATCCCGAACCAGGAGTTCGGTGTTTTCAGGATGTGATCCAAGCAGAGGGGTCGAATCAAGGGAGGAACAGAGTGCCTGACAGGTACGAGACGATAAAGATCGAGCAGAAGGACGATGTGGCCCGGTTCACGCTGAACCGCCCGGACGTGCACAACGCCTTCAACGAGATATTGATCGCCGAGCTCACCGACGCGTTCCGGTCCGTGGCCGGGAAGGAAAACGAATCGCGGGAAGAGCGGTGCATCGTTGTCACCGGCGAGGGCAAGTCTTTCTGCGCCGGCGCGGATCTGAACTGGATGGGGCGGATGGCCGGTTTCTCCTACGAGGAGAACCTGAACGACGCCCTCGGCCTGGCGGATCTCATGTACGCCATCTACACCTGCCCCGTTCCCACCATCGCACGGGTCAACGGCTCCGCCTTCGGCGGCGGCGTGGGGGTGGCCTCGGCCTGCGATATCGTGGTGGCGTCGACAAAGGCCCTCTTCTCTCTCAGCGAGGTGAAGCTCGGCCTGGTGCCGGCCTGCATCGCGCCCTACGTGATCGAGCGGGTGGGCCCGCGCAACGCCAGGGAGTTCTTTCTCACCGGGCAGCGGATCGAGGCTGAAAAGGCGCTCGATATCGGTGTGGCCAACCGGGTCGTTTCTCCGGGGCAGCTGGACGAGACGGTGGACGAGTACATCGATCACTTTCGCGTGGCCAGCCCGCAGGCGCTCCGCTGGGCCAAGGATCTGGTGCGCAAGACACCGAAGATGCAGCTCGAGGAGTGCCGGCAGTACAACGCCGAGATGATCGCGAGGCTCCGCGTCTCCGAGGAGGGCCAGGAGGGGATCCGGGCCTTCTTCGAGAAGCGCAAGCCGAGCTGGGCCGTGCGGGGGAGAGGACAATGAAAAAGATACTGATCGCCAACAGAGGCGAGATCGCTGTTCGGATCATCCACGCCTGCCGGGAGATGAAAATCCCGGCCGTGGCCGTCTACTCCGAGGCCGACAGGGAGTCGCTGCACGTCCAGATGGCCGACGAGGCTGTCTGCATCGGACCGCCGTCGCCAATGGAGAGTTACCTGAACATCGACAACCTGATCGCGGCGGCCAGGGAGGCCGGGGCCGACGCCGTCCATCCGGGCTACGGATTTCTCGCCGAGAACGCAGGCTTCGCCGATCGCTGCCTGGCCGAGGGGCTGATCTTCATCGGCCCGCCCTCCGAGGCGATCCGGTCGATGGGTGACAAGGTCGTGTCCCGCAGGATCATGGAGGAGGCCGGCGTTCCCGTTGTCCCCGGCACCACGGGCAGCATTGACGAGCTCGACCGCGTGGTTGAGGAGGCGAGCCGGATCGAACCGCCTCTCTTCGTCAAGGCGGCGGCCGGCGGCGGCGGCAAGGGGATGCGCCTCGTCACCGATATCGCTCAGCTCAAGCCGACCCTCGAGTCCGCCACGCGCGAGGCGGCTGCGGCGTTCGGCGACGGGACCGTCTACGTCGAGAAGTGCGTGGAGCAGCCGCGCCACATCGAGTTCCAGGTGCTTGCCGACAACCACGGCCGCGTGGTGCACCTCTTCGAGCGGGAGTGCTCGATCCAGAGGCGGCACCAGAAGCTCGTGGAGGAGACGCCCTCCACGGTGCTCACGCCGGAGATCCGCAGCAGGATGGGCGAGGCGGCCGTGACGGCGACGCGGGCTGCCGGTTATCGCGGCGCCGGGACGATCGAGTTCCTCTTCGACAAGGACACGAGCTTCTACTTCCTCGAGATGAACACCAGGATCCAGGTCGAGCATCCGGTCACCGAGTTCACCACGGGAGTCGACCTGGTGAAGTGGCAGATCCGGATCGCCCGCGGCGAGGAGATCCCCTTCGAGCAGAGCGACCTGGTCCAGCGCGGGCACGCCATCGAGTGCCGGATCTACGCCGAGGATGCCGAGCGGGGCTTCATGCCCTCGTCGGGCACGATCAGCTTCCTCAAGGAGCCGTGGGGGCCCGGCGTCCGGAACGACTCGGGCATCTACGAGGGATACGAGGTCTCCACCTTCTACGATCCGATCCTGGCCAAGCTGGTCGTCTATGACGAGAACAGGGAGCTGGCGCGGCGGAAGATGCTCACCGCGCTGGAGAATTACGTGATCCTCGGGATCCGCACCTCGATTTCCTTTCTCAGGGATCTTCTCGCCCACGAGGCGTTCCTGCGCGGTGAAACCTACACCGACTTCATCGACAGGCACATGAAGGAGTGGAAGGACAAGGCCGGGGAAACGCCTCCGGACGAAGTCGTGCTGGCTGCCGCTCTGGCCGAATTCCACAGGAAGCCGTCGGCGGCCGGCCAGGGGAAGGTCGCGGCCGTGACGCCGTGGCAGACCGAGGGTTCGTGGGAAATCGGATTGGGGCGCTGAAGGAGGCTCAAGATGCAGTACGAATTTCTCTTCGGCGGCGAGACGTACACGGTGGAGCTCGAGAAGAGCGGTGAGCTCTTCAAGGCCCGCCTGGGCGATAAGGAATATACGATCGATGCCTGCCAGGCTTCCGGAAGCCTGCTCTCCTTCATCATGAACGGCCGCTCCGTCCTGGCGCACCTGGTGCGCGGCGAGAAGGAGTGGGTTCTCGGCGTGGGTGGAAGGCAGTACGTTCTCGAGGATCCCGACAAGGCCGGCGAGTCGGCCTCGGGCGGCGTTGCCGGCGGAGGCAGCGGATTGATCGAGACGCCCATGCCCGGTAAAATCGTGGAGGTGCTGGTCGAGGAGGGCGAGAAGGTCGCCTGCGGTCAAGCCCTCCTCATTGTCGAATCGATGAAGATGCAGAACGAGATCCTTGCCGATGTGGACGGCGTTGTCCGGAAGATCCACTTCCAGGCAGGCGATCTCGCCAATTTCGGCGATCCCCTCGTGGAGATCGACGTTGAAGAGGGGTAGCAGGCCTCTCTTCGACCTAGATGCTTTTTCACGCGGCTGCGAGGGGGGACACTCGAACAGGGGGCTGCGGACGTGTCACTACGAAGTGATGACGGGTCACCACGAGGCGACGGCGGGTCACCGCAAAGCGATGACGGGTCACCGCGTAGCGATGTCACCAGACTTCTTGCCGATCTCAGCGCAAGGAAACGCGGGGCGGGGGAGGCCCTGTTTCCTCTCGTCTACGATGAGCTGCGCGCCCTGGCCAGCCATTACATGAGCCGCGAGCGGAGCGATCACACCCTGCAGACCACGGCTCTTGTCCACGAAGCCTATCTCCGTCTCGTGGGTGACGAGGAGATGACCTGGGAAAGCCGGGCCCACTACTTCCGCGTGGCAGCCCGGGCCATGAGGCGGATCCTGATCGACCATGCCCGCGGCAAGTGCCGGCAGAAGAAGGGGGGCGACCGGAAGAGAGAGCCCCTCGACGACGCCGTCGCCACCATCGGGATGACGATGAGCGATCTGCTCGATCTCGACTCGGCCCTGACCCGCCTGTCCGAGAGGGACCCGCCCATCGCCGAGGTGGTGGAGCTTCGCTTCTTCGGCGGTCTGAGCGTGGAGGAGGCGGCGCAGGTCCTCGATATCTCATCTAGGAAGGTGAAGAAGGACTGGCGGATCGCCAAGGCCTGGCTCCGCAAGGAGATCGGCGTGATGTACGGGAATTGACCCGGAGGTCGCCTCTCCCGATCCGCGTTGCGCTTCTTCGAAAGAGCATCCCCGCAGCAATGGCAAGGAGTGCCTGTCACTTCTTCCGTGATTTCTCGTGAACGAAGCGCCCCCCGTTCCGCTCGGCGCACTGCCTGAGCTTTTTCGTAGGAATGTTGTCGCCCAGGCCGATGGTGTGAATCACTACACGGCGATTCAGGTTCCAGCGTGCCACGGCTGCGATAATCGTGTCAAAGGGATCGTTCTTGTTCCCCTTCAGGGGATATCCGTCGGTGAGGATGAAGATCGTGTCGATCGCCGAATCGTAGTAGCGGTCCTCGAGCGGCCGGCCTGCCAGGATGAAAGCCAGATCAACGGCATCGTAGAGCTGGGTCCCGAACCTCATCTTGAGATAGTTGACCCAGAGGCAGGCTTTCTCGATGTTTTTCGGCGACGCGTCGGCCATCCCGGCCTCGAAGAGCCGGACCTTTCCGTCGAAGGTGATGATGTTGAACCTCTTGTAGGGGGGGAGGCTGCGCAGGGCCCGGATCAGCTCGTTCGTGGCGCGATGGAATCTTGTCTCCTTCTCGCTTCCCGTTTTTTTCTTGGGGCTGACCATCAGGTTTTTCATCGAGTTCGAGGAGTCCAGCACGTAGAGGATCGAGAGGCCGTCCATGGGAATCTCGTGGTAGGTGGGCGATTTCGAGGCGGATCGTGCGATCTTGCCCCCGCCGAGCTCGACCTTCCCGCTGATGAAGTCCCGGCCATCCTTGGCCAGCCATTTCCTCCAGGCATAGATCGAGGTGCCGAAGCTCTGGTGCGTGAGAATCTGCAAAGCATCGGCGATCCGCTGCTGCGTGCGGCCCTTCTCGACCTCGAGACAATCGACCAGCGGGACGATCGATTCGGGAAGGCAGACCGTTGCCAGCGCCGCGGCCGCCGCCTCGCGGACGGCGGGCTCGTCGTGCTCCAGGCGGGAGATGATCCGGTCTCCCAGGGGCTTCGACGAGCCGCCGAGGCCGCGGGCCGCCGCGAGGGCGGTCAGGAGCTCGCCCGGATGCTTCGTTCGCCTGAGAAGGCGTTCGAGCTCCCGCCACCCCTCCTTGCCGAGGCTCTTCGCTCGGCCCGCCAGCGCGATCCTGAGGGAGAGCCCGATCTTGCTGTCCGAGAGTGCTCTTTTCGCGGCGCTCCCGACGGCAGCCTCCTCCTCCATCTTCATCAAGGCCGCTCGTATCGACTCCTGGAGCTTCCTCAGCGGGTCGAGGTCCGCACGGATCTTGAGCCTCTTGTTCTTCAGCTTGTTCCGGAGGAAGGCGCGGCGCTTCTCCTCGATGGGAAGGAGCTCCTTCTCCAGCTGGGCATGGGCGTCGATCAGGGCATCGGCATGGGCCGCCGTCAGGGCGCCGCCTGCAGTGAGCTCCTTCAGCGCCGCGGTCCGGCGCTCCTGCAGCTGCGCGGGCTCCTTTGACGACCGGAACGCCCGCTTGAACTCCTTGAGCTTCTCGTCAGCCTCGGGAGGCAGCAGGGCGAGCAGGAGGGCGGCGATGACGGCGATGGCATTCATGGGAAGTCGATTTCATCAGGAGCGGCCGTACCTGGCAACAACGTTTCGGGCCCGACGGTTTCTTTATAACCGTCCCGACGGAGTTCTTCATCTCCGTCCCGTCAGGATTCTTCTTCAAAGCTTGTTGACTTCCGGCCGGGCAGGAAGACGGCCAGCAGCGTGACGGGAGCCAGAAGCAGCGCGGCAGTCATTCCCACGAGGGAGAGATAGTCCAGGATGGCGACGGCCAGTGGCTTCTTGACCGCCAGGAGGATCTGGAGCGCGCCGATGCCTGCCGAGGCAATGATCAGGAAGGGGACGAGCGGTACCTTCGACGTGCCGCCTTTTCCTCTAAGCCAGCGCTTGGTCGGGCAGGCCGAGAGTCCGTACAGGGCGCCCAGGGCGAAGAGCTGCCCGGAGAGAGCCTTGCCGGCTTCCGGGAGAGCGATCTTCCCCCATCCGAAAACGGGCATCTGGAGGAAGAAGAGGGTCAGCAGCACGGCGAGAATCAGGGAGGTCTTCCGTCTGCTCAGGACGATGACGGGCAGAGCCAGGGCTGCGCCGCCCCAGACTCCGATGCAGCGCGGGCAGAAGATCGTGTCGCCGCCTCCCCGGCAGAGGCTTTCGGCCGCGTCTCGGATCAGGGTGAGCGTGTCCAAGGGGAGAACCTCGCAATCTCTAGCGGCGCGGCCAGGGGGGAGCCACATCGCGCCACACCCCTTTCTCGGCCTCGAGATCGAGGAGAAGCAGCCGCCCTTCCCGGGGATCCTCGACCGCGTAACTGCTGTTGAGGGCCAGCCATCTTCCATCGGGGGAGATCGAGGGCTGCAGGGTCACGCCCATCTGATCGTCGGCCTCGCTCGATCCCATGGGGATCTCGACCTGCCGGAGAATGCCCTTCTCCGGATCGATCTCCGCCAGAATGGGCCGGCCTGCCTCGCCGCGCTCCTCATCGGTGATGAAGGCCGTCCAGACGGTCCGGGAGCCGGGCGCGAAGACCACTCCGCCGCCGGACTCCACCTTCATCGGCAGGGTGAAGCGGGAGAGGTTGCCGCCCTTGCCCTCGACGAACAGGAGGTTCAGCGTCTCTCCCTTCAGCATGAGGGGGACGCAGATCCGCGATCCATCGGACGCGGCGGCCACGAATGCGGGCGACGACTCCATATCGAGGCCGCTCTCCCTTGCCAGGAGATGAAACTCCTCCTTCTCGGGGCAGAATGTTCCGATTTCTACGACGCCTTCGTCCTCGCTGCCCGCCGCGAAGTAGATCGTCTCCTTCGACTTGCCGAGGACGTAGATCTTGTCGTGGCGCCGGCCCTCGACCATGGTCTGGAACGGCCCCGATCCGCGCATCGAGTTCTCCTTCAGGTCGATCTTGACGAGGCACGGGCCTCCCTCCTCGACGCCGCCGAGCCAGAGGCCGCCCTTGCCGTCGCTGACCGGGGCGACGGCCGGCGAGATCTTGATGTCGTGCGCCCAGAGCCTTCCGAGGTTCGACAGCGAGGACGTGGCGCTGTCGAAGACGAAAAGCGTGATCTCCCTTCCCTCTTCCTCCTCGTCGTCCGACTTCCTGCTGTCGAAGCGAAGAGCCAGCACCCGTTCGCCGTCGAAGATCGTCTGGATCGTCGACTCCCTCATCTCCCCGGAGAAGGAGATCAGGCTGCGTGTCGAGCCGTCGCGCAGGTCATGCATGGCCAGACCCACGAGATCGTCGTTGCCATAGGTGAACACGACCCTGGTGCCGTCGGGACTCCAGGCGGGACGGCAGGCCAGGGAGTAGACGATCAGCGCCGCCACGGCGGCAAGGCCGGCCAGCTTTTCGTATCGCTTCATGGGAATTCTCCTCAACATCGGTCCGATGTCAGCGTATTTACAGCAGCATCCTTCTCCGGGTCAACTTCCATTTCGGTCGGAAGGGACGGGACGGCTTTCCTTTGCTTCTTCCCGACGATAGAATGAGCGGCGCGGCGGGTGCGAGATAGACGGTCCGTGAATCGAGGAGCGATCGTGAAGAAAAGAGCGCGTACAGCGGAAGCGGGGCAAAGTACACCGGTCATGATTGTGCTCCTGGTCATCGGGGCCATGGTTTTCGTGGCCGGCCTTCTCCTGTTCCTGGCCAGGGGAAAGGAGCGAACGCCGGAAAACGTCCTGCTCATCGTTGTCGACACTCTCCGGGCCGATCACCTCGGCTGCTATGGCTGCGAGAAGCCGCTCAGCCCGAACATCGACAGGCTGGCCGCGAGCGGAACACTCTTCGACGACTTCAACACCGTGATTCCCACCACCCTGCCGTCCTTCGCCTCGCTGCTCACGTCGACCCACCCGAAGGATCATGGCGCGTTCCGGAACGGCTATGCCCTGGGCAAGGACCGCCTGCGCGTGAGCGAGGTGTTCCGCGATGCCGGCTTCGAGACGGCGGCGTTCGTGGCAAGCTACTGCATCAGCGGCGAGTTCGGCATGGCCGAAGGATTCGATCTTTTCGACGACAAGTTCACGACCGACACCGGCCTTCCGCACAACAAGCTGGTGCGGCGCGGCGAGCACGTGACCGACTCGGTCATCTCGTGGCTGAAGGGCCGCGGCAAGGAGAGGCGCTTTTTCGCCATGGTTCACTACTTCGATCCCCACTGGCCCTACGACCAGCCGGATCCCTTCCGCGAGCCGTACTGCCCCAGGGGGGCGGATCCCGCGTACGGCTCGATCAGCAATGTGCTCGATGCCCGCAAGTACCTGGTCCAGAGCCAAGGAGTTCCCGATCAGCGCTGCAGGGACCTCCACGCTCTCTACTGCGGCGAGGTCGCCTTCACGGACCACGAGGTGGGGCGTCTCCTCGACGCGGTCCGGGAGCTCGGGCTCGGCGAGGAGACGTTGGTCGTGTTCACCGCCGATCACGGCGAGACGTTCTGGGAGCACGCCGACTACTTCGACCACGGTCTCTTTCTCTTCGACACCAATGTCCGGATTCCTCTCATCATGTCGTGGCCCGGAGGGGGGGTCGAAGCGGGGAAGAGGATCGGCACGCCGCTGAGCAACATCGACCTGTCGCCCACCCTCCTGCAGCTCACGGGCATCGACGTTCCGTCCGAGTTCCGCGGAACGGGCTTTCTCGATCTCCTTCGAGAGGGCGGGGGCGAGGGCCCCGAGTTCATCTTTTCCGAGGCCTGCAAGCCCTACGAAGTGGAGGAGGGGGCGCGGCGTCCCAATTTCATGAAATCGAAGTCCGTTCGCCGCGGACCGTGGAAGTTCATCTCGACCCCGTTCCAGGACAGCCGGCGCGAGCTGTTCAACCTCGAGAACGACGCGGGCGAGACGACGAGCGTGCTGCGCAATCCCGCCTTCGAGAAGGAGGCTGCCGCTCTCGAGGCCGAGCTCGATCGATGGGCCGGCGACTTCGCCAAGCGAAAGCCCGTTGACGAGATGGACGCCGAGCAGCGCGAGAAGCTGAAAGCTCTGGGATACTGAGATCGACGGTCCGGCGAGCCCGGGAGATGCGGGTTCGCTCAGTTCCTGTAGATGTCCTTGTGCATGATCTGCCGCGTCTCGGAAAGGCGGTCGTCGGCCGGAAGCTCCGAGAGATGGCGGGCCAGATCCCTGTCCTTCTCCCTTCTCAGCTGGCGGATCACGTAGTCGATGACGGCGGGCGGGAAGATCCCGTCCTTCTCGTAGAGGCCGCGCTTTCGCTCGAGGAGATCGGCACAGTCCACGCAGCTCACCGGCAGGGCGGCGAGGTGCTCGAACTTCTCCTTGTCGTGAAAGATGTTCCCTTCCTGGTGATACTGGTCGGTCAGCTCCTCCATGCCGGGTTCGGTGAGACCTGACGTGGCCGCCATGGTGAGGCCGGCCAGGAAGAGGTAGACCCGGGCCGAACCGTCGGGCGACCTGATCTCCACGGTCTGCCGCGCGTCCCTGTCGTCGAAGGGCTCCTTCTGCGACGGATTGACCTTCAGGGCGAGGTTGCGGCTCTTGATCCATCCGAGGGGCACGCGGATCAGGGCGCTGCGGTTCATATCGCTCCAGCAGATCTTTGTCGGGGCTTCCTGGTTGGGCACGAGGCGGAGGAACGACGAGGCCACCGAGTTCCCGAAAGCCGACAGCGTGGGAGCGTGGGTGCAGAGGCCGGCGATGAGCTTGCGCGCCTCGGCGGAGAGGCGGCCGTTATCGACCATCACGTTCCTGCCGTCCTTTTTCAGCTCCATGTGGAAATGGAGGCCGTTGCCGGCCGTGCCCTCGTTTAGCTTGGGGGCGAAGGTGGCCAGCATGCCGTGGCGGTGCGCCACGGTGTGGATCACCCACCGGGCCAGGGAGATGAAGTCCGCCATGTCCTCCACCGGCGCGGTGAGAAGCTCGATCTCGTGCTGCTCCGCGCTCTTCTTGTTGAGCACCGGGTTGCGGCTGTGGATCTCCTTGATGTAGCCCACCTCGGCGTGGGCGTACTTGACCTTGCCGGTGATCCGAGAGATATGCTTCACCATCTCGTTGATCACCTTCGACGTCTTCACGAAGGGGCTGGCCGCGTGGTAGCCGCCCTGGCTCTGGATCGGGTAGAGCGACGTCTCCGGATCGTAGATCAGGAAGAACTCCAGCTCCCCGAGCGCCCAGAAGTCGAATCCCGTCTTCTCGCGGAACCGGATCGCCGACTTGCCCAGGATGTTGTCCGTCGTGTGGGACGCCAGCTCGTGGTTCCGGTCGAGGAAGCGGCAGACGAAGTCGAGGCTCCGGCTCTCGAAGGGATTGAGGAAGGCCGTCCTGTAGACCGGCACGACGTAGAGGTCGGAGAGCGACGAGTCGACCAGCCCCTTGAAGAGCGAGGAGCCGTCCACGCGCTCGCCCTGGGCGAGGATGCGCTCGGCCTGGTGGAGCGTGGTGAAAGGCAGCTTGAGCTCCTTCAGCTTGCCGTCGACGGCCGTGTAATGAAAGGTGAAGCGCTGGATTTCGAATTTCTGCACCACGTCGAGCAGGTCCTTGCGGGTCAGCTCGCTGCGGTCCTTGCCGGTGAAGACCGCGATCCGGTTCGAGAGAGAGAGGTTGTCGTTCATTGTTTTTTCATATCCAAATATCGCAATACGACGGTGAAAGCCGGATCAGGTTACCAGATCTAAAAAAAATGGCAATAGCCACGCGGATTGCCGATCATGACTATTATAATGCACCGCTTCGTTCCTGCGGGGCGGCACGATGCCGCTTTTTCCGCAAGGCCGCCTGAAAGAGGGATCGATTGTGCTCGAAGGGAAGACAAAACCGATACTCATCGTCGTGGCGGCGGCGGGGCTGATCGGGCTCCTGGTCTGGTACTGCTGCTTTCGCGACCGCCCCAGGCCGAACATCATCCTGATCACCCTCGATACGCTGCGGGCCGATCACCTGGGCTGCTACGGCTACCCCTCCGACACCTCGCCGGAGATCGACGCCATGGCCCGGGAGGGGGTGCTCTTTCAAGGAGCCTTCAGCTGCAGCTCCACCACGGCGCCGTCGCACACGTCGCTCTTCACGTCGCTCTATCCTGTGCAGCACAGGGTCCTGAAGAACGGCCATGTGCTGAACAACGTCTTCTCCACCCTGGCCGAGAAGCTGCGCCAGGCCGACTATCGCACCGTGGGTGTGGCCAGCACGCACCAGCATTTCTGGAAGTCCAATCTGCATCAGGGTTTCGAATCGTTCAACGATCCCATCCTCACCGATGTGCCGGCTGACGGGATCAAGGCCTTTCTCGACGAGGGCGGATATCGCCGGGCCGACAGGAACGTGGACAGGGCGCTCGGGGAGCTCGAGAAGCTGGACCGGGACGGGCCCTTCTTCCTCTGGGCTCATTTCTTCGATCCCCACGAACCGTTGACCCCTCCTGCCGGGTATCTGGAGAAGGTGACGCCGGCAAGCGCCGCCGAGCGAGAGGCCATGGCCCGGTACCTTGTGGAGGAGAGGCATCTCGACGAGAGCCTCTATCCCGGAGGACGGGAGGAGCTGCTCGAGAAGGTCGCTGCCTATGACGCGGAGATCAGGTTCGTCGATGCCGAGCTGGGCCGGATGAAGCGCCGGATCGAGGAGATGGGATTCGAGGGAGAGACGATCTGGATCATCACGGCCGATCACGGCGAAGGCCTGGGCAGCCACTCCTGGCTCGGGCACGGCCGCAACATCTACAACGAGCTGATCAACGTCCCCCTGATCGTCCACTACTCGTCCGGCCGGAACAGCGGGCGCAGCGTCGATTTCGTGGTCCAGACCGTCGACATCCTGCCGACAGTCCTCGCACTGGCGGGAGAGGAGCCGGGAAGCCAGCAATACCCGATGCAGGGCAGCTCGATCATTCCCCTCCTGGACGGTTCGGGCGAGGCGGACCTGCCGGGCACCGCTCTTGCCCAGCGTCGTCACTTCTCTCCCAGGTCGCTGGAGGAGAAGGCCGAGAAGGGTCGAAGGTTCTCGCTTCAGGACAGGCGGTACAAGTACATCTGGTGGTCCGCCGGGCAGGACGAGTTCTACGATCTGCAGAAGGATCCCTTCGAGCTCTCGAACCTGATCGACGAGCCGTCTTCCGTGAAGGACCGGATAAAGACCACGCTGCTGAACAAGATCGAACTGCTCAAGAAGGACGTGGTCATCCAGACGCGCCGCATGAGCCAGGAATCGATCGAGCAGCTCGAGCAGATGGGCTACAACCAGTAGGCTGGACGGCGTAGCGTGATCGGTGTCGCCGAGGTGCAGCGATTCTCGATTAAGGAGAACGACGTTGGATACAGTCACATTCGGCAACAGATCGTATCAGCTCGATTCGCATGGGTATCTCGATCCTTCCGAACAGTGGGACCGCAACTTCGCCGAGGGCATGGCCGATCTTGTGGGTATCAAGGGAGGCCTGACCGAGCGTCACTGGGGAGTGATCGACTTCATCAGGCAGTATGCCGAGGACAAGGGCGATATCCCCTTCCTACATCAGGCGTGCCGCACCTTCGACCTTTCGCTCGATGACATGCGCGCGCTCTTCCCTGCGGGCTATCATCGGGGTGCGTTCCGTATCGCCGGGCTTTCACACAGGTTCATGGTCAACGTCAACGTGTGGTTCACCTATGAAACCACGGCTGCCGGCCGGGATCGAACTCCCACGTGTCCCCTCGGCTTTCTCCGTGACTCCTCCGACTGGAACAGTGGCTTCGCTCTCAAAACAGCCGCGGACCACGGGCTGGAAGGGGGGCTCACCGAGAAACACTGGCAGGTGATCGAGTTGATCAGAGCCTGCTTTGCCAAGACGGGCACCGTGCCCCTCGTGTGTGAGATTTGCGAGCGCGCCGATCTTACGCTGAACGAATTGAACGAGCTCTTTCCGGGGGGCTACCACCGGGGCGCCTGCAAGATCGCGGGTCTCAGTCCCCGCGTGTGACTCTCGACGCGGGTAGACGAGGGGACGAGCTAGATCCTCCGCAGCACCGACACCTTTTTCTTCTACTCGTACAGGATGGCGTTGGAAACGAGGTCGTGCAGTCCGCCGGTTCCCACGTCCAGCTCGTGATGCTCCATGAGCTGTGTGAACTGGCGTTTGCAGTTCGAACAAGGCGACGCCACGTACTTGGCTCCCGTGGCCTTGACCTGCTCCACCTTTTTCCTGCCCGAGATGGTCATGCGGAACTCCTTGATCGAGTCCATGGCGGACAGGCCGCCGCCTCCTCCGCAGCACCAGTTTTCCGAACCGGAAGGCGTCATTTCACGATAGTCCGCACAGCACGCCTTGATGATGATGCGGGGCTCATCAACGATGTTGCAGCTGCGTCCGAAGTTGCAGGGATCGTGATAAGTGACCGGATCGGGATTCCTGCTCTTGTCGAACTTGATCTTTCCCTCCTGGACGGCCTTGGCCGTGAACTGGAGGATATTGGTGATCTCGAAGGGCAGCTCACCCCACCACTTGGCCTTTTCCATCATGAACTTCATGATACGGTGGGCATGGCCGCACTCGCCCATCATCAGCGTTTTGCAGCCGATCCTCTTCGCCTCCTCGATGTAGAGCTTGTTGTCCTCCTTCATGGCCTCGTCATTGCCGGTGAAGAGGCCGTAGTTGGCGCCGTCGAATGCCTTCGACGACATGGTCCAGTCCACGCCGAGGATGTGGAACACCTTGGCCGTTCCCATCACCGACTCGGGATTGACGAGAATATCACCGGAGGGGGGGACGAAGAAGACGTCGGCATGATCCTTGTCGACCGGGATCTTCACGTCAACACCGGCCTCTTCCTTGATCTCCTCCTCGAGGAACTTGGCCGCCTCCTGGAGTGCTATGGGCGGAGCGCCATCGGTGTTGCCCGTTTTGAGGGATGCCTCGATCACCTTGAGCAGGAAGGGCGGCGTCATATCCACCGAGTCGAGGAGAGCACGCCCCTTGCGCGTGATGACCGAGTTGTCGAGTCCCATGGGGCAGAACCGGGCGCAGCGGCGGCAGGCCGTGCACTCGTAGAAGACCTTGGCCCACTCCTCGAGCTCTTCCTTGCTGACCGGCGGCGCAGTGCCGTTGAACAGGTGCTTCAACTTGCCGGCGGGCGTGTAGAACCTGTTGTAGATCTTCCGGATCAGATCGGATCGTGCTGCAGGATTCAGATCCCTCTCGCTCTTGCCGAAGTAGATGGGGCATTCCTTGGCGCAGGTTCCGCACTTGACGCAAATCTCCATGGAAAGGCGCAGGGCTGCCGGTGCGTTCCTGATCGCCTTGATCCCGTTCACGACCTTTTCGATTGATTGTTCGTTCACTGTTAACTCCTGTGAATTGCGGTCTGGCTGAAGAAGATCCCGCCGAAGTGGAGGATCTTGCTGTAAGGGATGTAGATGAAGAGAAGCTGACCCAGAAAAATGTGCCAGATGAAAGCGCCGCCCGGGGGTAGTGTCGCCTGGGAGAAGGTGATCAGCGCAAGGAACCAGTCGCGCGTCTGGGACAGGTCGAAGTGGTCGCGGAAACGCATCATGTTGCCTGTGGTCAGGATGGCCAGTAGGAGGAAGAGAGCGATCCAGTCGCCCCCGGTCGAGATCTCCCGCACCCTCTGCAAGACCATCCTCCTGGCGATGGTTCCGAGCAGCACAACGAGGATCACGATCCCGGCCGCACCGCCCAGGGTGGCCGACATGGAATCCACATCCGCCGGAGTCATGCCGATGGCTTCCCAAAGGAAGGAGAAGTCGACGATGACCCTGAGGTGACCGATGGCGATCAGGGCGAGCGCGATGTGAAAGATCCAAGCCAGCGACCACAGGACCCTGTCCGACCGGAACAGCTTGGGAAAGAAGAAGACTTCCGCGAGGATTCCCTTCTTGTCGCCCCCCGAGGGCTGGGGGAATAGAGTCATCGAGGGCTGCGGAAGCCGGGACCAGATTCTCAGACGGTAGATCATGCCGACAAGGAACAGGACAATCGTTGCGTACGGCAGAAAGTGGAGAACAAACCTTTCGAATGCAGTCATTTCAGACACCTCGATAGTCGTTAAGCGGTTTCCAGATCCTGACGGTCCCCGGCGTCCCGGAGACCGGTCTCATGCGGCCAGAGATCTTCCTGTCCGGATCAGCTCAAATGCAGCCGCTCGGTTTGGGAAGCCCTGCCAGTCGGTAGGCGCCGCGTGCCACGCCGCAGGGGAAGAGCTCGCAGATCCTATTCGGCGAAAGACCGGTGGCCCTTCCGATCCTCACGATCGAGGGACCGGTGTCGCAATTCAGGTAATACTCGCGGATGAACTCGATCACCTTCCAGTGATCGTCGGAGAGCTTGTCGTCAACGATGCGATTTTCGCGTGCAAGGAATTCGGCGAGTTCTCGCGTCCATTGCTTCTCCCGGGTCATGAATCCGTCGTTGTCGATCTTCACGTATTTTTCGCCTTCAACCATGAATCACCTTCTTTCCTCGAATTTTAGATCGCCGTTGAGATCTACAATCTCCACCCGGCGGAGTTTGCCGGGGTGGCCGTCATTGAAAGGGATCACGATGTTGCCGTGGAACTTCTCGTGCACCAGCTGCTTGAGATACTCCGTCAAGCTCGGAAAGGGGCATGTCTCGACCTCTTCGCAATCGACACACCGTTTCGGGATCTCTTCCTTTTCCATGAATGAGTTCCAGCATGACCTTTCGATTCCGGAATCCTCCGGAAGGAACCGCGGCACGATACGTCCTTGTGAACAGGGCAAAAATAAAAGGCCTGCCTTGAATCGAATCCCCTTCTGGGATGATGTTTCAGGCAGGCCCTACTCTCGCGGTTACCCGGCAATGTTTTTATTCTCAGATTCTATTTTGTCAGATCAACAACCTCCTCGCGGCGCACCTTGCCCGGATGGCCGTCCTTGAAAGGAATGATGATGTTTCCGTGAAATTTAGCGTGAACCTGCTTCTTGAGATATTCCATGAGGTTGGGGAACGGGCAGGTATCGTACTCTTCGCAATCGATACACCTTTTGGGAATTTCTCTCTCCTGATCCACTTGAGAGCCTCCCGATTGCTGGTGCCGGATTATCTGAGAACGAGCGGAAGATCGGCTTCCGCAGAGCGTGAACCAAAAATAGCAACAGATATCCTACTATTTTACAATGAATTAAATAATTGTCTTGTGCTTCAGTGTGATGCGTATTTTGCGTAACAACTTTATTTTTTGATAATTACGTCGGCAGTTCGGCGGTTCGGGACGGGATGCTCCATCACCCCGTTACCTTCCGGCCAGCTCCTTGAGCACCTGCTTCCTGATGCGCTGGATGTGGCCCCTTCCGAGAGCCTTGACCCAGCACTTGAGCTCCGTGTACCGGCGGATCTTCTCGTCCGGCAGGATCCCGAAGCAGTCGATCACGGCCAGGGGGCCGCCGGCCCACTTGACCAGGTCGTCTGGTTCGATATCCAGGTAGGCGGAGTGGGGGACGGCGAAGATCACGGCCTCGGCGCCCTTGACCGCCTTCTTCAGGTCGTGCTGCACCCGGATGTCCTTCAGGTCGTCCTGGTTGCGGAAGAAGCGCGACCAGGACATTCCCGGCGCGGGGTAGACATCCTGCTTCTCGAGCTCGTACCAGTGATCGACGTAGGGATCGTGAACGCGCATCTCCGCACCCATCTCGGTGAGCTTTCGCACCACGATCTCGCTGCCGCTGTAGCGCGTGTCGCCCACGTCCTGGCGGTAGCTGGCGCCGCAGATCAGGACATCGGCGTGAGCGATGTAGCGGGACATGTTGCGCAGAGCGTCACGGGTCAGCTCGGCCACCTGGAGGGCTCTCGTGTCGTTGATGTCGATCGACGTGGGCGTGATCTTGAAGATCCTCTCGCCGTCCTCGAAGCCGAGGATGTGCCTGTAGGCCCAGTATCCCAGGCCGCCGTCCTTCGGCAGGCAGTAGCCGCCGATCCCCGGTCCGGGGAAGATGATGTTGCTGTGCGTGGGGCGCATCTTGATGGCATCGATCACCTTGACCAGGTCGACGCCGTTCCGTTCGGCGAAGATGCTCCATTCGTTCATGAACGCGAGGATCGTGGCGCGGTAGGAGTTCTCCACGATCTTGGTGGTCTCCGACTCGATCGGCCGGTCCATCACGGTGAGCGGGAAATCGTCCGTGTTCAGGACCTGACGGAGGAACTTCTCGACCCGCTTGCGGGCCGTCACGTTGCAGCCGGCGCAGACGCGCCAGAAGTCGCGGATGCTCGACACGTATTCCTTCCCGGGCATCACGCGCTCGAAGCTGTGCGCCAGGACGGGTGCGGCCTTGATACCCCTGGCGGCAAAGGCCTTCTTGAGGATCGGCCAGGCGACGAACTCCGTCGTGCCGGGAGCCACCGTGGTCTCGATAAGGGTCAGGCACTTCTTCGGTATCTTCTGGCCGATGATCCGCATCGTGGCCTCGAGAGCGGCCATGTCCGTCTCGCCCGTGTCCATGTGCCCCAGGTCCTGCTTCAGGTAGTCGCACTGCACATCGACGATCACGCAGTCGGCCAGCTTGAGGGCGTCGTTGTTGAAGGTGGCGGTAAACGTCTTCTTCTCCAGCACGCAGCGCGCGATCATCTCGTCCACCTCGGGATCCTCGGCCTTGACCGGAGCGACTCCGCGGTTCAGGAGGGGGATCTTCCAGTAGCTCCGCACGCTCGGCCTCTGGCAGCCGATCACGAACTTGCTGGGGCGGCCGCGCCTGTCCGTCGTATCGGCCACGATGGCGGCCATCACGGCTCCCACGAACCCGAGGCCCATGACGACCACGATCTCCTTTCCTTCCTCCCTGGCCTTGCCCGCCAGCTTCTCGACTCGCTTGAATTCCGCGGCGTACTGCCTTTCGCCCGGAAGAGCGAACTCCTCGCCGTCGGGACTGACGGAGACTTCCTTCTCGATCTGATCAGGATCCGGACGTTTTTTTCCAGCTGTCATGAGAGAGTTCCCTTCTCGTCTTGCTGCCCGGTGGACGGGCGAATTGTAGATATCCCAAACGCCTATGACGGTGATTAGATACTTCCGGGGAAGCCGGTGCAAGAGGAATCGATCCTGCCGCGCTCAACGGAGGACGACAGGGATGTCGACGATCTCTTTTTCTTTCAGCGTGACGACGGCCCGGCCCGTGTATCGCTTGCGGCCGTCGTAGTATTCGACCTCCACCTTCTTGCGATCGGCGCGGCCCCGGAGCGGGATGCCGCGGCAGAGGAAGATCCGCTCGCCATGATCCTCTCTGAGCAGCTCGTCGAGCCGGAAGTGGTCGTCCTCGATCTTCACCCAGGCATCGTCCAGCCGGGAGTCGAGGGAAGGGCCGTCGCAGTCCACGATCAGCCTGAATGCTCCGCCATCCGCACCGAGCTTGATGCAGAGATCCTTCTTTCCGCTCCGGTGCTGCGGAACTACCTTCTCCAGCTTCGCACAGGGGAAACCCGGTGCAGCTATCTCGAGCTCCAGGGGCGAGGGGGGGAGAAAGCGGAAGAGGAAGCGCCCGTCCCGATCCGCGACGGTTCTGGTGATCCATCGCTCTCTTCTTTCTTTTACTTCGGCATGAATGTATGGCCGGGACTTCTTGCGGCCCTTGGGGGTTCTGGGGAGCTTCCGCTTCTTTCTGTCCTGAAGACCGAGGAGTGCGCCTGACACTGGCTCCCCCGTGTCCGCATCGATCAGCCGGCCTGCGAGAGCATAGCCGCCGATCTGCAGATCGCGTTCGGTCATTCCCCTCTCGAGGTCGATCGGCTTGCTCTTCCTGCTCGACCTGGAGGGGATGAAGAAACCGCAGTCGTCCTGGAACCAGACGAACCATCGTCCCGGTTCCGGTGCCGTGATCTCGAAGTATCCGGTTGCATCGGTGCGGCCCGACGGCAACTCATTCCGGATCGACGGGAAATAGGTCAGAGCGTCTCCCGACCGGTGCAGAATGACTGTGGCATTCTCCACGGCTGATCCCTGATCGGTCAGGAGCCGTCCGCTGAAGCGGACCGATCGGGGCGGGGTGAGGGTGCAGGCCACCGGTTCATCACGGGAATAGTTGACTGGAACGGTATCGTGCGCGATCCGTATGCCGTTGTACAGGCAAGAGATGTAGATCCTCTTCCACCACACCTCTTCGTACCGGTTGCAGTGGATGATATACCGCCCAGCACTGTCCCGGCTCAGGATGGATGCGGGAAGCTCCATGCGGTATCCATTGTGCGTCGATGCGCCTGGACAGTTGATCGTGAAGCTCAGGAACCTGCGATCGAGGGGAACGTCGCTTTTCACCGTCACCACGATGGTCTTTGCGGGACGCAGTTCGATGGCGACGTTTTTGATCCCCGGTTCGCGGAGTGGGACACGTGTCATGGCGGCTCCGTAACCGGGCGCTGTGCAGAGGATGGTATGGTGACCGGGAGCCGGAACGCGTGCCTTGAAGGTACCTTCCTTCGTCACAGGGATTCTCCGTACACTTGATTCGTCTGAAGTATGCCGGGTGGTGAGGAAGCAGAAGCTGCCCTCCTCCTTCACCGGTTCGCCTGTCCGATGATCGACGAGACGGCCCTTGATCGTTCCACCAACGATAGCGAACACTTGAGGTTCGACGACTCCGGTGCCGGCGTAAGCAGGGAAGCTGTCTCTGTGATAACTCGGGCAGTCGGGCAGTGCAAACTCCAGCGCATATCTTCCCGGCTTCATGCCGAAGAGCTGGAAGCAGCCGTCCGCATCTGTGGTTGCCATCGGCCGGAATTCCTTGAAGTAGCCGGGATCGGGCTCGTCGATAATGAGATGGTCCGTGTTGCGGATCAAGACATCGGCATCCGGGACCGGCAGCCTGTGGAGCAGGACGCAGCCCTTGATCGCGCCGCTTCCCGGTTCCGAGCCGACCACGATCTGCTCCACATCCCGGTCCAGGAGCAGGACCTTCTTCGATCCGAGGAAGAGCGACTTGTCGGTGTAGCCCGGCGCTTCCTCCAGCGTGAGGATGTAGTCTCCCGGATGCAGCTTCGCCGTCGTGAAGGTCCCGCGCGGATCGACGGGGACGCGGTGCTCCAGCGGCCGAAGCCCGGCGCCGCGAAAGCCGGTGACAAGGACCGTTCCGCCGGCCGCCGGCGCGCCACGCGGATCGAGAGCCGTTCCCGATATGGAGTATCCAAAGCCGATCGGGACGACGCGGTCCCTTCCCGGCTCTACGTTGCGCGTGACGGTCTCGCGGTAGTCGTCGTGGCGAACGACCAGGGTGTGTGCGCCCGGCCGCGACACCTCGAGGGAGAAGCGGCCGCCTTCGTCGGTGACGGCATGGGGGATGGCTGCGATGCCGCTGTCGAAACCGAAAGCGGCATCGACGTCGGTGGCGCTGTACAGATTCGCACCGGCCACCCTGGTCCCTGTCCCGGCTTCCTCCACGAACCCGCGGATGAAACTCCTTTCGATTACAGGCGGCTCCGCAGGCGGCGTCTTTCCGCCGAGAGCCGTTTCCCCTTCGGTCCCTCTCGGCTTCGCTTTGCCCGGATCCTTCGGGGGGTGACCCCGCTGCTCATCAAGGCGAGCCGGTTCGGAAGGGGCTGGCCTCTCTTTTTCTACCCGAGCGGTCTTTGCCGTCCCTCGTCTCTCAGCATCCTGATCATCGGAGAGGAAAAAAAACCAGACGGCAAAGCCGGAGACAGAGAGGCCGACGATGAGGAGCAGGCGAAAGAGGTTGTTTTCTTTTTTCGGTTTCATCAATCGGCCGGAACGGTCAGAAGGTTCTATCGATCCATCACGCTCCCAGCAGTTCCCTGGACAGCTCCCTTTCTGACGTCCCGATCCTACGCCAACTTCCTTAGATTCTGCAAAAAAAGCGGCAGTGTTACGATTTCTTTCGTCAATGGCTATATATTCCTAGGCTATATATATATTATTCGAGAGATGTATAATACGTGCGGTAACAGGCCTGAATCTGAGTTTCGATCCGTGTAAAGTGGGGGTGGTTGCCGCATAAATCGTGAACCGGGCTGAGGAACCGATCCAGGTGGGGTTGTTGATATGGTTACACTCGAAGCACCGATTGTTGAAGAGATTTCTCGGGAGAGGCGGTTTTTCGGTCCTCTGGTAGGAAAAAGATGCTGGCTGTCTCTTTTCCTTCTCTGCAGCCTCTTCGGCCTCATCTCCGGCTGCGGCGGCGGCGGAGGAGGGGGCGGCTCTTCCGCGTCGGGGACCTTCTTTCCCGGCGAGGGAGAGGTGGCGCTCATGGCGGTCCTCTATCCCGAGATCCTGGGCGACCTGGAAGGCGGTTCGACGAGTCCGCCCGAATCAGCCTCCCTTGGCCAGCAGGTGGTGTTCAAGTTCTCCGGCGAGCCCGAAGGGATGCCGGGTTACAACTCCCTTCAGATCTACGCCGAGGCGGGCAGCGACTACAGCGGCCCCGAGTCGGTTCTCGACAGGGACCGGAACATCGTTCCGGGCCGGGGCGTTTGGGAAAAGATCGGCAACCTGGTCGTGTTCACGCCCTACGTGCCGACCGTGCCGATCGACCTGAGCCGCGGCGCACCGGAGGATGCCGTTCCCGGCCTCCTGCCGGACATGGAGTACACGGTCTATATCCCCGTCGGGACGGGGAACTCGATCAAGAACCTGATCGGTGTCCAGCCCTGGGTTCCGAACCCTGGCTACTTCACAACATGTTCCTCCGATTTCCCGAACTTCTACTACGACAACCATCCCGACGTTGCGCCCAGCGTGTTGTCGAGCGTTCCGGCCGATGGAGAGACGGACGTTTCCTTGCACGCCATGTGGTGGAAGTCCCACCGGGAGCACGTGGACGACCCGGGCAACGAGATCCCGAACTTCCAGATCCCCGGCTTTCCGACGGAAAGGGATTTCTCGCTGATGTTCGATCGTCCCCTCCTGTCGACCGACGAGAACATCAAGGGAATCGATCTGGACGAGGACGGCCTGACGGACAGGAACATGTTCTATCTCTACGCCACCCCCCTGGCCTACGCGTCGCTCGACGAGTTCGGCGGCGGCGATCCCGGTATCGTGTCGATCGACCGGGAAACGGGTGACGTGACCTTCATCGGCGTGACGGAGACGCTCTTTCCGATCCAGTATACGGTGGGGCTTACCAGCGTGGCGCTGATGCGGTCAGGAAGGATGTATGGGACGTCGGGCACCGCGCTTTTCGAGGTCGAGTACCACACCCTGACCACGCCGGGGATCTGCGGCCTGAGCCCCATCGGGAACATACCGGGCTACGGGGACCTGCGGGCATTCTGCGCCGCACCTGACGGACGACTCCTCGCACTAAGCGAATCCACGAGCAGGATGATCAGCATCGACCAGGAAACGGCGGCCGTTCTTGAGGAGACGGACCTCGAAGTAGGCCACGGGATCTACATGGATCTGGCGGCGCGCGCCGACGGAACCCTCTACTCCCTGGCTGTGATCGATTCCGGGCAGCCCGGTGCGGAGAGCACGATCCTCGAGATCGATCCCGATTCCGGGGACGCCGTCGTTCTCTACATAGGCGCCGGCGACTACACGTCCCTGAGCCTCGTGGGATTCTCCAAGCTGTCGCTCTATTCCGGTCCGGGGCTGGCTGTCGATCTCTTCGATCTCGACACCATGCAGTTCGAGAGCGGGGGGACATACACTCTCTCGGGATCAGGCTTCACTCTTCTCGACGAATCGCCGCTCGCGTTCAGGAACGTCAATGCCGAGCTGGACGCCGAGGCTCAGCTCGTGAGCAACACGATCGATGGGGCCGACGTGCAGCTGAACCCGTCGGGGATACTGCCCTTCGGCGAGCGGGTGGAGATCATGGTCCGCCGCGGTCTGGCAAACCTCACCTTGACAAGCATCGCGACCGTCCAGGGGGAGCATCCCCTGGAGGCGGACCGGGCGGCCGTCTTCTACACCTACGCTCCCTCGTCCGATCCTGTAACCGACGTCTTCTTCGAGGACTTCCTCAACATTGACTGGGAAGCGCCGATCACCGATCTCGTCGCCGAAGCCGCGGCGCGCAACGAGGTGGTGCCGGCGGCCAACTGGGACATCACCGATGTGGATGGTGAAGCGCCGCACTACAAGCACCTCCTGGCGACCTACGGCCTGACCGGCGAGGGCAATCTGGGTGACTTCAGACCTTCGGGGCTTTATCCCGTGGTGATCCTGGACACGGATTACCAGGCTCTTCCGCTGTACGACGGCTCGACGCCCGACGTGAAGGAGCACATGGTAGTGACCACCGGGGCTTTCCACTTCGAGAACATCGAGATCCCGGCCAACGTGACGGTGGTGGGCCGCGGAACGAACCCTCTCGTGCTCACGGCCACTGGAACGATCCTGGTGGAAGGGACGATCGACGTCTCCGGGATGGAGGGGATGGACGATGATACCTTCGACTCGGCCTTCA
Source organism: uncultured Phycisphaerales bacterium (assembly GCA_964482235.1). Taxonomy (GTDB): domain Bacteria; phylum Planctomycetota; class B15-G4; order B15-G4; family CAYZWU01; genus CAYZWU01. Next base: position 97,227 of record CAYZWU010000014.1, read on the forward strand.
CACCCACGCCGGGCGGCATCGGCGGCTCGGGCGGCGGCCGCGGCGGCATGTCCCATCCGCCCGTTCCGGCCAACTTCCAGAACCTGACGGATCTCCGGTCGCCGAAGAAGGCGGAGGACGGCTGGGGCTACTCGAACCTGTTGCAGAGCGGCGGAAAGGGCGGCGAGTCAGGAACCAAGGGGACGAACTGCCCGTGGCTGGGCGGCGGCTCAGGTGCGGCGAAGGACTCACGCGGTTCGGGCGGCGGCGGCGGTACCTATCTCCAGGAAGGTGGTTTCGGATACCACGGTTACGGAAAATTCTACACCGATCCCGACGATCCCAGCTATACCAACTCGAACCGTTTCTTCGAGAGAGCCTCCTGGAGCTACCACGACGGTCATCCGTTTCCGATTCCCGGTACCAACACCTATGATACCCAGGATCCCCCCGGAGGGGACGCCGGCGATCTCGTGTTCAGCGATGGGAACCCGGAAAACGACTTCGTCGGAAACGGCGGCGAACTGGCATTCCTGCGCGGCGGCCAGGGCGGCGGCGGCGGCGGCACGCGTCTCGACTGCATGAATCCTGCCACGATCAATGCGGCCAATGGCTGGATTCCTCCCGTGGACCGGAGCGCCTACGATTCGAAGGGCGGCGGCGGCGGCGGCGGCGGCGGCGCGCTCGGACTCTACGCTCTGGGCGATATCGCGATCAGGTCGTCGGCAGTGATCATGTCCCGGGGCGGCCCCGGCGGCGGGGGAGAGGTGATCGGCCACGCCAATTACGGCGGCGCCGGCGGCGGGGGCAGCGGCGGTGCCGTCATTGTCGATTCCGCCTCGCGAATCTACGTCGAGGCAGGTGCGGAGATCGATGTGACGGGCGGCTGGCCCGGCGAGGCGAAGGAGGTCCACCAGTACACCTGGACCGAATACCCGGGCAACCACTGTCTGAACAACGGCCTGTCGAAGCATCTGGCCAGTTTCTGCGCCTGGAGCATAGGGGACGGAGGCTTTGGCGGACACGGCCTCGTCCAGTTCCAGGTACCGCCGCCGATTGCGGAGAATCTCGTCGGAACGGCATGGCAAACGGCAGCTTTTGCCGAGCTCTGCGAGGTCGACTGGATGGGTTCGATGTGCGACGGCTACAATTCGGGCACGAATCCCCACTGCGGCTGCAACGCGTCGGGCTCCGGCTGCCGGAAGATGTTCTGGCACTTCAAGGTGAACTACGACGCCACGAACAAGCCTTCCCTTCCGGTGTCCAACGACTGCCTCGTGGATCCGGCGAGCACACCCACCACGCTTGGACCGATCTCCAACGGCATGTCGCGCTGGATCGACACGGGCCAGGTCATTCATCGCGGCGATGTGGGCGGCTTCCCCTCGCCATTCTATCTGAGCTTCGAGGGGATCCTCTCCGACGGTACGGTGATGACGGAAAACGGCAAGATCCCGAATCCCGACCTCAGCGACATCCGCGTCGACGCGCCGGACGTGATGCCGCCGCCGCCGCAGGGCAGCACGTTCTACATCCCCGAGGACAACGAGGTGAAGATCGTCTTCCAGGGTGCTGACGCTCTCGTACCCGGCTCCAGCGTGCCCGATCTTTCGACCATCGTTCCCGGCTCCGGTCAATGGACGGCGGACCTCTCCGAGCTGGCGGGCAAGCAGTTCATCCGGTTCATCATCACGATGGACACGGCCACGAGCGGGCAGCTGAGCCCCACGAGCACGAAGCCTCAGGTCAACTACGTCCGTATCCGCATGCAGTACTGATCGCCGATCCATCGCCGATCGACCTTCGATGCCGGTCCCGGTCCGGCTTCATCCCGATCAAGTGAATCGCGGCTGCGACGCCGGCAAGGGCATTCCTGCGCCAACGAGATCGCCGTGGTATACTGCCCCCTCGCGGTTATTACCGGGATATTGCGTCCGATTTCTTTACGACGTAGAAATCGGCTTCACTGTCCGGTTTCGGATCGGTTCGGGAAATCTGGCCAGGAATGGAAATATGAGTGTCACGAGAAATGCCTGCGGCATCTGGATCGTTCTTTTCTTCGGCTGCCTTGCCCTGACCGCAACTGCGGCGGAAGGAGAGGAGCCCTTCGAGCCCACGTGGGAATCGCTGAACACCCGGACGGTTCCGGGCTGGTTCGCCGACGCCAAGTTCGGCATCTTCATCCACTGGGGCGTCTACTCCGTGCCGGCCTACTGCCATACCAGCACCTACTCGGAGTGGTATCTCTGGTGGCTGAAGACCAACGCCCACGACGGGATGGAGAGGCGTTTCCACGAGAGCCAGTACGGCAAGGACTTCCACTACAGGCAGTTCGCACCGATGTTCCGCGCCGAGCTGTTCGATCCCGATCAGTGGGCCGAGCTCTTCCGCAGGGCCGGGGCGAGGTACGTGGTTCTCACGAGCAAGCATCATGACGGATTCTGCCTCTGGCCGAGCCGGGAGGCGAGCCGGGCGCGAGGCTATCCCTGGAACAGCTGCGAGGTGGGGCCGAAGCGCGACCTTGTGGGCGACCTGACCCGGGCAGTCCGCGACAAGGGGCTGCGCATGGGCCTCTACTACTCCTTCATGGAGTGGGAGAATCCACTTTTCGACAGCGACCGCCGCCGGTACGTCGAGGAGGTGATGTTCCCCCAGATGCGCGAGATCGTGCTCAGGTATCAGCCTGACGTCTTCTGGCCGGACGGCGAGTGGAACCACCCTGACACCGAGTGGCGCAGCACCGAGTTCCTGGCGTGGCTATTCAACAAGGCGCCCAACCGGGATGAGCTCGTGGTGAACGACCGGTGGGGCAAGGGGCTTCGCGGGAGAAGCGGCGACTACTACACCACGGAGTACGGCCACCATGCAGGAGCCGGAGCCACGAGCGGATCGAAGCCCTTCGAGGAGTGCCGGGGCATCGGCGGCAGCTTCGCCTTCAACCGCCTGGAGAACTACGACCACTACTCGAGCCGCACCGAGTGCGTCCGGCTGCTCGTCGAGCTGGTGAGCCGGGGCGGCGGCCTGCTGCTCGACATCGGTCCCACGGCGGACGGGCGTATTCCGGTGATCATGCAGGACAGGCTGATCGCCATGGGTCGATGGCTCGAGGTCAATGGCGACTCGATCTACGGCGCCGACCGCAGCCTCTTCCGCTTCCTGCCCTGGGGGGCGTCCACCACCAAGGGCAGGACGATCTACCTGCACGTCTACGGCTGGCCGCCCTATCACAAGATCCAGCTTCAGGGCTTGAAGACTCCGGTGAAGCGGGCGTACATGCTGGCCGATCCGTCGGGTGCGCCGATCGAGATCAGCGGCAAGGGTCCCGAGGGGATCACCCTGAACCTCCTGGGCAGGCATCCCGATCCCCATGCCACGGTGATCGCGCTGGAGCTCGACGGCGATCCCGAGGTGGATAATTCGATCTTCCCCCTGTCCGACGGCTCGATCCGGCTGAGGCCCGAGATGGCGGAGCTCGAGGGAGGGGTCAGGCTCGAAAGCGCGAAGGGAACGGGGAGGGACTGGTCCGGGCGCAACGACCTGGTCAACGTGGGCTACTGGAGCAATCCCCGGGCCGTTGTCGCCTGGGACGTGACCTCTCCGGCGGACAGGAAATATCAGGTCGAGATCGTCCTGGCCTGCAAGCCCGGCTGCGAGGGAGGCGAGTTCCTCTTCGAGATGGAGGGGCAGAGCCTGAAGGGAACGATCGAGAAGCACACCGGCGGCTGGCAGAGCTACATCCGGATGCCGCTGGGAACAATCACGACAGGCAGGAGCGAGCGGAAGCGGGCTCAGCTCAGCGCGCTGAAGATCCCCGGAGAGGCGCTGATGAACGTGCGGATGATCCACCTCGAACCGGTGGAGTGACGCGGCGGGATAATTATTGCCCGCGCGAATCAGATCGTCGATGGGGCGGGGCGTCTCACCCTTCCTGCCGCCAGATGTCGAGAATCAGCTCGTAGCGCGACAGCGGCATTCCGGTGTAGATGCAGTTGCTGGTACAGAAGACGTAGCCGCCGCCCGGCTTCCCGCTGCGCAGGGCATACCGCACCGATTCGATCACCTCCTCCTCGGTGCCCGTGTCCATCAGCCCGCAGTTCACGTTGCCGCAGAGGCAGACACGATCGCCGTAGAGCCTCTTCACCTCGGCGATGTCCACGCCGGCCTGGGGGTCGAGGGAGTGCAGCGCATGGGGCCGGCAGTCCACGATCTGGTCGATAATCGGCATGATGTTGCCGTCCGTATGCTTGATCACGTAAAAGCCCAGCGACCGCTGCGCCTGGATCAACTTCTCGAGGTAGGGGGCGACGAACTCGCTGAACGCATCGGGTGAAAGGAAGGGACCCGAGTTCAGGCAGTAGTCCGAGCAGAGGGCCAGGCCGTCGACGCCTCCCTCCCTGGCGAGCTTCTCCTGATCGGCCAGCGCCCTGTCAACCATCGCCGCGGCCTCTGCCTTGAGCTTCTGCGGTTCGTCGGCCATCCGGTAGGAGAACTCGTAGATCCCGTCGCCGTCAGGTACGGCAAAGGTCGCGTCGCCGTGGACCATGAGAAAGTAGCGGTCACCCGACCTGTCGCGGACCAGGTCGACGAGCCGCATCGTCTCCTCGAGACACCAGGGATTCGGGATCAGCAGGATGGCGTCGTGCTCGAAGCGCTCGGCGATGGCGATGTAGATATCGGCCATCTCCTCGCGATGGAGGCGGCGCTCCGCCTGCGACATCTGCTTCCACTGGGCGTAGTTCCTGTGTTCCGGATGGACCTTGCCGAAGACCTCCATGGTGAGGTAGAAGACCAGCTCGAAGTGGGGCACGCGGCCGGCCGGCTGACGCAGCTCGAGGGCATCGATGAATCTCTCGCGTGGTGTGGGCATCTTTCTTCTCTCACGATGAAAGACAGCATTTCACGACAGCGGCCCGGAGGAGTCAAGAGCCGTCATGGAGAAGCGGCTGCTTGACGAGATTTCTCGATAAGCCCGTTGTGTCGGGATATCATGATATGCTCTGATTCACCTTACGAGATGCCGCGAAACCTGAGCTCCTGTCCCCCCGGTTTCCGAGATGGACCGATCCGATCCAGGAGACCGGGATTTTCGATCGGCAGACAATATCCAGTCGTTTTCTAGGGAAGAAGAGGTCGTCATGTCACGAATTCACCTGCTCGCAGTCGCTGCGGTCTACCTTCTGATCTGCTCTCCCTGCCCGGGCCAGCACCCTCACGACGTTGTCTGGACCACGCCGAGCGAGGATGCTCACGGATCGATGCCCCTGGGCAACGGCGACATCGCCTTGAACGCCTGGGTCGAGAGCGACGGCGCCCTGATCTTCTACATCGCCAAGGGGGATGCCTGGAGCGACAACGGCCGCCTGCTCAAGGTGGGGCGCGTGCGCGTCACGACCGATCCGCCGGCCGCGACGGAGAGCTTCGTGCAGCGCCTCGACCTGCACGAGGGCACCATGATCGTGAAATGCGGCATCGACGACGATGCCGTCATCTGCCGCCTCTGGGTCGATGCGAACAACCCGATGATTCACGTCGCCGTCGAGTGCGGCAGCAAGCGGACAGCCACTGCCTCGATCGAGCTCTGGCGCACGGAACCGCAACCCTATCCGGCCGCCGAGTGCAGCGATCTGTTGGAGGACCGCTCCAAGCCGAACCGGCTTCACCGGGAGGTCATCGTGGAGCCGGACACCATCGTCAAGGGCCTCGACGATCGGATCGGCTGGTATCACCATAACGTCAAGTCCGTGGGGCCCGCCCTGATCGCCCGTCTGCAAGGCCTCGAGGATTACTTCGAGGGAAAGGAGGATCCGCTCCTGCACAGGACCTTCGGGGCGATCATCACCTCCCCGAAGGGAGAGCGCCTCGATGACACACACCTGCGTTCTCCGGCCGGCACGTCCCATCGGTTCGATCTGCACGTTCTCACCGCCCATCCCTGCTTGCCCGAGGCGTGGTTGTCCCGGGTGGACTCGTTGATCATGAAGGTGGGGAAGACGCCCTTCGTCGAGAGGCGTGCCGCGCACGAGAAGTGGTGGCGCGATTTCTGGAACCGGAGCTGGATCCACGTCACGGGAACAGGGAAGCCGACTCTCGTACCGCGCAACAGCCACCCTGTCCGGATCGGCATCGACCAGCATGAACAGAACCGATTCGTCGGGGAGATCGGGCGCGTGACGATCCTGCCGTTCCCTCTGGGCGACTCCGAGATCGCCGGCCTGGCGCAGGTCGAGACCGGGTCGATGATCACCGATTATCCCCAGGCGCTCTATCACGACCTCGATGCAGGGACGATCGCCATCGATCGGTCGTCGAGCTGGTCCTTCGGCGACGGCCTGACAATCGAGGCGTGGGTCAAACCCGGTGAAATGCCGGCCGGCGGCGGCCGGATCGTGGACAAGACCACGCCGGGGGCGTCGGACGGTTTCCTGCTCGACACCTACCCGGGCCGCAGCCTGCGGCTGATCGTGGGAAACGATATTCTCACAGAGCGGGACGTGCTCCCCAGGGACGCGTGGTCGCACGTCGCCGCGGTGATCAACCCCGGTACCGGGCGTATCGCCCTTCTTCTGAACGGCGAGGTGATCGCCAGCACGCATGTGGAAGCGCTCGACGAGGCGACCCTGGTGAGCCGCGCCTATGCGCTGCAGCGCTATGTCAGCGCCTGCGCCGGCCGCGGGCAATATCCGATCAAGTTCAACGGTTCCCTGTTCACCGTCCCCTTCGAGGGTAAGTTCGGCGATGCCGACTACAGGCGGTGGGGGCCCGGCTACTGGTGGCAGAACACCCGGCTTCCCTACCTGAGCATGTGCGCCAGCGGCGACTTCGAGATGATGCGGCCCTTTTTCCGGATGTATGCCGACGAGCTCATGCCCCTGCACAGGTTCCGGACCGAGAAGTACACGGGGCACGGCGGGGCCTTCATCCCGGAGTGCATCTACTTCTTCGGGCCGACCTTCACCGCCACCTACGGCTGGTCGCCTTACGAGGAGCGGGGCGAGGACAAGCTGCAGGAGAGCGGGTGGCACAAGTGGGAATGGGTCAGCGGGCCCGAGCTGGTCTGGATGATGCTCGACTACTACGACCACACGCTGGACGAGAGCTTTCTCAGGGAGACGCTGCTGCCCACGGCGCACGAGATCCTGACCTTCTTCGATCTGCATTACGACACCGATGAGAGGGGCAAGCTTGTCATGTTTCCCTCGCAGGCGGTGGAGACGTGGTGGGACTGCACCAATCCGATGCCCGAGGTGGCCGGGCTGCGAGCGGTGACGGCGCGCCTGCTAGCTCTTCCCCCGCATCTCGTCAAGGCGGAGCGGCGGAGCTTCTGGACCCGGTTCCGGAAAAAGATTCCCGAACTTCCGACATGGGAGAAGGACGGCGTTGCCCTGCTGGCGCCGGCCGAGCGGTTCGCCGAGAAGCGCAACGTGGAGAATCCCGAGCTCTACGCCGTCTTTCCCTTCCGGCTCGTTTCCTTCGAGAAGCCGAATGCGGCGCTCGGCGTCGCGGCGCTCGAGAACCGGTGGGACAGGGGCAGCTTCGGCTGGCGCCAGGATGATCTCTTCATGACCCATCTCGGTCTGACGCGGCAAGCCAGGGAGTTCCTCGTCAACAGGGCGAAGAACAAGCATGACGGCTCACGCTTCCCCGTGTTCTGGGGACCGAACTACGACTGGGTTCCGGACCAGGATCACGGCGGCGTGCTGCTCCGCACTTTGCAGACGATGCTGATGCAGACCGAGGGGAAGGCTATTCACCTCTTTCCCGCCTGGCCGAAGGAGTGGCAGGTGAGGTTCAAGCTCCGCGCACCCTTCGAGACCACGGTCTCCGGGATCTTCGAGGACGGAGAGATCAAGGACCTGAAGGTGCGGCCGAGATCGCGCCGGGATGATGTGGTCATCCATCAGGCGGAAGCCACGAGCCGTCGCGGCGTGCCGACGCCGGAACAGATCGCCTGGCACGAGATGGAGATCGAGATGTTCGTCTGCCTCGATCCCTGCACCTGGCAGGGGCGCGAGTACGACAACCACTCCACACCGCTGAGCGCCATCAACCCCGAAAACCTCGACACGGATCAGTGGTGCGAGGTGGCCCGGACGTTCGGCGCAAAGCAGATCCTCTTCGTGGCCAAGCACACGGGCGGCTTCTGCTGGTGGCAGACCGGCACCACGGAGTACTCGATCAGGAACACGCCGTACAAGGGCGGCAAGGGCGACGTTCTCGCCGAGCTGAGCGAGAGCTGCCGCAAGTACGGTCTCAAGCTCGCGGTCTACATCTATCCCGGCGACGACCAGTGGGGGGCCGGCATCGGCAGCGGGGGAAGGACGGCCGATCCGGCCAGGCAGGAGGAGTACAACAAGGTCCTGAGGCAGCAGTGGACCGAGGTCCTTTCCCGGTACGGCGAGGTGTCGGAGGTCTGGTTCGACGGTAGCTGCGTCATCGAGGTGGGCGACATCCTCGAGAAGCATGCGCCCGGCGCCATGGTCTTCCAGGGACCCCACGCCACGCTGCGGTGGGTGGGCAACGAGCGCGGTACGGCGCCCTACCCGCTCTGGCAGACGGTGAAGCGGGCCGACGCGGAGAGCGGTGTGGCCACGGACCGGCACTCCGATCCCGACGGCGACGTCTGGCTGCCCGTGGAAGTGGATACCACGCTGCTCGACCACAAGTGGTTCTGGGGGCCGGGCACCGATCAGATGATCAAGCCGCTCGATCACCTCGTGGACATCTACTACAAGTCCGTGGGGCGCGGCGGCGTGCTCTTGCTGAACTCCACCCCCGCCACGAGCGGCCGGATTCCGGAGTCGCACGTCCGGCGCTACAGGGAGTTCGGCGAGAGAATTCGCGGCATCTACCGGAACAGGAAGGGGGAGACGGCGGGGCGCGGCAAGGAGATCGAGCTGCGCTTCGACGGGCCGACGGCGGTCGATCATCTGGTCCTGATGGAGGATATCCGGTTCGGTCAGATCGTGCGCGCCTACGAGGTGGACGGTCTGATCAAAGGGAAGTGGCACTCCCTCGTGACCGGTCTCTCGATCGGCTACAAGCGGATCGATGTCATCGAGGAGGTCGTTGCCTCCGCCCTGCGCCTTCGCGTGACCGAGTCGATCGACACGCCGGTGATCAAGAGCTTTGCCGCCTACGAAGTCCGTGATCCGTCGTCGCAGGAGGAAGGGGGGCGGACCGATGCCGATGATCGTCCCTGGGATCCGGTGGCGGGCTGGAAAGCAGATGCGTTGACGGCAGGATGGCAGACCTTTGATGTCGACCTGACATCCTGGATCGGTCGGCCCGGTCAGTACGAGGTGCGCCTGCACCCGGCCGGCGGGGGAGGGACGCTGGAGGTCCGGAACGTCGTTGTCGTGATGGGCGGGACGGAAGCGCCGCGGCTGATCACGCCGCTCGACGAGCCGAAGGCATGGAACATCAATCGCACCGCCCAGGTCGTGCCGGGAAAAGAGGGGCAAACCCTGCTTCGTTTCCAGGCGAGGATCGTCGACGGAATGCCGTGGCACGGAGAGCTTCAGATCCGTTCGGGTCCGTGATTGCACCGGGCCGGGATCGGCGACCAGGAGGGCAATCGATCAGGGGCGCAATTCGCGAAGCTCCTTCAACGAAACGTCTGACGGTCCCAGGAGCACCGTTTCGCCTGCAGCGGTGTCAAATGTGAAGCGCTCCCCGCTTATCGTTTCTGCCCCACCATCGCCGCGATGGATTTTCACCTTCCTGCCCGGCCAGGGATTGACCATCGTGCAATCCCGCCCGCGCTCGCTGTGGATCTCGACGAACTGCACCGCGCCGTTCCGCAGGGCGCTCGTCACCAGGAAGGCGCCCCAGCAGCGGATCCTGGCGAACCGCGCATCCCGATCCTTCGGCCAGACGGGGAAGAGCCGCAGCAGATGGCCGTGGCTCATGCAGAGCATCTCGTTGATCGTGTTGGGGACGGTGCTGAAATTCTCGATGCCGTGGGGGTTGCCGAGCTGGAAGCCGTTGGGGTAGGTGTGCTCGGCGTATCGGCGAAGGTGCTCCAGGATGAGAACGGGATCGTATCCCACGCGCACCGCCGCTGGAAAGAGGCTGTTGGTGCCGTTGAAGTCGAGCCAACGCTGCATGACGCGGATCGTGTTTCGCGAGACCTCGAGCAGGGAGGGATCGCTGTCGAGTCCGATGGCGTTGCCCGGGTAGATGTGCTGGATGCCGAGGGTGTTGTCGTTCCACCAGGCCGTGCCCTTCTCGGTGTAGCGGAAAACGGTTGTGCCGTTCCGCTCCTGCGTGGTGAACCCGCTGAGGTGCTCGACGATGTGCCGCCACTTCTCGCGGCAGCCGGCATCGAGATCGAGCGCGAGGCTCAGGTCCAGGGCCAGATCAAAGGAGTTGCGGAGCAACCCGAGAGTGAGGATCGGATTGATGTCCTGCCCCGAGCCTTCGTGCACCGCATCGCCGCGGATCACGTAACGGCCATTCTCGAACTTCAGGTAATCGACCCAGAAGTCGGCGACCTCCTTGACGAAGGGATGGATCCTGCGGCCGTATCCAGGATCGCAGGTGCACCGCCAGCGCTGCGCCATGTTGACCAGGCAGTAGGCGGCATTGGACCTCTGCTGGAAGAACAGGCCGCCCTTCTCGAAGTTGGGCGATTCACGATAGTGATCATGGTTTCGCGTCGTCTCGATGCCTTTCGGTCCGATGCCCACCGGATAGAGCACGCCCCTCGTTCCCGTGACATGGGTCGCATACCATCGGCCTCGCTCTCGAAAGTCGAGGATCGGGGCATCCTGCGGATCGGCCTGCTCCAGCCGGTTGGCCGAGTAGAGGCCGTAGAACGGCGCCATGTGGTTGTAGTTCAGATGGTAGTCGCCCGACCATTGGGGCGAGTCGGTGGTGATCCACGTGCCGAAGATGCCCGGCGGGAACTCCGGATCGCGGCTGGCGGCTCCCATGGAATAGAGCGCCTGGTAATAGGCCTTCTCCAGGACCGGGTTGCCGATCTCCACCCACGAGCGCTTCCAGTACTCCGCCCACCATGAGTCGTGAGCGCGCCTCAACGAAAGGAGTTCCTCTCCGCTGAACAGCGAGATCCGTTTCCTGACGTGAGCCGCGGGATCACGATGCTTGAAGCGGCTGGCCATGGCCAGCACCAGCGTGGCGGGATGGTCCGGCGAGAGGGAAAGGTCGGCGGTGAGATCGTCGCCGATTCCCTTCATCGCTGCCGCCGCTTCAACGGGGATATCCACGTCCTGGACGAACTTGCGCTCGGCCCAGATCATGGATCCATCCCGGCCGGCCGTCGCGGTCGAACCGCCGCCCTGGTCGGCCTGAAACGACACCTGGAACTCCGTCGTCCCCTTCAGGGCCGAGAGCTCGATCACGAGCATG
>CAYZWU010000015.1:0-14547 GCA_964482235.1 uncultured Phycisphaerales bacterium
GAACCTCGTTTGATCAGCTCCTGTTTATGGAAGTCTTTTTGTTACGCAGCACAAGAATTGGAGTCTTCACTAACGCTCTACATCCACGTTAAACGGCGGACGCATAAGTCCGATCGCCATATCCTCCAGATAAAACCGGTTTGCCGCTTCTCCATCTCCATCCAGCCTCACGAACGACAAGCCGACGTTTTTCAGCATCAGCTCCCTTGTGTTAGGTGCCCGTGGAAACAGATGATCAATACCGGATCGAAGTTGACACGTGGTAGTGGGGCGCAATCTAGATGCCCCATCAGCCCCGAGCTTTTGCTTGCCGAGCATCAGATGCTGGCCAATCCGCTTCTGAAGACTCGAAGCCGTCTTTCCCACATAGAGAGGGACAGGTAATTTGGTTTCAGTTCCCAACCATTCGTCGTCAATCTCCAGACGAATGTGTCTCCCTGCTGGTCCGGATAGATCGAGTCGCTTATTGCGAGTACGGAGCCTTGAGTGACTTCCTGTCCACCAGAAAGCGTATACCCCACCCACCTGCGGGAGGATTCCTGCTTTAAGCCGACTCCCTCCAGCGCTGGCGATCTCGACAAGAGAACTGTACTCGATCCTGCACAGCTGCTCGAACCAACGCCCAAGTGAGCCTCCTCGAACTCCTCTATGCATTCTTGCTCCAACACTGCAGTGAGGTTCACCCCCACAAGCATCAGCTGTAAACCAACAGATCGTCCGCACTACTAACCAGTGCACTCCTTTTTATACTTCAATAACTTTCATCGATTAGGAAAGTCTCTAAGCCCATCTGCCAACACCCTCATTGCCCGACAGTCATCTTCATTGTACTCGAGTATACGCTGTCGGATTGATTCTTCACGAGAGTCAACCCACCGATGGAACCACTCGATTGAATCCGCACCTGATGGGCTCTTGTCTCGCCACTCGAATCCCAAGAACGTGGCCAAAGTCTTTATTGAGTGATCTCGTGTCGGCCATATCGTCTTTGGTCGTACTACATCGTTGTAAAGATCCACGGTGTTGATATCGTCAAAAAGACCCCGGACATCGTCCTCCGAAGCTACTGTCGGATACTTTCTGCTTAGCTTCATCCACGTGGTCTTCTCATAACTCGAGTAGAAATATATCGCACATGGCAGCCGCTCGTTGATGAACGAGAAAGCCTCTGAGAAAGCTCGTTCCTCATCCTCCTTCGTAGGTGAATCCGCAAAAAAGGCATAATACCGCTCCGAACTGCAGTCGCCATCTTCTCGTTCCACAAAACCATGGAGGTAGCAGACATCCCGCATAGGATCTGTCTCCACATCAAAAAACAGCTCAGTTTTCTGTTTTGGAAGCTCGAAATCCACAGATGAATATGGCTTACCCCCACTCACCTGCAACCTGGCTCGCGCTTGTATTTTTCTCAGAGTGGCTGATCCAATTCGCTGGAAAACCGTTTTCCTTCCACTTATATACTGTTTAATATCAGTCGATGCCATTACCTTGACAGTGGGAATGGTATCGTACATTACATCGCGCTTCGATCGTCCCAAGCCAGGTATCAACGTAAGGTCATCGAGCCCCATCACTTCCTTCAGGCAGGCAGATTTCCAGTGACATAGCTTGCATTCAGATTGCAGAGCAGGCCTAGTGTCATCCTCACGATGAACAATTTTCCGCGCTTGATCTGATGCCTCTTTGTAAACCACCCACAGACTTTCAGGAGTCCTCGGCCCTTGTGGTGCATCAAGATCGTAGGCTACTTCATTCCCGTTGATGTCCCAAATAAAGGGGATTCGGCCGGCTGCAATCCCGAGTCTCTCTAGTATCTCAGTGTAGAGTCCTAGTTGCACGCCATAGTGCTTCTTCGGTTTGCCATCACCAAGATCATCCCCCCCCGCTTTACCTGCCCCACTTTTTATGTCTACGGCTACATATCCGCCCTGCTGCCACCGTAGGAGGTCAGGTTCGCCCAAAAGATCAGCATATCGAATCCTCGCACCGTAGATCAGCGGCTCATGTCTAGAAATTGCTTTCGTTGTCTCGCGCTCTCGTTCATCAAGAGAAAGCTCTTTCAGATTCGTGTAAGGAAGGGACAACGAATGAAGCACTTCTTGCTCAAATATCGTTCCTTTTTCCCACAACAGCTGAACGAATTTACTGGTTGGGTCTCTCCTAGAACTGTCCTCAAAAAGGTCCATCGAGAGGCGATGAGGACAACAGACCATATCGTAGAGCATCGATGCGGTAATCAGGCTGCTCATTTGCCATCCCCCGCATTAGTTACAACGTCACAACCTGTAATCAAACCCCGCTTATCCATCAAAATTTCCTGCGCTAACCAATGAACACCCCAGGTCCCATCAAGATCTGCTCTGCTAACCAGACTCACTCTCTTCCATGCCCCAGAAACCTATCAATATTTCCTGCGTTAACCAAATCCCATGCTCTCTGCCGGTCTAAGAGAGCTTGAGAGCAACTTCCGCACATATATGCCAAGTCTCAAACGGGCTCCCACGGAATTCCCGCGAAAAGAGAGCGTTCCCTGATCGCCCGGATACCCCTATCCTACCAACCACTTACAGCTTACGCCACCCCCAAAACGAGCAAAACCGCCAGCTGCTAACCGGCGGTTTCGCGTGAATGTATTTGTGGCTCCCCGAGTAGGACTTGAACCTACAACCCTGCGGTTAACAGCCGCATGCTCTGCCAATTGAGCTATCGGGGATCTTTTCTATTTTTATCTCGCATTCAAACCGCCAAATCATATTCGTCTTTGGCAGTAAATCAAGTCTATTTCATCGTCTTTTTTGATTTCTGGCTGAAATCCGCATTGGTTGCCGCCTTGCTGCGGGGACCTGATCCCCACCAGGGCTGCCCGGGAACCGCAGCCGCCGCTCAGACCGGCTCGATATTCTTCTTCACCACGCCGTTGCGGTCGAGGCAGAAGCTCATCAGGTTCGAAAGCGTCTCGCGGATCTTCTCGCGGTGGACGATGATGTCGAGCTGGCCCTTGCCGATCAGGAACTCGGACCGCTGGAATCCCTCGGGGAGATCCTGCATCAGCGTGGTCTTGATCACCCTGGGACCGGCGAAACCGATCAGGGCGCCGGGCTCCGCGATCACGATGTCCGCCTGAGTGGCCCACGAGGCCGTCACGCCGCCTGTAGTCGGGTTGGCCAGGAGCGAGATGTAAAGCCCCTCCATGTCGTCCAGCCGGGCCAGTGCGGCGCAGTCCTTGGCCATCTGCATCAGAGAGATCGCGCCCTCGTGCATCCGCGCGCCGCCCGACGCGGAGCAGAGGATCAGGGGAAGCCTGTTGTCGATGGCGTGCTCCGTGATTATCGCCACCTTCTCCCCCACCACCTGGCCCATCGATCCGCCGAGGAAGCTGAAGTCCAGCGTCCCGAAGGCCACGTCACGCCCCAGGACCTGCCCGGTGCCGATCCACATCGCTTCGTTGCGCTTCGTCTTGGCCATGGTGGCCTTGAGCTTCTCGGGATAGGGAGCCTTGTCCTGGAACTCCAGCCGGTCCACGGCCTGCATGTCCTGGGCGATCTCGTTCGCCGTACCTTCATCGAGGGTGTAGGTCACGCGATCGAGCGCATTGATCGTGTGGTGATAGTCGCACTTGGGACAGACCTTGAGCTTCGCCTCCAGGTCCTTCTTGAAGATCATCTCGGAACAGGCCGGACACTTCAGCCAGAGGCCGCCCGGCATGTCCTTTTTCTTTCTCGAGCGGATCCAAGCCATTCATCGTCCTCCATGGCGCGACGCCAACGGGCCGAGCCGAGGGTGGAATTCAATCCATGGGCCAGCCGCCTTCGCGATAGGCATCATCGGCTGCGGCACGCAAGCTCGAAATTGTACCACGCAGATCACCCGATTTGAAGATGCCGCTTCCAGAAACCAGAACATTGACGCCGGCCCGGGCCACGGCCGCAGCATTGTGCACCTTGATCCCGCCGTCGATTTCCAGGTCGCCGCGAAACCCGTACTTCACCCTGAGCTCCCGGACGCGATCGAGAGAATCCTCGATGAAATCCTGCGCCCCGAATCCCGGATTGACCGACATGACGAGAACCATGTCCACTCGATCCAGATAGGGCGCAAGCTTCTCGATGGGCGTCCCCGGGTTGAGGGTGATCCCCACGCGCACATTGCCAAAGGTCCGCACAGCCTCGATCACCGCGTCCGGCTCATCGCGCGACTCCACATGAAAGGTGTAGATGTCGGCGCCGGCCTCGCAGAACGGCTTGACGTAACGCAATGGCTCTTCGATCATTACGTGGACATCCAGCGGCTTCTGGGCCACCTTCTTCAACGCCTTCACCACCGGGGGACCGATCGTGATGTTGGGAACGAAGTGGCCGTCCATGACATCCACGTGGTGCCAGTCCGCTCCGGCATCCTCAACGGCGCGGACCTCTTCGGCTAGGCGGGAATAATCTGAGGAAAGCAGGGAAGGAGCAATGATAACCATCTGAAACTGGTCTTCCTGTCTCTTTTCGGACCAGGCCTCTTCAGACCAGGCCCGAACACCGGCCGATCGTCATTGGCTCGAGCGCCTCGAACCGGCTCAAGCGTCAGTCAACGCCGCGATTCCGGGCAGAACCTTGCCCTCCATCATCTCCAGCGATGCCCCACCCCCGGTGGAGACGTGGCTGAAGCGGTCGGAGAGCCCGAACCGCTTCACCGCGGCGGCCGAGTCGCCGCCCCCCACCACGGAAAAGCAGTCCGACGCGGCAATCGCCTCGGCAACGGCTCGCGTGCCCGTGGCAAAGCTCTCCCACTCGAAAACGCCCATCGGGCCGTTCCAGATCACAGTCCCGGCGCCGACAAGGGCCTCCAGGTAGAGGTCGATGGTGGCCGGTCCGATGTCGAGCCCCATCCATCCGTCGGAGATCGAGCCGGAAACGGTCTGCCACTCGGCATCCTCCTCGAAGGCGCGAGCCGTCACGTGATCCAGGGGAAGCAGAAAGTCGACGCCCTTCTCGGCGGCGCGGGCCAGCGCGGCCTCGGCGAGCCCGAGGCTCTCCTTCTCCACGCGCGACGCCCCAACGCTCTGCCCCATCGTTTCGAGGAACGTGTAGGCCATCGCTCCGCCGATCACCACCTTGTCCACCAGTTCGAGCATCTTCTCGATCACCGGGATCTTGTCCGCCACCTTGGCGCCTCCCAGCACGGCAGCCATCGGCCGCGCCGGATCGCCGAGGACCCTGGCAAAGACCTCGATCTCCCGGGCCATGAGAAATCCGGCCGCCGCGGCACCCTCGAAAAGGCTGGTCACCGCCTCAACCGAGGCGTGGGCGCGGTGCGCCGTGCCGAAGGCGTCGTTCACGTAGAGATCACCGAGACGGGCCAGCGCCTTGGCCAGGGCGGCATCGTTCTTCGTCTCGCCCGGATCGAAGCGGAGGTTCTCCAGGAGAACGGCCTTCTTCTCCCCGCCGGCAGGCAGGGCCTGCTCCACCGCCTCCCCCACCGTCTCGTCGAGTTTGAGGACGGGAACGCCCAGCAGCTCCTCGAGCCGGCGCGCCACGGGATCGAGCCGCATCTCATCGACCACCTTGCCCTTCGGACGCCCCAGGTGGGACATGAGCACCGGCGTTCCGCCCTCGTCCAGGATGTGCTGAACGGTGGGCAAGGCACGCCGGATCCTCAGGTCATCGGTGATGGCGCCGCTCTTGTCGAGCGGAACGTTGAAGTCGACGCGGGTCAGAACCCGCTTCCCCTTCAGATCGAGATCACTCACAGAGAGCTTGTTCACGTCACCCGCTCCTTCATCAATGTCCCGGCGTACACGATCAGAGGCTGCACGACTTGCGGATCAGGTCGGCCACACGGCAGGAGTAACCCCACTCGTTGTCATACCACGACACGACCTTGATCATGTTGCCGCCCATCACCATGGTGGAAAGCGAATCGAAGATCGACGAGTGCGGATCGCCGATGATGTCGCTCGACACGAGCGGCTCGTCGGAGTAGAAGAGGATCCCCTTCATCGGGCCGTCGGCCGCAGCCTTCATCGCCGCGTTGACCGCCTCGACGGTGGCTTCCTTCTTCACGTTGACGGTCAGGTCGACGACCGAGCCGTCGACAACGGGAACCCGCATGGCGTAGCCGTCGAGCTTGCCCTTGAGATCGGGGATCACCTTGCCCACCGCCTTGGCCGCGCCAGTGGTGGTGGGAATGATGTTCTGGGCGGCCGCACGGGCCCTGCGGAGATCCTTGTGCACCATGTCGGCCAGCCGCTGGTCGTTGGTGTAGGCGTGGACGGTGCACATCAGCCCCTTCTCGAGACCGAAGGTGTCGTTGAGGACCTTGGCCACCGGAGCGAGGCAGTTCGTGGTGCACGACGCATTGGAGATGATGGCGTCCTCCTTGCGGAGGTCGCTGTCGTTCACCCCCATGACGATGATGTTGTCGATCGCATCCTTGGGCGGCACGGTGAGAAGAACCTTGGGTGCGCCGGCAGCGAGGTGCCCGGCGATCTGGTCGCGTTTCCGGAAAACTCCCGTCGACTCCACGACGAAATCGACTTCCATCCCCTTCCACGGGAGCGCAGCGGGATCCCGCTCGGAGAGGACCTTGACCGACCTGCCGTTCACCACGAGCCCGTTGTCGTCCGTGCCCACGGTGCCGTTGAATTTCCCCTGCGCACTGTCGTACTTGAGCAGGTGGGCCAGGGTCTTGACATCCGTGAGGTCGTTGACGGCCTTCACCTCGAAGTCCTTGTCGTTCTCCATGATGCGGAACACCATCCGCCCGATCCTGCCGAAACCGTTGATACCGATCCGTATAGTCATGAATATTCCTCCAGTGGGATGTTGATGGCAGTCGCGCCGGAGCCCGCAGAACGCCGGCACGGATCCCGATGATTGCCTCATTGAAACCAGTTATCTGAATATCGGCTTCATCTCCTTTGTCGAGATGATAAAGCAGGGCGAACAGGAAAAAATCGCTCCGATGCCGCACCGCCGCCGCCGACCGAAAGCGCATTTATTGTAAGTTCCCGGCGGTGCCGGTCAACCAGCCTCTTGCGATTCCTGAATGGTCGCAATACCTTTTCTGCATGAGTCGACGCGAGGAAAATCGAAACAGCGAGCCGGTGGATCGGGCCGGAGAGCCGGCGTCCGGCCTCCCGGCCCGCTTTCTGGCCGCCATGCGCAGCCTGATCCCCGCCTCCAGGCGCAGCGGACCGTGGATCGTCGCCCTGTCCGGAGGATGCGACTCCACCGCTCTTCTGCGGCTCCTGGAGAAGGCGGCCGGGCTCGACCCCGGAGCCGTGCCGCCGCCTTCCCGGATCACGGCGGCTCATGTCCATCACGGCCTCCGGGGCAGGGAGGCGGATGCCGACGAGGAGTTTTCGAGAAACCTGGCCGCGCGGTTCGGATTCGGTTTCTGCAGCCGTTGCCTCTCCCCGCCTCCCGGCCTGCCGCAGGGCGCTGTCGAGAACTGGGCCAGGTCCGGCCGCTACCGGGTCCTCAGGGAGGCAGCCTTGGCACGCGGCGCCTCCCTGATCCTCACCGGGCACAACAGGAACGACCAGGCCGAGACCGTGCTCCAGCGTTTCATCCGGGGCGCCGGCTTCTGGGGCCTGGCATCGATCCGCCCGCTGAGGCCCGTGGCGCTGGGTTCGCCGATGCTCCTTGCCAGGCCGCTCCTCGCCTTCACCCGCCGGGAGATCGCCGCTTACCTCGACGTCCTCTGCCAGCCTCACGCCGTCGATGCAACGAACGAGGAAATGGGCTTTCAGCGCAACCGGATCCGCCGGCACCTCATGCCGCACCTGGAGAGAAGCACCCCCGGAACCGCGGTCGACGACCTCTGCCGCATCGCCGAGCTCTCGCAGGATCTCCACGAGACGCTCGACAGGGCGGCACGCTCGGCCTTTCAGCGGGTTGTCCGCGAGGAGCCGGTCACGCCGTCGGGAGACCGGCGGATGACGATCCCCGTCGCCGCGTTCAGGGCCCTTGCCGATCCGCTCCGCTACGCCTTGCTCCGCTTTGCCTCGCTCAGGCTGGCGCCGCGGCAGGTGCCCCTGTCCCAGAGGGTCTTCCAGGCCGCCGTGGACACGATCTCCGAGCTTTCGCACGAGCCCATGAAGAAAAGCGTCTCCTCCTGGTCGGTAGCTCCCGACCTCTCCCTGACGGTCTCCAGCGATACGATACAGCTTTCTGCCTCGCGCGAACGAAATCCCGACCCAGGCGGCAAGCCGCCATCACCGTTCGAGGCGGCCCTGTCCGTACCGGGAGAAATCCGCCTCCCCGACGGTTCGTCCCTGACGGCAGTCCCATGCGAGGATCGCGCCGAAACGGACCGGCTTCTTGCGAGGAAGCAGGAGTCCCGATCGCGACACCTCGTCGAGGCGGTGGACGGGGAGAAGCTCGGCACCTCGCTCCTGGTCCGTTTCCGGCGTCCGGGAGATCTCTTTCACCCCCTGGGCGCTTCGGGGCGCAGGAAGCTGAAGTCCTTCCTGATCGACGAGAAGATCCCTCGGGCGGACCGCGACACGATCCCCCTGGTCGTGGCAGGGAAGAAGATCGCCTGGGCGGCCGGAGTGAGGCTCGGCCACGACTTCCGGATCACAGGACGCACCGGGAGCGTCGTCCTTCTCTCCTGGAACAGGACATAGCAACCGAAAAAGGAAGCGATCGGTTCTACTGGATGGCGAAGACCGTCTGACCGTTGTGGCAGAGGATCGTGCCTTCCGTGGGATTGAAGATCACCGGCGCCTGAATATCGGAGTGGTACTTTCCGGGCTCCACCTTCTTTTCGATCTCGCCGCTCTCCAGTCCGACGACCAGCATGCCGTTCTCCTTGGACCAGAGATAGACCTGGCTGCCGACCTTGCCGACCACGGCGAAGCACCCTTCCACGCTCCACTTCTCCGCACCGGAAGCCCAGTCGAGGCAGTGGATCTTGTCGCCGACCTTCTGGAAGATCAGGTTGCCGATCAGCTTCGGCGACTCGACGAGCGCCCCGCTGGCGAAGAACTTCCACTTGATCGCGCCGGACATCCTGTTGAAGGCGTAGAGAGAGCCGTCCGTCGACGGAACGAAAAGCGTGTCGCGGTCAGCGACAGGATCCGCCACGAGGCGGCCGCCGGTCACGTGCTTCCACACAGGCTTCTCCGGCTTGGCCTCGGCAGCGGCCCGGGAAGGCAGGCAGACGATCGAGCCGTCGTGCGACGCGGCGTAGAGGAAGAGGTTGGATCCCTGACCGTAGAGAACCGGCGTGGCCGAGACGATATCGGCGAACCGGTAGGCCCATCCGGTGATGCCGGTGGAGGTATCCACCGAGATGAACCTCTCCTTGTAGAGAGCCCCGGCATAGACGGACCGGTCGAGATGGACGATGCCGGTGCAGGGAGCATCCTTGATCTTCCTGTCCGTGATCCTCGAGCCGGTGGAGCGCTTGACGACGATCACACGATCCTTGATGACCATGGCGACCGACTCGCCGCTCAGGACCGGCTTGAAGGTGGGCGTGCCGGGAAGCTTGAGGATCCACTTGTGCACCCCCTTCTTCAGGTCGATGCAGTGGAGCGTGTCGCCCGAATCGAGGATGAAAAGGTCGTTTCCATCCGCAATGGCGCCCACGATCATCTTCCCGCCCGAGAACTCTCCGATGGGAACCTGCCAGACCTGTTTCTCGAGGTCCAGGCAGCCTGGCGAGAAGAGCGTGTCACCCGACCCCGCCGCCAGGGCGCCGCAGAGGATCGGAAACGCAAAAAGGGATAAGACCAGCACGGACAGGAACTTCATGACACGCGTCCTCCGGAAGATCGTCTCGATTCTAATTATCAGGAACGAGTAATCGTCTCGCCGCCTGCTGTGTACCGAGTCCATCGAAAGGGCCTTGAGATCGACGGCCTATTCCACGGGCTCTCGAGGCGGCAAAAAAAGATACTGCATAGTATGGACTGTTGTAACAGATTCAAGGAAAAACTCTTCCCGCGGCGACACCTGCCGGCGTTGACAGCGATCTTCCGATCTGCTACTTTTCTGGGTTTTGATCCCTCTCGCACGCAGAGTCGAGCTGGAACGCTTCGATTTTCCGCCCGAAAGCCTTGAAACAGGGAGCCATGAGCAGATCTCTTCACGAAACCCTCAGGGAGAACGTCGCGGATGTCCGCCGCCGGGTTGCCGAGGCGGCTGCGCGGTCAAGCCGGAATCCCGACGACGTCGCACTGGTGGCCGTCACCAAGACGGTGAGCCACGATATCGCTGCCGGACTGATCGAGGCCGGTGTCCGGCACCTGGGCGAAAACCGCGTCCAGGAAGGCGAACGCAAGTACCGGCTCCTCGGCGCACCGGATGAGCGCGACAGCCGGCCCGCCGTGACCTGGCACATGATCGGCCACCTCCAGAGAAACAAGGTCGCCAAGGCGCTTGATATCTTCCAGGTGATCCACTCCGTCGATTCCGAGCGGCTGCTACGCGAAATCTCCCAACGTGCCGTTGCAAGGGACCTCTGTCCCGATATACTTCTTGAAGTCAATGTCTCCGGAGAAGAATCGAAGTACGGTATCGCTCCGAACGAGACGGCCGGGCTGGCCGGCCTGGCTGCCGAGCTTCCCGGCGTCAGGCTGAGGGGCCTCATGACCATGGCCCCCTACGCGAGCGACCCAGAGGAAGCCCGGCCTTTCTTCCGGCGCCTCTTCGATCTGCAGCGCAGTCTGAACGATTCCGGAGCCTTCGAGACGAAGCTGGACATGCTCTCCATGGGAATGTCCGGCGACTTCGAGGTGGCTGTCGAGGAAGGCGCCACCCACATCCGTGTTGGTACCGCCCTCTTCAGGGGCCTTTGAGAGAGAACCGTTTTGCCAGTCCTTCTTTTCGAAAACGGCCCGGACAAGGGCAGAATGATCACGCTCAAGGACAACGTGGCCTACACGGTCGGCCGCGATCCGGAGTGCGACATCACGGTCAGCGACGAGCTCGTGGCACCGCTTCACTTCAGGCTCAAGAGCGTGCGCGGCACCATCCACATCAGGGACGAGAACACGGAAAGCGGCACCCTGGTGAACGACGAGAGGACCGAGCAGAAAGCCCTGTCGCCCGGCGACAAGATCCAGATCGGCGCCACTGTCTTCTCGCTGGTGGCCGGGGCCCGGAAAAACGGGTTCACCGGGAAGAGCATCGGCGGATACTCGATCCTCGACCGCCTCGGCCGCGGCGGCATGGGAACCGTCTATCGCGCCCTGCAGGAGTCGCTGAACAGGGAGGTGGCGCTCAAGCTCCTCTCCCCCAGGCTGATCCAGGATCCGCAGTTCATCGAGAGGTTCGCCACCGAGGCTCGCGCCGCGGCAGCCCTCTCGCACCCCAACGTGATCCAGGTCTTCGACGTGGGCTCCGAGGGCAAGCTGCATTACTACTCGATGGAGTATGCGCGGAACGGCACGGTCGAGGAGATGATCAACAGGGGAGATCCGATCCCAGTCGAGCGGGCTCTCGCCATCGTCCGCGACGCGGCCCAGGGCCTCTTCTTCGCCGAGACCCAGAACCTCGTCCACCAGGACATCAAGCCCCAGAACCTGATGGTCGACCAGTTCGGGGTCACGAAGATCGCGGACATGGGCCTCGCCCGCTCCCTCTCGAACTCGGAGAAGGTGGAAGACGAGATCGTGGGCACGCCTCACTTCATCTCGCCGGAGCGGATCCTGCGCAAGGAGGCGGATATCCGCTCGGACATCTACTCCCTGGGCTGCACCTTCTACCGGATCCTCACGGGCAAAACGCCCTTCCACGGCGACACCGCCAGGGAGATCCTCCAGAAGCAGCTCAAGGAGGAGCCCGCCCCGATCCGCGAGCTGAGATCCGATGTCCCGGACCAGGTCTGCCAGGTGATCAAGCGGATGATGCAGAAGGACCCGAACGAGCGCTATCCCGGCGTTGCGGCGCTCCTGGCCGATCTCGAGACTCTCGAGCAAAAGAAGGGATCTATAGGCAAGCTCGCTGCCGTGGGCCTCGTTGTCGCCGCGGCCGCGATCGCAGGCGGCTTTTTCCTCTTCGGAGGCAAGGACTCAGACGAGGAGAAGAGCCCCGACACGGACGCGCCCGTTGCTTCCGGCACCCCGAACAAGGAGAAGATCGAGAAGCTGCAGAACCGCCACGAGAAGGAGATGGCCGAGCTGAAGGCCCAGAACATGCTTCTCGAGATCAGCGACGAGATCCCCCGCGACGAGAGGATCAAGCTCTTCGACGAGCTCGTGGCCGGATTCCCCGGAACAAATGCGGCAGACACGGCGGCGAAGGAAGCGGCTGCGCTGCGCCGGCAGATCGAGGAGGAGGCCCGCATCCTGGCCGAGAAGCTCGAAGCGATCGAGAAGATCCGGTCGTCGAGCCACAAGGCCGTGACCGCACTGCTGGCCGAGAACCGCTTTTTCGAAGCGCTGCACCATGCCAGCCGGGTCGGAACGGCCGAGCAGATGGAGACGCTGCCCGAGGTGGAAGCGATCCGTGTCGAGAGAACCGGCACCGTCGCCCAGGCGGTTCTTGCCTTCACGACGGGCAAGGTGGGCCAGGGCAACACCATGATCGATGCCCTCGACTTCGCCGCAGCCCGGAAGCTTCTCGAGAGAGCCCTTCCCCATCTCGAACGGCCTGCCGGATTCGAGGGCGAGGCCGAGTATCGGGGGCTGCAGGGCCATGCGGACACGATCAGCGAAACGCTCGCCAAGCTGGAAGCCAGGCAGAAGCAGCATCGCCTCACCGAGTTCGATCGCGACCTCGCCGCCGTGACGGCCTGGGACGATGTGGCGAAGGAGCAGTCGGAAATCAGCCGCCTGATCTTCACGCCGCCGCCGCCTCTGCCCGAGCTCGCCACCCTCGAGTACAGACGATACCTCGATTCGATCATCGAGGCCCGACGCGGGGGAGACGCTCTGCTCAAGCGCTTCACCCAGGTCCTGGCCGACAACCGGCTCAAGCGGATGGAGATCACCCATCCTTCGCGGGGCGACAGCTGCACGATCGTCAATCTGGCGAACGAGGGCAAGAGCCTCCGGCTCGACTTCTCCGGGACCACCCGTCTCACCGTCGAACTGTCGGAGTTCGCCTCTGGCGCCGCTTTCATCGATCTCATCGAGGGCCGATTCGAGATGGCGGGCCGCGACCTGCTCACCCTGGCGCGTAGCGCGCTGATCGTCGAGGCGGCACGATCTGCCGCCGGGCTCGCTCCTCTCATGAAGGCCTGCGAGATGTACGAGCAGACGGGAACGTGGAGCGAGCCCCTTCGCCAGATCGCGGCCGAGTCGACCCTGCCGAAGACGGACTTCCTTCAGGAGGTGAACAGGCTCCTCGACAAGGCCGCGTCCCTCGATGCCGGCCTGAAGAGCGAATGCGAGGCGCTGCGCAACGCGGCCTACCGCGAGGCCACCGGCATGGAGCTCTTCGCCGGAGCCCTGTCGGCCTTCACGAAAAAGGACCAGGGAGCCCTCTTCCGCGATGCCCTGGCCAAGCTCGAGGAATTCGCCATCGACTACTCGGACACCTTTTTCTGCCGCTACACGGCGGCCCTCACCGGCGGGTCGCTTCGCGAGGGCGGGCATCTCGTGGAGTTCAGCGAGTGATCGCCGTCGAATCGACGGAAAGCGGCCTCGTCTTCCCAATCCGAGCCCATCCCGGCTCGTCGCGGCGCTGCGCCGGCGGCGAGCAGAACGGCAGGCTCAAGGTTCACACCACTCTTTCCCCCGAAAAAGGCAAGGCCAACGCCGACATCGTCAAGATCGTGGCCAAGGCGCTCGACGTGCGCCGCAGCCAGGTCGCCATCATCTCGGGCGAGACGTCGCGGGAGAAGAAGATCCTCGTCACGGACCTCGACCTCGACGATCTTGTCTCGAAACTCGAGAGCCTTGCAGCCGATTGACCCGGCAATCCATTTCAGGGATGATGAATCCTCTGGTTGGAAATGTATCTGCTTCGGTACCGTGAAAGGAGGGCGACGATGCCACCCCAGAACCTCGGTGTTCTTCTCTCCGGAGGAGGACGGACGCTGGAAAACCTGATCGAGGAGATCGACGCGGGAAGGCTCGATGCCAGGATTTCCGTGGTGATCTCATCGTCTGCCGATGCCTACGGTCTCACGCGGGCCGCCAACCATGATATCCCTTCCCACGTGGTCAGACTGGACGATCATGCCGGCACGGAGGACTTCTCCGACGCCATGACGGAGATCCTGCTCCGCGCGGGTGTCAACCTCGTGATCCTGGCCGGCTTTCTGAAGCTCTACCGGATCCCGCCGGCCTACGAGGGCCGCGTGCTGAACATCCACCCCGCGCTGATCCCGAAGTTCTGCGGCAAGGGCTTTTTCGGTCACCACGTCCACGAGGCTGTCCTGGCATCTGGCGAGAAGGAATCGGGCTGCACGGTCCACATCTGCGACAACGAGTACGACCACGGCCCTATCATCCTCCAGCGAAAGATCGCAGTTCGCGAGGACGACACACCTGATTCCTTGGCTTCACGCGTATTCGAAGAGGAGTGCATCGCCTACCCCGAAGCGATCAGACGCTTGGTTGAAGGAAACTCCTGACCCCTTTTTAATTGGGCTTCCCGC
>CAYZWU010000015.1:14647-74363 GCA_964482235.1 uncultured Phycisphaerales bacterium
CCGCTGGGATTTCGCTTTTACGGGCAGGCATTCCCTCGTGGAGCGGTCTTTTCAAGAGGCAATCCGGGAGATTCGAACCTGGGGAGTCATTCCTGGTCAGGATGTAAATAGATCCCGACTGCGATGCTTTCCGGCGCTTTCGGATGGGGATTGAAGAGCGGCTCACCCTTCTTGCGATCCCGGCAACGGGCAGGGCGAAGCCAAAACGTCCTCGCAAGCTGCGGAATGTTTTGGCTTCGCCCTGCCCGTTGCCGGGACGTGCCCCGAGAGCAGGTCTCTTAAAGTCCCCCGAAGAGCTTCTTGAATGATTCGATGAAGTCGGTTTCGAGGATGAAAAGACCGCGGTCCATGTCGCTTGTTCTGCCGTGGAAGCCGTTTACGATCCCGCTTCCGAACTCGGCCACGATCTCCCGCGGCTGCCGGCCCGGCTCGTCGACGATCCAGTGGACGCTTCCCAGCGGCGCATCGAAACGTGGATCGGGCTCGGGCTTGATGCCTCCCTCGTAAACCTCGTAGCGCGTCACCATGACGCGCTTCAGGTCGTGCAGGAAGGCCTGGAAACGCTGGTCCGGATCGTCCTCGAAGACACCGGAAGAGTTGCGCCTGATCATGCACTCCTTCTCCCCCAGGACGAACCTGGCGCCCGTGACATACTCGATCTTCTGGTAGAAGATCCGCCTGTCGCGCAGCAGGAGGGGATCGTCGTAAAGGAAACGCAGATCGTCTGCCTTGATCGAGTAGACGAACCGCGGCTTGTCGCGGCGGCAGACCATGCGATATCCATGAGCCGGATCGCTGAACGCCACCTTGACGTTCTTCTCGCGAGCCCGCGGATCGGGTCTCCAACGGACCTCGACCTCCCACTCGGGCTCCTTGAGACCGAACTCCTCGAGATCGTCGGCCTCGTGGGTCACGAAATCGCTGGCACGGAGCGAGAAGACCGTGGTGATGAAAAGCGACACGGGAGTGATGTCGCCGTCCTCGACATTGTCGGCCAGAGCCTCGAAGGGATCGTTCATCGAGAAATACTGCCCCTTGTCCTTTCGGAGGGAAAGCCACGTCTTTCCCTTTCGCCTGACCGTGACCCCCTTCACATCCTCCCTCACCTCGGGAAAGAGGGTTCGGGAACGATACGATTCGAGATCGAGGGCGACCTTCGCGAAACGCAGCCTGTTGATGGTCAGAACGGTCTCTTCGCCGTCGCGCATGCAGAAGACAGCCCCCTGCGGACCCAGGACCTTCGGCGCCACGACAACCGACTCGGCCAGAGGACCGGACCTCAAGGTGAACCGGTACCAACCCTCGTTGAAGCCGTACTCCTCCTTCTCGGTCTCCGGATCCTCCCCCAGGGGAAGGATCGAGCCGACCTTGAACCGGCACAGCCGGTTGATCAGCGAGAGGAATCCGGAGCTCTCGCCGTCGTCCTTCACCGGCGCGACGATCTCCCACTGCCTCAACTTCCGCACGCCGTCGACGATCACACCGTCGGGCCCTTCGATCCGCACGCTGTTGACGATCAGCGGATCGATCCGGAAGAGACGCTTGTCACGGAGATCCTCGGGGTTCATATCGAGGAAGTTCCAGATGTTCGCCCCTGTCGTGTAGAGAACGTCCTCGTCGTCAAAGGTGACGAAGACCTCGCTGCCCATGGCGTCCTTGACGCCGATGTTGACGCGATGGACCTTCTTGCCGTCATGAAGCACGATCGATCGCGCCGGAACGGCCAGGCCCTTCGATTCGAGGTCCACCTGCTCGCCCTCGGAGGAGACGCGCTTGCGCAGGTTCTGGTGGATGATGCCGAAAAGCTGGTTCAGCCGGTCCTCGCGCGCCACGTCGGCATACGGTTCGAGGACCATCCACCGTCCCGACTCATCGCGTTCCAGCACCGCCTTCCTTCCCACGTTCATGCAGAGCTCGATCCTCTGGAGGCCGTTGAAGAAGAGCCCCGGGAACAGGAAAGAGCGGGGCGGCTCCGGGGGAGGCGCCTCCTCGTCCTCGGACATCTGGATCGCGAGCCAGATCCCGGCAAGAATGAGAATCAACACCAGGGTCGTCTTGAATCGCACCTCTCAACGCCTCCGGAACCACCAGACAAGAATGCCGAGAAGAGCCGCGCAGCCCGGGATGACCAGGAAGACGACGGTCATGATCTCCCTGTAATCGTCGGGATAGATCTCGGCCCGCGACTCGAAGGGGACCTTGGGGCCGATCTCGAGCTGAACATCCCGCCCGGCAAGCCAGTTGACCGCATTGGTGAACAGAAGGAGTCCGTGGCTCCTCTGCACGTTCTCGTTGGTGTAGAAGAACGCGTCGGCAAAGACGACGAGGCGGGAGTCGGAGAAAGGCCCCATGCCGTTGCAGGAGATGCCGAGAGTCCTCTGCCCCATCTTCTCCGTCAGGCTGTCGAAGGTGCAGTCGCCCCGCTGCCTGAACTGGTGCTTGTCGCCCCAGACCTTGAAGCTGCTGCTCACGAGCTTTTCCACCGAGATGTTCGACAATCCCGGCATCGGCACGAGGCTGCCCGCCTCGCGGAAAACGACGGTGTAGCCGCTCTCCTTCAGGGGCCGCGTGATCCGAGACTTCTCCGAGAAGTCGTTGACGAAAAGCGTGAGCTTGTTCTCCGGATCGGCCCCGCCTTCCATCTCCGAGAGGTCGCGGCATGAGTACGACATGTCGTAGGCGATGCCGCAGGCGGGAAGAATCTCCTCGCTGAACCGCTGCATCGAATCGGGCTCGATGGCCAGGAAGAGATTGCCGCCCCGCTGCAGGAAGAGCCGGATCGCCGCCATCTCCCTGTCCAGGTACTCGTCCCGCGGTCCTGCCACGATCAGCACGTCGCAGTCGTCGGGAACCTGTTCGCCGGCGTAGAGCTTGACCTCGCGCACGTCGAAGTTGCTGTTCTTCAGGGCCGCCGCGCCCACGTAGAGGCCATCCTTCGACCTGCTCTCGATCCCAGCCTCGCCCCGGCCGGCGACGACGCAGGCCACGGGCTGCCTGCTCTCGGTCACGGCCACGATGGCCGCGGTCAACGCAGCCTCGGCCTCGAAGGAAACGATCTTGGGCGGTTCGGTCACACCGGTCGGACTATCGCGGCCATGATCGATGGTGGCCAGGTTATCGGGAGTGAGGACCTTCCGGTTCCTGCCGCACTTGACGATGACCACGTTCTTCTGGCTGTACTGGAGCTCGGTGAAGACGTCGCTTACCCTGACGTTGTCGCGGATGTAGTCGAGGTCCTCCACCGCGACGCGGCCTTTCGAGTGGATCTCGTACTCCTTGAGGAAGTCGCGGATGAACTCCCCTATCTGCTCGACGATCCCCTTGCCGCCCATGGCGCTGTATCTCTCGAAGATGAGGATCACCTCCACGTCATTGTCCAGGCTCTCCAGGATCGCCTTCGTCCTGTCGGAGAGGGTGAAGACCTCCTTCTCGGTCAGGTCCCAGCGCAGGCGAAAGGTGGGAAGGGAGGCGAGGTACCAGACGCCGCCCAGAATGGCCACCGATATGGCGATCATCAGGAGGACGTTGAGGTTGAGCAGGACACGGCGCGTCCTCGAGAAGCTTTTGCCCTTGCCTTCCTTTACCGCCACTTTCGCGCCTCCAGCGAACGGATCGCCAGGAAAAGAAAGAAAACCGTGAGCCCCAGGTAGAAGGCCAGGTGGAACGTATCGATCATCCCCTTGGAAAAGGAATCCCTGAAGTGAAGGAGCACCCAGAGCTGTTCGAGGGTCCGCCGCATCCCCTTCCACTGGATCGTCTGAGACAGCATGGGGATGAAGAAGACGAGTAGGTTCAGGATCAGGGCCGTCACGGCGGCCACGATCTGGTTGCCGGACAAGGACGAGGTGAAGACCCCCAGGGCGATGAAGACCGAGCCGAGGAGGAAGACTCCGGCATAGGATGCCAAGATCACGCCATTGTCCGGGATGGCGCCGTACTGCTTGATGATGATGATGTAGATCAGCGAGGGGAACCAGAGAAAGACATAGAAGATGAAGGCGGAAAGAAACTTCGCCACCACGACCTGCGTCTCCGTGACCGGCGCGGTCATGAGCAGCTCGATGGTGCCCGATTTCTTCTCCTCGGCCAGGAGCCGCATGGTGATGAGGGGCGGAAAGAAGATCGATCCGAGCCATGTCATCCAGAAGAGGCCGAGGAAGCTGCGGATCGCATCGGACACGCTCCACTGCGCGTCGGGCAGGCAGATGATGAAAGAGTAGCCGTTGAGGAACAGGAACATGGTCAGCACGGCATAGGAGAGGGGCGAGTAGAAGATCGCCTCGATCTCGCGCCAGACGAGCGTCATGCTGGTGGATGCGTAGTTCCTGATTCCCTTCCCGACCGTGACCGTCACGCCGCTTCCTCCTCCTCCTCGAGGGTGAACCGGATGAAGATCTCCTCGAGGGAAAAGCGCTCCAGGCGGAACTCGACAACGGCGACACCGCTGTTCACCAGGTGGCCGAGAAGCGCGCCTCGCCGCTCCTTCTCCGCGATGAGAGGCAGCTCGACGAAGCTGGCCCCCTCGCTTTCGCCCGAATCGAGAACGGCATCCTTCGTCCCGAACGACTCGACGGCAGCCAGCAGCGCGGCCAGAGGGGAGGCCGCCTCGACCCGGATGCGCTCGCCTCCCTGGAGGCTGGTCGCGAGATCATCCGGCCTGCCGTCGGCGATGATCCGGCCCTTCTTGATGATGATCACCCGGGAGCACATGCTCTCCACCTCGGCCAGGATGTGCGAGGAGAGGAAAACGGTGTGCCGCTCCCCGAGCCGGGCCACGAGGTCGCGCACTTCCATTCTCTGCGTGGGATCGAGCCCGCCGGTGGGCTCGTCGAGAAGGAGGATCGGGGGATCGGCAAGGAGGGCGTCGGCAAGGCCGACCCGCTGCCGGTATCCCTTGGAAAGCTGCCCCACCATCCGGCGCGTCATGTCGGTGAGCCCGCAGGTGTCGAGAGTCTCCCCGATCCGCTGCCTGGCGTCGCGGCTGCTCACGCCCTTGATCCGGGCGCGGTAGTGGAGATACTCGCTCACCCGCATGTCCTTGTAGAGAGAGACGTTTTCCGGAAGGTATCCGACCTGGCTCCGCACGGCGAGCGAATCGGAAAAGACGTCGTGCCCCGCCACACGGGCCGAACCGGAGGTGGCAGGCATGAAGCAGGTGAGGATCTTGAGCGTCGTCGACTTGCCGGCGCCGTTGGGGCCGAGAAATCCCACCACCTCGTCGCGGCCCACCTCGAAGCTGATCCGGTCGATGGCCTTGACGTCGTAAAAGTACTTGGTGAGCTCTCTGACTTCGATCATTAACTTCTATATATCATGGAGGAACGTCTAGGAAACAAGAGAATCCCGAGCCGCGACGCTACTCCTTGACCTCGAAGTCCGCATCGATGATGTCGTCCTTGTCGTCGCCGGCCTGAGCCTCCTGCCCGTCCGCCTCACCGGCTCCGGCGGCGTCGCAGGCGCCCTGGGCCTTGGCCTGGGCCTCGGCCGCCTCCTTGTAGATCTTCTCGGAGAGCGGATGCGAAGCGGTGGAAAGGTCCTCGATCGCCTTCTTTATCGCATCGACGTCGTCGCCCTCGGCCGCCTTGGCCAGCGCCACACGGGCCGACTCGATGTTGTTCTTCTCCTCATCGGTGACCTTGTCGCCATGCTCCTTCAGCGTCTTCTCCGTCAGGTAGACGAGCTGGTCGGCCTGGTTCTTCAGCTCCACGAGCTCCCGCTTCTTCTTGTCCTCCTCGGCATGCACCTCGGCCTCGTTCTTCATGGCCTCGATCTCATCCTTCGACAGGCCGGACGAAGACTCGATCTTGACGGACTGGGCCTTGCCGGTGCCGAGATCCTTTGCCGACACGTTGAGGATGCCGTTCGCATCGATATCGAAGGTCACCTCGACCTGGGGGATGCCGCGCGGTGCCGGGGGAATGCCGTCGAGCTTGAACCGCCCGAGCGTCCTGTTGTCCATGGCCATCTCGCGCTCGCCCTGGAGCACATGGATCTCCACGGCGGGCTGGTTGTCGCCGGCCGTGGAGAAAATCTGCTTCTTCGAGGTGGGGATCGTGGTGTTGCGATCGATCAGCCGCGTCATCACGCTGCCGAGGGTCTCGATCCCGAGAGAGAGAGGGGTGACGTCGAGCAGGACCACGTCGTCGATCTCGCCCGAAAGAACGGCGCCCTGAACGGCGGCGCCGAGAGCCACGACCTCGTCGGGATTCACGCCCTTGCTCGGCTCCATGGCGAAGATCTCCTTCACCAGGGCCTGCACGCAGGGGATGCGGGTGGAGCCGCCCACCAGGATGATCTCGTCGAGCTCGCCCGGCTTCAGTCCGGCGTCGGCGATGGCCTGGCGGCACGGCTCGCGGGTCTTGGCCACGAGAGCCTCGATCAGCTGCTCGAACTTCGACTGGCTGAGATTCATCTGAAGGTGCTTCGGGCCGGACTGGTCCGCCGTGATGAACGGCAGGTTGATCGTGGTCTGCGGCGTGGACGAAAGCTCGCACTTCGCCTTCTCGCAGGCCTCGTAGAGGCGCTGCAGGGCCATCACGTCGTTCCTGAGGTCGATGCCGTGCTCCTTCTGGAACTCGCCGGCCACGTGCTCGACCAGGACCTCGTCGAAATCGTCGCCGCCCAGGTGGGTATTGCCGTTGGTGGAGAGCACCTCGAACACGCCGTCGCCCACCTCGAGGATCGAGATGTCGAAGGTCCCGCCGCCCAGATCGAAGACGCCGATCCGGCCGGTCTTCTTCTTCTCGAGCCCATAGGCCAGTGCGGCGGCCGTGGGCTCGTTCACGATCCGTTCGACCTTGAGGCCGGCGATCTCGCCCGCGTCCTTGGTGGCCTGGCGCTGGGAGTCGTTGAAGTAGGCCGGCACGGTGATGACGGCCCTCTCCACCTTCTCGCCCAGGTAGGCTTCAGCCGTTTCCTTGAGGTTCTGGAGAATCATGGCCGAGATCTCGGGGGGGGTGTATTCCTTGCCCTGGGCCGACACCTTGACCAGCTCGTCCTGGCCACCGACAACCTTGTAGGGCACGATCTTTTCCTCGGACGAGACCTCGCTGTGGCGCCGCCCCATGAAACGCTTGATGGAAAAGATGGTGTTCACCGGATTGGTGACCGCCTGCCTCTTGGCCGGGAATCCGATCAGCCGCTCGCCGTTGTCGCTGAACGCCACGACCGACGGCGTGAGGCGCGATCCCTCGTTGTTCGCGATCACCGTGGCCTGGGATCCTTCCATCATGGCCACTACGGAGTTGGTTGTACCCAGGTCGATTCCGATAATCTTGGAACCCATGTTATATTCTCCCTCTGGAAACAGAAGATCAGGATCTCGATTCGCGTTTTATGTTCGATTCGCGTTTCATGTAAAGAAACGGGTTACATCATCTCCGGTCCTTGCACAAATAGCATGCCAATTCGAGAGGAACCCTATCGGAAGCGCAGAATGTAACTCTTTACCGAAACACGACTACCAGAACACCGTCAAGGCCGGATCAAGAGCGGCCGCCGAGCCCTGCCATTCTGGCACGCGACCATAAAAAAGCCGATCGTGCCTGCCAGATTTGCAGTGGATACCGAGCCCGCGCAATCTCCGCCATATTCGCACGGCGCCGCACACAGGTTCGGCACTTCCGCAACCGAATATGGCGGAGATTGCGCGGGCTCGGTATCCGCGCGGGCTCGGTATCCACTAATCCCTGAAGCCGTACTCGTTGATCTTCCTGTAAAGCGTCCGTTCGCCGATGCCGAGCATCTTGGCCGTTCGCTCCCTGTTGCCTCCGGCCAAGGCCAGGGTCTGGCGGATGCATTCCTTCTCGAGCTCGGCAAGAGGAACGCCGGCGAGCTGGCCGATCCCGCCTGAGATCTCCTTCACTCCGTCTAGATAGCTCACCGGGATGTCCGAAACCTGAAGGACCTCGTTCTGGCTCGTGACCACCATGTTCTCGATCACGTTTCTCAGCTCCCGGACGTTTCCCGGCCAGGCCTGGTTGGTCAGCACGGCCATCGCCTCGGGTGAAATACCCTTGATATTGCGGCCGTGCACGCTTTTCAGCTCGGCGATGAACGCCTCGACGAGAAGCGGGATGTCGCCGGTCCTCTCGCGCAGCAGCGGCAGATTGATGGTCACCACGCGCAGCCGGAAGTAGAGGTCCTCCCGGAAACGGCCCTCCCCCACGGCCTCCACCAGGTTGGAGTTGGTGGCCGAGATCACCCTCACGTCGACGGGGATCGGCGTGTTCGAACCCACGCGCACGATCTCTCGCTCCTCGAGGACACGGAGGAGCTTGACCTGGGTGGTGAGCGGCATGGCCCCCACCTCGTCGAGAAAGAGGACGCCCTTGTCGGCATACTCGAACTTCCCCACGCTGCGGGCGAGCGCGCCGGTGAACGCTCCCTTCTCGTGACCGAAAAGCTCGGATTCGATGATCCCCTCGGAGAGGGCGGCACAGTTCAGCGCCACGAAGGGGAACTTCTTCCTGGGGCTGTTGGCATGGATCGCCCTGGCGACGAGCTCCTTGCCCGTGCCGCTTTCCCCGCAGATCAGCACGGTCACGTTGGTGGGCGCCACCTGCTGGAGAAGCTTGAAGACCGTGGTCATCGGCCGCGAGTTGCCGATGATCTTCTCGAAGCCGTACTTGCGGTCGAGCTGCTTCTTGAGCTCGATGTTCGTGGTCTTGAGAGCCTGCTTCTCCACCAGCTTCTTGAGGACGGTCCTGAGCTCGACGATGTTCACCGGCTTCGTGATGTAGTGGGCCGCCCCGGCCTGCATCGCCTTGACGGCCGTCTCGATGGAGCCGTATCCGGTCACCATCACGATCTCGGTGAAATCCGACCTCTTGCGAACCTCATCGAGAACCTGCATCCCGTCGATGCCGCGCATCACGAGGTCGGTGAGAACGATGTCGAACTCCTCCTCATCGAGAGCGGACACGCCCTCCTCGCCCGAACCGACGACGAGAGGCTCGTACTCCTCGCCCTCGATCGCCTCGGCGATACCGTCGGCATGGTTGCGATCGTCGTCCACGATCAGGACGCGTTTTTTCTTCTTCCCGCTCATTCCTTCTCCTGGGCGTCTCTCTATTCCGGTCCTCCCGCGGGAAGAAAGATGCTGAATGACGTCCCTTTTCCCTCCTCGCTCTGAAAGGAAACGGTGCCGTCATGCTCCTTCACGATCCTCTTCACCATGGGGAGGCCGAGCCCGGTTCCGCCCCGCTTGGTGGAGAAGTAGACGTGGAAGATCTTGTCGCGGTGCTCCAGGGCGATCCCGGAGCCGGTGTCCGTCATCACGATCTCGACACCGCCGGGAACCGTCCTGGTCCGGATCAGGACATCCTTGATCCCCTCCTTGTCCTCGAGGGCCTGGAGGGCGTTCTGAAGGATGTTCATCAGGGCCAGCCGTATGTACTTGAGGTCGACGGAAACGGATGAAAGGGACGGATCGGTGAAGACACGGATCTCTATCCCGTGCCGCCTGGCCTCGGGATCGACGAAGGTAACCATCTCGTTGATGATGCTGTTGAGGTTGGCCGGGACCAGCTGCAGCGAAAAGCCTCTCGCGTAGGTCAAAAAATCGTTAAGTATTCCTTCCAGTCTTTCGATTTCCTTTGAGAGGACATCGATGCGCTTGAGTGTCCGCCGCTCCCTGGGCCCCTCGGCGTTTTCCCAGTCTTCCTTCATCAGCTGAAGATTCACGCTGATCGTGCTCAGGGGGTTCTTGATCTCATGCGCCAGTCCGCCGGCTAGCGAACCGATATAGGCAAGACGGTCTACTTTCTTTTTTCGTTCGTTCATGGAACTTCTTTATAAGGTGATGAGAGCTCGGGGCAAAGGTAAAAAAATCGTTGGATAATCGACGAGGGATGGAGATAATCCTCTATCATTTCAATGGATAAAAAAGACAGTACGGAAAAGACACCGGGAAGCATGAAAACGACAATACTCAAGGTCAGCCAGGAAAACTACGACGAGGTCGTGTCGAGCACCGCCGAAAAGCTGAAGAGCGGCCGGATCGTCAGTTTTCCCACCGAGACGGTCTACGGGATCGGCTGCGACGTGAACAACAAGGAGGCGATGGACCGGCTGATCCGGTTGAAGAATCGCCCCCCGGAGAAGCCGTTCACGATCCACATCTCCGACCAGTCCGACTTCCTGAAATACTCGCCCGGCCCCAACCTGTTCGCCAGGAAGCTGATCGACCGCTACTGGCCCGGCCCCTTGACCCTGATCGTGAAATCGATGGAGTACAACTGGATCGGTCTGAGGCTCCCCGGCCTGAAGCTGGCCCGCGATATCATCCGAGCCTCGGGGGTATCCGTGGCCCTTCCCAGCGCCAATCCGGCCGGACAGGCGCCGGCGCTCAACGGCGAGCAAGTCATCGACTACTACGACAACGAGATCGATCTCGTGGTGGACTACGGCAACACGACGATCGGCGACCCTTCCACCGTCATCAGGCTGAACGACGACTCCTTCGAGATCCTGCGCTCCGGAATCATCACTGACGAGGATATCGTCAACACGGTCTGCCGCAAGATCCTCTTCGTCTGCTCGGGCAACACCTGCCGCAGCCCGATCGCCGAGGCCTTCATGAAGAACCTGCTTGCCGAGCGCCTCAACACGAAGGTCTCCCGGCTGCCGCAGAGGGGCTACCTGATCCATTCCGCCGGGATCGCGGCCGTGGTCGGCGAGCGGCCGAGCCGCAATGCCGTCAAGGCCCTCACCAAGTGGGACATCCATATCGACTCGCACCGCGCCCGGAACGTGACGCGGAGCCTGATCGAGAACTCCGATCTCGTGCTGGTCAACACGGCGGCCCACAAGGCTGCCATCGGGGCGGCCTATGGCGTGGAGCCGGGCAAGATCGAGCTCCTCAACAGGAACGGCGAGGACATCCCCGATCCCTTCGGATCGAGCGAATCATGTTACGCGCGCTGCGCCTCCCAGATCTATTCCCACCTCCTGGAGATCATCGAAACGTTATGAAGCTCATCATCGGCTCGGATCATCCCGGCTTCGAGGTGAAGAACGACCTGAGCACCTTCCTCTCGGAAATGGGACACGACGTACTCGATGCGGGGACCGACTCCCCCGAATCGTGCGATTACCCCAAATTCGCATTCAAGGTGGCCCGTGCCGTGTCGCGCGGGGAGTGTCAGGCCGGAATCCTGATCTGCGGAACGGGAATCGGCATGTCGATCGCCGCCAACCGGATGAAGGGGATCCGCGCGGCTCTCTGCCACAGCCTGGAAACGGCCGAGCTCGCCCGGCAGCACAACGACGCCAACGTGCTCTGCATGGGGGCCAGGGTCCTGGATGCCGGACTGATCCGCGAGATCGCCGCCCTGTTCCTGAAGACGGACTTCGACGGCGGACGCCATCAACGACGCCTGGACCTTATCGATGATGAGGATATCTGATTTACCGGCCGGGCCCTGCCTCCTGCCGGATGCTGATATGATGAGTTTTGGCTGGTCGCCCTGAGATTTCACCCCTTTCGTGGGAGAACCAGCTCGATGCCGCGATTTCCGACCCGTGCTACCTTCTCGGCTTTCCCTTGCCTCTCCTGCCCCGGGTGCTCTTCTTCTTCATCGTGGCCATTCGGATGCTTTTGATGCGCTCCCTCTCCCTGCGACGGCGCCTCTCGGAAGGCTTCTCGTAGTAGGACGAGCGCTTGATACCCTTGGTGACACCCTCGTTGTTGCAGATCTTGCGGAGACGTCTCAACGTCTTTTCCAGGGGTTCATTCTCTCTTACCTGAATCCGGATCATGCAGATCAATCTCCTTTCTAAAAAAACAGTCTACCGGTTCGGCCGCCTTCAGATCGCGGCCTGTTCCTCGTCCCGGATGATGCGCAGCGCATCGCCGGGGTTCTTCGCCTCGAGAATCCGGTTCCGTGAATCCACGTTGTTCAAGAGCTTGGCAATCTCGGCCAGCGTCTTGATGTGCATTTTCGTTTTGTTCTTGGGAGTCACAAGCAGGATTACCAGGAATGACGGCTTGGCGTCGATGGAATCGAAATCGATCCCTTTCGTCGAGATGCCGAGGCTGACAACCGTGTCCTTGACCATGTTGACGCAGCAGTGGGGAATGGCGATACCGTTCTCCATGCCCGTTGACATCGATTTTTCTCTCTCGATCAATCCACCGTGGACTGCGTCACGGATCGAGGGGCTGATCTGACCGCTCTCGACGAGAAGGTCAGTGAGCTTCTCGATCAAGGTCCACTTGTCCATATTCTCGAGGCCAAGGATAATTGCTTGCTCGCGAAGAATTTCCGACAGCTTCATTGATCTGGTTCCCGCCTTGCTCTCTCAACTTTCTCGCCGCGAGAAAAGGGAAAGATGATAAATCCATATTCCATCAAATGCAAGGCTATTTAATCGGGCGCGACAAAAACCTGATAAATTTTCATTCCTGTACGCATTCAGACGAAACAACAGTACTGGAAAGTTTTCAATTCCAGGAATATAGAGTCCCGATGGCTTGTCCAAGCTAAGGAACAACTCTTCTGAATTATAAGGCGATGGGAGTTGACATCAAACGGCTGCGTCTGTATGTTCAGCCAAATTAAGGCTGTTGGGAATAACTAGTTACCGCCTTCTGGAGGGTCTCCGGAATGAAAAAGGTCGCCTTGGCGCTTCTAACCGGCTGTGCGATCTCTGTCCTGGTATCATCGATATCTGCTCAGGAGCACTACGATATCACCATCGAGGGAGATCACTACCTGATCCAGTTCGATGAGACAAAGGGCATCCCCCTGGTCGAGTTCATCGCCCTCTGCAGGAAAATCACGCAGAAACCGATCAAGTACAACGAAGTGGAGATCCAGGACCAGAAGATCCTCATTCTGGGGATGCAGAAGATCGACCGGGATCCCAAGAGCTTTTTTGCCTACTTTCAATCAGTCCTCATCAGCTACGACTTCATCTGCGCCTCCTACGGCCCCGTGGACAGTCCCTATTTCATCACCGTCCAGAAGCTGACGGCCACGGGACAGAAGGCGACGATGATCCAGGCCCTGGCTCCCGTGGTCCTCAGGGAGAACCTCGGCGAATACAAGGACAACCCCGGCATGCTGATCACCACCACGATCCCGCTTCGCTACATCGAGGCGAGGAACATGCTCTCCTCCCTGACCCCGCTGTTCCAGCACGGCGGGCCGGGGCTCGAGTCGGTTCGCAACGTGGACAATGCAAACTCCCTGATCATCACCGGGTTCGCCACCAAGGTCTGGGGGGTCTCCAAGCTGATCGAGCTGATGGATGTCGAGCCCTTCGAGCCTGAGTTGGCCTTCCGGAAGCGCGAGCTTCTCTACGCCGTGGCCGACGAGCTCGTGACGGTGCTCACCGATCTGGTCCAGGCCACCCGGAACGTCCGGCCCGGCACCCCGCCCGCCTCCTCGAGGACGGGAAGCGTGCTGCGCGATCCCGAGCCCAAGATCATCGCCGAGCCGCGGACCAACTCCCTGCTCTTCACCGGCTCGCCCAAGGTGGTGGAGCAGATCGCCGGATGGATCGATCAGCTCGACGTGGAGGTCGATCCCAGGGGCGACATCCGCGTGTACAGGCTGAAGAACACCCTGGCCGTGGAGATGGAGGAGGTCCTTTCCGCCATGATCGAAGGGCAGAACCAGACCGGCACATCCCGCTCCGCCGGAAGCACGAGCGCCGTTCAGCCGGGAAGCCTCGATGCTCCGGCCCACGTCGTGGCCGACGAGGCGTCCAACTCCCTGATCATCACGGCATCCAAGACCAAGTGGGCCCAGCTGCTCGAGGTGATCAAAAGCCTCGACATCCGGCGCCGCCAGGTCTTGATCGAGGCGGCCATGGTCGAGCTGACCCAGCGCCTCGACGAGGCGCTGGGCGTCGAGCTCGCCGGGCTCGACCTGAAGGTCGACGCCGACGGCAACCTGATCAGCGACAACTACACGAGGCCCTGGGGCTTCTCTAGCTTCGGGCTCTCCGAGCTCGACTACGGCGACGATGGTATTCCGAACCAGAGGATCCCGATCATCAGCACCGGGTTCACAGGCGGGATCTTCAACGGCGAGGACTTCGCCATCCCCTTCATCCTTTCCACTCTCCAGCGCGAGCAGAAGGCCAACATCCTCCAGATGCCGTCGATCCTCACCAACGACAACGAGGAGGCGATGATCAAGGCCACGGACGAGCAGCCCAGCTTCTCCACTTCGCAGGGCGAGGTGACGAGCGAGACGTCGTTCAAGGAGTACGAGGAAGCGGGCATCACGCTCCGTATCTCCCCCTCCATCTCGGCCGGGAACTACCTGAAGCTCTTCGTGGAAGTGAACATGTCGAGCTTCGATGAGACATCGGACCTGAACCCTCCGCCCCGCTCGACGCGCGAGATGACCACCGAGGTCACCATTCCCGACGGCCATACCATGATCATGGGCGGGGTGATCACGGACAATACAACGGATTCGAGAAACCAGGTGCCCTTCCTCGGCGACCTCCCGCTGATCGGGTGGCTCTTCAGGAGCACCAGCAAGACGAACCGCCAGGTCAACCTCTACGTCTTCATCACCCCGCACATCATCGGCGACGACTTCGCCAACCTGGACGAGATCTCCGCCCGGAAGAAGCAGGAGGTGGACAACCTCACCGGGAAGGTCCTGCTGATCGATCCCGATTTCGAGTACACCAACGTTGACGCGCGGGTCATCGACGCTGCGGCGAACTACGTCTTCGAGATCCCGACCTACGCGCCGCCGGAGACCGGGACGGTGGACAGGGGTTACGTGGAGCCTAATAAAGAAACCGACGATGGATTGGGTGAGCAGTGAACGACATAGCCAAATCGCTGGATGGAGCGCAGGCCGGCTTCTTCAGCGACATCATCCGGCTCCTCCGCGAGGAGGGCAAGCTCTCTGACGAGAAGATCGAGGACTGCCTGAAGACAAGGGACAAGACAGGCACGTCCCTCGACAAGATCCTTCTCTCCAAGGGATACCTCAGCGAATCCGAGGTGCTCAAGGTCTTCTCGACGCACCTCGGGCTCGAGTACAACGGGGACCTGCGCGACGTCAACGTCCCCATGGCTTTTCTCGATGCCGTACCCGTGCACTTTGCCAGGAACTACAACCTCGTCGGTCTCGGCGTGGTCGACGGCTCCATGCTGGTGGCTACCTGCGATGCCTTCGACATCCGGCCCATGGACGACCTGGCCGCCATGCTGAAGACCCCGGTCGAGCCGGTCATGTCGCCCAGGGCGGAGATCACCTCCCTGATAAACAGGGCCTACAAGAACCGGATGGACGCGGTCTCGGAAACGCTCGACGATCTCTCCGACGACGACATCATCAACCTCTCGGCCGAGGCGATCCAGGATGGCGAGGATCTTCTCGACGTGGCCAACAAGGCCCCGATCATCAAGCTCGTCAACATGGTTCTCTTCCAGGCCCTCAAGATGCGTGCGTCGGACGTTCATATCCAGCCCTACACTGACAGGGTGCAGGTTCGGTACAGAGTGGACGGCATCCTCTACGACATGGAATCGGCGCCGAAAAAGGTGCAGGACGCCATCATCTCCCGTATCAAGGTGATGGGCAAGATGGACATCGCCGAGAGGCGCCTTCCCCAGGACGGCCGTGCCACGCTCAAGATCGGGCAGGGCGACGTGGACGTGCGTATCTCCTCCATTCCCTCGTCGAACGGCGAGCGGATCGTCATGAGGCTCCTGGACAAGACCGCCAGGGTATACAAGCTCGAGGAGATCGGCCTGGACCAGGACAACCTCGCCATCCTCCGCAAGTACATCAGCTACACTCACGGCATCATCCTGGTGACCGGTCCCACCGGTTCGGGAAAGACCACCACGCTCTACGCCGGCCTGTCCGAGCTGAACGCCGCGGAAAAGAACATCCTCACCATCGAGGATCCGATCGAGTACAACCTCGACGGGATCAGCCAGGTCCAGGTGAACAACAAGAAGGGGCTCACCTTCGCCGCGGGACTCAGGTCGTTCCTGCGCCAGGACCCTGACGTGATGATGGTGGGCGAGGTACGTGACGGCGAGACGGCGGAGATCGCCATCCGCGCCGCACTCACCGGCCACATGGTGCTCTCCACCCTGCACACGAACGATTCGGCCAGCGCCGTCACTCGTATGCTCGATATCGGTGTCGAGCCGTACCTGGTCTCCTCATCGCTTCTCATGGTGATCGCTCAGCGCCTCGTCAGGTTGATCTGTCCCAAGTGCAAGACGCAGATCGCGCCGGACACCCCCACGGTGAAGAAGCTGGCCGAGGCCGGCCTGGAGCCGGAGCAGTTCCCGAACGGCATGGTCTGGTTCGGGGAGGGCTGCGACTACTGCTTCAATTCCGGTTACGTGGATAGGACGGCCATCTACGAGATGCTCCCCATCGACGACTCCATCAAGGTCCAGATCATGGACCGCCTCGGGGCCAGCTCGATCAAGAAGAACGCCATCGAGCAGGGCGGGCTGAATACGCTCAGGATGGACGGCATCGCCAAGGTGCTGAAAGGAGCCACGACCATCGACGAGGTCCTCAGGGTAACGCAGCTTGACGTATTGTAAGGGTCGATCATGCCCATCTTCGAATACAAGGCCTACACCGAAACCGGAGAGACGCGCACGGGCGTGATCGATGCCGATACCCCGCGCGAGGCGCGGCTCAAGCTGAAGCGTGAAGAGCTCCACGTGATCGACATCGTGGAGATCGAGGATATCGCGGAAAAGGCCCGGGG
The DNA here is from genome assembly GCA_964482235.1 of uncultured Phycisphaerales bacterium. Taxonomy (GTDB): domain Bacteria; phylum Planctomycetota; class B15-G4; order B15-G4; family CAYZWU01; genus CAYZWU01. The sequence continues at coordinate 31,367 of CAYZWU010000015.1, forward strand.
CGGCTTCCTGCAGCGCGTCTTCATCAAGAAGCGCAAGGTGGGTGAACTTGCGATGATCACCCGTCAGCTCGCCACCCTTCTCCAGGCCGGTATCCCGCTGGCCGAGTCGATGCAGGCCCTGATCGAGCAGATCAACAACAAGAAGATGGAGTCCGTCTTCCGCGACGTTCGCGAGAAGGTGACGCAGGGGCTCTCCTTCGCCGAGGCCCTCGCCCACCACCCGGCCTACTTCAATGACCTCTACGTCAACATGGTCACCGCCGGTGAGGCGGCCGGAAACCTCGACGCAGTCCTTCTGCGCCTCTCACAGTACATGCTGAAACAGAACCGGATCCGCAACAAGGTCCAGGCGTCGCTCATGTACCCGATGGTGATGGTCGGCGTGGGCGTGATCGTCATCTCCGTCCTCATGACCGTCGTGGTCCCCAAGCTGCTGGAACTCATCCGGTCGAAGAACGAGATCCTGCCCACCCCCACACGCCTCCTGATCGCGGCCAGCGATTTCCTCACGGCAAACTGGTATCTCCTCCTCCTTGGATGCCTGGCCGTCTATCTCCTCTACGGCGCCATCCGGCGGACCGAGCAGGGGCGCTTCGCCACGGACAAGATGATGCTGAATATGCCTATCTTCGGCGATCTGTTCAAGAAGCAGGCGATCAGCCGCTTTTCCGTGACCTTCTCCACGCTGCTCAAGAGCGGCGTTCCCGTTCTCGAGGGGCTGGTCATCGTGAAGGACATCGTGGGTAACTCCGTGGTCGCCGGCGTGCTCAACAACGTGCACACCAGGATCCTGGAAGGAACGGACATCTCCACGCCCCTCAAGAAAAGCGAAATCTTCCCCCCTGCCGTGGGATACATGATCGCCGTGGGCGAACAGTCCGGCGAGCTCGAGGAGATCCTGGAAACGATAGCGGAAAGCTACGACGAGGAGATCGACATCGCCACCCAGAAGATGACGGCGCTCCTCGAGCCGATCCTGATCCTCGTCATGGCCACCGTGGTGGCCTTCATCGTGCTTTCCATCATTCTGCCGATGCTCCAGCTCAGCCAGGTCTGAGACGATGAATCCCAACTCCTTCACCTGGCGCTTCCTGAAGAAGCTGCCGATCATCCTCACAGTGCTGGTCACTCCGGCCACCATGGCCTGGGTAATCTACGTCAATCCCTCGATTCTCGATTTCAAGCAAAGCGGCGCTGAGGAGGAGAGCGACGGCCGCAGCGGGAAGGCGGCGCCTGTCGTGCGGCGGACGCCGGACACAGGTCATGTGCCTGTACGCCCGGGCGGCGTTCCCGACTCCGACCGGGCGGATGGCGCGCCGGAGAACGATGCCGTTCCCTTCGTGCCGACCCCTCCCCGCCCCCCGCCCGATTGGGCGGCAGAAGTGGCCGCCTGCAAGGAGAGCATGGATTTCGTCACCCTGGCCAGGCGTGCGGAGCTGCACGGCGCAACCGAGCTGGCCCGGGAATTCTATCTCGAGGCCCTCTCCCTCGATCCGGACAACCAGGAAGCCCACAGCGGGCTGGGATCGATCCTCTTCTCACCGGAAAAGGATCTGGACGCCTTCGATCGCTTCGAGGGTCATCAGCTCGAAGGCGAGCTCGCGGTTTATCGGGAGAAGAAGGGAAGGTGGCTTTCCCCTCCCGATATGGCCGCCCTTCGCAAGGAGTGGGACACGACGCGGGCGAGGCTCGAAAAGGAGCTCGAGCGACGCCGGAACGATCCCCACGAGGACCAAAGGCGCCGTCACGTGCGGCGGCTCATGCGACACGACTTCTTCGCGCGCCTGATCAACAGCGGCGAGTTCGCCACCGACCGATCGTTTCTTCCCTGCCTCTTCTTCGTGCAGGAGGGAGACGGCATCGACCTTGAGGAGACCAGCCGTATCAAGGAGGCGGTTGCCGCCGATCTCCGGCACGTTGCGGAAACCTTCGAGAGTCTCTACGGCGGCAAGCCGGGAGCGCTGCTCAACAACCAGGTCTTCTTCGTCTGGTTGGTTCAGAGCAGCAAGGGCCTTGGCGTCAGTCATGAACGGGCCGACAGGATGCTCCTGGTCCGCTTTCGCGAGGGCAAGGAAGCCCTTCCCCTGGACGAGACCTTCCGGAGACGCATCGTTCTCGCCTTCGCCCAGATGATCGTTCATCAGCTCAGGGAGGAGGTCGAGGGACCTGAGACCGAGATGTGGCTCTCGGCCGGCATTCCCATTCTCCTGTCATGGGGAAAGGGAATGGATGACAGGGGACGGCTTCGCCTCAACGGCGCGGGATCGGAGGGCAACGATCTCTTCACCCGGTGGCTGGCCATGAACGACGGCGCCTGGCCCGTTCCCCTGGAGCGGCTCGTGGCCTATGACTCGATGGAGGAGTTCCGCGAGGCCTGCTCCTCGACGATCCCCTATGAGAACCCGCGGATCGAGAGCTTCAAGGACATGGAGATCTTCTACGGAGGCGGCGCGGCCTGCGCCCTCTTCTGCCGCTATCTGGCGGAGGAGGTGGACAGGGATGCCTTTCACGAGCACGCGGCACGATGGCTCGGCGGGGAAAAGAACAACGGCGGCGCCAGGGGGCTTCTGGCGCCGCGCACCTTCGCAGCGACGGAGCGCGCCGTCAGCGAGGCCTTCATCTCCATCGACGCCGGTGTCGTCTACAGGGAAGCTCCTGACCGTCACCCCGGAAGCGTTCGAGAGACAGGCAGCGGGACGGCCGCCGCCGCCAGCAACCCGCTCGACTCCAAACAGAGTCCCTTCCTCGCGCCGGATGAGATCGATGGGCTGGTCCGGCCTGGCATGCCGGCCGGATTGCTGCGTTCGCTGATCATCCGCCTCGTGGAAAAGGGATCCTGCTTCGAAGCCTTCAGGTCGCTCTCGGGCCTGCTCGAGTCCGGCGGTGCGGCAGCGACGGGAAGCGGCATCGAGAAGGACCTCGCCCTGCTGGAGCAGGCGGCCCTCTTCGAGACGGAGATGTGCTCTCGCCTGGCTGCTGCCGGTATCGCCATCCGGCTGGACAGGAAGGAGGTGAAGATCATCGGCTCCGGGGAGGGAACCTTGACCTGCTCCGCTCCCGGAGTGGAAGAAAAGATCTCCGTCCCATGGTCGAGCCTGGGGCTCGCCCGATTCCTCGGGCTCTGCAAGAACGAGCTGGGAGCGAAATCGGAAGTGGACCGCCTGGGCTACGCGCTGCTCAATCTGCTCAGGGCAAGCAGGGGCGGACTCAAGAAGGAGCTGGGCTATGTCACGACCCTCGCCGACGAGAAGGCGCGGCTCGCCGAGGCGTCGAAGCGGTACACCCAGGCCGTTGCCGGAGTCACGCTGATCGCGATCCTCGCCGGTGAGAGGGAAGACGAGGATCACGGCGACCTGAAAACCCTTGTCCGCAAGCTCGACGGCACGGGAATCGTCGAGCCCCTGAAGCCGTTCATCGAGAGGGTTCTTCGGGACCGGATCCTGAAAGGTCTGCTCGATCCGCAATCGGGATACCTCGCGGCGACCTATGCGGGATTCAGGGGAACGGACAGCGCCACGGGCCTCTCGTCCTTCGAGTACCGCTTCGCCGATCCGAAGGAGCTCGACGATTTCATCCTCCTCCCCTCGGACACAAGCAATGATTCGGCCGCATTTAGCGACTCGGTCGCTTATAGCGACTTTCCCGGCAGCGGCACTCCCCTTTCGGGCTCGAAGGCGCCTTCCGTGGCAGATGGAGCCATGATCGGATCCGGTACAGGGGGCGCCATGCTGAGGCCCCGCTTCGCCGGGACGATCGAGCTCTTCATCAAGTTCCGTCTCCGCTGGTCCAAGATGGATCCCGATGCTCCCTGGGGTATCCTCGCCGGCCTCGGCCTGGGATCGGAGGGAGGAATCGTTGCGGCCGAAGACCTGCAGACCCTGTCGATCCGCCGTACCCCCACCGGCCTCCCCCTTGCCGAGAGCAGCCTCGATTCTCCGCCTTCCCTGAAATGGGACAAGCCGTACACGCTCTTCCTGAAAGGTACGAACCGGAAAGCCGTCTTCCGTTTCAACGGTGAGAAGACCGTGACACTGCCGGCTCGCGGGACCTGGGACGGATTCGTCTTCTTCTGGGCCAACTCCCCCCTGGTCTACCAGATCGAGCGATTCGAGGTGCGGGCGACCATCGATCCGAAGTGGCTGGAAGAGCAGCTGGAGCCGATCCTGCAAAAAGAGCTGAAGGCCGCGCTGCCGGAAGAGTGATGCCCTCGGGCAGTGCGGAACCGCTTGATCCGTGACCGGTTCTTTTGGGAAGGAGCCCGGCGGGGCTCTTGCCCCGAAACGGCCGGAATATGCTATAATGCCCCATCGTCTAAATGACGAGAATTTACCAGATTCGAAAATAGCCGACAGGCGATCGCTCAAGGAGGCATAAATGATGAGACGTCGCAAAAACCGAACGACGCGGGGCTTCACCCTTATCGAGCTCATGGTGGTCATTGCCATCCTCGGCATCCTGATCACCGTGGTCGCCAAGGAAGTAATGCCCTATCTCTCGAAATCGAAACAGGTTGCGTGCAGAGCCAAGATCGAGACCTTGAAGGCCGCCATCAACACCTATCGGATGAACCACAACGAGATCCCCGAATCGCTCGAGATCCTGATCGAGGAGGACGAGGAGCTTGCCGGCGGCAAGTACGTCAAAAGCGAGGACGATCTGATCGATCCCTGGGGCATGCCCTTCACCTACCAGAAAGAAAGCCGGAGCAAGTATGTGATCATCTCCTATGGCAACGACGGTCTGGAAGGCGGGACGGGCGAGGACACTGACATCAGGTCCGACGACACGAAATCGGACAAGCAGAACTTCTAACCGATCAATGGTGAACCGAGTGAAAGCACGAAGGGCCGGATTTACTCTGATCGAGTTGATGGTCACTGTTGCGATCATCGGTATCGGCATGACCATCGTCTTCCTGGAGGTGGACACGCTGCTGCCCGGCAGCCGCCTCAAGTCGGCCAGCAAGGAGATCGTCACCATCCTCGAGCAGCTGCGCGGACGCGCGATCTTTCGCTCGATGCCCTGCTACCTCGAATACGACGTGGAATTCAACGGCTACAGGGCCTACTTCCCCTACATCTTCGATGACAAGGATACCGTTGCCGGCCCGGGCCGAACGGAGATCATCGACTTCACTCCCCTGAGCGAGAACGTGGAAATCACGGACATCGCCGTGGGATTCGGCGATGCCGAAAGCAAGATCCCGGGGAAGCAGACCATTGCCATCAAGGTTGACGGATCGGTAACGGCCCACATCGTTCACCTGAGGAACGTGATGACCAATCAGGAGATGTCCGTCAGGATCTCGAGCCTCACCGGCTTTGCCGAGATCTTTCGCGGAAGGATCGAGTACAGGGAGGTGAGCGATGACTCGTTCTGAGCCCCCCCCCGTTCGCCGCACTTCGGGCTTCACCTTGCTCGAGGTGATGATCTCCGTCGCCATCCTGGCGCTGGCCGTGATCCCCATGCTTCTCACCCGCGAGCACTGTTTCGACAACGCCTACGACACCAAGGTCTCCTTCACCATCCAGGAGCTGGCCAAGCGGAAGCTGGCCGACATCTCGCTGAACGTGACGCACGGGAGGGGAAACGGCGAATTCGAGCAGGCGCGGGGTTACACCTTCGAGTACGAGGTCACGCTCTTCGACTTCCGGACCGGGCTCGAGGAGGACGAGGAAGACAGGGACAGCGAGTACTTCGACACCACGAGAAGCGACGCCGTCTACGCCGACGATGAGTCGGACCTGATCGACTCGCTCACGGCACGCCACGTGGTGCTCCGGGTATTTGCGCCCCCCAAGACCGATGACGAGGACGGATTCGAGTACGTGATCGACACGTACATCCCCGTGTTGATGACCCGCGAACAGTTCGAGAAGCTACAGGACAGCGAAAACAATGAGAACAGCTGAGAAACCTGCCGGATCGTCGGAACAGGGCTTCACCCTGCTCGAGGTGATCATCGCCCTTCTGATGATCGGCATGATCATGACGGCTTCCTACGGCGTCCTCTTCACCACCCTGGAAACGAGGGACATGATCGAGAAGACGAATCTCGAGAACCGGATCGGCCCGTCGATCCTCGACATGATCGAAAGGGACGTGGCCGGGGCGTGGTGCTACAACATCCACAAGAACGACGTCTTCAAGGGCGAGCAGGACAACATCAACGGCGAGCGCGCCGACCTCTTTCACGTCATCGCCACGTCCGATTCCACCTTCACCGAGGAGGTCGGGAACACCCAGGTCGGATCGGACCTGACCGAGATCTCCTACCGTCTCAAACAGAACCCCCGCAACCCCGACATCCTCGAGCTCTGGCGGAGGCAGGACTTTCATGTCGACGAGAAGATCGCCGAGGGCGGGCTCTACGAGCTGATCTACTCGCGCATCCGGACCTTCCAGGTCAACTACTTCAGCGACCTCCACGAGGATGCCGAGCGGTTCGACGAGTGGGACACGACCAAGCGCGGCCGTCTCCCGGCTGCCATGGAGATATACCTCGTTCTGGAGGTCGATCCCACGCTGGCCGGCTTCTCCCTCGACGAGTTCAGGAAGACGCTCGAGTACCACCGCGTGATCTTCTTTCCCGACGACTCCAAGCTGACCATGGCCGTCCGGCCGGTTGTGCCCTCCTACGACGATCCCGAAGAGATCGACGAGGAAGACGGGCTCGTCGAAGGGGCCGGCAGCCGAGGCGGCGGCGGCATGGGAGGCGACATGAAGGGGGGCGAAGAGACCACGATCATGTCGGGCGACGGCATGGAGACCAGGTTCGAGGGAAGAGGTTCTGCGTCCGACTACTGGGAGGGCGGACTGCCCGAGGGCGTCAAGCCGGACGACAACAGCTTGAAGGAGCTCTGGGACAAGCTCGGAGGATAAGGCGGAGGGTTCTGACTGCGACTCCCCCACTCCGACGCGCCACTCTTCGCCGGCGCATCGATCCGACCGACCTCTCGGACAGGGACGGAATCACCGCGGCGGCTCGATCACCGTCATGCCGTTCATGTAGGGCACGAGGACCTCCGGAATCTCGATGCAGCGGTCCTTCGTCTGGTAGAGCTCCATGATGGGAATGAGGATGCGCGGGGAAGCGGCCACCGTGTTGTTGAGCGTGTGGGCGAACCGGACCTTGCCCGATTCATCCCTGTAGCGCAGCTTGAGTCGCCTGGCCTGGAACTCGAGGCAGCGCGACGCCGAGTGGGTCTCGCAGTAGGCGCCCCGCGACGGCATCCAGGCCTCGATGTCGAACTTCTGGACAGGCGGCATCCCCAGGTCGCCGCCGCAGACGTTGACCACGCGGTAGGGCAGGCCGAGCGCCTGCATCAGCTCCTCGGAGTTCTGCAGGATACGCTCGTGCTCCTCGATCGAGACCGCCTCGTCGTTCGCGCAGATCACGACCTGCTCCACCTTCTGGAACTGGTGCACCCTGTAGAGGCCCCGCGTGTCCCTGCCGGCCGCCCCCGCCTCGCGGCGGAAGCAGTGCGTCTGGGCGGCCATGTAGACCGGGATCTCCGATTCGTCGAGGATCTCGCCCGAGTGGAACGACGTGAGAGGGACCTCTGCCGTGCCCACCAGGTTGAGGGAGTCCTTCTCCGACCTGTAGACCTGTTCCTCGCCTCCGGGATAGAAGCCGGTCCCCTCCATGGCCGCGTCGCGGACCAGGACCGGGACGTGATACGGCTTGAACCCCTTGCTCATGATGTGGTCCATGGCCAGGGCGAGCATGGCGCGGTGGAGCTTTTCCCCGTCGCCTTTCAGGATGTAGTTCCGCGTCCCGGCGATCTTGCCGGCGCGCTCGATGTCGATGATGTCGAGGTGGGTGCCCAGGTCGAGATGATCGAGAGGCTCGAAGTCGAAGGAGCGCACCTCGCCCCACTTGCGGATCTCAGCGCTGTCGGCGTCGTCGAAGCCCTCGGGCACCTCGGGAGAGGGAACGTTCGGCACATGGAGCATCAGCCTGTCGAACTCCCCGGTCACCCTGTCGAGCTCGGCATCGCTCTCCTTGATCTTCGCCTTCAGCTCCTTGAGTGCGGCTCCCAGCCCGGCCCGCTCCTCGGGCGGCGCGGCGCCGATTGCCTTCGAGCTCTTGTTCATCTCCGCCTTGTACTCGTCCACGTGATGGATCAGGCGGCGGCGCGTCTCGTCCAGCTCGATCAGCTGATCCAGGTCGACCTCGATCTTCTTCTTGGCCGCTCCCTGTTTGACGAGCTCCAGGTTACTGCGTATGTATTTGATATCGAGCATCTTTCAGTCGATCGCCTCCGTTAGCGCCATTCGCCGATGATGGGTCCGCCGAGGACCTTGTGCTTCTTCAGCTCCAGGCGTGCTTCGATGGACTGCCCCTTCTTGCACTCGTAGGTGAGGTCGAGGGGATGCCACACCGTGATCGTGCTCTTGTTGAAATCGTCCAGCGTGGCCTTCTTCATCTTCTCGTTCTTCAGCAGCACCTTCTTCGAGTCCTTGTCCCTCAGGGTCACCAGCGGGAACGGGACATTGTCGAAGAACATGGTGTAGAGCTCTCCCGATTTGCCGAACACGTTCACCGTCAGGCCCGAGATCTTGAAGGTCTTCGCGGACTTGGTGGAATCCCAGTCGTAGGTGAAGGGCTGCCCGAGCTCGAGAACGGTCTCCTGCCCCGCCTCGACGTAGAACGGCTTGCTCTTGCCGCGATAGATCCGGATCTGCTGGAGCTTGTTCTTCTTGCCAGACGCGATCTTGCCGCAGGCGATCTCGTACTTGCCGACCGGCACCTCGACGGGGTTTCTTCCGTCGCCCATCACGTCGTAGTAGTTGTAGATCCCGGCCCGGTCGATCCCGTGGATGACCAGGTACTTCGGCTTCACGCCGCCCTTCCAGACGGTTTTCACCGTGCCCGTGGCGACCTCGGCCTCGTAGGTCGCGATGGTCTGGCCGTGGTTGAGATTGGGCTCCACCTTGTGCCACTTGTCGCCGATCTTCATGAACTGCGAGAAGGGGGCGGCCTTCTTCGCTTTCCCCACGACGACAGCATCGGTGGCGTAATAGCTGAAATCGCCGCCCTTGGTGTAGCCGTCCTCGGGATAGTTGAGCGGATCGCCGTACATCCCCGAGGTGTTGTCATCGATCAGGATGAAATTCTGTCCCGCCACCTTTCCCTTCGTGTAGCATCCGTTCCGGGCCCTGAGGTACATCCACCACTGATTGCCGGCCATGTTGGTGTTGAGGGTGAAGATGATCTCCTGGCTTCCCGGCATGGCCACGAAGAGCTGATACTTGAGCGGCTTCCCCGACGGGGCCTTGTCCCCCGTTGACATGGAGAGCTTGCTCGGCTTCTGCTGCACCCCCAGAGTGGTCTTGGACGCCTCGATCGCGTCGAAGTCGAAGTGGCACTTGACCCCGTCGCGGAGCACGTTGAGCTGCTTGCCGTTGACCTTGATCGGACAGCCGTAGAGCAGGACCTTCTGCAGCTCGTAGTTCCCCTGCTCGTCCGACTGAATGTTGCAGTAGTGCCAGAGGATCGGCTGATCGCCCGGGTGGTACGTCGGGGTGACGAACTCGTCGGGCTTCTTCATCTCGTAATACTTGAGATCCCACGTCTGCTTGTCGCCCAGGAGCTTGAAGGCGAACTCCGCCTTCTGCTGCTGCTCCCCTTCCCCGCCTTCGCCGCCCTCGCCGTCGGGCTTGAGGTCATCGGGAGGTGCACCGCCCTGATCCTTCGGCTTCGTGGGATCGTAGCCCTTGCCGAGATACTTCTCCAGCTCCGCATCGATCCAGGCCTTGCTCTGGTGCTCATAGGGAAGCTGATCCATGGCCGCCTTGGCAGCGGCAAGCACGACGCAGGCCTCGTAGTGGTCGTCCATGGTCTGCAGGCATTCGACGAGCCTTCCGGCGACCTCGACCATGAGCTCGCAGTCGTTGATCTCCAGGAGGGCGGCGAACGACTTTCCCAGGAGATCCTTCGCGTCGGAAAGGATGTAGACGTTGTCCTGGGTCTTGCCTTCCTTGTACTTCTCGAAACCGTAGTAGTAGTTATTGTATCCCTCGATCCGCTTGGCGCGCTTCTCCATGTCGAGGCCTTTGATGAAGGTCAATCGATACGAGTACCGCGTGTCTCCCGTCAGCGATTCGAGAAGCCCGGCCAGGGTCTCGAAGTCGGCGAGATCAGTTGCCTTCTCCTCGCGGCAGAGGCGGATGGTCAGACTCTCCAGCACACCTTCCGCATTCTTCTTGTGACGCTTGATGAGACGGGAAATCTCCTTGTCGTCCTCGAGCTCCTGCGCCTTCTTGAAAGCATCCCAGAAAGCACGGTCCTCCTCGTAGATATCCTGAGCCGCTGCAGAAAGCGGCAGAACGACCCACGCCATGACGAACGCGGCGGAGAAAGCGACCAGTACCGATAAACGCATGATGACACCTGCACTTTCGAGAAACGAAATACGGATCAGCCGGCTCCCGGGCATCCACCCGAACCTCGGTGGCGCCGGAGGGGTAGCTTCTGGAACAAGCGTCAGTCCGGCAAACCGCCATACCTTGTTCCGCAAAAAACACATCCTGGATTATAAAATAAAAAGTCCGTGCCAGGAACAGCGACGGACCATGTTTTTTGCCGCTTCGGCGATCTTTTGTCCGGTCGGCCCCGCCGGTGCGGACGGCCTGCCGGAACGAGGCTACTTGCGATTGCGCATTTTCTTGCTGGCCTCGTTGAGGAAATCCCTCTCCGACTGGGTCAGCGACCCGATGCCCTCTTCATGAATCTTGCTCAGGAGCCGGTCGACCTCGCCCTCGCGCTTCTCCTCGTTCTGCTTCTCCTTCATCGCCTTCCGCCGGCGCGCGCCCTCGATGATGTCGGAACAGGCGCGCTCGTAGCGATAGAAGAGGAAGCCGAAGAGGGCTCCCCCCAGATGGCAGAAGTGGGCCACACCCGGATCGCCGGCATGGCTGAACAGGCCGGAGACGAGGGAAATCCCAACCAGCAGCAAGGCCAGGTGGAAGACCTTCATGGGAATCATGAACGGAAAGAGAAAGACGTTTACCGTCTTCTGGGGCCAGCACATGGCCGTGTAGACCACGATGCCGTAGATCGCTCCCGAGGCCCCCACGACAATCGTCCCGCCCCCGTCCGGTAAGAGGCTCCAGAGGAGAAAGACGATGCCGCCGAGCACGCCGCCGGCCAGGTAGAGGAAGAGGAACCGGCGGCTGCCCAGGTGCGATTCCAGCTCCTTGCCGAAGAACCAGAGCATGATCATGTTGATCAGGATGTGGAACAGGCCGCCGTGTAGGAACTGATAAGTGATGAACTGGTAGATGAAAAGGGGAAAGGCAAGGCTGAGCAGTTTAGAGCAGTTCAGGCCGAGATAGAAGTCGAACTGGATGTCCGCGATGCTGTAGAAGATGTTCTGCATCAGGAAAACCACGATGTTGATCACGAGAAGCGCGCCCACCACGGTCGTGGGCAGCCGGACGGGAATGCGCGGTCTCCTCGGCTCGTTGTCGTCCTGAAACCAGGTTGCCCTCATTTCGCCATACTCTCCATCGTGCGATCAGGTTTTTACTTGATCGAAAAAACCCCTGCCTCTATATCGTATCGACATTATACAGACTTGAATAGCCCATTGATAATCCCCAGCAAAGGAACGGGAAGAGATGGCGTGCCGGCTGCTTGCAGGGAAGGAAATCGCAAGGGCGATCAAGGAGAAGATCAGGAAGGAGATCGCAGCACTACCGCGGGACGCGGTCGTCACTCTGGCAGCTGTCGAGGTCGAGGGCGTGGCGGGCGATATCAGGCTCTACGCATCGAGCCAGAGGAGGCTTGCCGAGAGCCTGGGAATCAGCTTCCGTCTCGAGACCGTTCCGCTCGAAACCGGCGCGGCCGGCCTCGTGAAGGCGATCGAGGAGCTGAATCGCGATGACACGGTCAACGGGATTCTTCTCCTCCGCCCTCTTCCGCCGGACATCGATCCCGGTTCGATCGCGCGGACCATCGATCCCCGCAAGGACGTGGAAGGCCTGCATCCCCTCAACCTCGGAAACCTCGTCCATACCTCCCCCACCCTGGTGCCCTGCACGGCACAGGCGGCCGTGACGATCTTCCGCACTCTCGGCGTTGCGCCGCGGGGGCTCGAAACCGTGGTGGTCAACCACAGCGAGATCGTCGGCAAGCCGATCGCGCTCCTCATGGTGAACGATCTCGCCACCGTGACGATCTGCCACGTGGGGACAACGGATCTCGCGGCACACACCAGGAAGGCGGACCTCCTCTTCGTGGCAGCCGGCAAGCCGAATCTCATCACCGGCGGCATGGTCAAGCGGGGAGCCATCGTGATCGACATCGGCATCAACCGCATCGTGGTCGAGGAGGAGGGACGGAAAAAGGAGAAAACGGTCGGCGATGTGGAGTTCTCCTCCGTCTCCAGGGTGGCCGGATTCCTCACTCCCGTGCCCGGCGGTGTCGGTCCCGTCACCACGGCCATGCTGATGCAGAATACCCTGCATGCGGCCTGGCTCCAGAGGTCGGGGAAGGAAAGCAAATAGAGGGTTGGAATCAGACCTTGCGGATCAGAATGAACTCGGCGGCCTGTCTCAAGGCATCCTTGCAGGGCGAATCGCCGAGCACATCGAGCCGTGACATCCCGTTCCGGATGTATTCGTCCGCGGTCCTGAAGGCGCTGTCGACGGCCTGACGCAGATCGAAGAGCTCGGTGACCGCAGCCTTCTTCTCGCTGATTTCCCTCGACGTGCAGATCGACTCGAGCTTGTCCCTGTTCTCCTTGGACAGGGCGGCGGCAAGGCGGATCATCGGGAGGGTCATCTTGCCGCACTCCAGGTCCGTGCCCAGGGACTTGCCGACCAGCTGCTCCTCGCCGATCACGTCGAGGCAGTCATCGACGATCTGGAAAGCCACTCCCAGCGAGTAGCCGTAATCGCCCAGCGCCGAGATCGTCTCCTGCGAAGCGCCCGAGTAAAAGGCTGCCAGCTCGCACGACGAGCGATAGAGGGACGCCGTCTTGGCGCCGATCACATCGAAGTACTCGTCTTCCGTCAGATCGAACCGGCCGCGGCTGTAGATCTGCTCGATCTCGCCCGAGCAGATCACCTTGGTCACTTCGGCCAGTCCGGCGGCCGCCTCGGTGGAGGAGAGCGTCAGCGAAAGCTGGAACGCCTTGGCGTAGATCAGGTCGCCGAGAAGGACGGCCACATGATTCCCGTGAAGAAAGTTTATGCTTTCCGTGCGCCGGCGCATCGATGCATGATCGAGGATGTCGTCGTGAACCAGGGTTGCCGTGTGAATCAGCTCGACCACGGCGGCCAGCTTGAAATGGTCTTCTTTCACGTCGCCGAGAGCCTTGCCGATGAGCAGGATCAGCGCCGGCCTGAGCCGCTTGCCCGAGAACTTGGCCGCATGATCGATCAGAAGGCCCGTCGATTCCCTGTCGGTGATCAGCGTCTGCCTGATCACCTCCTCGACCTCTTCGAGATCGGTTTCGATCAAACTTTTTATCTTTTCCAGATCCACCTGGTTGACTCTCCTCCAAGCCTCCCGGCAGGTGCTTTTCAGCCGCATCAGCCGGTCAAGGTCACTCCTTCTTGTCGGAACCCGATTTGTCCTCGAGCTGCTTGACATCCGAACCGTCGTCCAGTTTCGGCTTCTCCTCATCGTCGATGGGAGAAGTGTCTTTCAGACCGCCCTTGAATTCGGTGATCCCCTTCCCGAGTGACCGGGCCAAGCTGGGAATTTTTTTGGCTCCGAACAGGATCACGACGATCACGAGGATAATGATCCACTCGGAACCGCCGGGGATCCCCAACAATAAATACAGGTTTAACTGATGAAGGAGCATATAATTACCTTTACTCTCTTTAACAGGTTAGAGAGCGACGCATCGCGTTTCTCGCCAAACATTGCCAAGAGAACAGAAAACCGGGTCCTCTGTAAATAAAAATATCCAACCCGGATCAGGACCTCGGCTCAGCCGAGCAGTTCCTTCATTTTCTTGCCCATGTCCGCCGGGCTGTCGGCAACGGTGACGCCCGCATTCCGGAGGGCCTTGACCTTTTCCGGTGCCGTGCCCTTGCCTCCGGAGATGATGGCGCCGGCATGGCCCATCCTCTTGCCGGGAGGCGCCGTCTGGCCGGCGATGAATGCCACGACAGGCATGTTCACGTTCTTCTCGATGAAAGCGGCGGCCTCTTCCTCGGCGGTCCCGCCGATCTCGCCGATCATCACAACGGCTTCCGTATCAGGATCCGCCTCGAAAGCGGACAATGTATCGATGAAATTGGTTCCGTTGATCGGATCGCCGCCGAGCCCCACGCAGGTGGACTGGCCGTACCCGACCTCGGTGAGCTGCCACACTGCCTCGTAGGTGAGGGTGCCGCTGCGCGAGATGACGCCGACCTTGCCCGGCATGTGGATGTAGCCCGGCATGATGCCCATCTTGATCTCGCCCGGAGTGATGATGCCGGGGCAGTTCGGTCCGATCAGGCGGGTGTTGCTCCTGTCGAGGTGTGTCTTCACCCGCATCATGTCCGTGATCGGAATACCCTCGGTGATGCAGACGGCAACATCGAGATCGGCATCCAGGGCCTCGAGAACGGCGTCAGCCGCGAAGGGAGGCGGCACGAAAATCAGCGAGGCGTTGGCCCCGGTCTTCTCCTTGGCCTCGGCAACGGTGTCGAAGATCGGGATGCCTTCCTTATCGGTCCCTCCCTTGCCCGGGGAGATCCCGGCAACGATCTGCGTGCCGTACTCGATGCAGGCCGACGTGTGAAACCAGCCAGCCTTCCCGGTCATGCCCTGAACCAGAACCTTCGTATCCTTGTTGACGTATATACTCATCGCTTCCTCAACTTTCCTTCAATCAGGGAGTTGCCGGCGCTCTCGGCAGCCGACTGGTCCTCGTCTGCCTTCTCCTAGCCCTTGGCTGCCGCCACCACCTTGGCCGCGGCGTCGGCCATCGAGTCCGCGGAAATGATGTTCAGGCCGCTCTTGCTCAGGATTTCCTTTCCCTCATCGACTTTCGTTCCCTCGAGGCGGACAACGAGAGGAACGGACAGGCCTAGCTCCGTTGCGGCGGCCACGATACCCTCGCCGATCACGTCGCACCGCATGATGCCGCCGAAGATATTGACCAGGATGGCCTCGACCTTCTCGTCGGTCAGGATGAGCTTGAACGCCTTGGTGACCTGCTCCGCCGTGGCGCCGCCGCCGACGTCGAGAAAGTTGGCCGGCTCGCCTCCATGGAGCTTGATGATATCCATGGTGGACATGGCCAGGCCGGCGCCGTTGACCAGGCAGCCGATGTTCCCGTCGAGGGAGATGTAGGAAAGGCCGAAATCGGAAGCCTCCTTCTCGCGGGCATCCTCCTCGTCCAGATCGCGGTATTCCACGACCTGCGACTGGCGGAACAGGGCATTGGAATCGAAATTCATCTTCGCATCGAGAGCCATCACGTCGTCCTCTTCCGTGAGGATCAACGGATTGATCTCCGCCAGGGAGCAGTCCTTCTCCATGAAGGCCTTGGCCAGGCCCATCATGATCTTCACGGCCTGCGGAACGGCCTTCTGGGGCAGGCCGAGGCCGAAAGCGAGCCGGCGGGCCTGGTAGGGCTGGAGGCTCATCGCCGGATCGACGGGCTCCTTCAGGATCTTCTCCGGGGTCGTGGCAGCCACGACCTCGATCTCGACGCCGCCCTCGGTGGAAGCCATGAGGACGGGTGCGCCGATCTTTCGGTCAACGGCCATTCCGACGTAGAACTCCTTCTTGATCGAGGAGCCGGTCTCCACCAGGAGCTTCTTGACGGGCTGGCCTTCGGGACCTGTCTGATGTGTCTTCAGCGGCCTTGCCAGGATGGCTTCCGCCGCCTCCTTGGCCTCGGCTGCGGAACGGACCAGCTTGACGCCGCCTCCCTTGCCCCGGCCTCCGGCATGGATCTGCGCCTTGACCACGCAGAGTTCCGAATCGAGGTTCTTGTAGGCTTGTTCGGCTTCGGCGGCGCTTGTCGCCGTCAGCCCCTTGGGGACGGGAATTCCGTAATCCGAAAAGATTTCCTTGGCCTGAAACTCATGAATTTTCATCGATCCTCCCTGACTGCTACAGGACCAGAGATGATACTACCTGCTGATCGCGGGCAATTGGGTAATGTGTTTGATGATGATAAAGAGTTAAAAAAGAAAAGCACCGGTCCAGGAGAGACCGGTGTGTTGTTTTTCGAAACTACCTGTACTGTTTTTCCTTGCGGCTCAGGAGCACGAGCTTCGCTTTCTTGAACACGATCGGGTCGAACTGCGGGTAATACTCGTCACCCTTCTTGTAGAAGTAGAGATCGAGAACCCAGTCCTCGACAAAGACCTTGCCGCCCAGGTGGACAACGCGATCCCGCAGCCCGCTCACGCGGATCTTGAGGTTGTTCGTACCCTCGTGAACACTCTTGAAGATCGCAACACCCTCGAGCGTCTCTCCCGCGCCGATCTTGTTTCTCATGTCCCTGAGATTCTTGAAGGAGCGGCCTTCCTTGGCCTCGATCGCCTTCTGGGCTCTGGGATAGTACATCTCGAAGTACGACCGTTTTCCCACATCGCTGTGGGCCCGGATGAAAAGGTTGAGCTGATGCTCGTCCTCCATCGGATTCTTGACCTTGTATATCATGTACCAGTACGTGGTGGAGGTGTCGCCCGATTTCACGAGAACGCGGTCCATCTTGACCTGGCTGAACTCGAGATGCCAGCGGTCCGCCGCTCCGGCCACGTTGGCCAGCAGAACCAGGAAGCAGCACAGCACAAATCCTATTTTCATCACATTTCCTTTCAAGAGATCGGCAGAGGCCTGCATTCAGGCTCGAATCAGTTCACCTGAAGGACCTGAAAAGGCTCATGGGGAGAATCGACTCCCACCGGGAGCCATTCCAGATCAGGATATTCGTCAATGAAGTCGAGGAGGTTCACTTCCCCGATGGAGCCGTCCTTCATGAGATAGTTGGTGTGCCTGCGGTGATTGGGCCGCTCCTCGTTGTCGTCGGCTGCCAGGATGTCGTCGTCTTTCCTGGCTGGCGACTCCCTGTTCCTTCGTCCCGCGTAGCTGATGGTGAAGCTGTCCAGAGCGTCGAGGTTGTCGTAGGCGGAACCGAGAACATCGCTGTCCGGCGCGCGGTTGTCGTCGTCCGTTCCCGGGCAGATGAAAACCTTGCGGTTCTTCTCGGTGATGTAGGCCGCCTCTCCCTTGCCCGCTGTCAGCTGGAGCAGGAAACGGATCCCGTTGTGCCGCGGAAAGCTCTTCGGGGTCTGATCCCTTTGATAGAGCGTCATCGCCATCCCGATGTCCTTCAGCTGCTCCTTGCAGGCCGTGACCCTAGTGGAGTCGAGAATATTGGGCGCCTGCGTGGCCACCAGGGTGACCAGAAGGCCGATGATCGTGATCACCACGAGAATCTCGACCAGGGAGAATCCACTGATCCCGGAGCTGGAATGCACCGGCTTCCCGATCGGCATCAGGTTATCTTGTTTCATGGCGATTTCCTTTACACGGCGCCGGAGGCGTACAAGGAGCGCAGGAGTTTGTCTCCCGGCTCGAGCGACCATTTCAAACACTCTCCCAGGCGGTAGCCGCAAAGAGAGGAATTGTAACGCTCTTCGATCCGCTTTTCAAGGCAGGCGAATCTCAGAGACGGGCCGCTTTCTTCAGTTTTTCGACCATATCCATCTTCTCCCAGGAGAAATCGTCGCCCTTGCGGCCGAAATGGCCGTGATACGACGTCTGGCGGAAGATCGGACGGTTCAGCTTGAGCCTCTTGATGATGCCGCCGGGCGTCAGATCGAAGATATCGAGGATGAGGCCGGCAATCTGCTCCTCAGGCATCCTGCCCGTCCCGAAGGTGTCCACAGCCACGGCCACGGGATCGGCGATGCCGATGGCATAGGCGATCTGCACCTCGACCTTGTCGGCAATGCGGGCGGCCACGATGTTCTTGGCCGCATGACGGGCGGCATAAGCGCCCGAGCGGTCGACCTTTGAGGCATCCTTCCCCGAGAAGGCGCCGCCGCCGTGCCGTCCGAGGCCGCCGTAGGTGTCCACGATGATCTTCCGACCCGTGAGTCCGCAGTCGCCCTGGGGACCTCCGATGACGAACCTCCCGGTGGGATTGACATGATAGGTCGTCTTCGAGTCGAGAAGCCTGGCCGGAATCACCTTCCTGATGATCTCGTTGATCATCGTCTTGCGGATCTCGCCATGCTTCGCGCCCGGATCGTGCTGGGTGGAAAGGACCACGGCGTCCACCCGCCTCGGCTTTCCATCGAGGTACTCCACCGTGACCTGGCACTTGCTGTCCGGCCGGAGCCAGGCGATCTTGCCGCGCTTGCGGACCGTTGTCAGCTTCTCCATCAGCTTGTGCGCCAGCATGACGGGCATGGGCATCAGCTCCGGAGTTTCCCGGATGGCATGGCCGAACATCATGCCCTGGTCGCCGGCACCGAGAGGCTTCTTTTTTCCCACGATTCCGTTGACGCCGCGCGCGATGTCCGGCGACTGGGCATCGACCGATGCCAGCACGGCACATGTGTTGCCGTCGATTCCGAATTCGGGATTGTCGTAGCCGACGTCGAGCATGACCTGCCTGGCAACCTGGTTGAAATCGACCCATGAGTCGGTGGTGATCTCTCCTGCCATGATGCAGAGGCCGGTGGTGACCAGCGTCTCGCACGCCACGCGGGATTCCGGATCGTTTTCCAGACATGCATCCAGAACGGCGTCGGAAATCTGATCCGCCAGCTTGTCGGGATGCCCCATCGATACTGATTCAGAAGTCAGGAATGCGACTTTACCCATCTGATGATATCTCCTCTAAAATGAATGCCCCCTGTCAGGCCGCCCGAAAAGTGCTTCAAGTCCGAGAACTTCCCTTTTCGGGCCGAAAAATTTCCGGGGCGGCCAGCGAAAGGCGGATATTGAAATCAAACCGACCGAAGCGTTGTGTAAACGGGCTGTTATCGCCGAAATTCGACCTTATTCAAGTTTTTTTACGAAATCGTAACAGAACAGGTCTACCTGGCATCGAATCAGAGTTCGATCCGAGCCTTTTGGAGAAACCGGGTCCTGATCAGCTTGACGTTGGTTGCCGCGGCGCCTCGTGCGCTGCGAACCGCTTCCCTGGCCCTCTGCCCGAGCTCCAGGGCCTTGTCCGGATTGTCGATCAGCTCTCTCACGGCGTTTTCCAGGCTCGCACCGTCGGAGACGCGGAGGGCGGCATTGTTCCGTTCGAGCAGCATCGCCTCCTCGGTGAAGTTCTGGACGTGCGGGCCGTAGAGCACCGCCTTGCCCTTTCCCGCCGGCTCCAGCATGTTGTGCCCGCCCACCTCGACCAGGCTGCCGCCGACGAAGACCATGTGCGCCGCCCCGTAGACCATCTCCAGCTCGCCGATCGTGTCGACGAGGAGGACCTCCTCCTTGCCGATCGGACTGCGGTCGGGCTTCAGCCTCGTTCGTCTCACGGGAGCGAGGCCGTGCTTGTGGCAGGCCTTCTCGATATCGGGAATCCTTTCCAGGTGGCGGGGAACGAGAACGAGCCTCAGGTCCGGATCGACGCCGCTCAGGCGCCTGTAGAGTCCGAGAAGGATCTCGTCCTCGCCATGATGCGTCGAGCCGGCCACGAGGACGCGATCGTCGGCGCCGATTCGGAGCTGGTCGCGGAGCAAGGCCTGATCGACCGATTCCGAAATATCGAGGCCGTCGAACTTGATGTTCCCCGTGACCATCAGCCTCTCCTCGGGAACCTCCAGGGCGAGGAGGCGCCTGCGGTATTCCTCGTTCTGCACGCTGAACAGCGAGATCCGGTTCATCTCGGGAAGGAACATCCTGATCCTCCGATAGCCCCGGTAGGAGCGCTCCGAGATCCGGCCGTTGACGATGATCACCGAGGACCCGGCACTGTTCGCCTCGTAGAGGAGATTGGGCCAGATCTCCAGCTCCATGAGGATGATCAGGCCGGGGCGGAT
Source organism: uncultured Phycisphaerales bacterium (assembly GCA_964482235.1). Classification (GTDB taxonomy): domain Bacteria; phylum Planctomycetota; class B15-G4; order B15-G4; family CAYZWU01; genus CAYZWU01. The sequence continues at coordinate 51,335 of CAYZWU010000015.1, forward strand.
GCGGCGGATCACGCGGCGGACGATGAAGCTGATGTCCAGGGGAAAGTAGAAGATGAACTTGTCGGGGAAGAGCTTCCCGGCCATCTGGTATCCGGCCAGCGTTGTGGTGGAGATCGCCCACGCGAGAGGGCCCTCCTCCTCTTCCATCTTCAGGAGCAGCGGCTGGATCGCCTTGACCTCGCCGGCCGAGACGCCGTGAACCCAGATGCAGCGCCCCCTGAAGGGGGACCTCCGCACGAAACCGATGCGCTGGACGATGCCTGCCCTGAACCGGGCGCTGGTGGCCAGCCGGAAAACGATGTAGGGCGATGTGAGCACGATCAGCAGAAGAAAGATGAAATCGTAGATGAGATGGATCAGGTAGGCCCTGCCCTCATTGACTCCCTCGACCTGATCCGCCACGATTCCTCTCTAGCCGCGCAGCCTGCCTCGACGGTCTGTCAGGACCGCAGGCCGCAGCACTTCTTGTACTTCTTGCCGCTGCCGCAGGGGCAAGGTTCGTTGCGCCCCACCTTCGGCTCCTTGCGTCTTATCTGAGCCGCGGTCCCGCCCTTGCCCGAACCCTTGATCGCCTGGTCCATGCCCCTCCGCTGGGCCTGGAATCCGGACACATCCTCCCGGACGGTCTTGCCCGAGCTCCAACGCCCCGTCAGCTTCTCCTCGTCCTCCCTCTCCACCTTCAGCTTGAAGATGAAGGAGGTCACGTCCTCGGAGATGCCGTTCAGGAGCATCCGGAACTTGTCGAACCCCTCCTTCTTGTACTCGGTCTTGGGATCGACCTGGGCATACGATCGGAGCGAGATGCCGGCCTTGAGGGCATCCATCGCATAGAGGTGGTCCTTCCACTTGGAATCGAGGACGTTGAGAAGGAGGAACCGCTCGACGCGGCGCATCTCCTCCTCCCCGATCTGCGACTCCTTCTGATTGTAGAGAGCGAGGACTCCCTCCATCACCTCGCTTTCCACGTCACCGTATTCCCTCTTTTCGAACTGGGACGGCACGAAGGAGGAACCGAACTTCGTGTTCAGGCTCCTGGTGAACTCGTCGAGCTCCCAGTCCCTCTTGGAATCTCCGAGATAGGTCCCCATCACTTCTCTCACCGTGTCGTTCACCATGGAGAGGACCTTCTCTTTGAGCTCCTCGCCGTTGAGGATCTCCTGCCGCGTCTCGTAGATCGTGCGGCGCTGCCTGTCCATCACCTCGTCGTACTCGAGGAGGTTCTTGCGGATCTCGAAGTTCCTGGCCTCCACCTTCTTCTGGGCGTTCTCGATGCCGCGCGTCACCATGCGGCTCTCGATCTCCTGGCCCTCGGTCATGCCGAGCTTCTCGAGCATGGCCTTCACCCAGTCCTTGGCGAAGATCCGCATCAGATCGTCGTCAAGGGAGAGGAAAAAGCGCGACGAGCCCGGGTCGCCCTGCCTCGCCGAGCGGCCGCGAAGCTGGTTGTCGATGCGGCGCGCCTCGTGCCGCTCAGTCCCGATGATGTGCAGGCCGCAGCGGACGTCGTCCTCGCAGGGAGTCTGCCCCTTGTCCCCATTCAGGAATTTCTCGCGGATCGATGCCTTGAAGCAGTCGCTGCAGCGGTTGGCCCGCTCCGGACGGTCGCAGCTCACGCAGCACCAGACCGCGCCGGTCTCGGGATGAATGCATTCGCCGTTGAGGACTCCGTCGCCGAGCTTGATGTCCGTCCCGCGCCCCGCCATGTTCGTGGCGATGGTCACGTGGCCTCTCTGCCCCGACTCGGCCACGATGACGGCCTCGCGCTCGTGATGCTTCGCGTTGAGGACCTCGTGCGTCACGCCCCGCCTGCCGAGCATGTCGGAGAGGAGCTCCGAGCTCTCGATCGACGTCGTGCCGACGAGGACGGGGCGCTGGAACGTGTGAAGCCTGCAGATCTCGTCGATGATGGCAGTCCGCTTCTCGCCGAGGCTGCGGTAGATCACGTCGTTGCTGTCCCGGCGGATCATCGGGAGATCCGTGGGGATGCAGAGCACGTCGAGCTTGTAGATCTTGAGGAACTCGGCCGCCTCTGTCACGGCCGTTCCGGTCATGCCGGCGATCTTGTCGTAGAGCCGAAAGTAGTTCTGGAAGGTGATCGTGGCGAGGGTCTGGCTCTCCTCCTTGATCCGGATGCCTTCCTTGGCTTCCACCGCCTGGTGGAGGCCGTCGGACCAGCGGCGACCGGGCATGAGGCGGCCGGTGAACTCGTCCACGATGACCACCTCGGGTCCGTCGTCGCCCTTGGAGACGACGTAGTCCTTGTCCTTCTTGAAGAGGTAGTTGGCGCGCAGGCTCTGCTCGATATGGTGCGGCCAGTCCATGTTCGTCCCGGAGTAGAACGAGTCCACACCGGCAAGCTCCTGCGCCCTGTCGATCCCTTCCTCGGTGAGGGGGCAGGCGTTCTCCTTCTCCTTCTTCTCGAAGTCCGGTCCCTCGCGCAGCTTCTTGGCGATCCTGTCGGCCTGGTAATACTTGGCCGTCGACGCCTCGGGCATGCCCGAGATGATCAGCGGAGTCCGGGCCTCGTCGATCAGGATCGAGTCGACCTCGTCGACGATGGCATAGTGGAGGTGCTTCTGGACCTGCAGATCCGCGCTGGCCTTCATGTTGTCGCGCAGGTAGTCGAAGCCGAACTCGTTGTTCGTGCCGTAGGTGATGTCGCAGCCGTACTCGTTGCGGCGCTCCTCCGACCCCATGCCCGACTGGATGACCCCCACCTTCATCCCCATGAAGTTGAAGACAGGCTCCATCCACTCCTTGTCGCGTCGGGCCAGGTAGTCGTTCACCGTGACCACGTAGACGCCTTTTCCGTCGAGGGCGTTGAGATAGACTGGCGCCGTGGCCACCAGGGTCTTGCCCTCGCCGGTGGCCATCTCGGCGATCATCCCCTGGTGAAGGACGACGCCGCCCAGGATCTGGACGTCGTAATGACGCATCCCCAGGGCGCGGCGCGCCGCCTCGCGGGTCATGGCAAAGGCTTCCGGGAGGAGGTCGTCGAGGCTCTCCCCGTCTGCCAGGCGCTTCCTGAAAGCTTCGGTCCGCTCGGGGAAGGCGGCGTCGGGCAGGGAGCGGTACTCCTCTTCCCGGGCGTTCACTGCCTGGACGATCGGGGCCAGGGAGTCGAGAACGCGCTGGTTCTGCGATCCGAACACCTTCTGGAGAACACGGCCTATTCCGGAAGAGATCTTGTCGAGCATGATGCTTCAGTCTTCTCTATCTCGTGACTGCTCATAAAAATGACAAACCGGTATGAAACCGCTTTGCGGCGGCACGGTCAATCCCTTTCCCGTAAGCAGGCCGCTCGAACCCGCGCAATCTCCGCCACATTCGCATCAAGCCAGCCCCCACTTCACGGAAGCCGCTTCGCGAATGTGGCGGAGATTGCGCGGGCTCGGTATCCGCGTTTTATGCTAGTCCTCTCCAAGGTGGTGATGGATGAAGGAGATCAGCGTGTCGACATAGAACGGCTTCTTGAGGAATGCGTCGGCATAGCCGAGCCGGGAGATATCGAGGTTGCGCGTCGTGGCAATGATGATCGGGATTTTGCAGCGCTCCTGATCGGCCTTCAGGCGGAGGCAGGCCTCCAGGCCGTCCATCACCTTCATCTCGTAATCCATGATGATGAGGTCGTGGCACTTCGCATCGGCCACGTCCACGGCGTCGGCGCCGTCGAAAAGCCGCTCGACGGTGAATCCCTGGGCTTCGAGGATCAGCATCATGGTGCGGCCGATATCGTGATCATCGTCCACCACCAGAATCGTCCGGTTCCGCTTCTTCCTGTGCTTCAGCAGCCGCTTCTCCTGGATCAGCACATCGAGCGACGCGCTCGTGGGAAAATCCTCCTTGGCCCAGAGCTCCTCGATCTGATCCTTGACCTTCCTATTGAACTCCCGGACCCTGGCCAGATCCTTGTCCTCGGCGGCGGCCACCTTGAACATGTCGTCGTGCGTATCGACGGAGAAGAAATACTCGTTCTGGACGAGCTGCTCCTGGATCACGAACTTCATGAAAGGATAGAGACCGTTTCCCAGCCTCAGGATGTAGCGCCGGATGGTGGACTTCTTGTTCCGGATCGTCTCGTCCACGAAGCGATCCAGGTAGATCGAGATCTGATGGCTCGGGTTGTGGCCGAAGTCGGGCGACTTGAACACCGAGAGACCGGCATAGGCGACCCTGTGATAGATGTCGAGCGCCCGGATCACCATTCCCACGTTGATCTCGTCAAGCTTCAAGGCCTGTTCCTCAGAAATCCACTGTTCCAACGCAGTCGCCGATACGCGCGATCCCTTCCCGCTTCAGGAGATCGCCAAGATCGCGGATGATCGTCTCGATGGCCGTCGGGTCGGCAAGGGTCGCCGTTCCCACCTGGACGGCCGATGCGCCGCAGACGATGTAGTCCATCACGTCGTCGGCGGTCATGATCCCCCCCACGCCGATGATGGGGCAGCGCAGCGTGTTCCATACCTGATGGACCATGCGCAGCGTCACCGGCTTGATGCAGGGACCTGAAAGACCGCCGTACCCCGTCGATAGCCGCGGTTTCCTCGTCCGCCAGTCGACGGACATGCCCAGCAGCGTATTGGCCACGCTGACCGCATCGCCTCCGCCTTCCAGGGCGGCCTCGGCCAGGGAGACGATATCCGTGACGTTCGGCGACAGCTTGGCGATGAGCGGCAGACCGGTGGCGCTGCGGACCGATGCGACGATCCGCTTCACCGTCCCGGGCAGATTGGCAAAGGGGATCCTGCCCCCTTCCACGTTGGGGCACGAGAGGTTGATCTCGAGGGCGTCGATGCCTTCCTGCTCTTCCAGGATCGCCGCGGCTTCGGGAAACTCGCCCTCCTTCTCGCCGGCAAAGTTCACCACGAGGCATGATGCCCTGCCCCGCACCTTCGGAAGCGTCTCCTTCACGAATTGACGGACGCCCCTGTTCGGAAGGCCGATCGAGTTGAGAAGACCGGACGATGTCTCGGCCAGCCGCGGCGGCCGATTGCCGGCCCTTGCATTCAAGGTGATCGTCTTGAGAACCAGCGCCCCCGGGACAGCAAGATCGAAGAAGGACTCCATCTCGGCACCGGAACCAGATGTGCCGGAGGCAGTCATGACCGGGTTGCTCAGTTTCAGGGGTCCGGCGGTGGTGGCAAGCAACAGACAACTCCCCGAGTCTCTTCTATCTATCGGTTTTGACCAGTGTCTCCTGTCGGTTTCTTCGGCGGTGCAGCTTTAATCATGCAGATAGCCAGCAGGAACACACCTACACAGATCAAGGAATCGGCCAGGTTGAAGGCCGGCCATGGATCAGCGGGCCAGAAACCGAGCCGGAAATAGAGGAAGTCCCGTACGGCGCCGTAACGGAGGGAATCCCAGATGTTTCCCAGGGCCCCTCCCATGATCAGGGCTAGTGCGATCATCTGGAATTTCGCTTGGCGCGGCGCTGCAATGAGGAGGTAGAAGATCACGCCGAGTGCGAAGAATCGCAGGATCTTGAGAAACAGGGGACTGCTCTGCCATGACCCGAAAGGCCCGCCGGGGTTGTGCACCTGCACCAGGCCGAACCATGGATTGCTGACCCAGTAGACGCATGTTCCACCGTCCTGCACCAGCTCGCTGGAATGGAGATCGATGAACGAGAAAAAAGCGTGCTTCGTCCAGAGGTCGGCGCCGACAAGAAGGGGAACGAGAATCCAGAATATCAGCTTGTCCCGGAAAATCTGGCGGAACAGGCCAGGGCTTTTTTCCCCTTCACCCCCCTCCTCAGAGGAACCTTTCTCTGAGACAGGAAAGGTCTCCTTCATCATGAACCTTCTCTTTTTGCCTGGCAGTTCACGCAGACGCGGGTATACGGGATAGCCTGTAGACGCGCTTTCGGGATGACGGCACTGCAATCCTCGCAGAGACCGTACTTACCGCTGCGGATCCTCACGATCGCCTCGTTGATCTCAGCGAGGGTCATCTCGTGGGATTCCACCAGGCCGAGGTTGAACTCCTGTTCATAGCTGTCCGTACCGTAGTCCGCCATGTTGTCCACCGAGACGGTCAGCCCGCTCTGCCAGAAAGCCCCGTCTTCCAGGCGAGAGACATTTCCGGCAAGCTTGGCCTGCTTCTGAAGCAGGATATCGAGTATCTTCTGGAGGACAGAAGCCGGCAACGCTCCTTTGACCGCCTTCTTCTTTGGAGAGCTCTTCGCCACGACCTTCTTTGCGTTCTTTATCGCGGTATTCTTCGCGGTTTTTTTTGCAGCCTTTGGCCCGGTCTTCCTTGATACCTTCTTGGCAGGGCTTTTCACTCGAGACGGATTCTTCTTCTTGACCGCAGCCGCCTTTTTCTTCGGACTGCCGGCTTTCTTCTTTTTGACCTTCCTGGCAGCCACTTTTTTCTTTCTGGCTGCCGGGGCTGTTTTCTTCTGGGCTCGTTTTTTCGTAACCATTGAATTTTCAGGTATTAAAAACAGCCTTACCTTGATAATTTGCGATAGATAATATAGAGTGTCCACGATCAGTCAAGAAAAATCTGTATGATACTGCGGTTTTAAAATGAACGAGAGAAGTCGACCTAACTCTCGATATATCAATAGATTCCTTGATTATCTCGACGTGGAGGCCGGCGTCTCGGCCAACACTCTCAAGGCCTACAGGAAAGACCTCGATAAGTTCGCCGATTACTTGATGTTGCGGTCGATCGATTCGTTCGACCTCGATTCGTCCCAGCCGGTGATCGATTTCCTCCAGCACGAGCGCGACCATGGCCAGTCGATCCGCACGACGGCGCGCCGTCTCTCTTGCATCCGGATGTTCGTCCGCTTTCTCGCAACGGAGAACCTGATCTCCCACGACTACGCGTCAACGATCGCCTCTCCGAAGCTCTGGAGATACCTTCCCGAGTTTCTCTCTCTCGAGGAGGTCGAGGCTCTCCTCACCACACCGCCGGCCGGCACCATGCTCGGAATGAGGGATCGCGCCCTGCTCGAGATGTACTACGCCACGGGCGCCCGCGTGTCGGAGCTGATCGATCTCAGGATCGCAGGCCTCAACCTGTCGTCCCGGTTCGCGAGGGTGAGGGGGAAGGGGTCCAAGGAGCGGATCGTTCCATTCGGCACGAAGGCGCAGAAGGCGCTCACCGCCTATCTCGAAAAATCGCGACCCCGGCTTCTCGATTCCAGCTCAGCCGATGCGCCCGACACGGTCTTCCTCTCGTGCCGCGGCAGGAAGCTGACCCGTGACAGGATCTTTCGACTGGTAAGGCGCTACGCCCGCCTGGCCGGCATCGCGCGTCCCGTGTCCCCACACGTGCTCAGGCATTCATTCGCCACGCACCTGCTCGAGGGCGGCGCGGACCTGCGCGTTGTGCAGGAGCTCCTCGGCCATCAGGACATCACGACAACGGAAATCTACACCCACCTGGACCAGTCCCGTTTGAAAAAGGTCCACCACCGCTATCATCCCCGGTCGTGACGGCGCGATCAGCCGGTTTCGCCCGCAAGACCGACGAGATAGGCCATCACGCTTCTCACCCTGCCGTCCCTGTTCCAGGAGAAAGGAACGAAGAAAGACTCGATCGTCTGCGAGTCGCTACCGACAGCGAGCTCGGCGGTGATCGTCCGGCTCTCTTCCAGGGCCGTCTGAAAGCTGCTCTCCCACTGATCTGTGGCCAGATCGTCGGGAATCGCGTGCCGGCTGGAGGCACCGAAGGTTTGCTCGGCCAGGCGGTTGATGCTGAGGACCTCGTGGTCCCTGCCCATCTCGAAGATAGGGAAGGGAGCCGAGTCGAAAATGGACTCGCTGTACTGCTTGGCGTTGGCCCGTTCCAGGACCATTCCGGCGAAGAGGGAATAGGGGATCAGGATCTCCCTGGCTTCTTTCCGGCTGTACCTCTTGCCGTCCGTGCGGTTGATCAGCGCCACGGCGCCAAAGACCTCGCCGTCCTTCAGAAGCGGGGCTCCGATGGCGGTCTCGATGCCGAGCAGCTCGCGCCTTTCCCTGTCGACCCTCAGGTCGGACGAGATGTTCTCGGAACAGAAATAGCTGTTCTGCCGGAGGATCCATCCGGAGACCGTGGCCTCGCCGAGAGACATCCGCTCGCCGAGGCAGACCATGGCCTTGCTCCCAGCCACGGCCTTGTAGAGGAACGTACCATCGACCCGGTCGAAAACCGATATCAGCGCCGACTCGGCGTTGAAGAGATCCCTGGCCTCCTTGGCCACGGCAAGAAAGATCTCCTCCATGGACGTCCGGCTCGAAATTCGGGCAAGCCGGGCCATGGCCGGTACGAGACGGCTTGCGTTTCCATTGACCCGCTGAGTGCCCGATAGGAATTGATGCTCGCAGCGGCAGTCAGGGGAGCTGCACCCGCCGCCCTTCTCCTCGTCTCCCTCACCGTCGCAGCACGTCGCCTGTCCGCTCTCTTCCAGGATTTGGAGGTACTCCTTCTGGGCACCCCAGAGAACGCCCGTCCTCCCCCGCCCGGACCTCGGCAGCCGGAACAGCCTGAAGATATCCTCGTTCTCCTCCTGTCGAGCGATCGACTCGCCGAGGGCCTGGAGCTCCTCGATCAACTCGGCTCTCGTCTTCTCTTTTTCCCGGTCCATGAATCCAATCCACCCGTGTTCTTAAAGATGCCTTTTCGGAATGCATCCGCTCTCGAAAAAGGTGCAGAGAAACGGACGATCCAGATGTGCAGTGACCTTCCGACTGTTAATTCTTATCGGCACGAACCAATCCTGTTCTTGACAGGCTGTTTCGTTGAAGGAGGCCTGTTTTCTCCTTTCGCCGGAACATATAATCGCGGAGTCCGGACCGCCGCTCGAGGCGATCGATCGCGCTTCTTACCCGGGAGGATCAAAATGAAGAAGATGAACTGCCCGCTTTTCTTTCTCCTGACCACGGCACTCCTCCTCCTTCAGGCCGGCTGCCAGGGGCCGGCCGACGGGATCCAGCTGGAGGAGATGCCGTACGTCGACGAATCGGCCGGCGAATCCGCGTGCGACCTTGAGGAGGAGCTGCGCGACATCTGCCGGGAGCTGGAGCTCGAAAAGGCCCGGCTTGACCTGGTCATCAAGAAGAAGCACTGCCTGATGACCGAGGCGAAGATCTCCCGTGCGGCTACAGAGGCTGAGCTCGAGCTGGTCGAGAGAAGGCTGGCCGCCTTCGGAGCGCACACCAGTCAGCTGCAGCTGAGCGAGCTCGACCTCGAGCTGCTCACCCTTCGCGACGAGCACAAGCAGAGCACCGAGGAGCTGAAGCAGCTCGAGATGATGTACGCCGAATCGGAGCTCGAGGACAAGACGAGCGAGATCGTTCTCGAACAGGGCCGCCGCCGGCTCGAGCTGACGGCAGCCGACCTGGCCAACATGGAAAGGAAACGTGCCGCTGCCTTCGAGTATGCACTGCCCATGGAGCGAGCCGAGATCGAGCATGAAGTTGCGGCACTCCGCGCCGAGATCAGGCTTGCCGGGCTCCAGGCCGATCTCGCCATCGCCGAGATCGAGCTGGCCTTCCTCGAGCATCAGACCAGCATCCTCGATCTGGAAGCAAGAAAGACGCAGATCGAGAAGGAACCGGGTATCGCTCCCGAACCGGGCAAGGGGAAGGATTCGTGAGCGCCGCGCTGCTCCTGCTCGTCCTTGCCTTTGCCGCAGAGGATGAGCCGCCGGCCGACCAGGCGGCACCCCGCCTCGCCCGCGCCGACATCACGGCTTCGATCGATCGCGGCGTCGCCTTTCTCCTCCGGACCCAGAACGAGGACGGCTCCTGGGGATCGTGGCAGAAGCCCATCGATACGACGTGGAGCAACATCGGGACCCACAAGGCCTGGATCGCAGCAACAACAGCCATCGTCTGCTCCACTCTCATGGAGGTCGATGAAGAAAGATCGGCCCGGGTGAAGAGCGCCCTGATCCAGGGGCTCGAATACCTGTTGAATCAACAATGCGCGAGCCGGCCGTCGGGCTGGGATGTGGACAACACCTGGGCACTGGTCTACACGCTGGACACGATGGCGCGCGCCGTCAACCACCCGCTGGTGAAGGGAACGAGCCGCGCGGCACGCCTCCGGACCCGGATCGAGGAGACATTGAAGAAGCTCGAGGCCTACCAGACACCGGGAGGCGGCTGGGGCTACTATGACGATCCGCCCTACACGCTGAGACCCAAGTGGGGCACCTCATTCATGACAGCCGCCGTTCTTCTCGGCATGACAGAGGCGAAAGAAGCCGGGATCGAGGTGAATGACAAGACCTGTATCCGTGCAGTCCGAGCCCTGAAGCGCTGCCGCCTTCCGAGCGGCGCATACACCTACAGCGTGGAGGCGGTGCCGAGCCCCGGGGCGCTCGACAACATCGACCAGGTCAAGGGCTCCCTCTCCCGCATCCAGGTGGGCAATCTCGCTCTCTTTCGTGCCGGCGAGGCGGTCAAGCGCGAGGATCTGCGCAAGGGACTCGATCTCTTCTTCAGGAACCATCGATTTCTTCGCGTGGCGCGAGGCCGCCCCATCCCCCACGAGTCGTTCTATTTCAACTCGGGATACTTCTTCTTTTTCGGGCATTACTATGCTGCCGGGGTGATCGAGGAGCTGGAGAAAAGCGATCAGGAGAAGTACTGGCCGCTGCTGCAGGCTGCCGTTCTGGCAACGCAGGAGAAGGACGGATCGATGTGGGACTTCTACCTGGCGGGCTATCATCGGGCCTACGGCACGGGCTGGGGAGTCTCGGCGCTGATCCGGTCACTGCGCCGTTGAACGGCAAATCCATCCACGGCGCCCTCATCTGTAAAATGCAGGCATAAAAAAAAACGGATTCTTGCGAATCCGTTTTTTCCGGCTCCCGGAATGCCATGCTCTCAAAACGAAATGGGCACCCTTCTCATTACCTTTTAAAAGCTAACATCCGGAAACCTGAACAGATACTCTCTGTTTTCGTTTCTTGCATTGTTCGTGGGAACATGCACTGTTAGGTATTTCATAGATCGAACGGGAGAGAGGATTAACAATTAGCGTTCCATACCGGAATGATTTCGTTTTTCCGTCGATCACTGAAAAACGATTGGATGGAAGCCGGCTATTCTAATTGAATCAAGAGAGTTAGGTCGCCCTCTCCGTTTCGCATCTTTGGCCGCAACGCGACGACTGCTTGAACTTTGCTTTTCCGGGATTAAGATAGCCCGGATGAAATGAGCAGAGAATGCCAGTTGTGCCATATCGGCACGGCAGTCTGCCCCGTGCAGCCCCGGCTGCAGACAGGATATCCAGCAGAGCGGTTGGGAGAAATCATGCATCCCGTTCTCTTCAAGGTTCTCGGCTACGAGATCCACTCCTTCGGTTTCATGGTGGCCCTCGGATTCCTGGCCGGCTATTTCTGGATGCGCCTCACTGCCAGGAAGCTGGGGGAGGATCCGGACAAGATCGCCGACATCTCCCTGCTGGTCCTCCTATCCGGTATCGTGGGCGCGCGGCTTCTCTATGTTCTTGTACATCTTGATGAGTACTCGTCCAAGCCTCTCGAGGTCGTGATGATATGGAAGGGCGGTCTCGTCCTCTACGGCGGCCTGATCGCTTCGATGATCGCCGGCTACTTCCTGGTCAAGGCAAGAAGGCTCAACTTCCTGAACACGGCCGATGTGTGCATGCCCTGCGTGATGCTCGGACTGGTGATCGGGCGCTGGGGCTGCCTGCTGGTGGGCGACTGCTATGGCCGGATTGCCTCGAACCTCCCGTGGGCGATTCGCTTTCCCGGCCAGGAAGTCCCGGGTTTGCCCGAGAAGCTCATCCCCGTCAAGGAAGGCTGCCTGATCCCGCCGGATCTGCTGAACCAGCCGCTGCATCCCACGCAGATCTACATGTCGCTGAACGCCCTGCTCATCTTCATCATCCTTGTCCTTGTTCTGCGAAAGAGGCGGTTCAAGGGACAGGGCTTCTTCCTCTGCCTGATCCTCTATTCGATCTCGCGCGGCATCATCGAGCTGTTCCGCGGCGACAACGTCGAGAGGGGATACCTGGGACCGCTCTCCACATCGCAGTGGATCGGTATCGTGGTGGTTGTCTTCGCCCTCTATCAATACATCACCCGGATGGCGCGGGCGCGGAAGGAACAGGGCACGTGACGCGGAAGGGGCACTCCGATCAACCGAGGCTCGTGGTCGGCATCGACGAGGCCGGATTCGGCCCCAGGCTCGGCCCGCTCGTGGTGACGCGCACCGCCTTCGTCTCCGGGTCGGGAAGCCTCGAGGAAAAGCTTGCCGCCGCCGTCTCCAGAAACGCCTCGGCCCGCGGGAGCCGGCTCAGGGTCGACGACTCCAAGCAGATCTACAAGGGGAGAAAGGGGCTGGACACCCTGGAGAAAACGGCGCTCAGCTTCTGGTGCACGGCCCGCGGCGCGATGCCCGGCCGTCTCGAGGATCTCCTGGCGCCTGTTCTGGCGAAGCCCCTCGACCTGACGGCCGCACCCTGGTACGGCGCACTTCCCCTCGCCCTTCCGCTTCCCGTGGCGGCCAGGCGCGAAGAGATCTCGCCATCGCAACGTCTCCTTGCCGAGACGTGCCGCAGCGCGGAGGTCCGGTTCGCCGGATTCAGGTCGTGCCTGATCCCGGAGCCCTGCTTCAACGACGGCGTGGAGGTGTGGGACTCGAAGGCGCGCTTCCTGGCAGAGCTGGTGCTCGACCTGATCGGCTCCCTGCCGGACAGCTGTTCGGATCTCGACGTCGAAATCTACGTGGACAAGCTCGGCGGGCGAAACCGGTATGGAGAGATCCTGGCGTCCCGCCTCGATCCGGCCAGCATCGAAACGGAGGAGGAGTCCCGCGCCCTTTCGCGATATATCGCGAGAGAAAAGGGCCGCACCGTCTCGATCGAGTTCGTGAGATCGGGAGACAGCAAGCACCTTCCCGTGGCCCTGGCATCGATTTTCAGCAAATATCTGCGTGAAATCTTCATGATCCTGTTCAATACTTTCTGGAAACGACATCAGCCCGGAATCCGCCCCACTGCCGGGTATCCCCTGGATGCATCGCGATTCCTCGATGAGATCACCCGGACGGCGGAGGAAGCGGGAGTCGACTTGGCGGCTCTCGTGAGACAGCGCTGATACCGATCCCCCGGGAGCTGCATTGCCATGAACCTCCGTCTTATCCTGTTCGACATCGATGGAACGCTCGTCAACACCGGCGGCGCCGGGCTGCGCGCCTTCGACCAGGCCATGAAAACCTGCTTCGGGGAGGCGATCCGGCTCAAGGACACATCGCCCGCCGGCAAGACCGATTCCGCCATCTTTCAGGAGGTCTTCGAGACGCTGAAGGGCCGCCTCCCCAGACCGGAGGAGGAGAAGGCGCTCTTCGACTCCTACCTAGGCAACCTTCGCGTGGAAGTGCAGAGGTCCGAGCTCTTTCGAGTCCTTCCCGGTGTGGAGGAGCTCCTTCAGTGCTTGCAGAGCGACGACCGTTTCTTTCTCGCGCTCGGAACGGGCAACATCGAGGAAGGAGCCTGGATCAAGCTGCGCCGTCCCGGGCTCGACCGGTTCTTCTCCTGCGGCGGATTCGGATCCGATTCGGCAGACCGGGCGGAAATCCTGCGGACGGCGGTGGAGAAGGCCGAGCAGGCCAAGGGCTCCTCGGCCCCCTTCGAAGAGATCTACGTGGTGGGCGACACACCGCGCGATATCGCCGCCGGCCGGGCGATCGGCGCCCGGACCGTTGCGGTGGCCTCCGGCCCCTACGAGCTCGAATCGCTGAAGCCTCATGCCCCCGACCTGCTCGTTCAGGATCTCTCCGAGACGGAATCGATGCTCCGATGGTTTCTCGCATGAACGACGACCAGTACGATCGCCAGATGCTCTTCGGACCGATCGGTGCGCAAGGACAGGACCTGCTTGCGAAGAGCACGGTCTTCCTGGCGGGCTGCGGCGCCCTCGGCTCCACCATCGCCGGCCACCTGGTCCGATGCGGCGTGGGCCGCCTCGTCTTCTGCGACCGCGACAGGGTCGAGCTCAGCAACCTCCCCAGGCAATGCCTCTTCGAGTATGACGATGCCGTCAACGGCATTCCCAAGGTGGAGGCGGCGCGCCGCAGGCTCAGCCGCGTCAATCCGAATGTCGCGCTGGAAGGACACTGCATCGAGCTCGACAGGTCGAACATCGAGGCCTTCGTCCGGCAGGCCGACTGCGTGGCCGACGGCTCGGACAACTTCGACCTCAGGCTCCTGCTCAACGATGCCGCGCTGAAGAACAAGGTCCCCTGGATCTACACCGGTGTCATTGCAGGAGAAGGCCAGAGCTTCACGATCCCTGCCGGCGGCCGCCCCTGCCTCCGCTGCTACGTCCGGGCCCTGCCCCCGCCCGGCACGGTGCCGACCTGCGCCACGGCGGGCGTGATCGGTCCGGCCGTGGGTTTGATGGGGTCGCTCGCCGCGACGGAAGTCGTGCGTATCCTCACCGGCCACCCCCCTGCCAACAAGGGACGGATCACCGTCGCCGACATCTGGAACAACAGAATCCGCCATGCGACCCTGGAACCTGATCCCACCTGCCCGGCATGCGGATCGGGCAGGTACGAGTTTCTCACCGGTCGGGACTGACCGACTCCTTGATCGTCCTGAGGATATCCTCGCCGTATTCCTTGAAGCGCCACGGCTCGAGATTCTCGATCTCGCGAAGCTCCCTGTTGTTGCGGGGCATGGCAATGGCGACATCCAGGAGAAGGGACGACTTCGCCACGAGCGAGATCTCCACGCCCCTCTTCGCGGCTCTGTCGATTCGCCACTGCCGGAGGGCGTCGTAGCACCTCTTCTGGACTACCGAGAGGATGGGAGGGATGGCCGAGGGTGGAGGCGGCTTATCCTTCAGACGAAGCGGCCCCTTCCTGACGGCTGCCGCAATCAGCTCGATGATGTTCCGCCCCTCGGACTGGGCAAGAGTGGCGCTTACCCCGCGCATGCGGCGCAATGCGCGTATGGAGGCCGGCTTCCTGCGAGCGATCTCGAGTAGCCCGCTGTCGCTGATCACGCGGAAAAGGGCCCGATCCAGCCTCTTGGCCACGCGGTCACGAAGAAGGAAGAGGTCGCGGAGGACGCGCATCGTTACCGGATCAAGGGTCCGGGCACCCCTGATACGGAGGAAATCATGGGGCGACGCCTTCTTGCCGTTCGCCACGGCGGCGCAGATGTGCTCGAATTCGCTGTGTGCCTCCTCGACGCGGCCGAGATTCTGCAGGCGCTTCGTCAGAAGGTTCTTCAGCTGGATCAGGTAGGCGGTGTCCCTGGCCGCATAATCGATCATGTCATGGCTCAACGGTCGCCTTTCCCAGTCGGCCTTCTGGTACTTCTTCTCCAGGCTGATACCGTAGACGTCTTCGAGAAGACCGGCAAGACCGACACGCTTCATCCCGAGGATCCTGGCCGCGGCCATGGTGTCGAAGATGTTCCTGAAGGAGAAGGAATACTCCTTCTTGAACTGGATGATGTCGTTCTCGCCGGCATGAAAAATCTTCATGCAGCTTGTATCGGCGAAGAGATCGCCCATGATGGCAAGGTTGATGTCGCCCTGCGGATCGACCACCCAGCTCCTGTTCCGGATGGACAGCTGGACCAGGCAGATCCGCGTGGTGTAGGCGAAGTAGCTGTTCTGCTCCGTGTCCACGGCGAGTTCCGGCGAGCGCGATATCTCGCGGACCACGGCTTCGAAATCAGCCTGCGATTCGATGAGTTCGTGGGAGAAGGCGTGCGGATCGGTGGATGCTCTCATGGTCGACAATAATCGCTCGAAGCGGGTTTTCCTCCTGGCAATGCGTGTGAAACAGGCCCCAAGGATGCGGAATCTTTTTGAAGTTGAACCGTTGCGAAGAATGAATGTAACATGATTGTTCCGTCGCGTCCCAGATAAAATTAGAGCACCCGGAGGAGGCTGATGTGGCGCATGCCGTCGAACTCGAATCGGTGACCAAGAACTTCGCCGACTTCCGCGCCGTGGACACTCTGTCGCTGACAGTGCCGGAGGGAAAGGTCTACGGATTCATCGGCCCGAACGGGGCCGGCAAGACCACGACGATCCGGATGATCATGAACATCATCCACCCTGACAGCGGCCGGATCCGGGTGCTCGGCTCGTCCCGGACGGCCGACCAGCGCAGGCGGATCGGCTATCTCCCCGAAGAGCGCGGTCTCTACAAGAAGATGAAGGTCCGTGAGATCCTGCGTTTCTTCGGCACCATCAAGGGGCAGCCGCGGACCGAGGCCGCCAGGCGGGCCGAGGCGTGGCTCGAGCGGATGTCGCTCGACGAGTGGGGCGGCAGAAAGGTCGAAGCGCTCTCCAAGGGGATGTCCCAGAAGATCCAGTTCATCGCCACGGTGATCCACGAACCCGATCTCGTGATCCTGGACGAACCGTTCAGCGGGCTCGATCCGGTCAACACCGAGGTCCTGAAGGAGATCATCCTCGACCTGAGGAAGAACGGGCGCACCGTGATCTTCTCCACCCACGTGATGGAGCAGGCCGAGCAGCTCTGCGACTTCATCTTCATGATCAACAGGGGCCGCAAGGTTCTGGACGGACCGCTGGGGGAGATCAAGGCGGCACACCGGACGGGCACGATCACGATCCGCTTCGAGGGGGATCCCTCCTTCCTGAACGAGATCGACGGCGTGGCATCATTCACCCTGGCGAACGGGCACGCCGACATCCTCCCTGCGGCGGCCGTGGATCCGAGAGTCATCCTGGCCTCCTCCCTGGAGAAGGGCGATGTCACGGGATTCGACATCAAGGAGCCGTCCCTCCACGACATCTTTCTCCGCAAGGCCGGCGAAAAGGAAGGAGCGCAGAACGATGCTGAATAACATCATGATCATTGCGGTGCGCGAATTCAAAGAGATGGTCAAGACAAAGGCGTTCATCATCGGCGCCATCCTGATGCCCGTGCTCCTCGTGGCCTTTTTCGGCTTCTCGATCCTGCTCCAGACCGAGGAGCCGGAGGGGGAGAAGAAGATGGCCGTGGTGGACTACACCGGACGCCTCTTCGACCGCCTGGCCGACGAGGTGCGCAAGCGAAACGACTTCAAGAAGCCGTCCGACGAGGCGGCGCCGGGAGAGGAGCCGGATCAGCAGGGAGAGGACCTCCACAAGATGAAGTTCCGGCTCCAGTCCGTGCTTCCGGGAGAGCGGACGCGGGACGACATCATCAAGGACCTGACCGCCAGGGTGACGGACAACGAGCTCTTTGCCTTCGTCGTGATCGGCTCCGACGTCGTGGCGGACGAGACGAAGGGCGCCGCCCTGGACGGCCGCGTGGAGTACTTCACCAACTCCCCCACCTACGACGACCTCCCCCGCTGGCTCAGCGGCGCGCTGAACAGCTGCGTCAAGGAGATCTGGTACAAGGACAAGGAGGTGAAGCCCGAGGTGATCCGGATGATCGAGTACCGCGTCCCCTTCACCCGGCTCAATCTTTCCGCCGGCGAGAAGGCACCCGAGGAGATCGACGAGACGGTGGCCTTCCTGACGCCCATGGCTTTCATGATCCTCCTGTTCATGGGAGTCTTCACCTGCGCCGCTCCGCTTCTCACCTCGGTGATCGAGGAGAAGGGCAACCGCGTGGTGGAGATCCTTCTCTCGTCGGTGACGCCCTTCGAGCTCATGGCCGGCAAGATCATCGGCCTGGCATCCGTGGGGCTCACGCTGATGATCCTCTGGGGAGGCGGCGGCTACATGGCGGCAAGCTGGAAGGGCTTCGCCCAGTTCATCGAGATCGAGAACGTGGGGCACTTCATCGGCTGCTTCATCTTCGGCTTCCTGATGTGGGGCGGCTTCTACGCCGCCATCGGTGCCGCGTGCAACACGTTGAAGGAAGCGCAGAGCCTCATGGGGCCGATCGGCATCCTGCTCTGGGTTCCCTGGTTCACCTGGTTCTTCGTGGTGCAGAATCCCGACAGCACCCTTTCCCTCGTGCTGACCTACATCCCCCTGCTCACGCCGTTCATGCTGATCCTCCGGATGGCCGTGCCGCCGGGCCCGGCGCTTCTCGAGATCCTCCTGGCCTACGCCTGCATGGCGGCGACAACGCTCCTGATCCTCTGGGGCGCGGGCCGGATCTTTCGAACGGGAATCCTGATGTACGGAAAGCCGCCGAAACTAAGAGAGCTCCTCCGCTGGATTCGCACTGCATAGAGCCTGCCGGATTGGGTGCTCGGTGGGGCCTGCCCAGGCCGGATGTGGTCGAAATTTTGCTCCCTCAGGCATGACTTGCCTGCGGCAAGCCATGAAGTCGGTCGCAATAATTCCGACCACATCCGACCATGAAAGGGATCTCAACGAGCAACAAATCCGGCAGACTCCCTTCCTAAATGTTTTAATTATTTTCAAGAAAAGAGAAACTGAGCCCCTAGGCTCAGTTTTTTCATTAACTCTTAATAATAATAAAAGTGTGGAACTGACATTGCCCCCTTCCAGAAGAGCACTCGTGTCAAAAATCCAATCCCCCAGTGCGATCGATCCAATCGGAGTTGTGCGGTCCTTCAGAGCCGCCTAAAGGAGCGACTTCGCGACGTCCGAAGGCTCTGAAGGACCGCACAACTCCGACCGCAAGCCCTCTCAATATCCCAAGACAATGAAAAATAGATTACAATTTTGACCTTCTCTTCTAAATAACGTCTGGAATGTCAGTTCCGCTTCGAGAGTCCCGCGGGACTGTGTCGTTCTCAGTAGCGAGTCCATTCGCCGGGCAAAGATTCCGGCGGAAGGAGGGAATCCGGCAGCATGGCGGCATCTGACATCAGCAGGGATCTCCTGAGCGACACCGAGCTGAAGGAGCGCTTCCTCGAGGGCGACGAGAAGTCGTTCGATGCCATCGTGCTTCGGTACGAGTCGCTCGTCCGCGCCATCCTCTACCGGCTGGCGGGAAATCCCGAGGACGCCGAGGACGTGGCGCAGGAAACCTTCCTGCGTGTCTACAGCCATCTCGGGGGTTTCAGGGGCGAAGCGTCGCTCAAGACCTGGATCCTGAGGATCGCGACCAATCTCGCGCGGGACCTGCAGCGGAGAAGGGAGAGGAGGCCGCCTATCCTTCCTCTCGAGGAGCCCGCTCTCAAGGCTTTGCCCGGATCGCAGGGGGAAAGCCCGCCGGCCAGGCTCTCGCTGAAGGAGAAGACCCGGGCCGTTGCCGCCGCCCTTGACCTTCTACCCTTCAAACAGCGAGCCGCCCTGACCATGAAGGTGATCGGCGACATGAGCTACGAGGAGATCGCCGCGGCGCTCGACACGACGGCCAACTCGGTCAAGTCGAGCGCCCACCTGGCTCGCAAGAGGTTGCTCGGCATGCTCGGAGACAGGCTTTGACCATGGGAGGAAAGAAATGAACGGCTGCAGGATGGGACGACGGTTCCTGATGCTCTATCTCGATCGCGAGCTCGAGCCGGACCAGGCCCTCGGGTTCGAGACTCATCTCGACACCTGCCAGGAATGCGCCGGACATCTCGAGCGAAACCGGAAGGTCGAGGATCTGCTCGAGAACACGCTCTCTCCTCTCACATCGCCCGAGATGAGCGCCGCCTTTCTCGACAAGGTTCGCCTTCGTCTCGAGGGCGATGCCGCCGCGAAGGAAGACTCTTCAGCAGGGCCGGATCAGGCGCAAAGCAGGCCGACACGAATTCCGCGCCGCTCTCTCCGCATCCTCTGGGCTGCTGCCGGAGCAGCGGCGGCGGCAATCATACTCGTCTGGAGCTTTCATCAGCAGGAGGAAGCCGTTCCGGCTAAAAGGGCGGCAATCGCCGATTCCGGAAAACCGCACATTGTCGCCGACACCCGGACAACTGCCGAGGAGGCGAAGGAACGCCTGCTCGCCAGGCAGGAGCTGCGAGCCGTTCTGGAAAAGCTCTCCGGGATTCCCGATGCAGACCTTTGCCGTTCTTTCGAGGAAGGAACGACGTCCCTGAAGAGCAAGGGATGGCGTATCGACATCCTCCTCTGCCGGGCGCTCCTGCACGAGGAGGATCAGGCCCTGCGCTCGGCGATCCGGCTGGCAGGACGATGGTCCGGCTTCGCCTCCGTGCCGCGGGCCATCGATTCGCTCGAGCGCCTGCTGAAGGAGAGACGGTATCCACTGGAGACAATGACCGCCCTGGCCGCGCTCGACGGGCCGCGGGCGGAAGCCGCGCTCGGAAAGGCGCTCCTTGATCAGGAGCTCCGGTATCACGCACTGGCATGCCTCGAATCGATGCCTGGCGACGGGCCTGCCTTTCGGATAGCGAAAGCGCTTCCCATCGACCGCCGCTCGAGCCAGGAGCCGCTCTCGATCTTCGAAACGACAGCACTGGCCGCCCTCTCGCGGATGGGACCGCGGGGCGTGAAGGGGATCCTCGAGTTCATGGGACGCCATGAACCCGATGAAGAGCTCGTCCGCTCAGTCAGCATGTCGGGCTCCGGATTCGGCCGCGAACTGGCCGCGCTCCTGCCCGGCCTCAGGGGCCAGAAACGGGATGCGGCGCTCCGGATCGCGGCATCGCTGCGCCTGGAAGAGGCGCTCCCCCTGATGCGGCGCGCCGCCGAGCGATCGTCCCTCGAGCCGCGAATCCTTGCCCTGATCACCTCGACGGGCGGCCCTCATGCGGTGAAGACGCTGGTGGAGATCTATCAAGGCCCCGTCTCGCTCCGCGAACGCCGGCGCATCGCCGCGGCCCTCGTTCGAACCCTCTCCCTTTATCCCGATGAGCTGGAATCGACCATGCAGCGTGCCTTCGAGCTTCTTCCCGCCGAACAGGGCGGACTGATCCCGGAGCTGCTCGCCATGGAAGGGACGGGGGAGGCGTGCCGGGCATTGGCCTGGATCGTCGGCAACCAGCCCGGGATTTCCGTCCAGGCCGCCTTCGAGCTGGCGCGGACCGGTTCGGACGAAGCGCTTCCCCTGCTCCTGGCTCTGATCGAGGGAGAGCGCCTGCCCCAGGAAGCCCAGGCAGCGGCGTCCGCGGCCGCGATCCTCCTGGGCGGCAGGGAAACGGTGGAGAGCATACTCGGCGAGGGAGCCCGCATCAGCGGGAAGGGCTCTGCCGGATCGGGTCGGCCCGGCCGCATCACCGATTCCCGTTTCAGAAGATTACTCGAAATCATCGAACAACATCCTTCATCAAAAAACAGCGCAACTGGAGGTTAAAATGAAATCGACAACATTCGTTTTTCTCTTTCTGGCTTCCTGCTTCATCGTGCTTCCGACGGCTGCGGCGGCTGAAGTCGAAACCAATCCCGTCGTTCCCCAAGACAGGATGGCAAGGATCTACGATCTCTCCCAGTTCATGACCGCCTACAAGGCCCTTGAAGGCGATTCCCTGATCAGCCTTTTTCCCTTTGATCCGAACAGGTTCGACGGCGATGAATGGTTGGAAGAAGAGCAGGAACCCACGGTGCCGGATCCGGAGCTGATACGCGACGCCCTGATCTTTCTCATGGGAGACGAAGCATTCGAGCGGAGCGGCATCATCTTCGAGCTGCTCGACGCTAGAATCCTGATCA
This sequence comes from uncultured Phycisphaerales bacterium, assembly GCA_964482235.1. GTDB lineage: Bacteria > Planctomycetota > B15-G4 > B15-G4 > CAYZWU01 > CAYZWU01. Next base: position 72,804 of record CAYZWU010000015.1, read on the forward strand.
TCGGCCCGGCAGCTCTTCATGACAAGGTCGCCGCCACACTATCCTATCTCGATTCGTGGCTGAACAGGACCGTGACACTGGACATCGAGGTCTTCGTGGAAAAGAAGTCCGGCCTGGATGCAGCCGCAGACGTGGCCGCAGTTCGCCGGTCCGTCGAGATGGGACTGCTCGAGCCGATCCTCAAGCGAACGATGCCGGTGGTGGTCGGAGAGTCGGTGGAGATCTGTGAAGGCTCGCGGACATCTGTCGTGACGGATTACGATCCGGAGATCGCCCAGGCGTCCATCGCCTGCGAACCGATCATCGTCTCGATCTTCACTGGCCTTCAATTCGCCGCCCGTCCCCTGCTCGCTCCGAACGGACGGGACATCTCCCTTGTTCTTGCCGGGAGCAACTCCTGTTACATCGAACCGATCAAGACACGCGACCTTCTCTTCTCCGGAAGATTCTGCGCCGACCAGTTCACGCACCGGATCCATGTGAGCCAGACCGTCGACGATCCGAAGATCCAGTTCGCCAGCCTCTACACCGTGGTTCCCATGGAAAACGGCCAGCCGGCACTGCTTCGCACCGCATTTCCCCACCTGAAAGGGCTGGGCAGCCTTGTTATCATCGTAACTTCCCGTATCGAACCCCTTCCCGATCCGCCTGCAAGAAGCGACGGACTCCTGGTGACGGGCTGGGATCTGGGTTTTCTTCTGGCGGACAAGCTGGAGTTCTACCCCTTTTACAGAACCTCTCATAACAGCTGGGAGTGGATCCATGATGAAGCGATTTCCCCCCCCCACTCCGCCGCCTTCGGCCCACAGTCAAGGATCTATAACGGGAAAGCCAGCGAAGCCATCGAGTTCATTCTCAACGATCATGATTTCCACGACGAGGTCCCTGACGAATGGGGCGAGTGCGACTACTTCAGGATGACGGACCAGTTTCTGCTTCTCGGCCCCGCGGAGTACAAGGAGGACGTGGCGTCCCGGATCGACTCCCTGTTCGGGCAAAGAGGCTCGGCAATTCAAACCGCCATCGAATTCATCGTTGCCGACGGTCCTGCTGTCCTGATCGCCCCCGACGCGATCCGCAAGCGAGGCAAGCTTGCCGGCACGATCTCTCTCCCGATGTCACAGGGGGGGACATTGATCTCATTTGCAGGTCTCGAACGGTACATGGTGGCCGACTATGACGTGGATGTGGCCAACAATTCGGCTTGTTCCCATCCCAACGTGGTCGGACTGCTCGACGGAATGATGCTCCGCATGCTGCACGAACCGCCCATCTCCCAGGGCGGATCGGACGGATTCCTGCGTGTGCAGCTCCTGATGAACTGCCTCAGAGGCCCGGTCAAGTCCGATAAATACGGCAAGAACGATGGGATCATCGGCGTTGTCGACTGTCCCGAGTTCAACAACGGATACCTCGACGTCCGCTTCCGGACGGACGGCGTTCCTCACCTGCTCGGCTCCATTCCCTACGAACAGGACGGCAAGACCAGAACCCTCTATGCCATCGGTCAGGCCCATTCGCTGCGCTGAGCCAGACGAATACGGCGATACGGAGCCCGCG
>CAYZWU010000015.1:74463-108357 GCA_964482235.1 uncultured Phycisphaerales bacterium
CGCGGGCTCCAGAACTTCGTTATCTTCTCCATACCGGCATCAGACGTTTTTGTGTTGAAGGCCGGCTCGACTCGAACAGGAGGCTCTGAGCCAGCGAGGCAATTCATGACAGCGAACAGGATCTCGGATTTCCGCAGCGATACGGTGACGAAGCCGACACCGGCCATGCGACAGGCCATGGCCGATGCCGAGGTTGGCGACGACATGTACGGCGAGGACCCCACGGTCAACGCCCTGCAGGAGGAGGCGGCCAGGATCTTTGGCAGGGAGGCGGCCCTCTTCGTTCCCTCGGGGACCATGGCCAACGCCATTGCGATCAAGCTGCTGACCCGGCCCGGAGAGGGAGTGATCGTGGAGTCCACGGGCCACTCGTTCCTCTTCGAGGGCGGCGGCATGGGACTGATCTCCGGTGTGCAGCCCGACACGATCGAGGGCGACCGGGGCATCATGGAGATCGCCCGGATCGAGGGAGCGATCCAGGGAGGGGAGGATATCCATCATGCCAGGACCAGCCTGATCCTTCTCGAGAACACGCACAACATGGGCGGCGGGACCGTCCTCTCCCTGGACTACGTGAAGGAAGTGTCGCTCCTTGCAAGGAAAAGGGGACTCGCCCTTCACCTGGACGGCGCCCGGATCTTCAATGCCGCTGTGGCGGCCGGCCGAGCTGTTCGCGAGTGGGCGGCTCTGGTCGACACGACGAGCTTCTGCCTCTCCAAGGGGCTCGGCGCGCCCGTGGGATCGCTCCTGGTCGGGGACAGGGAGGCGATCGACAACTGTCTCAGGATTCGCAAACCTCTCGGCGGCGCCATGCGGCAGGCCGGCGTCCTGGCCGCCGCCGGTCTGATCGCCCTGAGGCAAGGGCCGGCCGCCCTCGAGGTTGACCACGTCCGTGCGTCCGCACTGTCAAGGGAGCTTGCCGACCTGCCCGGCATGATCCTCGATCCCGCTCACGTGGAAACGAACATCATCATGCTCCGCACAGCACGTCCCCTGGCCGGGGATGTTTCCGAGGGATTGAAGGAGGAAGGCGTCCTGATCCACGCACTGGGAGAGGATTGCCTCCGGTTCGTCACGCACAGGGATCTTGGCGACGATGATGTCGATCGGGCTGTGACGGCGATGCAAAAGGTAACTGCCCGGTTGTTCTGACCTCGGCCCCATTCCCGATTTTCGATTCGGGATCTCTTGCCTGTTTCGTCTCCCGGAGATGAAATATCGGGGGAGGCAACAATTCCATTGCGAACAGGGTTTCGATGTGATAGAAATCTCCCCTTTATTGTGTGGTTCTGTAGGCCGATGAAGGGAGAGGCGATGGCTTCCTGCGGCCGGGCGGAACCGCATAGCATGCCCTTTCAGAGCCAGGGTAGCTCAACGGCAGAGCACGGCTTTCGTAAAGCTGAGGTTGTCGGTTCGAATCCGATCCCTGGCTCCACTACTTCCTCTCCCCACTCTGTCAGGACTGCAAGAAACGTTTTGCCGGGTCGGCGATGAGCGGCCGTTTCCAGCATCCGGACGTCGTGAAGACACTCCTTTAAGGATGCTGGAAACGGCCGCTCATCGCCGGACTGTACGCTCCCCTGGGAGGGATTGGGGAAAGGATCTAGATTCCGCCAGGGGGATTACTGTGTGGAAGAAAAAAGGGCGCTTTCGCGCCCTCTTTTTTCATTTGTTGCAGCAGCTTGCCTAGTCGATTCTGTTTCCTGTCAGTAGCTGCTTCATTCCCTCATCGTCCATCAGGTTGGCAGCTTTGCCCAGGGCCTCGCCTGCTGCGAAGCGGAGGGCTGCGTCGTCGCCTGCCGCGGCCTCGGACAGGGCGGCGAGGAGTTCGGCGTCGGGATCGACTCCCTCGGTCACGAAGATCGTTCCGAGAGCATTGGCGGCAGCGATGCGGACTTCCACGGCAGCGCCGGTGTCTGCGAAGATCGCGCCGGCCTTTTCCAGCCCGTCCTTGGAGCCGACCTTTGCCATGGCCTGGAGCACGGGGATCTTCACCTCGTCAGCCTTGTCCAGCGCCTTGACCAGTTCGCCGATCACCGGGTAGATGTCGCCCTTGTCGAGACCGACGATGGCGTTGGCTGCTTCGATGGAGAGAGCCAGGGCTTTCTGCCTGGCCGCGTTCAGCTCTCCCATGGACTCGCGGACCGTGGCGAGGTACTCGCCGCTTTCGATATTGGAAGCGGTCAGGAAACCGGCGACCTTGTCCGACCAGGTCTCGCTCAGGCCTTCCAGCTCGGCGTCCTGGCAAAGGATGACGATCGGCGTCTCCGCGGTGGAGCCGCCGGCCATCTCGAAGATGATCTTGTCGAGGGTGAGGTTCTTGAGGCCGGATCTCACGATGACCAGGTCCTTGGGAGGAAACTCCTTGGCCCTCGAAAGTCCCGCGGCGCCGCACTGTGAGCCGACAGCGAAGAATCCGCTGTTGTTGAGATTGTCCACCAGATCCTGGCAGGTGTCCTCGCAGTCGATCACGAGGACCTGACGCACGGAGGTTTCACCGAGCGCGGCAGCCACGTTCTTGACCACCGTCGAATCGGCCAGGCCGCAGCTCACGGCAGCGAAGGCGCTCTTGTACCGGACAAGCTTGTCCTCGGAGCCCAGGCCCTTCTCGAGGCATGCCGCATCGAACGATCCGGTCTTTTCGAGCACGGAGACGAGCTCCATGGCCGTGGGATGCAGCTTCTTCTCCAGGGAGAATGCCAGAGCATCCTTGAGCCTGTCCGGGCCGCAGAGAGCCAGCACGGTTTTACCGTTGGTCAGACCCTCGCGGGCATATGTCATGGCATCGCTGTCGTCCTCTCCGGGGTCAGTGGCATTGATCTCTGCCACCTGGGCGGCGTAGACGGCGGCGAGAAGTGTCACGGCCTTCACCAGGCCGGGATCGCTCTGGATCGAGCTGTAGCAGGCGTCCTCGGCCAGCTCGAGATCGCGGAGACCGCCAGGAACGGGCATCTTGGTGAGCTCGCCGCCCCGCCATTTCCAGATCACGCTGCTGGGAAGGAAAGGCTTGGTGATCTGATCGTTCCCGAGGAGATAATCCTCGGCCAGCTGGCAGTAGAGCTGAGCAGCGGAGGGAAGGCCGGCTGCGTCCTTGCCCGTGATGCGGCTCAAGGCGTCGGCGGCAGCGTCTCTCGTCGTCTGGCTCAGGTCCTGGTTCTCGCTGATCTCCTTGAGCGCGGCAACGCTCCGCACGTCCTTGATCTTGCCGAGGACGACCGCGGCGTTGCGCTTGACGGTTTCGTCGTCCGAGGAGAGAACCTTGACAACAGGAAGAGTGACCTCCTCTCCCAGACGGCAAAGCGCATTGATCGCATTCACCCTGGTCTCGATGTTGTCGGTTCCGAGCTCGGTGTAGAGATACTCGACGGTGAACTCGCCGTGGTTGGAGTAGAGCTCCTGGAGGGCGTCGTTCCTCTCGCGATAGTCGCCGCCGGTCAGCTTGCCGACCAGCTCGGTGATGCGAGTCGAGTCATCCTCTTTCACCTTGCGTCCAACCCGGGCCATCTCGATGAACCGGCGAGCGACGGTTTCGTACTCGCCTTCCCGGATCAGCATCTCGAGGAAAATCTTGTGCCCGGCATCCTCCCAGAACTTGAAAGCCATTTCGTTGGAAGGATTCTCCGCAAGAACTTGCTGAAACTTCTGCAGGGCTTCGTCGTACTGGCCCTTGTCAAAAGCCTCCTTGCCCTCGTTGAAGAGCTCGCTCAGCTGATCTTGGGCAAAGGAGGCATCAGCAGAAAAGCAGATCATGACTAGAATAGCAGGCACACCAATCAATGCGGTCCAGAGGGGACTTCTCCCAGAATCCATTCGACACTCCTCTCAGAAGAAAGCCTGGATATGACAGTATGATGATGAAGATGATCGTCAATCACACTCGAAAGTTGCGTTACGTGATGGATATCCGCAACGCAGCTCATGGTAACTCGTTTTTAACTTGATACTAGAAAGAACGTTAAGACCATTCTGGAAATGAAGGGGGAATTTTATCAAAGGCGATTCGCAAGTCAAGGGAAAAAAGAACCTTACGATCGAATCGCCGGCTCACTCCAGGATATCCGTCCGAGGCAAGATCGTGATGGAAATCAGGTTGAGCAGCTTGAAAAAGATTACGGGCACGATCAGGGCGCAGGGCAGGATGTTCGGTTCCTCCGAAATTCCCATGGCAATCTCCTTCACCACGGTGAAATGTCCGCAGCTGTATCCCGTGACCATGAAGGCCGCAGCAGGGTTGCCGAACACCATGCGGATCCCCTCCATCGCGAGCCCCGTTCCGGCTGCCAGGAGAATGGCCGTTGTCGGGTGCGTGGCGATGACGGAGAAGAAGATGCCGATCGAGATCGTTGCGCACATTGCCACAAAAGCCTGCAAATAAGCAAGAAACATGTTGTATGCCAGGCCGCGTGCCATGAACACGTCCTCGCCTGGAGCCAGGAGCCCCGCGTTGGGAACATCGCCGAACTGCTTGAAGCAGCAACCGATTCCGATCCCCACGAGGGCATCGAGAATCAGGAGAAGGAGGATGGCCACGATGAAGACCACGAGGCGCGCCAGGAAGAGGGCTTCGCGATTGACCGGGCGGGGCAGGTGCATCTTCAGGATACCGCGGCTCCTGTCGCCGCTCCACGAGGAAGCGGATGCGCAGAGCGCCAGGCACCACCAGAAAAAAACGGAGATCTCGGCCGATTTCGCCAGGTAGACGAATCCGGAGGCGGACCACTCCGCACTTTCCATCTCGCTGTCGGCCAGGAGGGCGACGAGCTTCAGCAGCACCATGAGCAGAAGGACGACGACGACGGCCACCGGCCGCCGCGTGAGCTTGAAGAACTCCAGCTTGAAGGGGCTCGGATTCATGGCTCGTCATCCCCCCTGACAAGATGGAGAAAAAGATCCTCGAGGGTGGCCGGTCCAAAGGAGATCTCGTGAACATCGAGACCGGCCTCCACGAACAGCCTGACGGCAACAGGGATCTCCTCTTCGCTGAGAGAGGCGAGCAGCTTTCCATCCTGGCATCCCGCGGGCAGAGCCTCGCTGCCATCCGGAACAGCGGCCGGACTCTCCTGCAAGGCACCGGCAAAACGCTCGTTGATCAGCACAGCCGCCCGGCCCGGATCGGAGGTGCGGATCGTGACACGGCCCGTGGCGCCCAGCTCGGCCAGCGTTCCCTCGGCCATCATGCGGCCGGACTCGACAACGCCGATTCGCGTGCAGAGGCGCTCCATCTCACCCAGGATGTGGGAGGAGATCAGGAAGGTCGTTCCTTTCTCCACGGCCCGGTCGCGGATGATCTCGCGGACCTCGATCACGCCTTCCGCATCGAGCCCCACGCTCGGCTCGTCGAGGATCAGGATGTCCGGATCGCCGAGAAACGCCTGGGCCAGACCGAGCCGCTGCCGCATGCCGAGCGAGTACCCCCCCACCCTGCGCCTGGCCACGCGGCTCAGGCCGAAGAGGTCGAGATTCTTCTCGATCTCCTTCCTGTCGACACCGCCGGCAAGATAGGCATGGCAGCGGAGGTTGTCGAAGGCGTTCAGGTAGGGGAAGAAAGCCGGAGTCTCCACGAGGAAGCCGACGCACCGCCGCACCGTCGGATCGCGCTGCGTGGCGCTCCGTCCGAGAATGCGGACCGTGCCGGCGCCCGGCCGGATCAGCCCGGCGAGGATCCGGAACGCCGTCGTCTTGCCGGCGCCGTTGCGACCGAGGAATCCGTAGATATCGCCCTGCTTGACGCTCATGTCGAGGCTGCGGAGCGCCTCGGTCTCGCCGAACCGGCGGCTGAGCCCGCGAATCACGATCGGATCGACGGGACAGCTTTCCTCCTGCTGTTTCGCGGCAGCCGCCTGCATCATGAGGATCAACCTTCGTAGAGGACCTCGGTCGACTCCACGATACGCGGTTCGATGTAGAATACAAGTTGCGTCTTCTGTTCCTGCCTGTCCTTGCTCTTGAAGAGGAGGCCGAGAACCGGAATGTCGCCGAGCAGCGGGATCTTGGAGACCACCTCGATGTCCGCCGTGGTGATCAGGCCGGCAAGAAGAAAGGCCTGCCCCGACTTCACGTTCACCATGGTGGACGCGCCCCTGTTGGCGATCACCGGGATGTTGATCGTGGAGCCGCCGCCCACGGTGAAGACCTTCTCACCCGTCACGGCCGACACGTTGGTGGTGACCTGGATCTGGATCGACCCGTCCATCAGCTGCAGCGGCACGATCGCCATGTTGACGCCCACGGGTTCGTACTTGTACTTGAAGGTGGTGGACGATCCGCTCACCGTGACTTCCTGGATCGGGATGTCCGATCCCGTCTCGATCAGCGCCTTGTGCCCGTTCAGGACGCGCACCCTGGGCGCGGAGAGGATCTCCGAGTTGCTGGACCTCTGGAGCAGCTCCATGGCGGCCTGGAGGCGGAGCTTGTCGTGAACGCCCTCCACGATGAAGAAGCTCCCCTGGAAGCCGGGGTCAACGTCGGCGCGCGCCGGATCGAACCAGGTGGCCAGGTCGTCGGGGGTGAAGCCGTCCGACGCGAGCATCTCGTTGGTGTTGAAGTGCGTGGTCCAGCCGGAGATCAGGGGATCGCCGCCGCCAAGCCGGGTCACGTTGCTGGTGATCCCGTACTGGAGGTTGTCGTCGAGAGCCACATCGAGAATGCAGACCTTCACCTCGATCAGCGGCACCTCGACGAGAAACTTCTTGATGAACCTCTCCGCCGCGGCCAGGGTGTCGTTGTTGGCGCGGAGGAGCATAAGGTCGGCCGCCACGTCCGTGCTGTGCCCCTGGGCCATGAAGCCGGGCATGCCGGTGCCTGATGAGAGACGCTTGTCCTTCACGAAACCGGGAAAGACCACGACCTGGTTCGGCGCCGAGGGCGGCGTGTTGTCGCCCAGCTTCGTGAGACCCTTGACGTGCCCCACCAAGAGGCGGGCCACCTTGTCCGCCACCGTGGGCTCCAGGTAGTAGTGCAGGGTCACGGACCCGTCGCTGTGGAGATAGGTGTTCCGGGCATAGAGGTGATAGGGTCCGAAGAGATCGGCCGGATCGACGCGGTCCGAGCCGGGCAGATCGTCGCCCAGCGCCGGGTCGATGCTGTAACGGCTCAGGATCGGCTTGAAGGGATAGGCCTGCTCCTCGGCAAAGAGGGTGACCCGCTCCCGCTCCCACCGCTTCGGGATCTGCCTCTCGGTGATGCATCCCAGGGCCGGGAGAAGAAGTGCCGCCGTCAAGAGGACCGGAATAGGTTTCACAATCCCTCCTCCTCTTCCTTCTCGTAAAGGCCGCCCGGCGCCCTCACGACGCGTGGTGTGATCTTGAAGATGATGTCCGACTTGGCCTTGCTGATGCTCTTGTTGCGGAACAGGTAGCCGAGAATCGGGATGTCTCCGAGCAGCGGGACCTTGGAAACGACCTCGATGTCCGAGAAGGTCAGCAAGCCGCCCAGGATGAAGTCCTTTCCGTCCTCCACGCGCAGCTTGGTGGAGATGTTGCGCCTCGAGATCACGGGAAGCTGCACCGGCCCCTCCACCAGCTCCACCGTCTCCGTGCCGGTCACCTGGGAGACCTCGGCGGAAACCTGGATCTGGATGATGTTGCCGGGCAGAAGATGGGGCACGATCACCAGCTTGATCCCCGTGGTCTTGTACTCGTAGGAGAACGACACCGTGGTGGTGGTGGCCACCGCCTTGGGGATCGGGGTCTTCTCGCTCGTCACGATCACGGCCCTGTGGCCGTTGAGGACGGTGATGCTCGGTGCGGAGACGATGTCCGAATTCGACATTCTCTGTACCAGCTCGAGCCTGGCGTCGAGACCCATCTCGTCGTGGATCCCGCCGAGGGAGAAGAGCCCGCCCCCGAAGTTCTCCGCCCCGGCCTTGAAGAGCGCCTCCGTGTTGAAGCGGGTGAGCCAGTGGTGAAGAAACACGCCGTCGGGAGGCAGGATGTTGCTCTGGAGGCCGTACTGGAGGCTGTCGCTGGCCGCCAGCTCGGCCACGGCCACCCGGATCTCGATCATGGGCAGCTCGCTCTGGATCGTTGAAAGGAAGCTGTCCACCTCGATCAGCTTCTCCGTGCTGGTCTTCACCACGACAAGGTCGGCCACGTTGCCCGTTGCCTGGTTGTAGGTTTGAGAAAACCCGCCTATCGCTGCCACCTTCTCGGACTTCCGCGCGTCCACCAGAAAGTTCGGCTCCACGATGACGCTGTCATTCGGCTGCTTGTCGTAGGCCTTCTCGGCAGAGAGGCTGAGGCCGTCGATCTGGGCGCACATCAGGTTGACGATCGGCCCGGCCGTGCCGGCATCGAGGTAGTAATGGCGGGTGACCACGTTGTTGCCGTGGTGGTAGGTCTGGGACGCGTGCTTCTCGAAGAGGTCGTACTGCCGCGAGGCCGCCTCCTCGTAGAGGCTGACGATGTCGTCGCCCAGCGGGGGATCCACCGTGTGGCGCGGCGGGTAGGCGGTGAACGGCTGGGCGTCCTCACCGGCATAGATCATGAGCCCCTGGTCAAGAGGCGACTCGCGGCGCACCTCCTCGGTGACGCAGCCGGCAAGAAGGTACCAGGACAGGGAGGCCAGGAGCAAAAGGCTAATGATCTGTTTCATCTTTCCGTCCTGAAGACATCTGTAAAAAGGGCTTGTCATCAAAAGAGATGACAAGCCCGGAGATCTTACACGAACGGTTCGGCCGACATCGTCCCCGTGCCGGAGCTACTTGGGCAAGGCCTTGATCACCGCCTTGGTGATCACAGGGATACGCACTCCCTTGCTGGCCTTGATACCGCCCTTCTCCACCACGAGATCGACTCCCTTCTCCTCGGCGACCTTCTCGATCGTTTCCCTGAAGACGCGGTTGGCCTCCTTGAGGAGAAAGGCATAGCGGGCCGAATCCTTTTTCAGCTTCTCCCTCTTGATCGCCTGATAGGCCGGGATCTTGGCAAAGATCTTGGATCGTTGCAGCACGCACGGTTTCTTGAAAGTATTCTTGTCACCGTAGTACACGTCGCCCGTCACCGTATAGGTGACCTTGTCATCGGTCTCCTCCTCCACCGCTGCGCTCAGCGTCGCGGAGAATCCGGCCATCAGGCCGAGCAGCAAGACCGTGTTGACCAGGATGGGGAGAAAGCTCTTTTTCTCTGTCTTGGACTTCATTGTTGGCTCCTCCACTCTCATCTTCCCTCGTGCCCCCTTATACCCCGATTCACTGCCACTTCCATGTTTTTTTATCGATAAAAAGATCGATTTCTTTAATAAAGCGACATACAAAAATAGGTCCAAATTTTCCCAGGGTACCCATTTTTTCCTAAAAGAAAACCTATTGGACCCTAACCGAAACTCCTGACACGATTTAAAACATACCATTTGGACGGTCCCGAAAAAGAATCCTTGCATCGCAAATCGGCAAGAAGCGAAAAAAAGGACCCTTTGGCGTAATTCTACCCAGGCTTGTCCGAAAGGTTACCTCTTTGTTAGGGTACGCGGATCAGTGGTTCGTGCGGTTCGAGCGCCCCTTCAGCCGGTAGACAGCAGCGCGCGTCGAGCCGAGCCGCTCGATGAGATTCAGCCGGAGCAGCTCCTGGATGTCGCGCACTCCCGTTCTGGCGGAGACGCCGGTCATCTCGATATACTCTCTGTTCGTCACCGTGTCCCGGGTTTCGAGCAGGGTGAGCAGCCGCGTCTGCCGCTTGTTCAGCTTCAGCGTCTCCTTCCCCCGGTCCGAGGGGAGGCGCTGTCCCGGCCGGCTGCCTGCCTCCTCATCGAAGATCAGATGAACCGGCTCGATCAGATCCTCCTTCATCACGAACATGGCGCGGTTCAGAATATTCCTGAATTCCCTGACGTTGCCGGGCCAGTGGTAGCGGTAGCACTGGTCCAGAGCGGCCGGTGACAGGCCGCGCACCTTCCTGTTGTTCTCCCTCTCGAACTCGCCGATGAACTTCCGGGCCAGACAGGGAATATCGTTCTTCCTCTCCCGAAGCGGAGGGATGGCAATGGAGATGACCTTGAGCCTGTAGTAGAGATCCTCGCGGAACCGGCCGGCCCGGATCTCCTCGCGGATATTCTTGTTGGTGGCTGCAATGATCCTCACGTCGACCTTGATCGGCTTTCCCGAGCTCCCCAGTCGCTCGACCTTCTTGTCCTGGAGCACGCGGAGCAGCTTCGCCTGCGTCCTGAGCGAGAGGTCCCCCACCTCGTCGAGGAAGATCGTGCCCCTGTCCGCAACCTCGAAGTAGCCGGCCTTGCGCTGATCCGCCCCGGTGAAGGCGCCCCTCTCGTGGCCGAAGAGCTCGCTCTCCAGGAGCGACTCCGGCAAGGCGGAGCAGCTGAGCCTCACGAAAGGCTGCTCGGCCCTGTTCGAAGACTGGTGGATCACTTCGGCCAGCACCTCCTTCCCGGACCCGGTCTCGCCGTGCAGCAGCACGGAGACGGATGACGAGGCAAAGCGCGGAATCATCGACATGACGGCGCGCATGCGCGGGGAGTCGAAGACATAACCCAGCATGTCGAGGTCGTCCGTCTCCCGGTTCTTTTCCCGCTCCTCGCCACGGCTTTCCTCGAGGATGCGGGCTGCCGCATCGAGGAGGAACTCGGCGCTCTCCGCGTCGTCGGGGCAGACCGCGATCCCGTAGCCGAGCTGCGGCATCTCCTCCATCGGCCGCCTGGTCCTGGCCTCGAGCTCGCTGATCACCGATCGAGCCAGATCCTGCGCCTTCTCCCTGTCAGCGTCGGGCATGAGGATATCGAATCCGGAAGCGCCTCCCATGCCGATCATGTACATGTCACGGCAGACGAGCCTGAGCACCAGGGCCAGCTCGGCGGCGAGAAGGCGGACAGTCTCGGATGCCGCCTTCGACACCGGCTCCCCGCTCATGAAGGCAAAGCGGACGACGGCCAGCTTTCCCCTGTCGTGTATCGTGCGATCCAGCTCCTCTGCCAGCCTGTGGAAGAAGTAGGAATGCACGTAGAAGCCCGTGTCCGGATCGCGGATCGCCAGGAGGTAGAGCCGGGCGTTCTCGAGGGAGACGGCGGTCTGCTGAGCCAGGCTCTTCAGGTACTCGGGGTTGGACGGACGGGCCGGCTCTCCGCCAAGGGGGAAGAGGATCACGATGATGCCGAGCACCTTGCCCGGGACGGGTAGAGGCAGGATCAGCATCGGACGTCCCGGGGTGATCAGCTCCTTCTCGATCCCCTCCATCGCCTCGAAGAGCTCGCTCTCTCCGGGGTTGGAGTAGAACATGGGATCGGGCCGCTCCAGAGCCCGGCCGAAGAAGGAGGATCCCGGTTCGAAGGCGCCGCCCAGGAGCCTGCCGCGCGAATCGCCCTGCATCTTGAGGTTCTTCATCTGCGGATCGTGGAAGAAGAAGAGAGCCCTTTCCGCGGCCAGCTCGCCGGCCAGGAGGTCGAGGGCCGCCTTGACCTTCCCCTGGAAATCGAGTCCGGTGCTCAGCTCCTTCATGTTGCTGTTGAGGCGCTGCTGCTCATCCATGCGGAGCTTCAGGTCCGAGGTCATCCTGTTGAACGCCAGGGCGAGCCGCCCCATCTCGCCGCCGATCGTCTCGTCGAGCCTGAAGTCGAGGTTTCCGCGGCTCACCTCCCCGGCCCCCCGCTCCATCTTCTCGATCGGGTTCGTGATCCTGTCCGTGATGACCGATCCGATGAAGATGGCCGAGATGAGGATCAGAGCCCCGAAGATGAGGAAGAACTTCCGGCTCTCCACCTTCGCCAGGAAGATATCGAGGTACGACTGCCCCTTGAGCAACTGGGCTTCGAGGAGGACGCCGCCCTCCTCTCCGGACAGGGAGTCCGAGGCCATCAGCACGTCGCCGGCGTACTCGCCCACGAAGGGCTCCTTGCGCAGGTCGAGCCACTCTTGGATCTCCTCCTGCCGCCCGTACCGGGCCTTCGGCTTTTCCGGAATCCCGCAGTCCACGATGGGAAAACCGGTCCTGCGGGTGGTGATCAGCACGCCGTGCAGCCCGGCCCGACGGGTGAAGTCGCGCATCAACTGCTCGGTGATGTTGCCGCCGATGGAGAGTCTGAGAGAGGGATCCTCCTTCTGCACGGCCGTGCCCATGAACCGGAGGCTGCCCCAGTGGCAGGAAAGCCCGGTTTCCGTGCTGTCGAAGAGGCTGCTCCCCGAATGCTCGGGTGAATCGTAGAAAACCCGCCTCTCCCCGTCCTTGTGCTCCATCTCGAGACGGGCGGCCCGGACGAGACCGTCGTTGCGAAAGCTCTCCTTGATCAGGCGCTCGAGCAGGGCCGAGACCTCGCCGGGATCGACCGGCTCCGTCTGCAAGAGATCCCTGAGCTCGGGAGAGGACACGGCCCGCCCGGCCACATCGCCGGCTTGTGTCACGAGGTCGTGTAGCATGAACTGCCCCGCCTTGAGTGCCTCGAGGATCAGCTCCTCCGTCCGGTCGTCCTTCTGGCGGGCCGTGAGGTTGAACATGAACAGCGAGAGAAAGACGATGGGAACAATGGAGATCAGGATGAACAGCGAAGTCAGCTTGAGGCGGATCAGGCGGATGCGGCCGAGGAGATCGACGAAGAACATGACGAAGAAGGGAAAGAAGGCGAACACCCCTCCGATGAGGAGGATATTCCGCAGCGAATCGACGGCCGTCGTCGGATCGAGCCGCACGGCCGACCGGACCAGCAGCTTTTCCCCGCTGTCGGCAGGTACAGCCATGTAGACGCCGAGGAAGCTGCGCCCCTCGGCCTGGAACCGCCGCGCCCTGGAAAAGACGAACTCCTTCTCCGGCACGATTTCCAGTGCGTCGTCGGGCAGCGAAGTGCCCAGGAGACGTTCCGCAATCCCCGGCTCATGGCTCGATGCGCTTGCCTTCTGGTTGCGGAAGATCGTGAACCGGATCCCCTTCAGGCTCTCCAGGATTCGGGGGTGTGCGTGAAGGGTGTTGCCTTCCTCGCGGAGAAGCTGCCCCGTCACGGGCGCTTTCTCCACCCTGTAGCCGGCCGTGACCGCGGCCAGGACGAAGTCGCCGGCGCCGGACTTCGTGTTGACCACCGTGACGCTCTGCACCGGATTCGCCTTGTCGCAATCGATGCGCAGGATGTCGTAATGCATCTCGCGCCCGTCGGGCAGGGTCCACCTGTAGGCGATGTCGCTCTCCATCGACTCGGGATGCCGCGACTGGTCGAGACAGCACCAGTCCACCTGCACCCCGGCTCTGAGGCGCCGTATCGACTCCGAACCGTCCGCATGGCCGAGCACGACCTGCGCGACCTCTTCGCCGTACGTCTCGCTCTTGAGAAGGTCGAAGTCGTGGGAGGTATAGACGAGAAAGAGGACATCGGGCTTGCCGGCAATGGACAGGGTCTCGGACAGGGACCCGCTGCGTATCCTTCTCTCGCTGCCTGCCGGCATGAGGCCGTCGCGCAGAAGCGTTGGAACGCCTGTCTCGGTCTCGTTGCCGAGGCGAAAGGTCATGAACTCCCATCCCTCCCGGTTCGATGCCGGCTGAAGGCCCGTCACCCCGGACACCCAGGCCTTCACATCAGGATCCTTCAACCGGAAAAAGACGTCGGAGACGACGCGCATTCCCTTGACGGAACGTCTGGACGGAAGTGGGATCACGTACTGGTCCCACTGTGTGCCGCCCTCCTCCCAGGCGAGGGCCCAGCTGCCTCCAGCCGGATCACGAGGAGTGCCTGGCGGACTCCCGGAGGCGCAGTCGCGAACCGCCAGGCTCACCGTGCTGGCCGTTCCGTCCGTGTAGCGGACTCCCAGCTCGAACACGTCCGAAATGGCTCCGCCCGATACCTTGCCCGGCGCCAGCGGACGCTTGAAATCGAAGCGCAGAACGGCTGCCAGAGCCGAGAGCTCTCTCTCTTCCGGTGCCGGATAGAGCATCCAGTGCCCTTCCGGTACGGGAAATCCATAGTCCAGATAGGGGATACCGGATAGCGAGCGCTTCGTCCATCTGCCCGTTTCCGGTTCGATCACATCGTAGTGGTAGTCATCCTCGTACTTCACCTTCTCGCCCTGAAGGAAGGCAAGAAGGGATTCGGGATTCCTCAGCCCCGCCCGGCCCTGCGTGATCTCGGGGCGGTTCAGCTCCTCGAAAAGGGCGGACAGGGGGATGTAGACATCCTCCAACTCCTTCTGGACGCTGCTCTCCTTCCATCGAACGATCACCTGCGGAGCGGCCAGGATCACGATGAGGAAGAGCGAAAAGAAGATCACGCCCAGCATCCGCCAGTTGGGCACCTGCCTCTGCACGAAAGCGTGGATCTTGCTGGAAAAGAATATCGCCACGGCAACAGCCAGGAGGGCGAGAAATCCGATCAAGGCCAGCGATCCGCTTCCACCCGCGTCGACGGCCGGCGAGGCCTTGAAGGCGGCCGTCTTCCCTTTCAGCTCGAGCAGACAGAGGTTCCAGGGACACCGGTAGAGGTCGCTCTTCCCGTTGAGGGTGATGTAGTTGCTGTGTATCTTGCCGTCCGGCAGCTCGTCATGGTCCGATATGGCCAGGTTGAAGCCGAGAAGCCCGGCCGCAGGATCGAAGTCCGGAAAGTTGAAGAGAGGGATCTTGGCCTCGAAGGTATAACCGCCGTCGATCGGCTGGTGCGCCACCTGGACGCCGACATAGCCGTTGTCGCCGAGCACGGATTTCCTTCCGTGGAAGGAGACGCCCCACCGGCGGCCCGTGTTGTACGGCATGAGAAAGATCTGGATATCGTCGCCGCTGAATGTGTTGTCCGCCCTGTCGCCGGAAAAATCGGTGTCGAGGAATACCTCGACGGCATCGCCCTGCCACCACTCGACATCATGGTAGACGATGCAGTCGTCCAGCACCGTGCCGGCCAGAAACAGGGCGTCCCCCGAATGACGGACGGCGAACCGGGCCGAGACATCGGCCTCACCTCCCCACGATCGGCTGAGAGGATCCCGTTCCACCGTGACGAGCTGATCTTCCCTGTCGAGACGGATGGGAAACCGCCCCTTCCATTCGGACAGATCGCCGTCGACCCTGACAGGCTCGTGAAGGGGGATTGAGGATAACTTGACCGGTATCGGCGGCTCTTCCTGCCCCTGGGGGCAGGAGAGCAGAAACAGATGGATGACGAAAGCCAGGGGAGAGATCATGAGCCCCGCCGCCGGATCGAAGCGCTCTGGCTGATCGGGAGTCTACCGCAACGATATCACGCGCGCTCCGGTCTTGCTCTACCCCGCCGCTGAAAAGAAACGGTGAGCGTTTTTTCGCAGCGGCGGGATCAAATCAGTTTCTCCTGTACTCGTTTCTTCTGCTGCCGCCGCGTCGACGATCGTTGTCCCGCCTGCCGCCGCCGCCTTGATTCCTCGAACCGCCGCGGCTGTGATCGCCGTGACCGGATCCGCTGTCCTCGCCGCCGGGCATGGTCTGCTTGCGGCTGAGCTTGATCCTTCCGGTGTCGTCCACGTCGATGACCTTCACGTCGTAGACCTCGCCGTACTTTACCACGTCGGAGGCGTTCTTGACGAATCCCACGTCGAGCTCGGACACATGGCAGAGCCCCTCCTGTCCGGGAAGGATCTCCATGAAGACGCCGAAATCCTTGATGGAAACGACCTTGCCCTTGTAGACCTTGCCGATCTCCACCTCTTCGGTCACCGCGTCGACCATCTGAAGGGCCTTCTCGGCCGCTTCCTGCGAGGGACCGCAGATAAGCACGACACCCGAGTCCTCCACGTCGATCTTCACGCTGGCCTCTTCCTGGATCGCCTTGATCATCTTGCCGCCGGGGCCGATCAGTGCGCCGATCTTGTCGGGATTGATCACCCTGCGCAGCATGGTCGGCGCGTAGGGGGAGAGGGTGGGTTTCGGTTCGGCAATCACGGCGGTCATGCAGTCGAGGATGTGGGCGCGCCCATCCTTGGCCTGCTGGAGCGCGCGGCGCATGATGTCGATGGTGATGCCCGCCACCTTGATGTCCATCTGGAGGGCCGTGATGCCCTCGCTGGAGCCGACCACCTTGAAGTCCATGTCGCCGTGATGGTCCTCGGAGCCGAGGATGTCGGACAGGATGATCGCTTCATCGTTTTCCATGATCAGCCCCATGGCGATTCCGGCCACGGGCCTTCTGATCGTCACGCCGGCATCCATCAGCGCCAGGACTCCGCCGCAGACGGTCGCCATGGAGGAGGAGCCGTTCGACTCGAGGATGTCCGACACGATCCGCATGGTGTAGAAGAACTCGTCCGGATCGGGGAGGATCGGCTGGATGCCGCGCTCCGCCAGGGCGCCGTGACCGATCTCGCGCCGTCCGGGGCCGCGGATGGGCTTGCACTCGCCAACCGAAAACGGCGGGAAGTTGTAGTGGAGCATGAACTTCTTCTTGTACTCCTCGCTGAGTCCCTCGATCACCTGCTCGTCCGATGAAGTCCCCAGCGTCAAGGTGACCACGGCCTGGGTCTCGCCGCGCGTGAAGAGCGCGGAGCCGTGCGTCCTCGGCAGGATCCCCACCTCGATATCGATGGGACGGATGTCCGTCAGCCCCCTGCCGTCGGCTCTCTTCTGCTCCTCCACCACCATGGCCCGCTCCTGCAGTGCCGATGCCTCACGCACCAGCTTTTTCAGAAGCGCCGCCTTGGCCGCCTTCTCCTCCTCGTCCTCGATGGCCGAGGTCTCGTTCTCCACGTACTCCTTGATGAACTCCTTGAGAGCTCTCTTCTTGGCCAGCTTGCCGGGAACGAGGATGCACTCCCTGATCCGGCTCGCCTGCTTCTCCCTGATCTCGTTCATCAGGTCTTCGTGGCTTTCGGGAGGCTCCACCTCGATCTTCTCGGTTCCCGCCTTCTCCTGGAGCTCGTCGATCATCGAGATGATCTCGCGGATGAACTCGTGACCGCGGGACAGGGCCTCGAGGACCGTATCCTCGCCGACCTCGCGGGCGCCGGCCTCGACCATGCAGATCGACTCGCGGGTCCCGGCCACCACCATGTCCAGACGGGTCACTTCGCGCTCCTGGTCCGTCGGATTGAGGAGGTACCGATCCTCGTTGAAACCGACGCGCACCGCACCGGTGGGCCCCATGAAGGGGATCTTCGACACGGCCAGGGCGGCCGAGCTGGCCACCATGGCCAGGATGTCGGGATCGTTCTCCATGTCCGCCGAGAGGACCATGTTCATGATCTGGAGTTCGTCGTTGTATCCATCAGGGAATAGCGGCCGGATGTGCCTGTCGATCAGGCGCATCGTGAGGATTTCCTTCTGCGTGGGACGGCCTTCCCTCTTGAAGAAACCTCCGGGTACCTTTCCGGCGGCCGAGGGCTTTTCCCTGTAGTCCACGGTGAGGGGGAAGAAATCGATTCCAGCCCTCGGCTTATCGGTTTGAGCGGCGCAGAGGACGACGGTCCCCCCCACCGTGACGACGGCCGCACCGTCTGCCTGCTTGGCCATCCGGCCTGTCTCGATCGTCCACTTCTGGCCAAAAATTTCTCGTTCGACTTTACAATAGGTCACAGGAAGCTCCCTTTCGCTTCATGAATCGGATCTCTTTTATCCGGGATGTTTTTATCGCCTGATCTTCAGCTTGGTAAGAATGGTCTTGTAACGACCCAAGTCCTTTGATTTTATATACTTCAGGAGCCGGGACCTCTGACCAACCATCATGAGGAGTCCCCTTCTGGACGTGTGATCACCCTTGTGAATCTTCAGGTGCTCGGTGAGGTGCTTGATCCTTGCTGTCAGAAGGGCTACCTGGACCTCGGGGGAGCCCGTGTCTTTTTCATGAACGCGGTACTCGTCGATGATTTCTTGCTTACTCTTGTTCTGGATTTCGGTTTCCATTGAATACACTCCCTCGTAAGGGGATATAAAGAAATCCTTTGACCCAGAAAAGGGCTTGCTCCCGGAACCGAGTCAAAGGGGCCAATTTCACGGCTTGTTATAAACCGTGCTATCTTACTGAAAGCGGTTAAACAAGGTCAAAGTTATTTTTAGTCATTCAACTATTATTTCCGGTGTTGATTCCGGGCTCGGCCGGCTTGCGCGGGAGGGGGGAAACGAGCTGCTCGGCGAATTCCCTGATGACGCGGGACTGGAAGTCGTCCCGGCTCTCGGTCGATCGTTGGCGCAGCGAGGAGGAGTGGGTCTTTTCATAGAGAAGAGCCATGGTTTCCGCATCGAACAGAGCCATCTTACCGTGGATCTCGATCCTCTCCACTCCGGACCCGTCGGTCCGCTCGAACCGATCCACGGAGATCATGGCAATCCCGTCATAGAAGAACAAACCCTTGAACGGCGCCGTGTTCCAGGCGAGGCGCGAGCTGAGCCGGACTCCGTCCAGGCCGCGGGAGCGCAGAAGCTTGTCCACGTATTCGACGCCTCCCGGGGCGTAGTCCTTCTCGATCAGCGAGGTGTAGATGCGGCGGCGCAGCGAAGCGAGCGAATCGTCGTCGAGCCCCGTTGCCGAGCTGACCGGCAGAACCGCCACATCCGCCGGTGCGGAACGGTCAAAATCCGCCGCGATTTCAGTGCGCATGGTTGTCCCGTCTCCCTGGTCCAGATGGCACCCCCCCGGCGCGAGAAACAGCAGAGCAACGACGGTCCAGAGCGGAAAACGGTTCATTTCTTCTCCTTCAGGGATTTATTGGCGAGAAAGGCGTCGAAGACGCCTTCGTGCTCGAGGGCTCTTTTCAGGCGGAGGCACGAGGCGCAGCGCCAGCAGGGCTTCTCATCGCTGCCGTAGCATGACCAGATCCTGTCGAGCGGAGCATTGATCTCGATGCCGCGGCGCACCATGGCCGGCTTGTCGAGGCGCGAAAGGGGAGAGACGATCTTCACCTTGCCCCGTGTGGAGAAACGGAGCGCGTCGTTGGCCGCCTCGATGAATTCGAGGGAGTTGTCGGGGAACGAGGCCGCCTCCTCGGCGTTGAAGCCCACGACGATCCGGTCCGCTCCCAGCGATTCGGCGAAACAGGCGGCCACGTTGATCAGCAGCCCGTTCCTGTTCGGCACCCAGACCGCGTCAGCCGCCGCCGCGGCGCCATCGGGATCGAAAAGATCCGCCGCATCGGGCCGGGGGATCTCCGCCGCCTCACCTGTCAGGGCCGATTCGCCGAGAAAGGGAAGGTCAACGACCTGATGCCGCGTTCCCAGGAAAGCGGCTATCGCGGCAGACGCCTCGATCTCCCTCCTGGCAGCCCGCTGCCCGTAATCCACGGTCAAGGCCAGCAGAAGGTCGTTGTCCGCAGCGAAACAGGCGGCAGCCACCGTGGAATCGAGGCCGCCTGACAGGAGAGCTACTCCGCTGCTCATCTGCAAATTCCTTCCATCACGGCGACGTCGAGATCACCTGGACCGTGCCGCTCTTGTAGTAGCTGACCCAATCCCTGGCAACGGCAGAAAGAAAGGCGGCATTGAGATCGAATCCGGCCAGCTCGAAAGCCTCGGCGGAAACGGAATAGTCTCCCGGATCGCTGAAGTCGACGAGGCTGTTCAGCGCCGTGAATCCGGCAGGAAGAGCGGCCAGATCAGGGAACCGGACCTTAGTACCCGAGTAGGCCCCGGACGGGACCAGGGCGTTCCAGTGGCGCGTTCCGGACGTGGTGAAGTAGCGGAGCCGGTAGGTCCCCGCCATGCCGGTCAGCTCGTGCACGGGCGTCCAGCTCACCTCGGGAGGGTGCGCCGTATCGCCGAAGACCACATCGAGAATCACCGACGAGCCTCCATTGCTGGGAAACTCCACATCGAGCTTGGTCTCGATGTTGCCCCCGGCATAAGGCAGGCGCACGGCCACGATATGGGGATCCGTCCCCACCTCCTTCTCCTCGACCTCGAAGCGGAGCGCCTCTTCGAGAAGCGTCTCGCTGGGAGCGGCAAGGTTCTGCACAGGTCCCAGCGCCGGCTCGATGACGAGCTCGTAAGGCGGATCGATGGCGGCCGAGTCCGTCACATCGACGAGGCTCTCATTCACGAAAAGGGATGGAGGCAGGGGAACGACAAAATCGACATCATCGCCTGCCGCGATTCCGCCGAGGTCCACGGCCAGGGGCAGCGTGCCGCAAAAGCCGTTGAGCCGGGCCACCAGCCTGGCCTGCAGCTCGGTGTAGTCCGGATCCTTCACCAGCAGCGGCTGGATCGGCAGATCGGCCGTACCCTGGACCGCCTCGGTGAAGAGGACGGACTGGACGGAGCTGCCGCTGTCCCCGAGATAGGGGTTCGACCAGGCCCAGTGGTACCTGTCCTCGGGCGAAGCCGTCTCGACCCCCATGGCCTGCAGGAACTGAAGCGTATTGCGCTGTGTGGTGACGAGGGCCGTGGAGGGATCCTCGCCGGCGTAGTAGAGGGTTCCGTTGTCCATTTCTAGGACGTTTCCGCCGAAGTAGACGTGGTCCAGCGTATCGCCGTTGATCTCGGCGATGGCCACGGTCACGTTCGCCTGGCCCGATGCGGCGTCCTCGGGGTAGAGCGGCAGGCTCAGGAAGGCCCCGCTTCCGCCGGTCGGCTTGTCGAGCCCCACCAGGGACGTGAGCTCGTAACCGTCGCGGATGAGCGTGACGGTGATGTAGTCGCCGGGAAAATGGCTGACAAGAGGAAAAACCGCGGTGCCGTCCGAGCCGGTATGGCTCCCCAGGCGATCGGCCGGATCATGAGTGGAGTAGTCCGATGAATGGCGGTCGATGATCACGTCGGCATCGGCAACGGGATGAAGGGTGACGGCATCGTAGCAGAAGATTTCGATCTCGTTCGCGGCGGGAAAGGGGATGACGCCGACGAATCCCACGTAATCCACCGTGGCATCGGTCGGATCGACCAGGGTCGTGGTGTTGCCCACTAGATCGACGAGAGTGATCTCCGTGACACGGAAAGGCGCCCCATCGCGCACCAGGTCGAGATCGATCCCCGTAATCGGTTCGGTGATGAAGAGGTTGCCGCCCCCGCGCGTCACCTCGTTGGAATACAATCCCGTTCCGGCGGGAAACTCCATGGAGAAGAAGACGATCCCGTCAACGGTCTGGGGGGTGCCGTTCACGTCGAGCGTGACCTGGATCGACTTGAGATCCTCGGACGCCCTGCCGTGAAGCCCGGCTCCCGGCTCCTCGAGCAGCAGCTCGCTGCTGCCCGCCGAACTGCCGTAAGGCGGCCCCAGGGAAACGAGCAACGGATCGACCAGGTCCTTGCAGAGGTCGGGCAGGACCTCAGGCGGGCCCACGGGACTGTTCGTGCCGCTCCGCGACGTGGTGAAGGCCCCGACGGTGACCGTTCCGTCCTTGATCGCCTCGCCCGCCTTGGGCTGGACATCGACGAAATAGGTCATGGTGCCGGCGCTCCTGTTCGCCTCGTCGCTGAGGATGATCGCCTTGGAGTCGTTGTCCCAGAGGATGAGGGTCAGTCTGTCGGACTGCCCGCTCCCCTCCAGCGTCACCGTGATCTCGACGGTGTGGAGATTCGTCTCGACGATCGACCCCGAGTAGACGCTGGCCGGAAGTGCGACGAAGGGATCCCCCACGTCGTTGAACACGATGCTCGTGATCCGGGGGAAGGCGACGATGTCGAAGGAGAAATCGAAATCGCTATCCAGCGTCTCGCTGCCGAGGGAGTTGCCCGCCTCTTTCTTCACCGTCACGTCGATCCTCTTCCCGGCCGGCATGTTCATCTCGGGATCGAAGACGAAGAGACGATTGTCGTAGTGGAACTCGTGGTCCCCGTCGATGAGACCGCCGTCCTGGTCGCTGATCTCGAAGTTCGGCCCGCCCTCGCCCAGCCCGTTGACGCCGCCGGACGTGTCGACCGCCTCGGTGAACAGGATCAGCACGGGAGCCCGCTCGGAAGCGGTCGACGACGACGGAGGAGGCAGGACGATCCCGTCCGCCACGGCGAAGGGGATGTCGCCGCCCGCATCGCCCGTCGAGAAAGCCGTTGCCGCCGCCTTCGCGGCATAGTTCATCCCCTGGGCGTCGGAGAGGCTCGCAGAGATGTGGACCTCGTAGGCCGTTTTCTCCTCGAGCGGGTCGTCGGGCTCGAAGACGATCACCCTGTGCGCCGATCCGGGAGCGAACGACCAGTCGCCCGCCACGGAGTCGCCGCCGGCCGACTTCTGGACCTTCACCGCCTGGTCGAGCATCGAGGTGCTGTTCCGGAGCGACTTGGTGAAGCGGAGCGCGACCAGGGCGCCCAGATCGACATCGGCCGCGCCGTTGGCCGGGTAGGTGCCCGCCAGGGCGGGAGGATCGTTGCCGAAGATCGTGCCGGCCTCGAGGCCGTAAAGGGTGTAGGCGCCGTTGCCGTCGGGCCCGTCGAAGCCCAGGTCGGCAGGATCGCCTGCCGAGTAGTAGGGAGGAAAGAGGTCGCCGAGGTTGTTCTTCCCGCAGCCGGGCGCGAGAAAAAGGCATAGCACGACCAGGATGAAACCGAAACGTAAGTACAAGGAGTCTCCTTTCATGTTTCTTGGACCGTACGGGATGTTATTTTATTCCCTCGGCCTCCTCCATGAAACGCTCGATGTACGTCAAAATGTCGAGAACTGCCAGAAAATATGCCTCGTTGAGGGCTTCCACGGTGCCGGCGGCGTTGCGCGGCTGCACCGGCTCGCTGATTTCGATGGTGAAAGACCGGGTGCGTCCCGATTGGGAATCCTTCAGCCGGCAGGCCAGCGCGACCCTGGCGAACCAGTTTCCGCCCCCTCCGTCCTCCTCGTTGAACTCGCGGACCGTGATGGAGAGGGTGAGCGCCGGCTCCCTGTCCTTCTCCCCCGGTCCGGTCACGCTCGAGAAGCGGCCGGTTCTCTCGAAAAACACATGGAGCTCCGAGGCTAGGCTGGACGACAGGGGGCGGACCCAGTGATGGTACCCGTAGAATCCGGCCCGGTGCCCGGGAACGCGGTAGAAGATCTCCGGCCCATCCAGATGAGGAGGGACGGCCACACGATCGATGTCGAGGCTTCCGAGGCTCCCGGTCGGCCCCGCTCCAGGTGCCTCTTCCACATTGCCCGGCCCCGGAGGCAGCAGGATATCATAATAGGAGTTCTCACGGGGTGGCGAGGCGCATCCGCCGGCAACGACCAAGACGGCAGAAACCAGACACAACAGCAATCCCCTCGACGGGGTCATCTCTCTCGACATGGACAAAACTCCTCTTTCTGAGCAATAGTCGACCGACCTGTTCGCAACGATACGAGGACGCCCGCACGGGGAGGATCAAGGCGCCTCGTCGGGTGTCTTGCGCTCGGGCATCTTCCTGGACCAGATGACACGCGACGGGTCCCGCCGGAAATCCTTGAGCGTGGTCCTGAGCTCCCGCATGGTCTCATCGAGCCCCCTCATCAGCTCCATCATGCCGACCCCGCCCTCGGACACGACGTCCCCGGTGGTCAGGATGACCTCGTCCATCTTCTCCGATGTCTCCTTGAGCTTGACGAGAAGCTCGTCCGCCCTGTCCGCCAGCCTGGTCATGGCCTCGCTCAGCCCGACGGCGGCCTGCTCCATCTCCTTCATCCCCACGGCCATCCCCTTCCTGGCATCGCCGGACAGGTTCTCCACCTCCCTCGATGCGACATCGGAGAAGTCTTCCACCTCCCTGGAGACGACCTGGAGCGTTGCGTTGAATATCTCGAGGGTGGCCTTCACGTCCTTTCTCAGGGCGACGGCCTCCTTCTCCACCACGGCGATGTTCCGCGGCAAGGACGCCACAGTCTCGTCCACGTGGAGGAGGATCTGGCGGAAGGTCTCGAGGTTCCGGTCGCTGAAGAGCTCGTAGAGCTGGTTCATCAGGTTCGAGAGGTTCTTCTGGATCTCGGGCAGGGAATTGATGATCTCCTCCACCTTGGACGGTCTCGGTACGATCTCATCGCCCGGATCGAGCGGCCTCCCGCCCTCCCCTTCCCGGGAGAGCTCGATGAAGTAGACCGACGTGAGGGGGTTGAACTGGAGCTGGGCCGTCACCTTCGACGTGATGGGCGTCCCCTTCTCCAGGGCAAGCCACACCTCGATGGAGGAGAGATCGTCGGAAAGGCTGATCCTCTCCACGTTCCCGATGGGATAGCCCATGAAGTTGACCGGAGACTGGGCCTTGAGGTTACCGACCGACTCGGTGAAAACGACCTTGTAGCTGTCGGTCTCCTTGGTCAGGTGCTGGCCGAGCAGCAGAAAAAGAACGGTGAAGAGAAGCCCGGCCGCGATCAGGAGAAAAAGCCCGGCTTCTATCTTTTCTCTTCGTGATGCCATTGATTCCAATCCTCGTCCTGGCCGGTCACTCGATACCGGAACCTGCACCTGCTGTAAACTCCGCCGACGGATCGGCTTTCCTCTCCACGAACATCCTCACATCCGGATCGCGGCTCGCCCGGATCTGCTCCGCCGTCCCCTGGGCCATGATCCGCCCCTCGTGCATCATGATGATCCTGTCGCCGATCGAAAAGGCCGACGCCAGATCGTGGGTCACCACCAGCATGGTCGTGCCCAGTACCTTCCTGAGCCCCGTGATCAGCGAGTCCATCTCGGCCGCCGTGTTGGGATCGAGCCCCGAGGTCGGCTCATCGAAGAAGACGATGTCCGGGTCGAGGATCAGGGCCCGGGCGAAACCCGCTCTCTTCTTCATTCCCCCGGACAGCTGCGAGGGGTAGAGATCGAAAGCCTCGGGAAGCCCCACCATGGCGAGCTTCAGCTCGGCCACCTTGCGGGCCATCTCCCCGTCGACGTTCCGCTGCCGCCTCAGTGGGAGCATCACGTTCTCGCCCACGGTCATCGAATTGAGCAGCGCCCCGAACTGGAAGAGCATTCCGATCCTCTCCCGGAAGATCTCGAGCTCGTCCTCGTCCATGCTGCCAAGGCTCTTGCCCAGCACATCGACGGTCCCCACCCTGGGACGGATCAGGCCGATCAGCGTCTTCAGGAGAGTCGTCTTCCCGCACCCGCTCCGCCCCATGACGACGACGATCTCGCTGGCGCTCACTGCGAAGCTGACATCGGACAGCACGGCCCGGTCGTCGTATGCCACATCCAGATCCCGGACGCGGATGTGGAGCTCGCCTGACTTCCCGGCCGATCCCCTGTCCTTCCGCCCTTCTTCCGCGCCGATCACATCAAGCTCCCATGCTCGTGAAACCGATGGTGAAAAGAGTATCCGCGATGATGATGAGGAGGAAGGAGACGACCACGGTGGCCGTCGTGATGCGCCCCACCTCCTCGGCGCCGCCCTTCAGGCTCAATCCGTAGACCGACCCGGTCAATCCGATGATGAAGCCGAAGACCGCGCTCTTGATCAGACCCGTGATGATGTCCGAGGCGAAAAGAGCCCGGATCGTCTGGTGGTAATAATCGGCCAGCGCGATGTCGAGCACCCCCGTGCTGATCAGCATCCCTCCCATGATCCCCAGAACGTCGGCCATCACGACGAGGCAGGGCAAGGCCAGCACGAGGGCCAGGATCTTGGGAACGATCAGGTAGGAGCGCGGGTTGATTCCCATCACGCGCAGGGCGTCGATCTCCTCGGTGACCACCATGGTCCCCAGCTCGGCGGCGATGGCGGAGCCGGTTCGTCCCGCCACGATGATCGCGGTGAAGACCGGCCCGAGCTCTCGGGTGAGGGCCACACCCACGAGATCGGCCACGAAGATGGAGGCGCCGAACTTCTCGAGCTGCATCGCCGCATTGAGAGCCAGGATCGTCCCGAGCAGGATCGAGATCAGGAAAACGATCGGGATGGCATCGACACCCACGGCAATGAGCTCGCGGCAGGTCCGTTGCAGCTCGAGGCGCCTGCCCTGGAGCGGTGCGATGGCGATCCAGTAGATGAACTCCAATGCAAGGCCGAGAAAGTTGCGAACACCCTGCCGCGCCATGAGCACCCACTCGCCGAGCCGCTCCAGGAGGGAGATGTGCGGCCGGGACAGTGCTGCGGGAATCGTGTAGGCCGAGAGCCTGTCGACGAAGATGCGGAGATCGTCCGGGGCTCCCCTGAAGCTCACGCCGCCTGCGGCCGACCGGGACTGCTCGATGAGAAACATGGCGCCGAAGGAGTCGAACCGGGTCACGTCCGAGAGATCGAGCGTCATGCTCTCCTTCCCCTTCTCCCCGGCGATCCGTTTTCTCACCTGCTGGATATGATCCCTGGTGAGGGCTCCGCTCAGCCGGCAGATCCGGCCCTCTCCGGGAGGACCTGCCGCCTCGAACACGATCCCTACACCTCGTTCTTTCATGTCCGGACTCCAGGACTGCCCGCGAAACCGCCAAAACGTGCACCGGAAGCGGCTGCTTCCCGCCAGGACCTGACATCATTGCATTGATCGACGCCTCAGAAAAGAAATTACTTGTTGCCCCATCAGATTCTCCCGATAGGAAGGAACATGATCTTTACTCCCCTACTCCCGTTTGATAAGTTACGGATTTTCGAAAATCCGGCAAGCTCGGGGTTTTCCGGACAATGGAGATCGATCCAACCGCTCCTGCCATCCCGGAGCGGATCCGAAACATCGTAAGGAGCCTATCGAGATGACGCTTCCCAAGCACCTAGTCCTGTTTCCGGCCGGGTTACTGGCCTGCCTTTGTCTTCTGGCCTGCAGCGCGGCCGACACTCCCGAATCGTGCCCTGACAAGGCCTGCCCTGCAGAGCCGCAGATCGAGATCGATCCGGACCGGCTGCTGGAGGAGGCGTCGAAGGCCCGGGAGGAGGACATGATCGGGGAGGCGATCAAGGTTTTGAACAAGGGGCTGGAAGGGGTGCCCGATGATCCCCGATTCACCTTCAGCCTGGGCATCTGCCACCTGGCCATGGGAGAGCAGTTCGCGGCCGAACCCGAATCGGGCGGCGATCCGGCAGCCGCCTTTCATGACGCGCAGTCCTATTTCGAGAAGACGCTGGCTCTCGATCCGGACCACGACGAGGCGGAGCGCTGCATCGCTCAGTGCCTCTTCCTGAACAACGATCTCGACACGGCCCGCACGCGGATCGATGCGCACCTGAATCGGAAACCCGACGATGCGATCGCCCATCTCCTGGCAGGCCAGATCCTCGTCACGAGCTTCGCTGCTTCGGGCGACGATGCGGCGCCGATGCTTGTGGCGGCGGAAAGCCACCTGGAAAAGACTGTCTCCCTCGAGCCGACTCTCGAGGCGGCCTACGCGAGCCTCGGCGACTGCCGGATCTATGCCGGCAACAACGCGGGCGCTCTTGCGGCTTTCCAGGAAGGCATCAGGAAGTGCCCGGAACCGCTGGCCCTGCACCAGCGACTTCTCGCCACCTTCGCGGGCAGCGACGTCCTGAAGAACGAGGATGCGGCGGTGTTCTACAGGGGACTCCTCGAGCGGACCGATCTCGAGGCCGCCGAGCAGGGGCTGCTCTGGTGGTACCTGGGCGAGTGGCTCGAGAAGGACGGAACGGCGTTCTACGGCAAGGGCGGCGCCTACGCCGAGGCCGCCGCGCTCTACGCCGAAACGGCCTCTGCATTCATGAGCTGCAGCAAGGCCTATCCTCCCTATGCCTCCGACGGCACCGTGCGTGCGGCCATGGCCTACTGCAGCGAGGGATGGGCCCACTACAACCTGTCGGACTTCGAGTCGTCGGAAAAAGGCTTTTTCAAGGCCCTCGGCCTCTACCCCAACCTCGACACGGCGGTCAAGGGGCTCGATTACCTGGGCACCGCCATCGTGAACACGAACGGTGCAAAGGACGCGTGCGACTTCTTCAAGAGGGCGGCCGAAGCGACTCCCGGCATTTCCAAGTTCTGGAACAACCATGCCTTCTTCGCCCGGGAGGTGGAGCAGTACGAAGACGCCTACAGGGGATATGTCAAGGCGGTGGAGATCTCGCCCGACGACACGCGCTACATCAACGACTGCGGCATGATGCTGATGTACTACCTGAAGAGGGATCCCGAGCAAACGGAAAAGTACTTTCGCCAGGCCTGGGAAACGGGAGACAAGAAACTCGAGAACCCCTTCATCTCCGATGAAGACCGGGCCTATCACTTCGAGGCGCAGTGCGACGCGATCCTCAACCTGGGCCGCCTTCTTCTCGTCCAGAACCGCGTGGAAGAATGCGATCCCATCGTGAAGCTCCTGCTCGACAAGGCTCCCCAGCGGCTCGATGTGCAGGAGCTGCGCATCGGCCACGAGAGAGCCAAGAATGGCACTCCCTACTCCCTGCCCGAGTAGCCGGGGAGAAAACAGCGCATGGGATTGCAGGATAGCCTTGGAGCGGCATCCCGGTCCTTTCGAGGAGAACCATGAAAGATCGATTCATCATCCCCTTCATTGCGTCCGTTCTCCTTCTTTTTGCCCAGGGAGGGCTCGAAGGACAGGATGGGGGCGCCCCGGAAGCGGACAAGGCTTTCAGGCTCCTCGAGCAGGGCAAGGCTGACAAGGCGCTTAAGGCGTTCCGTGATGCGCTCGCGATTTCCCCCGACAACGTTCCGCTCCTCATCGGAGCCGGACGCGCCGCCCTTCTCGTCCGGGAGAACAGCGAGGCGCTCCAGTTCCTCCTCGAGGCCGCCCGCATCGCCCCTGACAATTACGATGCGATCTTCTTCGAGGCCAAGGCGTTTTCCGCCCTGGGGAGGGAGCTCTTCGATGCCGGCGAGATGAACGAGGGCGCCATCATGATCCAGGATGGAACGGGCCTCTTCGCGAACGCGGCGTCCATGCGTCCCGCGGCCTTCGAATCCCATC
Source organism: uncultured Phycisphaerales bacterium (assembly GCA_964482235.1). Lineage (GTDB taxonomy): Bacteria > Planctomycetota > B15-G4 > B15-G4 > CAYZWU01 > CAYZWU01. The sequence continues at coordinate 103,058 of CAYZWU010000015.1, forward strand.
TGGGAATAGCCGAGAACCTGGTTTTCCTCGGTGATTTCGAGAAGGCGGACGAGGCGGCGAAAGAGGTTCTCTCGCGATCTCCCGGAAACGTGCGGGCTCTCCTGATCCGCGGCGATGCCGCCTTCGTCCGATTCCAGTCCGTTGCCGCGTCAGGCGCCCAGGCCAAGGAGGTCAAGGCGAGCTGGCAGCAGGCTCTCGAGATCTACAGGGAGGCCAGCCGGCTCGATCCCGAGAACCCCGGCGCCTACATGGGCATGGGTGCGCTCTTCGAGGCGGACAAGAAGTGGGACAAGTCGTCCGAGGCATACGGCAAGGCTCTTGTCCTCGACCCCGAGCTGCTCCACGGCTACGACAGGCTGATCGTCTTTCTCGGCGACACCGAGCACCGCGCCGAGCTGGTGGCCGTTCTCGAGAAGATCATCGCGGACATCAGGAAGAAGTATCCCGGCGACAAGTCGAAGAGGTCGACGCCGCTCTACTACTGCGGCTACGCTCTTTTCCTGAACCACGACCACGAGGCGGCCATCAAGGCCTACACCGCGTCGTACGGCGCCCGCAGTGACTACACCGGCGGCGCGCTCTATTACATCGCGAGGTCCTGGTACGCACTGAACGACTTCCGGAAGGCGGCCCGATCGTTCAAGGAGCTGTTCAAGGAGGCGCCCGAGGATTTCCAGTTCTACCTCTCGGCGGACAGCGAACGCGAAAGCGTGATCGCCACGATCTCGTTCCTCTCCAATCACATCTACAACGATGGCGACCAGAAAGGGGCCAGGGACCTGCTCGAAGGCCTGCTCCTGGTGAAGAAGGACAGCGCGGTCCATTTCAACAACTACGCATTTCTCTGCCGGGAGACGAGGAAGTACGAGGACGCCTATGCCGCCTACTCGAAGGCGGTGGAGCTGGATCCGCAGAACCCGCGCTATCTGAACGACACGGCCCTGATCCTCCACTACCACCTCCGCCGCGACCTCGACCGTGCGAAGGTGCTCTACGAGCGAGCCATCAAGGAGGCGAGGAAGATCGTCAACGACGCGAAGGCCGGCACCCGGGAGAAGGACGATGCCCGCGAGGCACTTCGCGATGCCACGAACAACCTGGACCTGCTGAAACGGGGAGTCCGCAGGGAAAGGAGACGGTAGAGCCCTACCTGAACCGAAGCCTCCTGGGGATTGCCGGCTGTTCGTCCTGGACGGAATACTTCTCGATCACGAAGGCTTTCCACTCCTCCTCGAACTTGGGGATGCTCATCTTGAAAGCCTGCCTGAACGCATCGCGGAACGGCTTCTTCTGCTTGATGACAAGGAAGAACTCCATCGCCTTCTTCGCATCCATGTGCATCATGAAATCCATGTACGACCAGGCGAACACATGCTCCGTGGCATCGAGGGATGTTCCCGGCTTGAGGAGAAGATCGGTCAGCCTGGGCTGCTTGTCGGCCAGAACGGCCTTCTTCACGATGGCCTGCCACTTGGAGCTTCTCCAGTTGGCCTGGTTGTCCGCCTCGAGGAAGCAGCGCGACGTGGCCTTGCCGTAATAGTAGATCTCCCACCAGTGCGATCCGCCCTCGTAGGCGATGCCGCACTCGTGCAGCCACCAGTGGTTCTTGTAGACGGCGGTGAGCAGATGATTCACGTTGTGGATCATGCTGCGGTGGAAGTCCTCGTCCGAGGGCATGAGGCTCTTGTCCCACCATGTCACGAAGACCGACGGACTGCCCTGCCGCGTCGTTCTCCCGTTCTGGGCGGCGAGCTTGGCGTAGAGGATGCAGGCTTTCCTGGCAATGCGGAACGACTCGAGGGCGTAGATGTAGTGCTTGTTGTTCACATTGTCCTTGTCCTTGACCTGGTAGACCTTCTGGAAGGTGGAATGGAAGTCCTCCATCCGCTTCGCGTAGAGGTGGAGGAGCTTGTGCGCCTTGTAGATCTTGTTGCCCGGCCCCTTCATCCTGGGGATTCCCCAGGCCCAGACGAAGTGCTTGGTCTCCATGTGGAGGAGAGGCTTCTTCACCTTGAGCTCCTCGTCGATCTTCTTGCGCTCCTTCAGCCAGTCGAGCTTCACCTTGACCAGCTTGGCGAACTCGGCCTCGGCCGCGGCCTGCAGATCCTTGTTCCGGCACCGCTTGCAGGGGAACCAGGGAAGACCGTGGGCCGTCTTGTCCGTCTCGATGCACCAGGAGCAGAACAGCACGTCCTTCTCCAGCTCCTTGTGTGCCTCGAAGAACTCGTTGGGGATCCGACCGGTGCTCTTGCACTTGGGGCAGAGGTGCTTGTCCTTCTTCTTGTCCTCCTCCTGGGAAAACACCGGCACGGCCGAGAGAAGAAAAACCGTCAGGGACAGGAGTGCAAAAACAAGCAGATGCCTTCGAGCGATCATGAGAGCCTCACTTATCGAGCTGCAGCGGCGGGCGTTCATAGACTATCCGGCCTTTCTTGACCACAAGACTTACCGGGTTCCAGCCCAGCCTGTAACCGAGAAAAAGATGGCTCGGACAGTCGAGAACAAGCAGATCGGCCTGCTTTTCTTCCTGCAGGGAGCCCACGAGATCGCCCCGGTCGAGGGAATAGGCCGGGTTGACCGTTGCCGCGTTGATCGCCTCTGCCACGGTGAGGCGAAGGAGGCAGCAGGCTATATTGATCACGGCAGGCATCGACTGAACGAAGGATGTCCCCGGATTGAAGTCCGTGGCCAGGGCAACGGCGAGACCCCGGTCGATCATCTTCCGGACAGGGGGGTGCCTCTCCAGGTTGAGGCTGAAGACGGTCCCCGGGAGGATGACGGGGATCACGCCGCTCTCGGCCATGGCCTCGATCCCCTCGTCCGACGCCATCACGAGGTGGTCCGCCGTGGCGGCTCCCATCTCGGCCGCCAGCTCGGCCCCGCCCAGAGGAGCCAGCTCATCGGCGTGAAAGCGGAGCTTGAAGCCCAGGCTGGCGGCCGCGTTCATGATGCGGCGCGACTCCTCGATGCTGTAGACGCCCTTCTCGCAGAAGATGTCGCAGTAGCTTGCCAGCCCTTTCTCCCGGATCAGGGGCATGATCTCCTCGGTGAGAAGACGGATGTACTCCTCGCGGCGGGAGGCATACTCCTTCGGCATCTGGTGCGCGCCGAGAAAAGTGCGGACCAGATCGATCGGGTGCCTGGAATCGAGGCGGTCGAGTATCTCGAGCGCCCGCATCTCGTCCTCGAGGTTCAGGCCGTAGCCGCTCTTGGCCTCGAGGGTGGTGGTGCCCAGGGCGATGAACCGGTCGAGCCTCCCGGCCACGAGCCGCTCCAGCTCCTCGGTCGATGCGCCACGCATCGAGCGGACCGACGAGAAGATGCCGCCTCCCGCTTCCGTGATCTCCACGTACGTCTTTCCCCTGAGACGCATGTCGAATTCCGTTTCCCGCGTGGCGCAGAAAACGGGATGGGTATGCGGATCGACGAAGCCGGGCATCACCACCTTTCCGGCGGCATCGATCCTGTGCTCGGCGCGATATCGCTTCTCCAGCGAGTCGGCCGGGCCGGTCTCGACGATTATGCCCTCGTGAACGGCAACCGCCCCCGTCCGTATGATGCCGAGCTCATCGAGATCGCGGCCTCTTTTCGGTCCGTTGTTCTCGAGCGTGAGGAGCTCCGCCGCGCCTGTGACGAGTAGATCGATCCTGTCCATGGGCTCACCTGCAACAGTCATGTTCCATATGCCGGTCTCAACAATATATAGCAAAGAGCCGGCTTCAGAGACACAGGCTTGATCTCTTTTTTGAAAAAGGTGTTACGTCGTCTTCGCGAAAGACGTCCATCGCCGGGGTCCAGGGATTTTTATTTGCCAACTCGGTAGTTTCACTGTAATCTTCTGTCGTTACGATTCTCGTGAGATCCGCTGATCCACGGGAATCCTCTTGTGGAGGCTTACAAGTTTGGACGACCCCCTACCAGGCTCATGCCTGGCTTCCTCAGAATTCCCATGGGGTCCGAGTATATGGCTGCTGACGGCAGCCCTGCTCTCCATGGTCTTTTCCTACCTCTATTTCATCCTGAACAACTTTTCCCGGAACCGGCTGGAGCAGATCACGAACGGCAACGCGAGCCTTCGCTCACGTGTGGACCGGTTCCACGAGACCCTGCCCCGGGCCATCCACGCCGTGGTCGTCGTCGAGATCCTGTCCAAGACCGTATTCGTCCTCTGCGCCTACAGCACGGCGATTGCGCTCTTCGGGAAGGACGGTCCGTCGGGCATTGTCGCCACCCTGATCCTCTCCGCATTCTGGTTCATCTTCTTCTGCCGGATCCTCCCGGCCGAGCTGGGAACACGCAGGGAAGAGGAAACGATCCTGCTGACCCTTCCGCTGCTGGGTTTTCTCGGCATCGTTCTCCTGCCGATCCATTCCCTCCTCGCTCCGTTTCGGAAAGCGGTGGTCCGCATCGTGAAGCCGTCCGACCCGAAGGAGGAGGCCGAGCATATCGCGGAGGAGATCATCGACGTCGTGGGAGACGGGGAGCGGGAAGGCCTGATCCGCGAGGACGAGGCGGACATGATCGAGAACATCGTGGAGCTCAGGGACGTGGACGTGGGTGAGATCATGACCCCCCGCACGGACATGCACGTCGTTGAGGTCTCCACCTCCGTGCGCGACGCCGTCCGTCTCGCCATGGATGTGGGCCACTCGCGGATCCCGGTCTACGAGGAGAACATCGACCGGATCCTCGGCATCTTCTACGTCAAGGAGATCCTGAAGCAGTGGCTTAACAACAGCCTCGACGATCTCGTGCTCAGGGAGATCCTTCGCAAGCCGCTTCTCGTGCCCGAGACGAAGAAGGTGTCCGAGCTCCTCCTCGAGTTCCGCGAGAAGAAGATGCACATCGCCATCGTCCTTGACGAGTACGGCGGGACGGCAGGCCTGATCGCGCATGAGGACATCCTGGAGGAGATCGTGGGCGAGATCATCGACGAGTACGACCAGGACGAGGAGAAGGAGCTCAAGCTCATCGACGAGAACACCATCGACGTCTCGGCCAGGCTGCACATCGACGACCTCAACCAAGAAACGGGAACGAACATCCCCGAGAGCAACGACTACGACACGATCGGCGGCTACATCTTCTCCGTGCTGGGAAAGGTGCCGGAACCGGGCGACACCGTCGAGGAAGGCAATGCTAAGCTCACTGTCACCGACGTGAACGAGCGAAGCATAAACCGCATCCGGATCCACCTCAAGAAAGAAGAGTGATTGAGGAGCCCTCCGGTCGGTGTTGAGTGCTTCGTTGCGGAGCTGGGACGTCGGAAGACCTCCTTCCATGAGAAGGCCAACCGTGTC
>CAYZWU010000016.1:0-88487 GCA_964482235.1 uncultured Phycisphaerales bacterium
TTTGGCTCCGGAGGCCAACGCTCTATCCAGCTGAGCTACGGGCGCTTTTTTTGTGTCGACGAGCGGGAATTATCCCGAATCGTTCCTCCAAGTCAAGGGGCAAGCTGAATCAGGACAGCTTGATCACCATGGCGACCAGGCCGACGATGATCACGATGATCATGAAGATCACGAGGCGGTTCATCATCTTCATCCGCCCCATCATGGCGTCGACCCTGCTTTGCTGGTCGCGGCTCACCTTGTTGAGCTGGGACGCGATCACCTTGATATTCTCTCCGTGTTTTTTGCTGATCTTGCCCTGCTCCTTCGAGAAATCCGTCACCGAGCCCTTCATCTCGCCCAGGGATTTCTGCAGGACAGAGACGTCGGCCCGTCTCTCCTTCACGTCGTTCTCCACCTTGGAGGCCAGATCGCCCATCACATCGGGCAGGCTGGAGATCTTGTTGTTCATCTGGACAACGGCCTTGTTCTGCTGATCGATGATCTGAGAGATCGAATTCAGGAGCTCGAGGCCGGCCCGCGACGAGTCGGGTAGGTCCTTCAGCATCTCGGGGATCGTCTTGACCGTCGAGACGAGCTGGGTGCTTTGCTTCGTCTGCTCCTCGATCTTGGTGTTCATATCGCCGAGCACGCTGGAAAGACCCTTCAAACCCTTGGATATATTGAGGGACATCTCCTCCTGGCGCGTCACCTTGTTGGCGATGACGTTCAGCGTGTCCTTCCCCTCGTCGTTAACCCTTTCGTCGTCAGGAAGGATCTCCGCCTCGATGCGGCCGCTCTTCATGCCCGGCGCGGGTGGAGGTTTGGGGACCGTCTTTTCCAGGGGCTTGTCCGCGGGCTTTCCCAGAGGCGGCTCCTTCACTGCCTGGGGCTTCTCCTTCACGGCAACTCCGCCGCCCTTGGGCTGGGGTGAAGGCTTCCTGGATTTCGGCTCCAGCGTAGCCGTGGCTCCCGCGCCCTTGCCCTTGTCTTTCAGCGAAACCCCTTTTTTCTTCGCTGAGCTCTCCGTACCTAGAAGCTTTCCTAGAAAAGACTTTATGGTCATTCTCCATCTCCTTGTCCTGGGTGCATGCTGAAGGGAAAGCCAACCATGCTGCTTGCGAGACAATCCTTACTGACTGTTTTTACAAAATATCAATCCGGCAGCAGCCAAACAATAAAAAACCATTCCTATAGATACGAATTCCCCTCATGACGTAAAAAAAACGTCGCGTGCAGGTGTGCCGGTGTGCATCGGCCGGGGGGGCGACGACAGACTCAGTAGGCTCGTGCAAAATAGGCGGTCTTCTCGGCCTTGGCGCCGCAGGCGACACAGGTGCAGTCGCCCTTCGCCTCGCCGCCCTCGAAGGGGATCAGCCGGATCGTGGCCTTGGTCTCCTCCTTGATCCGGGTCTCGCACTCCGCCTGGCCGCACCAGGAAGAAATGGCGAAGCCGCCCTCGCCCTCCATCTTGGCCTTGAAGTCGTCGTAGTCGGTCACCTCCCGCGTCAGGCGGTCGCGGAACGCAACGGCCTGGTTGAAGAGGTTCTTCTGGATCAGGTCGAGCAGGCCCAGCACGGTCTCGCCCACTCCATCGAGGGAGGCGAAGGTCTTCTCGCCCGTGTCGCGCCTTGCCAGGACGGCCTTGTTCTCCTTCAGGTCGCGCGGTCCGAGCTCGATCCTGAGCGGCACGCCCTTGAGCTCCCACTCGTTGAACTTGAAGCCCGGCTTGTACTGCTCCCTGTCGTCGACGCGGCAGCGCACGCCGGCTTCCTTCAGCGAACTCTTGAGCTTCGCAGAGGCGTCGAGCACGGCCGTCCTCTCCTCGTCGCTCCTGTAGATCGGCACGATCATTGCCTGATCGGGCGCCAGCCTGGGCGGCACCACGAGCCCCTGATCGTCCGAGTGGGTCATGATCAGGGCGCCCATCAGCCGCGTGGACACGCCCCAGGAGGTCTGCCACACATGCTCCAGCTCGCCGTCCCGGTTCTGGAACTGGACGTTGAAAGCCCGGGCGAAGTTCTGCCCCAGGTTGTGGGACGTTCCGGCCTGCAGCGACTTGCCGTCCTGCATCATCGCCTCGATGCAGTACGTGCGGGCCGCGCCGGCGAACTTTTCCGCATCGGTCTTCACACCCTTGAGAACGGGGATCGCCATCCACTCCTCGGCCAGGATGCGATAGAGCTCCAGCGCTTTCAGCGTCTCCTCCTCGGCCTCCTCGGCCGTCTCGTGCGCCGTGTGCCCCTCCTGCCAGAGGAACTCGCAGGTCCTGAGAAAGAGGCGGGTCCGCATCTCCCAGCGGACCACGTTGGCCCACTGGTTGATCAGGAGGGGAAGGTCGCGCCACGAGTTGATCCACTTCGCGTACATCTCGTACATGATCGTCTCGGAGGTGGGCCGCACCACGAGCGGCTCTTCGAGCTTCGATCCGCCGGCGTGGGTCACCACGGCACACTCGGGGGCAAAGCCCTCGACGTGCTCGGCCTCGCGCTTCAGAAAGCTTTCGGGGATGAAAAGCGGGAAGTAGGCGTTCTCGTGGCCCGTCTCCTTGATCATGTCATCGAGGGCCTCGCGGATCCTCTCCCAGATCGCGAATCCCCTGGGCCGGATCACCATGCTGCCCTTGACCGGCGAATAGTCGGCCAGCTCCGCCTTGAGCACGATATCGGTGTACCATTCCGAGTAGTTTTCTTCCCGGGAAACGATTCCCTTGTCCTTTTTCTTCGGCTTACCCATCGAGGGCCTCCGCGAGGGTTCTATAGATTGATATAACTTTTTAAAAAGAGCGAGATTATAGTGACGATCCCGGTAAATACAAATTAAAAACTTGACCGTCCCCCACTTCGTGCCTAATATTTTGACCTTTTCGATCAGAGCTGCTTTGATATCTTGCATGAACTATCGATCATCTGGGGGATTAGCTCAGCTGGAAGAGCGTTTGGCTGGCAGCCAAAAGGTCAGGGGTTCGAGCCCCCTATCCTCCACCAGATACACGAAGCCCCGCACTCCTGGTGCGGGGCTTTTTTATTTCCCGCTGGGATCCGCCACTATACACTTTGACCGGGAAATGCGCTAAAATCGTGTGCTGGATGGCGTTGTCAAGAGCACCCCCGCAGGACTGACATGAAATGATATCAATGCATTCAACTGGTTTCTCTCGGAAGAGGGCTCCCTTGCTCCTGGCACTCCTTGCCTCGCTCCTCTTCCTTGGCTTCCTGCCGCAGGAGCCCGAGGTGGCTCCTCCCGGCGACAAGGCGGTCCTCTACCGCCTCGAAGGCGAACTGACCCGGACGATGCTCACGACACTGCAGCGGTCGCGGAAGATGGCCAAGGAGAAGGGCGCCTCCTTCCTGATCGTCGAGATCGACACGCCGGGCGGTGAGATGGGCCTGATGGAGGAGATACGCGACTTCATCTTCGAAACCTATCAGGACGACGGGATCGAGACCGTGGCCTTCATCAACTCCGACGCCGATTCGGCCGGGGCGCTGATCTCCATGGCCTGCCGGCGGATGTACATGTGCCCCCTGGGACATATCGGCTCCGCCACGCCGATCGCCATCGCCCCCGGGCCCGCCGCTCCGATACCGGTGCCGCTCAACGAGGACCTGGACAGGAAGATCATGTCGCGCGCCCTGGCCGTCTTCCGAGCCACGGCCAGGGAAACGGACCGCAACGAGTACCTGGCCCAGGCCATGGTCGATCCGGACATGGAGGTCGTGCTGGCCCGGATCGACGACGATGAGGTGATCACCACACGCAGGAAGCTGATCGCCGAGCAATCGCGACTCGGCGCATCGCGTGTCAAGGACGTGACGGTGATCTGCGAGAAGGGCGACCTCCTGAACATGACGGCTCAGGAGTCGCTCGACCTCGGCTTCATCGACGGAATTCCGACTTCGAGGACCGACCTCTTCGAGAACTTCCTCGAGATCGACGAGCGAAACGTCGACATCGTGCAGCCCACCTGGTCCGAGGGCCTGGTCGATTTTCTCGAATCGATCCACTGGCTCCTCCTGGTGGCCGGTCTTGTGTTCATCTACATCGAGTTCAAGGTCCCCGGCTTCGGCATCCCGGGGATCATCGGCATCTCCTGCCTGGCGATCCTGCTGCTCGGCAAGTGGATGACCGGCCTGGCGGAGATCCAGGAGATCCTTCTGATCATCATAGGACTGGCCCTGGTGGGCGTGGAGATCTTCATCTTTCCCGGCACCTTCGTCGCCGCCGCGATCGGAGTGATCTGCGTGGTCGGCGGCATGCTGCTGGCGTTCCAGCCGTTCCTCGTGCCCGACTCGCCCTGGCAGGTGGACATGCTCGAATCGAACATCGTCCACATGGGCATCTCGGTCCTGGCCTTCGCTGTCGTGGCCGTGATCCTGACCCGCTTCCTGCCCAAGACGCCGTTCTTCAGCCGTCTCGTGCTCGACACCGGAAAATCGCCGACTTTCCTCCACGGATCGGCCGGCGCCGTGGATGACGTGCGCCGCGGGGCAAAGGTCGCCGTCGGTGCCGAAGGAACGGTGGTGAGGGATCTGCGCCCCATCGGAGAGGCTCTGTTCGACGGAACACGTCTGGACGTCCAGTCCGAGGGAGAGTATATAAAAACCGGAGAGTCGGTCCGCGTTGTCCGCGTGACCGGCAACTTCATCTTTGTGAGATAGATTTAAGGAACAGAAACCTTGGCCGTTTACTACACCTTCGGGCTGCTGGCGCTGGGATTGATCCTCATCCTCGTCGAAGTGTTCATCCCCTCCATGGGGATCCTCGGATCCGTTGCCGCCGTGTCGATCGTGACGGGAGGGATCCTGGCCTTCAACCACGATCCCAACGGTCTTTTCGTGGGGTATCTCGTCACGGCCATCATTCTCATCCCCCTGATGATCTTCTCCGGTCTCAAGCTCTTGCCGAAGACGTCGCTGGGCAAGGCGATGATGCTGTCGGGCCCCTCCTTCAGCACCAAGGACGCCAAGGCGGCCGAGGCCGGCCTCGATGAGATGATCGGCTTGACCGGCGAGGTCCTGACGCCTCTCAGGCCGGCGGGAATCGCTATGATCAACGACCGCAGGGTCGATGTGGTCACACAGGGCGATCTGATCGATCGGGGGGTGCAGATCAAGGTCGTCAAGGTGGAAGGAAACCGCGTCGTGGTCGAGGCTGCGAACAACAGCTGAATAATATGATCTTGATAAAAGAGAAATAGATCTCGTTCGTTTCATGAAAGACAGGGAGGGATAGATGTCGTTTTGCCATTTTCTTGCTGCCATTGACACGATCTGGGTGGTCGTGTTCTCGTTCCTGGCCCTGGTGGCCCTCATCGCCTTCATCTTCGTGGCCCGCTTCATCGGACTCTACGTGCAGGGGATGCTGGCAAAAGCCGAGGTGGGACTGATCCAGATCATGATGATGTGGCTCAGGAAGGTCAATCCCGCCATCATCGTCAGGGCGAAGATCATGGCCGTTCAGTCGGGCCTCCCCACCACATCCGCCAAGGACATGGAGGCTCACTACCTGGCCGGCGGAAACGTTCTCAACGTGGTCCGCGCCCTGATCGCAGCCCACCGCGCCGGTCTCGATCTCGATTTCAAGATCGCGACGGGCATCGACCTGGCGGGCCGCGACGTCCTCGATGCAGTGCAGACCTGCGTGAATCCCAAGATCATCGACTGCCCCAGCACGGCCTCGGGCAAGACCGAGATCGCGGCCGTGGCCAAGGACGGGATCCAGGTGCTGGCCAAGGCGCGTGTGACGGTCAGGACAAACATTGCCCGGCTGGTGGGCGGTGCCACGGAGGAGACGATCATCGCCCGCGTGGGTGAAGGGATCGTGACCACCATCGGTTCGTCCGACACGTACAAGCACGTGCTCGAGAATCCGGACAACATCTCGAAGACCGTGCTCGGCAAGGGGCTCGACGCGGGCTCGGCATTCGAGATCCTTTCGATCGATATCGCCGACGTGGATGTGGGCGTCAACATCGGAGCCCGTCTCCAGGCCGACCAGGCCGAGGCTGACAAGCGCGTCGCCCAGGCGCGTGCCGAAGTCCGTCGTGCCCTCGCCGTGGCACAGGAGCAGGAGATGCGAGCCAGGGTGACGGAGAACAGGGCCAAGGTTGTGGAAGCCGAGGTCCAGATCCCGCTCGCCATGGCCGAGGCGTTCCGGTCCGGCAACATCGGCATCATGGATTACTACCGGTTCAAGAACATCCAGGCCGACACGGACATGAGAAAGTCGATCGGCGGAGGCGAAGGTTCCAAGGATAAGGACGAGTAGCCCATGGATGAACTCCTGGATCTCCTGTCGGATCTGATTCCGACGGTGATCATCATCGCCGGCTTCCTGCTGCCCGTCTTCTTGAAAAAGAAGAAGGAGGAGAAGAAGGGGCCGGTCCGTCCCGCGAGGACCGGTCCCTCTCCGGAAAAGAAGGCTGCCGGCAAGGACATGGAAGACAAGGTCCGCCGCTACTTCCAGGAGATGGTGAAGGGCAAGGAGCCCGTGGCTCCGGCCAAAAAACCGCCCCCGCCACCTCCCAGCGAAGCGGCCAGGCCGCAGCCTCTGGCCGACCTCAAACCCGAGCCTATCATTCAACCACTGGCCCAGGAGAAGGGGGCCGTGGCCGCAAAGGAGCCGTTCTCCTCCCTGGAGGATCGCGGTGGAGCAAAATTCCCGGATGCGAAGAAGGATGCCTATTCGATCGACCGGGCTGCCTACGAGATCGACCACGGCGAAGCCTACGATGTCGACGTGGATGCCTACCAGGTCGATGTGGACGCCTACGGAGCCGGAGACTCCGAGGCTCTCCCTTCGGGTGCCAAGCTGCTGGAACGAAAGAAGAAGAAGAAAGCCATTATCTCTCTCGAGTCGAAGTTGGCACGCGCCCGTCCCAAGCGGGCGCCGGAGCCATCCCTGCGACCGGCCGCTTTCCTGTCCGGGGAGATGACGACACGGGAGCTGCGCAAAGCCATCATCCTGAAAGAGGTTCTCGACCGCCCCGTCGGCATCAAGGGGTTTGCGGACGAGCTTCTCTGGTAGGCTCGTCGACGAGAACGCCTCCGGTCAACCGGATCAGCCTCTGGGCGCACCGGGCCAGGCTGTCGTTGTGCGTCACCAGGATCATGGTCTGACCCCGATCGGCATTGATCTTCAGCAAGAGGTCCGTGATCGTGGCGCTCGTCTTCTCGTCCAGATTGCCCGTTGGCTCGTCGCACAGGAGGATCTCGGGATCGGACATGAGGGCCCGCGCGATGGCCACGCGCTGACGCTCGCCGCCCGAGAGCTGGGGAGGCTTGTGGCGTAGCCGCTCGCCCAGGCCGAGAGAATCGAGGATCTCCCTCGCCTTTTCCCTCGCTTTCGACTTCAGGGAAAACCATCCGAGGATCCCGCTCCCCATCATCGGGGTGAGGAGGACGTTCTCCAGGGCGGTCAGCTCGGGCAGAAGATGATAGAACTGGAAGACGAAGCCCATCTCCCTGTTCCGGATCCTGGCCCGCCCCCTCCTTCCCGAGTTGTTCGTCACGTTCTTCCCCCTGAAGACGATGCTGCCCTGGTCCGGCCGGTCGAGGAGGCCGATGATGTGAAGGAGCGTCGACTTGCCCACGCCCGAGGCGCCAACGATGCCGAGGATCTCTCCCTGCCGGACATCCAGATCAACCCCTTTCAGGATCTCCAGGGTCTGGCTGCCAAGGGTGTAGGTCTTGTGGACGTTTTCTACTCGAAGGACGATGTCACTCATGGCGCAGGGTCTCCACTGGATCCATCAGGGATGCCCTGAGGGCCGGAATGAAGGAGAAGAAGAGACAGAGTAGAAACGTCCCCAGCAGAGTGGCGCCGATGAAGTAGGCGTTGATCTCCGTCGGGATCTCCTTGAAGGTGTAGATATCCTCCCGGAAGATCGTCACGCCGAACACCTTCTCGAGGAATGCGTTGACTCCGTTGATGTTGTCGGCGAACAGGTAGCCGGCTATGGAGCCGAAGGTCGAGCCGATCAGCCACATCAGGATGCCGCAGGTCATGAAGATACCCAGGATACCCGACGAGGTGGCGCCCATGGAAACGAGGATGCCGATGTCCTTGGTCCGGTCCGTCACCATCATCGACGTGGTGGCGAAGACGTTGAACGTGGCGATGATGATGAAGAAGCAGAGGATGAATCCCAGGATGGTGCGCTCGTTCTCCACGGCCCCGAGATAGACCTCGTTCCTCTTCTCCCACGTCTCGACGGAGGCGATGACGCCCTCCTTCTGCAGGGCCATGGCGATGTCGGCGGCGATCTCGTTCCCCCTGGATTTGTAGTCATGGACGCTCACGTAGATCTCGCTGAGGCCGTTCTCCGCCGAGACCCACCTGCGGGACTGGTCGAGCTCCAAGACAACGGTCCCCCTGTCGAACTTGTAGTGGCCGCTGCGGAAGGCGCCCGCCACGAAGAAGTTCTGCTCGAAGGGCTTGATCTCGCTGCCCTGGAGCGCCTTTTCCGCCGTGGCCTCGTCAAGGGTGACCAGGGTGATCACGTCCCCCTTCCTCAGGCTGAAGTTCCGGCACCGTCCCTCGCCGATCAGGATCGTGGGATAGTCGCTCAGGTAGAACTCCTCGCAGCGCTGATCTTCGGGCAGGTAGAGGGGATCGTCCACGTTCTCGACCTGGAGGCTCTTGTCCTCCAGGTCGCCGAGATACGCCTTCAGGTTGGTGACCTCGCTCTCCTTGACCACATCGATGCCGAGGGCCTCGACCATGAAGTGGTTCAGGTCCGTGACGCCCCGGTAGGTGTCGAAGCCGTCGGAGCGCCGGATCAGGGCCGGCAGCCTGAATCGGGGCGAGTAGCTCTTCACCCCGTCCACATCGCCGATGATCCGGTAGATCTTGTCGAAATCCCTCGGCGCGGTCTGGACCATCTCGCCGTCGCCGGCCAGCTTCATCTCGTACCGGGGAACGACGACGATATCGGCCATGGTTCCCCGGATGAAGGCCTTCGTGTCGCGAAGAAAGCCGCTCATCACGGAGATGACCACGATCAGCGCCCCGACGCTGAGAAAGATCCCAACGATGGTCACGAAGCTGATCGGCCTCGACTTCAGGTACCTGGCGGCTATGAACAGCTTGTACATGGGATCACCGCATTAATTTCGGAAAAACAGAAACTTACCCCATCGCGCCGCGGAATGGAAAGGAGAAAGACAAAAGGGGCGAATTTGCTTGACTGAGGGGTTAAAAGGCGCATTTAATATCCTCCTTTGTACCGACCATGAATTCGAGTGACGTGGGATTGGCCCTGCTCTTTCATCAGAAAGACCTCATTGGGATTTAAAATTGCGAGAAGAGAGGTCCCTGCATCGCCTAGGAGAATCTTGATGGACATAACTGTCGAAAAGAAAGGTCTCTGCATCGTCAATCTGAAGATCGTGATCCCTCCCGAGAAGATCGGCGAGGAGCTGAACGAGAAATACAAGGAAGCGATCCAGACGATCACGTTTCCGGGTTTCCGGAAGGGCAAGGTTCCCCGAAAGCTCGTGGAGAAAAGGTTCGGCGAGCATTTCGACCTCGAGGTGAAGCAGGCCCTCATCCAAGAGGCGTTCTCCACGGCGATCGACGAGCACAACGTCGAGCCGGTGGAGGAGCCGGAGATCGATTTCGAGTCGATCGAGATGAAGCACGACTCTCCCATGGAATTCGAGATCACCGTCGAGGTCAAGCCGGACTTCGAGCTGGGCGTGTACAAGGACGTCGAGGTGGAAGTTCCTCCGATCGACCTGGAAGACAAGGAGATCGAGGACGGCATCTCGGCCCTGCAGAACCGCTTCGCCACCTTGGAGGACATGGAGGACGGAGCGATCAAGAAGGGCGACTATCCCTCGGCCAAGCTGACCTATTCGGTGGAAGGCGAGGAGGACCTGGTCCGCGAGGACACCCTGATCAACACGGTGACCGGCATCGTGGACGGCCTCCAGATACCGGCCGAGACGCAGGAGTCCTTCGAGGGCAAGAAGAAGGGCGAAGCCGTCTCGTTCGAGATCCCGGCCCTGCCCGACCACTTCACCCCCGAGAACCTCCGCGGCAAGGCGGCCAAGGTCGCGGCCGAGATAACCAACATCAAGCGCGTCACGCCCCACGAGCTCAACGAGGAGTTCTTCAAGTTCATCGGCGTCGCCACCAGGGACGAGCTGAACAACAAGGTCCGCGAGGGGATCCTCACCCAGAAGCAGTCG
This sequence comes from uncultured Phycisphaerales bacterium, assembly GCA_964482235.1. GTDB lineage: Bacteria > Planctomycetota > B15-G4 > B15-G4 > CAYZWU01 > CAYZWU01. The sequence continues at coordinate 10,176 of CAYZWU010000016.1, forward strand.
ATGCGAAACGAGCTGATCGAGGAAAAGGTCATCGACCGCCTCGTGGAAACGCACGAGTTCGACGTGCCGAAGAAGCTCCTCGACAGGCAGATCATGCGGCAGGAGTATCAGCGCCGCATGGAGATGATGAACATGGGCCTCCCCGAGGAAACGGTGGAGGAAAAGGCCGGCGAGTTGAAGGAGGCTGACGAGAAATCGTCGGAACGCTTCATCCGCTACAGTTTCATCTTCGAGAAGATCCAGAAGAAGGAAAAGATCTTCGTCACCGAGGACGACGTGAACGCCGAGATCAAGAACATCGCCCAGGCCCGGGCCGCCGATCCGGAGAAGATCCTGGCCGAGTTCGAGGAAAACGAAATGCTCGGAGCCCTGCGATCCCGCCTCCGTAATGACAAAATCAGAATGGTCTTGAGAGAGAACGCCAGAATTGTCGAGAAGGAGATTGAAGCAAGCTCCGACGAGGAATCCAAGAAGGAGCCGGAGAAGGAGCAGGAAGCAAGCAATCCCGAATCCGAATAGCGGTGGAGAAAAGAATGAAAGGCTACTATCACATCCCCTACGTCATCGAGAAGACCGGCCGCGGCGAAAGAGCCTACGACATCTACTCGAGGCTGCTGGAAGACAGGATCATCTTCATCGGCACGGCCATCGATGACAATGTGGCCAATGCGGTCGTGGCCCAGCTCCTGTTCCTCCAGAAGGAGAACAAGAGTCAGGACATCAACGTCTACATCAACTCGCCCGGCGGCCACATCACGGCCGGTCTCGCCATCTACGATACGCTGCAGTTCGTCCAGTGCGACGTGGCCACCTACTGCATCGGGCAGGCCGCCAGCATGGCTGCGATCCTGATGATGGCCGGGACCAAGGGGAAGCGGCTCTCGCTCCCCAACGCCCGCATCATGATCCACCAACCCTGGGGCGGCGCCCAGGGAACAGCCGCGGACATCCAGATCCAGGCCGACGAGATCATCAAGATGAAGAAGACCCTCACCGACGTCATCACCACCCATACGGGACAATCCGCGAAAAAGGTTGCAAAAGACATCGATCGGGACTATTTCATGTCTGCAGCGGAGGCCAAGGATTACGGAATCGTCGACGAGGTCGTGGAACCCCTCGTGGCCGTCTGAGCCGGAAAGCCCTGATCCTTCAGGCTGATTGGAAAACAACGACTCTCCCCAGAACCGGAGCGTGATCCCAATGGGTCGCAGCAACAGACCCCCTATTCTCGAACGCTGTTCTTTTTGCGACAAGTCGAAGGAGCAGGTCCAGACCCTCATTGCAGGTCCCCCGGGGATCTTCATCTGCGACGAGTGCATCGACCTCTGCAACACGATCCTCTACGAGGAGACCAGCCGGAAGAGCCCGAAGACCTCGACGAGCACGCCGGCCCAGGTTCTTGCCGAGCGGCTGCCCCCCCCTGTCGAGATCAAGGAGCACCTCGATGCCCACGTGATCGGGCAGGATCACGCCAAGAAGGTGATCTCCGTTGCCGTGTACAACCATTACAAGAGGCTGATCTCCGAGAGCGACCCGGGCAAGCACGGCGACGTGGTGCTCGAGAAGTCGAACATCCTGCTGATCGGCCCCACGGGCAGCGGCAAGACGCTCCTGGCAAAGACGCTGGCCGAATACCTCAAGGTCCCCTTCGCGATCAGCGATGCCACACCTCTCACCGAGGCGGGCTACGTGGGCGAGGATGTGGAGAACATCATCCTGAGGCTCGTTCATTCGGCCAACTTCAACATCGAGGACGCCCAGCAGGGTATCATCTACATCGACGAGATCGACAAGATCGCCAGAACGTCGCAGAACGTCTCGATCACCCGCGACGTGTCGGGCGAGGGTGTGCAGCAGGCGCTGCTGAAGATTCTCGAGGGAACGACGGCCAACGTCCCGCCGCAGGGCGGGCGGAAGCACCCCGAGCAGCAGTACCTCCAGGTCGACACGTCGAACATCCTCTTCATCGTCGGCGGCACCTTCACCGGTGTGGACGATATCATCCGCAGGCGCATCGGCGAGACGATGATCGGCTTCGGGCACGATTCGCCGCGCGGCAAGGGCGATCTCGCCCCCGTCGCCGGAAAGGACAAGCCCTCGCCCGCCAAGGGCCGCAAGGCGCAGCCGCCCAGGAAGAAGGACGGCAGGAGAGCGGACAACATCCTCCACTTCGTGGACACCGAGGACCTGATCGAATTCGGTCTGATCCCCGAGTTCGTCGGCCGGCTGGCCGTGATCTCCACCCTCGATGCGCTGGAAGAATCGGACCTGGTCCGCGTCATGGTCGAGCCGAAGAATGCGATCACCAAGCAGTACCAGGCCTACTTCGAGATGGAGGACTGCAGCCTCGAGTTCCAGAAGAAGGCCCTGAATGAGATCGCCGCCATGGCCCACAGCAAGAAGACCGGCGTCCGCGCTCTCCGGTCGATCATCGAGGACCTGCTCCTCGACGTGGTCTTCAACCTACCCAGTCGGGGCGGGGGAAAGCGCTACATCATCACGCCCGGCTTCGTGAAAGGCGAGGAGAAGATCAAGGTCCTGCCGCTGAGGAAGAAACGGGAAAGCAGGCGCGAAACCGCCTGATTCAAGAGAAACCATGCTCCCCCCTGTCGAGTTCCTGATTGACCGCATGCCCGGGGAATTCCCCGATCTGGCCGTCCAGGCCGGCGGCAAGCCGTTCCACGGCCGGATCATGCGGCGGTGGATCTACAAGGGAGGCCTGACCTCCTTCGACGAGATAACCGACCTGCCCCAGTCGCTCCGCAAGAGCCTTGCCGAAAGATACGTGCTCAACAGGCTCACGAGCCTCGAGGTCCAGAAAAGCGCGGACGGCACCGAGAAGGCCGCCTTCTCCCTCCATGACGGGAATATCGTGGAAACCGTCCTGATCCCTGACAGGAACAGGAAGACCGTCTGTATCTCATCGCAGGTGGGCTGCCCCGTGGGATGCCGGTTCTGCGCCAGCGGTCTGAAGGGATTCAAGCGCAACCTCGCATCGGGTGAAATGGTGGAGCAGGTGGTGTGGGCCCGCTCGCAGGGGCCGGACTCCCTCACCAACATCGTCTTCATGGGGACCGGCGAGCCGCTTCTCAATCTCGAGAACCTGAAAAAGGCGATCCAGGTGATCAACCACTCCGACGGCCTCAACATCGGCGCCCGCCGGATCACCGTCTCCACGGTGGGGTATCCGGACAGGATCCGCGAGCTCGCCGCCCTGGGGCTTCAGATCAACCTGGCGATCTCGCTCCACGCTGCCGACGACGCCAAGAGGCAGTCGATCGTTCCGACGGCCGACAAGGTGCCAATCACCGCGATCCTGGCGGCAGCCGATGACTACAGGCAGCGGACGACCCGCGACGTGACTTTCGAGTATGTCCTGATCGGCGGGGTCAACGACAGCTCGGGCGATGCGGAGACTCTGGCCGCTCTCCTCAAAGGGCGCAAGGGATCGGTCAACGTGATCGCCTGGAACAAGGTCGAGGGTGTCGATCTGCAGGAGCCGTCGCCAGCAGCGAAAGCCGACTTCCTCGCCCGGCTGATGAAAAGAAAGATCCCCGCAACCCTCAGGGAGTCGCGGGGAGATGATATCGCTGCGGCCTGCGGCCAGCTCCGTCTGAAAATCGAACGGTCACCCTGACGATGCAACACGTGTCGAGCGCAGGCGCGCCAGAGTGAATCGGCCGGGGCCTATTTGCCGTAGAAATACTTCCCTTCGAGCTTTTGGGCCTTGCCGCAGCGGACGACATCCACCACCACGGCGTCGTCCTTCTCGATCTTCGACAGCACGCGTCGAATATCGTCGGCGTCCTTGACCTTGCTGCCGTTGATGGCGGTGAGAATGTCCATCGCCTTGATGCCGACCTTCTCTGCAAAGGAGCCCTTGGCCGTCTCCTTGACGACAACACCCTCGTCCTTGTCGAGCCCCAGGTGAAGGCGCAGGATGTCGCTCACCGGATCGAGATAGACGCCCAGGACCTTCTTGCCGTAGAACTTCCTCTCGAATCCGAAGGGCGCGCGGTCGAGCTTCAGGCCGAGGCCTCTCGGCCCCTTGCCCAGGACCTTAGGAAAATCGATCTCGATGCTGAACCCGTCGAGATCGAAATCCTTCGACACCTCGGGGTACTTCTTCTTGAACTCGTCGAGGGAGTCGGCCTTGTACTCCTCGGTCTTCTTGTTTCCCTCGGCGTCGGTGCTCTCCTTCCTGGCCGTGACCGTCCCATTGGGAGCGATATCCAGCGAGAAGCTGTACGACTCGCCATTCTCCGTTCTCATGAACTGGTAATGGCCCCCGGGCTCTCCGACCCGGATGGAAAGGCTGCCGGTCTCCCTGTTGAAGTCCTCCAGAAGCTTCTGGATGTCGGTCTCGATGCGCGGGAAGTCGTGATCGAAGAACCGGAACCGGAAGGGCATCTCGTCCTCGTCGAACAGGCCTTCGAACAGGGTGTTCAGGTGGTCCGAGAGAGCATCGAAGTCGTGCAGGGCATCGCCGTCTTCCCTGCGGAGCTCCTCGGGCAGGCGTAGGATCTTCCGGGTCAACCGGTCGTCGGAGGGGCGCTTCGTCTTCTCGCTGTCCAGGAGACAGAGAAGCCTTGAGGCACGCCAGCGGATCTCGGGATCCTTGCTGTCGAGCGCCTTTTTCAGCTCTTCGCGCGCCGGTTCGCCGATCTTCCTCAGGGCGCCGTACGCCTCTTCCCTCTTCTCGAACTTCTGGTGGCCCAGATCCTTGACCAAACCCTGGATCTTCTCGGGCTTGATCGGGGAATCGGTCATGGCCTCGTTCTTCTCCTGTGCCAGGACGAATCCGCCGAGGCCGACCATCACGCCAACCAGAACAAGAATGATGGATATTCTCACAGCACACCTTCCAGTTCTATCGAGGACTACTGCTTGCCGATCACGATCTGCTTCTCGATCTCCGCGCCGCCCCTGATCAGCTTCAAGTTGGCTTTCTTCTCGATACCCGTCTCGTTCACGAGCTTGGCCAGCGCATCGAGATTCTCGACCTTGCTGCCGTTCCACTCCACGAGAATGTCGTTCCTCTCGATACCTGCCTTCGAGGCCGACTGTCCCGGGTACACGAAGACCACCATCACTCCCCCCTCGATTCCCAGCTGATGCCTGAGGACCGTATCGTTGATCTCCTCGGCGATCAGCCCGATCCAGGGCGACGGTTTCAGCTGTGATACGCTTTTGATCCCTGGCTGTTTGTCGATTATTTTCTCCACCTCGCGTCTGACCACGTTGACGGGGATCGCCAGCGTGAGCCCCGTGCAGTGCATCATGCCGCTCCCCATCCCGCTCTGATATCCCGGTCGCACCATGCCGCAGAAGGAGGTGAAAAGCATGCCGATGATCTCGCCCGACGAGTTGACCAGCATGCCTCCCTGCTCGCCGCGGATCATGGGGAAGGACGTTTCGATCAATCCGAGATAGGTCACCTGGCCGGAGATGAAATCCCTCTTCGTGGCGCTCACGTTGCCCAGGGATACCGATGGAGCGGGACCGAGGTCAAAGGGGAATCCGAGGCCCATGGCAAAGGCGCCGGCCTTCAGCCGGTCCGAATCACCGAGCACGGGCGCGGGGAACGGCTCTTCCCTGGCAAGGCGGATCACCCCGATGTTCGACTTCAGGTCGAAGCCGACCACAACGGCCTGGTAGATCCTCTCTCCGGAGCTGTCCATGATGGCGGCGGTGACGCGGGTGGCGCCGTTCAGCACGTGACCGAGAGTGGCAACATGCCCGTCGGCGTCGAGCAGCACGCCGGAAAGGGCGGTCCTCTCGTGGATCGCCCCCTCGATGATCCTTTCTTTTCCGCTGTTCTTTCCGCCCGGCTTGATCACCGTGACGGAGCGGCCCCTCTGCCGGATCACTTCGATCCTCACGCAGTACTGCCTGGACGTCTCGGAAAGGGCGATCAGCTCCTTCTCGTAGTCCTGGAGCGACTGGGCGGCTATCGGAAAGGAGAGAATCCCGAAAAGCAGGGCCAGCGCCCGTATCTGCCTGGGACCTGGCAGCGGCATCTCAGAAACCCCTCCTGTAGAAAGCCGGCTGCACCGAGGGCAGCTCCTCGGGTGTCAGGGGGATCCTGTCGAGGCGGCGGTCGACCTTCTCCGCCTCGTCGTCCGATTCGCTCCGGGCCTTGTTCCACCTGGGGAACTCGCTGTTTCCCGTTCCGGAATTCTTTCCGCCCGGGTCGCCGGTGCCCGTGTACACGCCCTCGCCATTGGGGCCGGGCGACTGGTTCGAGAAGCTATCCATCAGGAAGATGGCACCGAAGAACACCAGCAGAACGGCTGCTGCGGCGGCGAGAAGTCCCGATCTTCGCAGGGGCGAGGAGTGGATCGGCGCTGCGGGACCGATCGGCTCCTCCCGGAGCCGGCGCAGCACATCATCGGAAAGCCCCGCCAGGACCGGCTCGAGGTCGGGCTTCTCCCTCAGGGTCCTGAGGCTCTCGCGCATGTCGAGGTATTCCTGGTACTCCCTGAAGCAGGTCAGGCAACCCTTCAGGTGCTCCCTGTACGGCAACGCCTTGTTCCCGTCCAGCTCCCCGCCGGCAAGCAGGGAAAGATGTTTCCTGACTTTATTGCAATTCATTGATCGCTTTCTCCGATCGTCGTTTCTGATATCTCTGCCACTTCTCCTTGAACTGCTTCCGAGCCGTGTGAAGCCGCCATCGCACCGTGGGATGGCTGGTTCCGGTGATCGACGCGATCTCCTTGCAGGAGAGCCCCTCGATATCCCGGAGGACCATGACGGTCTTGTAGTTCTCCGGCAGCTGATCGAGGACGGTCCTGATCGTCGCCTTCAGCTCGCTCTCCTCGATCCGGTCCGAGGGACTCGCCCGATCCGAGAGGGCGGCCGGGCCCTCGCCCACATCGTCGATCCTCACCGCGTGCCTCTTCGTCAGCTTCCTCAGCTGATCGATGGAGAGGTTGGTCACGATGCGGTAGAGCCAGGTGTAGAAGCTCATGTTGAAGTCGAATCGGCTTATCGACCGGAACACCCGCACGAACGCCTCCTGTACAACATCCCTGGCATCTTCCTTGTTGCCGAGCATGTTGTACGAGATCCAGAACGCCTTGTCCTGGTACCGCTCCACCAGAGCCACGTAGGCCTGATCGTCGCCTTTCTGGCACTGCCGGATGATGTCAGCGTCGTTCTTGAACTCGGGCATGGCTCTCTTCAATGAAACCGTGCGCGTCGTCACAGGCAACCCGAGTCCCATTTTCTACTCTTGAAACCGGTCAGTTCCACCTAATTCCTCTCTGTTTCGCATTGATCCGACGACATTTTCCCCGGTTCCTCTCTGTTACGCGGCCGAAAGCCGTTAAATCCTTATCGGATCAATACGTCTGCATCATTTACGGGTACTCCTCGCGAATGTTTGAGGATAACGGGAAGAGAGGCTATTGATGGTGATTTCCGCTGTTTTCCGGGAGGGTGGTGATCAGGATTCGTCCTGATTCGGGGGGGATGGAGGAGGATTGCCGATCTCGCGATATTTCCTGTATCGCTGCTCGAGCAGCTTCTCCTTGGGTAGCCGCTTGAGCTCCTTCAGCTTCCTCAGCACCTTGTCGCGCATGACGAACGCCATCTTGGTGGGATCCCTGTGCGCCCCGCCGAGGGGTTCGGGGATGATCTCGTCCACCAGCTTGAGATCGTAGAGGTAGTCGGCCGTGAGCTTGAGCGCCCGCGCCGCATCGGCGGCCTTGCTGCCGTCCTTCCAGAGGATGGCGGCGCAGCCCTCGGGGGAGATCACCGAGTAGTAGGCGTATTCGAGGATGAAGAGATAGTCGCAGACCCCGATTCCCAGGGCTCCGCCCGAGCCTCCCTCGCCGATCACGATACTGATGACAGGGACCTTCAGGCGGGACATCTCGAGGATGTTCTTGGCGATGGCGCCGGCCTGGCCCCGCTCCTCGGCGCCGATGCCCGGATAGGCGCCCGGCGTGTTGATCATGGTGATGATGGGGATATCGAACTTTTCGGCGAGCTTCATCTTGAGGAGGGCTTTTCGATATCCCTCGGGGTGGGCGCATCCCCAGTTGCACCCGAGCCTGGCTGCCGTGGTCCGCCCCTTCCTGTGCCCCACGACCAGCACCTTCTCATCGCCGAACATGCCGAATCCGGTCACGATGGCACGATCGTCCGAGAAGACCCTGTCTCCATGAAGCTCGATGAAGTTCTCGAAGAGGAGGTCGATGTAGTCGGACGTGAGGGGGCGCTGCGAATGCCTTGCCAGCTTGACCCTGTCCCAGGGCTCGAGCTTCGAATAGATCTTCTCGACCATCCTGTCGCGAAGTGATTTGAGGGACTCGATCTCCTGGTTGAAGTCGGTTCCCGTCGTCTCACCCAGACGCTTCAGGTCCGTGATCTTCAGGTCCAGCTCGAGGATCGGACGCTCGAATTCCGGGCAGCCGTGAAAAGGATCGCTTTGCGAAGAATTCGCCATCTCTTCACTCAATCCCTCTATATCCGGTCCACCGGCTGAGCAGGTTCACAACAACCAATGGGGTTCCAGTAATGAAAAGGCACAATTAAACGCCGCTATTTCCCCTTGGCAAGTAAAAACCGTTGTGAGAAAAGGCCGCAGGATCGGCAGACTCGGCGGTGCGGCGTCCGGCCGCAAACGAGCAGGGCACATTATTGCCTACCACTTAACAGGTTACAAAACACGACACACCTTTTTCCGTTAATGTTCTTCCTCGAATATGTCGATGATTCTGGGGGAATGAACTTCGGGAAAGGGAAATGCCGTTCACCAGGAAGTGGAAAGAGAAGCAGGTCGATCTTCTGTCCTTCATCGAGGCTGAGATCTACCCGTCCGGGTGCGAGACGAGCCTGGAGTTCGCCCGCTATGCCCGGTCGTACAGCGAGAGTCTTCCGGCAAGCTGGGTTGCGGCCAAGAGAGAGGAGATCCTGTCCCAGGCGCGCGGCCTCACTGTGCTTCTCGTGGGAGACTACCACACCCATCCCGCCTCGGCCGCCACCATGCTCTGGCTCATCGACGAGCTGAGCCGGTCGGGACGCCGGCTCGCGCTCTTTCTCGAGGCCCTTCCCGACGGATTCAACGATTCGATCGCCCGTTACATGGAGGGCGAGCTTCCGGAGGACCGGTTTCTCGAGATCGTGGGGTACGGAGGCTCCTTCGGCTTCGACTTCGGCATCTACCGCCCTCTGCTCGTGGAGGCGCAGCGCCGCGGGATGACGGTCAGGGGCATCAACACCCGGGCCACGGCTGCCGGCCTCTCGCTCAGGGACGGCTTTGCCGCCGGCGTCATCGCCAGGGAGATGGCTGCCGACCAGGAGGCCACGGCTCTCGTTCTCATCGGGGAAAGGCACCTGGCGCCCCCCCACCTCCCGAGATTGCTGCGCCGGTCTCTCGTGGCCAGGGCAGTCCCGGCCAGGATCGTCACGGTTCATCGCAACGTCGAATCCGTCTTCTTCGACACGATCGAGCCGGAGCGATCCGGCCTCCCGCCCCTGGTCGAGCAGCCGTCGATCTGCCTCCGCAGCGCCGCATCGCGCGACACCTTCCTGATCCAGGATATCTCTCCTCTCACCCTGAGAACGGGAGACCTCAACTGGTTCCGGGCCCGCGAGCTCTGGAACAGGTTTCCCGATACGGGTCCGTCGGAAAGGAGCGTGAACGTTGTTTTCGACTTCGACGAGGTGAGCCTCTTCGAGAAAGCGCTGGACAGCATGGCTTCGCTGTTGGCACTGAAGCGAGGCGATGCGGACGGCGATGATTCCCTGGAAGATGCCGTCGACGATTTCCACATCTTCACGGGTGACGATCTCTACTTCCTCGAACGGTTCGGGAACGACGGCATGGAGCCCGAGCGCCTGGACCGGATCAGGGAGATGCTCGACGATCCGGGATTCTTCTATCTCCCCGACTACCGTCTCGTCTACATGCGCCACCTGACGCCCTTCGCCATGGGGAGCGCGGCCGTTCTCCATCTGGCCGCGGCGAAGAATGGAGGCAGGGGCTGCGAAAACGCGTTCCTCAACGCAGTCCGGGCGGCGATAGGCGCATCGCTGTTCGATCCCTGCTCGATCGAGAAGCCGCAGCGGCCGTTTCACCCCATGCATCTTCATCCGGCCGGAAGCGAACGATCCCTGGAGCAGTCCCTCGGGAGGGATGTAGGCCTCGACATCTTCAGGGCTCTTGTCGCCGGCACGGTCCCTCCCGAAAGCCTCGGCGCCCTGCTCGGCGACGAGGACGCAAGCCTGGAAGCTCTTAGCGAGATCCTGGCAAGCCTCTGATTCCGGTTCGTCCCGATCAGCCCTGACAGTGCGATATCTGGAAGATGGGCAGAATCAGCGAAGTGACGATCAAGCCCACGAGGACACCGAGAACGATGATCAGAGCCGGCTCCACGAACTTGACCAGGCTCTTCACCGAGTAATCGATCTCCTTCTCGTAATGCTTGCTGATCTTCGAGAGGACCATGGAGAGATGCCCCGACCGCTCGCCCATGCTCATCATCTGGACCTCGGACAGGGGAATGTAGGGGTTGTTCTTGAGAGGAGCGGTGAACTCCCGGCCGTTCCTCAGCTCCTCGGACACGTCATTCCACGTTTCCTTGAAGACGTGGTTGCCGGCCACGTCGTGAGCCACCCTGAGCGCCTCGAGGATGGGGATGCCGCCGTGCAGAAGGACGGCGATGCTGTGAAAGGAGCGCGAGAGCGACAGCTTGGACACCACGTTTCCGACCAGCGGTATCTTGAGCCACAACCGGTCCAACGCCATCTTCACCTTCGGCTGCTGCACGAAGAAGAAGCCCCCGACGGCCAGAACCACGGCTCCGCCCAGGATCATGGGCCACTTTTCCTGGCAGGTCGTTCCGACCCAGAGGAAGAACTTCGTCGAGAAGGGGAGCAGGTGCTCGTTCCCCTCGAAGATGGGCAGGAACTTGGGAAAGACATAGATGATCAGGAAGGCCACCACGAAGACGGCCATGACGAGCATCACGATCGGATAGCTGATGGCGGACTTGACGCGGCTCTTCGTGTCGATCTCCCTCTCGAGGTACTCGGTCAGGCGGGGCAGCATCTCGTCCATGCAGCCCGCGATCTCGCCGGCCCGCACCATGTTGACGCAGATCGGGCTGAAGACCTTGGGGTGATTCTCCATCGCCTGCCAGAGGGGCATCCCGCCGCGGATCGAGTCGCGCATCTGCTCCACGATGGCGCGGAGAGCCGGGCTGCGGGCCTGGACGGCCATGCAGTCGAGAGCGACCATCAGGTTGAGGCCCGTCTCGAACATGATGGACATCTGTTCCATCATGCAGAGGACGTCCTTCGGTCTGGGCCGGCCGCGAACGCGGCGCATCACCTGCTGCTGTTCTCCCTGCTGTTCGTCGGTCTCCTTGGCGACCTGCGCCTTGTTGTCCGCCGAATCGAAGGAGAGGTTATCCTTTTCGGGACCGTCGAACTGGCCCGTTTCGAAATTGTATTGTTCTGAGTTGGCCATCAGTAGGTATCCACGCTGACTCGAAGCACCTCGTCGATGGTCGTCAGGCCCTCCTTCACCTTCCTGAGACCATCGTTCCTGAGGCTCTTCAACTGTGCTTCCCGTCCATATTCCCGGAGCTGCGAGATCGTGGGCGATCCATCGATCAGGTCAGCGAGCCTGTCATCCAGCACGACGTGCTCGTAGACTCCGATCCGTCCCGAATAGCCCTTCTTGGCACACTGGCTGCATCCCTCGCCCTCGTAGAGAGTGTCCACCTCGATCCCGTGCAGGGCAAAGAGCTCCTCGACGGGCTTCGTCACGGGAACCTCCTTCCTGCAGCGGGGGCAGATCGTCCTGACGAGACGCTGAGCCAGGATGGCCGTGAGGGAGGCGGACAGGAGGAACGGCTCCACCCCCATGTTGACCAGTCGGGTGACCGCGCCGAAGGCGTCGTTCGTGTGAAGGGTGGAAAAGACGAGGTGCCCGGTGAGCGATGCCTGGATGGCGATCTGGGCAGTCTCCGTGTCGCGAATCTCGCCCACCATGATGATGTCGGGGTCCTGGCGCAGCAGCGAGCGGAGGCTCCCGGAAAAGGTCAATCCCGCCTTCTCGTTGATCTGGATCTGGTTGATGAACTTCAGGTTGTATTCGATCGGGTTCTCGACGGTGCAGATGTTGTGCTCCACCGAGTTGATCCGCTTGAGGGCCGAGTAGAGGGTCGTCGTCTTTCCGCTGCCCGTCGGTCCGGTCACGAGGACGACGCCGTTCGGCTTGTGGATCACCCCCTCGAACTCATCGAGCATCTCGATGCTGAAGCCGAGCTTGTCGAGATCCTTGAGCATGGCCTCCTTGTCGAGCACCCGGATCACGACCTTCTCGCCGTGGAACGTCGGGATGATCGAGACACGGAGGTCGATCAGCCGGTTCTCCATCATCACCTGCATCCTGCCGTCCTGGGGCGCCCGGCGAACCGAGATGTCGAGGTCCGCCATGATCTTGATTCGGGAGACGACGGCGGCGTGCATCTGGAGCGGGGGGCGCATCCCTTCACGAAGGATTCCGTCCACGCGGTAGCGCACGCGGAGCAGCGCCTCGTCGGGCTCGACGTGGATATCGGACGCCTTCTCCTGGATCGCCTTGTAGATGATGAAGTTCACGAGCCGCACCACGGGAGAGAGACCGGCCACCTCCTCGATGCGGTCGATATCCTCGACCTCCTTCTCGACGACCTTGATGTCGTCTTCCTGCATGTCCTCGACGAACTCGTCGACGAGAAAGGCCTTCTTGAAGCTGCCGATCTGCCGGATCGCATTGGATATCTCCTCCGAGGAGGCGATCACGAGCCGGATCCTCAGGCCGGAAAGCCGCTGCAGCGAATCCATGACGAAGATGTTCAGGGGGTCGGCCACGGCCACGGTGAGCGTTTCCCTGATCCGGAAGAGGGGCAGGACCAGGTGCTTCTCCACGAAATCCTTGGGAAGAAGCTCGAAAATCTCGGGATCGTAGTATCCCCGCTCGAGCTTGACGAACGGCACGCCGAACTGCGCAGCGATGCATGAGAGCAGGCACTCCTCGCTGATCAACTCCAGGCGGATCAGCGTCTCGCCGAGCTTCTCGAATGGAGTCCGGCTTTGCTCCTCCAGTGCCTCCTCGAGCTGCTCCGAAGTGATGACACCCTTCTGGATCAGAATATCATCGAGCCTCAGTTCGCTTTTTGCCGCGGTCTGCATCAGCCGGGGCTCCCTTCTATCCGAACGACCTCACGGCCGAAACTATGTCGTCATATACCTCGAAGATCTGGTCGAACTGCGTGATCTCGAAAACCTTCTTGAGCCTACCGGAGAGGCAGGCGATCTTCATCAGCCCTCCCAGCTCCTGCACCTCCTCGATGGCGTCGAGCAACGCTTCCATCGCCTTGGAATCCACGAGTTGGACTTCGGAGAAGTCGATGACCACGTAATTGCTGTCCTGCTGGTAGATCTCGTCAAGCCTGTCGCGGAAGATCTGGATGTTCTTCTGGCAGAACTCGTCCTCGAGCCTGATGATCCCGGCATTGGCGATGCTTTCGATGCTCGTGGCGCCTCTCTCTACCGGCATGACGTCTCTCCCAGAAGATCCATGGATCGGGACAGAAGCTCTCGCGGGCTGAAAGGCTTGCTCATGATGTGGTTCACGCTCGCGAGGTCGTCCTGCCACTTGTCCTTGACCTCCTGCTCCATTGCGGTGAGCAGGATGACCGGAATGCGGCGCGTTGCCTTGTCGGATCGGAGCTCCCTGATGAGCTCCATGCCGTTCATCGAAGGCATCATGAAGTCGACGATCAGCAGATCGGGAAGGGCTTCCCTGGCCATGCGGAGACCTTCCTCGCCGTCATAGGCGCTGATCACGTCGAACCGTGCCTGCCTGAATTTCAGGGACAAGGCGTCGATGATGTGGACCTCGTCGTCAACGATCAGAATAGTCTTCCCCATGGTTCCCTTTTCCTCTATCTCTCGCCCTTTTTCCCGGGCTTGTCACACATCTGTCGGCGCTAGGCGGCGGCAGGAAAGGATACGCGGAAGCAGCTCCCCTTGCCCTCTTCCGACTCCACCTCGATCTCGCCCTGGTGCATCTCCACGATCTTCTTGACCATGGCCAGGCCCAGCCCCGTGCCCTTGGCCTTTCCGGCGGCACTCTTGACACGATAGAACTGGTCAAAGATTCTCGCCTGATCCTCCTTCGAGATCCCGTACCCGTTGTCCACGAACTCCACCCGGACCAGATCGCTGTCGCGCCTGGCCTGGAGCTTCACCGCGCCCCCTTCGGGCGTGTACTTGACCGCATTGGATAGCAGATTGATGAAAACACGAACGAGATACTGTTCATCACCCTCCACGGGCACGAGGTAGGACGATATGTCGGACTGGATATCGATGTTCTTCTGGGCGGCCTTCGGCTGCAGGGTCTTGAGCACGTCATGAAGGACCTTGTGAAGGCTGACCCTCTCTCTTTCGAGCTCCACGACCCCGGCCTCGAGCCGCGACAGGTCGAGAAGATTGTCGATCATGGCGCGCAGGCGGTTCGCCTCGTATTCCACGATGGAATAGAAGCTCTGGCGCGTCTCCTCGTCGGCAGCCTCGCCGTCCACCAGCATCTCCACGTAGGCCTGGACGGCGCTGAGCGGCGTCTTCAGCTCGTGCGCCACGTTCGCCACGAACTCGGACTTCCGCTTGTCGATCTCGCGGTCCATGGTCACGTCCTGGATGATGGTCACGATGCCGAGGACCTGGCCGGACGGCTCGATGATGCTCGAGAGATAGACGCGAAGGGACGACTTCTTCCCGTTCTTCATCACGGTCTCGAACTCCACGGTCCTGCGCGGGACCTTGATCTTTCGCGCCGACGTCTCGTGCACGAGCCTGACGATCTCGGGGACATCGAGCACCTCCTGCAGCGACTTCCCCCGGCTGGCAAGGCTGTCGAATCCGAACATCCGGCCGGCCACGTCGTTGGACAGGATCAGCTCGTCGAACCTGTTCGTCACGAGAACGGGAATGGGCAGCGATTTGAGCACCGCTTCCGTCTGCTGCTTTTCCACGTTGAACACGTTGACCGTGGCCTCGAGCTCCTTCGACTTGAAGCGGCTTTCGGCGAACTCCCGCTGCACGTTCTGGAAGGTGCGGGATAGGCAGTCCGGTGATGCCAGCTCCTTGACGGGGACCTTGAGGCAGTCGCTGGCGAACTTGCCCACCTCGTGCAGAAGCATCGTCGTTGGCCTGAAAAAACCGAGATAGACCAGCGGCACAGCCATGACCAATGCCGACAATCCCCCGGCAGCGAGCCAGACGAAGACCCCTTTCCTGTCGCCAGCCAGGAACGAGAGAGTGGTGGCCGCGGTCACAAGCCCCAGCCCCAGCACATAGGCTCCCAAGGGAGCTATTCCCTTTTTAACGCTTAACACTTCCTTTCCCCATCCGTTTCTTCATCGCGCCGAGGATCCCGTTCCCAGCATCGGGATCCGGAGCGCTTCGTACGACCTCATCAGCCCGGGCCACACTCCCGGACTTCCAGTAGGCATAAGCAAGGGCGGCGCGGACAACGGCATCCTGCGGCTCTTCTTCCAGAAGATCCCTCAGCAGCCGGGCCGATTCCTCGCACCGCCCCTCGCGAAGGAACGCCTCGGCCATGTTGAGCCGCTCGCCCCTCTCCAGCGGCATACCGCCGCACTCCTCGATCCGCAGATACATCTCCACCGCCCTGGCCCAGTCCCCCTTGCTGTAGTGGAGGTATGCCCGAGCCCTGAAAAAAGGCATGGCCTGCGCGGGCGGGCAGTCTGCAGAAAGAACCCTGAACCGCTCGAGCGCCTCGCCGCCCATGCCTTCCCTGTCGAAGGCTCTTGCGGCGCGCAGCGGCATCTCGAGGTCCTCGGGGCAGAGGGCAACGAGCTGCATCATCGCGTCGCACTCCTCCTTTCCCCTGCCCGTCAGCCTGCAGAGTCTGGCATAGGCTTCGAGGGATCCGGCATCTTCCGGATCGAGCGCACAGACCTGCGCCAGCAGGTCCCGCGCCCTGTCGAAGTCGCTTGCAAGGATGCTCGACTCGGCCAGGATCTTCTTGAACGACTCCGGAGGGGCTCCGGCCGCGACTGCCCTTTCCACGACAGCCAGGGCTCCTTCCCTGTCGCCGGCCTCCTCCAGGATGAAGACAAGCCTCTCCAGGATCTGCGGGTTGTTCTCCAGCTCCTCGGGAATGTTCTGAAAAACGACCAGGGCCGCCTCCATGTCATTCCGTGCCAGGTACAGATCGATGAGCCGCAGCCTCGGCTCCGGGAAGAGCGGCTGAGCCTTGATGGCCCTGAAAAGGTACCTCACGGCGAGATCGTCCTTGCCCTGCGCCAGGAGCTTGTCGGCCATGTCGAGATTGTAGCGCGCCATGCTCTCTTTCAACGCGTCGCTGTTGGGATCATCGCTGCTTTCCGATGACGTGGAGACGCAGGCACAGAGGCAGGCCGTGACGAGAAGACTGCAGAGCGTGCTCATTCCCGGCACGAACCGATCTCTACCCGTCTTCTCGCAATCCCTGCTCATTTCAGCTCGCTCCAGACATACTCCTCGAGAGACTCGCCTTCCTTCCCGCCGCTGTTCCGCACGCCCTTCTCGGCCCGGATCAGGGACTGCTCCATCGCTGTGATATCGGGTTCGAGCGGATCCTGCCACATCACCCACCAGAGATGGAACCTGGCCCACTGCAGACGGCCTGCATCGAGATCCCGCTTCGCCTTCGCAAGGTGCCGCTCTGCGGACAGGGTGCGCGTGAAGGAGTAGAAACCGTGACGGAAACGCTGACTTCTCCTGGCATGCTCCGCGATCATCCCCTCGGCCGTCTCATCGGTGTCGCCGGGATCGATGATCTTCGGAGTGATCAGGACGATGATCTCCGTTCGCACGGTGTTCGTCGATTCCTTCCGGAACAACCATCCGATGATAGGAATGGAGCCGAGCACCGGGACCCGGGCGATCTCCTGTGTATCCTTCTCCTCGATGAGACCGCCGAGAACGATCGTGTCGCCGTCCTTCACCATGACGTTCGTGGTCACCTCGGACGTGGTCTCCGAAGGGAGACCGGTGGTCGAGTCGACCACGCCGTTCGACCTCTGGGGGTGAATCTCCAGCCTGATGAAATCGTCCTCGCCGATAAAAGGCCTGAAGCGAAGCTGCGTGCCCACCTCCAGGAATTCCACTTCCTGCTGCGAGAAGCCGCCCTCGCTCAGCGTCTCGGAGCCGTAGTATCCCAGACGACCGCCGATGATGATCTCGGCCCTCTGCCTGTTCAGGGCGAGGATCTTGGGATTGGCCAGGACATTGGTGTCCGTCACACTCTCCAGCGCATCGATGAAGAAGGCCAGGTCGCCTTTCAGGATGCCGATGGAGAACCCTTCCTGCGAGCTCTGATCGGTGAATCCCCTCGTACCGATGTGGTTGAACGTGTTGTCGATCATGCCGCCGGTGGCTGTTCCCGTGTTCGCGCTGAAGAGGTCCGACGTGGCGCCGAGCTCGGAAAAATCGACTCCGCCGAGAGCATTGAAGTTCACGCCGAGACGGTTGGTGTCGTCGAGGGTTACCTCGAGGATCGTGGCTTCCACAAGGACCTGCTTCGGCCTGACGTCGATTTCCTTCAGGGCCTCCTTGATCCTCTCATGGACCTCGGGAATGTCCTTGATCACGAGCACGTTGTGCCCCGAGTTGGACTCGCCGCCCGTATCCGACGATCCCGTGGGGATGCCGGTCATCGACTCCGCTCCCGCCTTTATCTCTCCCCCCTTGGACAGGAAAGGCATCAGGAGCTCCCTGGCATCGGGGATGGTCATGTAGCTGAACCTGTAGACGTGGACCTCGGGCGGCTGCGGTGCCGCCCGCAGCGCCTGGAGCATCTCGGTCTTCATCACGGTGATGAAATTGCCCCGTCGCTCGTAATCAAAGCCGTAAGGCAGAAGCACCGCGTCGAGGATCTGCTCGAAGGTGACGCCGTAAAGGCAGATGTTCACCTCTCCCGAGACATCCTTCCCCATGATGATGTTGACTTTCTGCCATTCGGCAATCTGGCGAAGGAACACGCGCATATCGAGCGATTTGACGATCAGGGATGGGATGACTTCCTGTTCCTCCACCAGCACTCCGGAAAGTGAATCTCCCGGAACCGGAGCGGTTTCGTCGCCGTCGACGGCCCGAACCGGTTCGAATTCCTGTGCAGGAATCGGTGCGGCAAGGACAAAAAACAGCCCAAGCCCGAGCGTAACGATTTTGTTGCCTTTCCCAGCCATTTGGGCTCCCCCTCAGAAAGGACAGAAATATTAGGTAGGTTTAATATCGACAATCCATCAGGTCAACTTAACGGGGGTTCTCAATTGTGATCCTGTACTCCCCGGCCTGGCCGACAAAAACGACATAGTTACTCTCTATCGCCTTGACAGTAAAGCCCTTGTAAACTGACCCCATATATAGGATCTGGTCGCTCACGGTGCATGACGAGCTCGTGCCGAAGGTGAGGATGCTCGCCACCTTGATCTCCTTCAATCTTTGCTGTTCCTTCTCACGGATAACTTCCGCATCATCCTTCTTCGGCTCGGCCTTCTGGACGGGCGAAGCCTCCTTCACTTTCCGCTCCGAAGCAAGGGGGAGAAAAGGATTGTGTGCCAGAACCGACGCCTTGAGAGGTTCTGTCAGAAAAGTCGGATAGAGATATTCACCGTCGACGGTCGCCATGGCCGCCTGTGCTGAATTCTTCACATTGTTCGAGGCCGCCCTCGAATTCCTCTGCGCAGCCCGGGATGCCGAGGCCGTCGGCTTCGCCCCCGGTGCCGCAGGCGCTGCGGCGTCCGAGCTCTTCATTATCGGAATCCACACGTAGAAGAATACCGCGGCAAGGGCGATCAGAAGAGCTGTCTTCTTCCGGTCCTTCTTCAGATCCCCCAGAAACCTTACAGCCAATCCCGCCATGGGTTCGCCTCCTTACTCCTCCTTCGCAACGAGCAGCGGTACGCTCAGGTTCAGGTTCAGCTCCACGAGACCGTCGAGCGAGTTCGCGGTCCGGTTGATATACATGCGGTCCAACCAGACGAACTTCTCGAGGTCTTCCAGGGAGCGAATAAAGCCGTAGACATCCTCGAAGGGTCCCTTCAGGCTGACGGCAAAGGAGAGAAAATCGAGCTCGCCCTTGTGCTTAATCCCTCCGGTGATCACCGACTCCTCCTGGAACTCGGCGCCGGCCACCAGTTCCCTCAGCTTTTTCATGAAGGTCCCCTGGCTCCCCTCGGCGAGAAAACCGGCCTTGATCTCGTCGATCTCCTGAGTGCGCTCTTTCAGCATCCTGGTCTTATTCAACCTCGACTGGAGCAGGATGCTCTTCTTGGACTCCATGACGCCGTACTTGTTGACATCCATACGGAGCCTGTTCACCTCGCCAGTTGAAGGCATGTAGAGGAACTGGAAGAAAGCCAGAACCAGTCCCACACCAACTGAGGCGATCACCATATAATCTTTTCGTTTCATGATTCCTCGATTCCTCCGACGGCTAACTTGAGCGTGAATTCCTTCAATGTTGCTTCCTTACCCTGCACATTCCAGGAACCCAGATCCTCGATATCGAGGAATGCGCCAGTGGCCTTCAGCTTTTCCACGAAATCCGAAATATCTCCGTCATTCTCGGCATGGCCCTCGATCGTGACGTTGAGGACCGGCCTCGAAAGATCCGGTACGTGCTTCTTCCTCTTTCCCACGAGAACGGTCTTGTTCTGGAAGGCGAACTCGGTGGTGATCTTGCGGATGCTGATCTCCCCGGGGGATGCCTTCGTGATCTCGGCCAGGACACGCGAAGGCAGGAAGGGGCAGAGTACGTTGGAAAGGCATTCCTGCTCCTGCTGCAGCTTTGTCAAATCGCTTGTCAGCAGCTCCACCCGCTTGCTGTTGCCCTGTATCACCTCGGCCCGCTGGATGCACATCTCCTGGAGCTCGCCAAGGACAGCCTGTCTCTGCTCGCTCTTGCAGTAGAACGTCCCGATGAGAAGGAACGCCGTGCCCAGGCAGGCCGCCCGGATCTTGTTGATCCTTCCCTTGCTTCTCGCTTCCGCCACGCCTTCGGGCAGAAAATCGATCGCGGGCGTGGCGCCCTTGAGCTCGGCCGCCGCTATTCCTGCCAGGGCGGCGATGTCGGCATTCACGTCATTATTCTCGACGCCGTCCTCGTTTTCCGGAAATCCCGAGCTCCACAGATGGACGGGGATGCCGATCCGCTCCTGCAGGAAGCCGACATTGATCAGGTTCGCGGCACCGTTGTCCGGTATGATCAGGCTGCCGATGTTTTCGCCGTTGAAGGTGGTGTAGAAATACCGGAAACAGGTCATGATCTCGGAGCAGAGGTATTCGAGGTCCGGGCGGACGGCCGAGAGCACGGCCTGCTTGACGATCTCGTTGACTCTCGGGCCCTTTCCCAGCGCGCCGACGATCCTGCCCATTCCGTCCCTGTCGATGTTCATCTTCCGTGCGATGGCCTTCGTGAACTTCTCCACGCCGAGGGGCAGGGAGCGGATGAAGACCGGCTTGCCCTCGTTGCTGATGATCACGTCGGTCTTGGATTCGCCGAGATTGACCAGCGCATTGGCCGGACCGTTGACAAGGTCATCAGGGCAGAAGCAGCAGAAGGCATTGTGAAGAGCAAAGGGCTCGACGCGTATGCCGCAGGGCACCAGCTTGGCGCCGTGAAGGATCCTGACATATCGATCCACGACGTCGCGCTTGACCACGACGAGGATCAGCTCCTCCTTCTGCTCGTTCCTCTCCTTGACCGTCCCGACTTTCAGGAAACGGGTGTATGCGCTGTCCATGTTGTAGTTGACGCTGAGACGCATCTCCTGCTGCAGATGCTTCTCCATGGCGTTACGGTCTGCCTCGTTCGATCCCACCATCACCCTCTGGTGATGGACCAGCAGGTCGTCTCCGCAGAGACAGATGACGGCCGTACGACCCTTGAAGGCGCCTTCGTTCAGGCAGGCCTGGATCGCCCCCACCACCTCGCTGTCGCTGTCGCTCGAGGATCCGTTGAATGATACGGACTTGGAGCCGGACACAACCATCCGGCCCTGCACGTTCTTCATCTGCAGCAGGTGAACGGCATTGAGCCCCACCTTTATGCAGATCGGCGAATATGACGACCTATCCCATGGAATCAATCGCATTATTAAAGGTCTCCACCTCCACGCAGCCACGCCTTGCCGGTGCCGTACTCCTCGCTTTCACCCAGCGAGAGCCCGAATCCCACGTCGATCGAGCCAACTCGTGGTACCGAGTTCGTCACCACATTGAACACGTCGCCTTCCAGGACCAGCGGGACATCCCTGTCCTTGTATGTCTGGCCCGATGTTGGAGGATCCCAGGTCGATCCCCCATCGGTGGATCCCATCCAGGTCATGTTGTTCAAAGGGCCGTGTCCCTGGTTGACCTTGCTCAATCTCAGGAATCCCACCTGTCCCTGGCCGTTCGACGACTGGAACAGCATCGTGTAGAACCGGTTCGGCAAAATAATGAAACCCTCATCGGTGAGATCGACAGTGAACCAGTCGACCTCTCTCTGTCCATTGGGATAGCTCACCGGTGGAATGTCGAAAGTCATCACGAGCACCTCTGCGAGATCATCGCCCCAGGGACGGGGATAATATTCCGTGATCCCCTCCAGGAGTGAGATCTTCAGGTGAGCCCAGTGCTGAGCGTTCTCTTTGCCAAGCCGGATCTTCATGCTTGTCAACTCGATCTTTTCCACCGCTTCCTCGTAAGGGATCCTGAAGGTAACACCCTCGATGCACCCCTCGCTGATGAGCCGATCCTCGCGCGTCTCGTTGTAGCCTCCATAGAGGTCGAAACTCAGCAGTCCGGCATGCTCCGTCTCGAACTCATCCTGCTGTACATCGACCATATTCCCGTTGAAATTGAGCGAATCGACGCCGTCCACGAGAGGATAGGCTGGTCCGCCGTCCTTCTCGATCAGGAGTGAGTCGCCCTGGGTTCCCGACCAGGAAAATCGTTCCGTTCCGCCGTCCGGAAAGGTGAGCGTCATCTCATGCACCGACTCCATGTCGGCCTCGGACGCCATGTTCACGGCTCTCAGGATCCTCTCCATGGCCAGATGATGCGCCAACGTCAGGTCCTGATCATCGAGACCAGTAGAATAGGAATCGAGGAACACGCCTGTCGCTACAGCCAGCGATGTCATCAGGAATGCGCCCATGGAACTTGCTATCAAGATCTCCAGAAGGGTCAAGCCTTTCTGGTTTTCCCTGTTCTCACGAAAAATTCTGTGAATCTTCATCAGTTCATCACCTCGTCAACAGAAACACGCCCCGTCATCGGCGAAACCGTGTAGGTCTGCGTCAGTCCAGGATACTGGACAACAACTGTCCCGCCGGCCACCGCCTCGCCCGTTGCCCCGAACTCGAGTGCATTCTGGCCGGCAAAATTGGCACTCTGTATCTCGCCGCAGTCGAGAATCCAGATGTAAGGCGCATAGGCCACGGGATTCCAGACTATT
This sequence comes from uncultured Phycisphaerales bacterium, assembly GCA_964482235.1. Taxonomy (GTDB): domain Bacteria; phylum Planctomycetota; class B15-G4; order B15-G4; family CAYZWU01; genus CAYZWU01. Next base: position 32,695 of record CAYZWU010000016.1, read on the forward strand.
GATCCAGCCTCATCCTCCACCCTGACGGCATTGTTCGCCACGTCGAACCTCACCCTGAAGATCTCCCTCTGAGTGAGGGAGGTGACCTTGGCATAGCGAATCGTGGCCAGCATCTGGCGGGCGATCACATCCGATTTCATGTCCACTGTGCTTGTCGAGGGAAGTGCGGCCACGGCAGCGACAATCGCGAGCAATGTGATGGCCAGCAGGAGTTCCACGATCGAAAAACCATCCGTGCTGTTTCTTTTTGATCTCACAGCTCTTCATACTCCGTTTCGATGATGTGGTACTCGTTCCACATCAGGTTTGTGTATATCTGCTCCCTCATCTCGACAGGGAACTGGCATCTGAGTTCCGCGTTAGGAAACACCTTGATATCGCTTCGGATGATCAGCGGCCCGGTGAATATGCCTTTTCCCTTGAAGTAGGAGGTGACGAAAAGCGACAGGCCGTATATGTCAAGCTCAGCTTGACTGTTCACGCTCAGTCACGTGTCAGGCGCCAGGATCGCCACGTTGGGGCAGATCGCGTCATCGGCGCGAATCTTCAGGAATCCGGGTTTGATCTGGACCACCGAGATGTCATCAAGCACGAGAACACCATGTATGGTCACGTTCTTGAGCTTTGGAGATCCGTTGCAGTTCTCCATGTAGACGACACCGTGAAGATCCTCATTCTTGAGATAGACGCTCCCCGAGTAGATCTGGCCTGCCGCGGCGGCCTGGGCCCTCAGGTCGGACAGATCGAGAGTTGGAAAATCGAGACTATCCTGACAGTCGTTCACGTTCCCCTCGATCGTGGGAACATTGTAGCCGTCGATTTTCACGACCTTGCCATAGGCGTCGTAGACGATATCCCGATCCCCAGGCATGTAGAGGCTTCCCGCGATCGTTCCCCCGGCCTTTGACCAGAGGATGTCTTTCACGTAGCAATCACCCATCAGATAGGCGTGGTTGCCCTCGATCAACATGTCGTCGCCGACACAGAACGGGTACTTGAAAGTCCATTCCCGGGCCTCCGCATTCGTCCTGATCATGCTCTCGGAGTCTCCCAGGACGCCGTGCGAGACGACCTCGTACAGGTTCTCCCCGAGGTCGGTGACGGAGATATCCACGCTGCACGAGCTGTCTGCGAATGGATTGCACTGCTCACCGCCGTAGTCGAGACTCCCTGCCAGCCGCTTGTAGGCGATTTCCACCCCGGAAAGGGCGGCCAGACGGGCACGGGCGCGCTCGGTGAGAGCTCCCATGGCCGAATTTCCCATGCCGCCCGCATTCAGGATTCCGATGGTGAGAACGGAGATCAGGCTCAAGATAAAAATGCAAGGGACGAGAATCGTGCCCTTTTCAGCACTTCGAAAAGGGGACGAAAGATCCTGATGCACACTGTTTACACTCATGTCAACCTCGTCAGTCGTGGTCATCTGTTCGTGACTATCCACTGGTAGATGCTCTCCGTTCTCGTACCGTTCAACATCTCCACCTCGACGCGGACGATGGGTGTGTCAGTCGGCTGAGGAAGCACCTCGAAAGTGTCGGGATCGAGGCAGACCACCGTGATCCGCTGCGTCCACTCTTCAAATTCCGTTAGCTCTGTGCCGTCGGCTCCGATGGGCGGCGAGATATCAAGTCCATCGAGGTCATCGATATCGTCGTAGTCATCGAGACTGTTTTCACCCTGCTCGGGACCGAATACCGGATCCCCCTGGGGGTCTGAAAAGGCCAGGTTGCGCGAGTACTGCTCGAGGCTTCCGGCCAGCACTCCGGAAACAAGCACGTCCCGGCCCATATTGGAGTTCCGGATTGCCGTCCCGAATCCGTATAGCGACATCGAGATGCCGATTCCGACGACGACAGTCGCGACTAGTACTTCCACGAGGGCAAAGCCTTTGTTGTTTTTCCCGTTCATCCCGCGTTTCCTCATCCTTTGATCCCGTTCCGAGAACCGAGTATCAGAATCGTCTCCCCGATGGGATGATAAATGGAGAGCCCCCCTGAAGAGGGGGGCTCCTTGATTGTCACGCATTGCCGCTCCGCTCCGGAACGGCCCTTGTTTTCTACATGTCGAAGTAGTCGATCCCGGTCGTGGGGCCCGCTCCCGAGGAGTTGGCCCTGACTTCCCCTGTGTCGGCATCATAGTACCAACCGGTGGAATCGTCGGGCGCCGCGGGAATCGCCCCCTCGATGCCGTCGTTCAGGCCGTTGATGGGATTGCGGGGGATCCCGGTCCTGAGATATGGACCGTAATCCGTACCGGCATTGCCGTCCACATCGGTGGCCGTGGTCAGGTGGGTCACGAAGTTCGCCCAGCTTTGAACGCCGGTGATCTCGCCCGGAAACACATCCTTGTGCTGGATATGGTAGAGATCGATCGCGCCGCGCAGTGCCGCCAGGTTCGTCATCAGGGACGACTCCTTGGCCTCCGAAGAGGCGTTTCCGAACTGGGGAATCACCACGGCAGCCAGAATTCCGAGAATAATCACCACGATCAGAAGCTCGACCAGCGTAAAGCCTTCTTTTCCCTTCACCCTCATCACTTTCTCCTTTGTCCGAACCAGTATTTCCCAATAAATCCGATCTGGCATAAACATTAATACTTATTTATCGATATTAGTTATCGACATCGGCATAGCAAAAATTTACATCGAAATGGGAAAGGGCTTTTTTATCTTCCTGTTACAGCTCCGGAACCTCATCTCCCGTCGAACCTCCGTCGCTCTCGGCCCTGACTGCATCGAACTTCCCCGTCGACGTGTTGAACGTCCAGCCGTACTTGTCATCGAGCTCCGGCATGGGCTGGGTTTTCTCCTTCACCCTCACCTCGCTTTTCTTGTTGAGCGGATTTCTTGGAAACCCTTGATCAGACCTGAGATAAGGACCGCAGCCACCCTGTGGGTCCACCACTCCATCCATCGTTGTCTTCAGGAAGAGCTGGTTGAGAAACCACTCCTCTGACGGATTCCCGGACGTGTCTCCCGCCTTGTACCCCGGATAGGTCCCGCCATGATCGGCAGCATAGATCTCGATGGCCTTCTGCACCACCTCGACGCTCGTATCAAGGCCTGCCTCCTTGACTTCCTGCAGATGGTTGCCGAAAGCCGGGATCACCACTCCGGCGAGAATCCCCAGGATGATCACGACAATCATGAGCTCGATCAGTGTAAAGCCTTCTGAACCCACTTTTCCCCATAGCCTTGATCAGGCGGTCTCCTCGTTATCCAGATCGATGGCTCGCGGCAGCCGCACGACCATCTCGGTGCCCGCGGCTCCCGTCTCGGTGATGAAAAGACCTCCCCCGTGCGCTTCCGTTATCCATCGTGCCATCGGAAGCCCCAGGCCCAGGCTGCAGCCCTTCTTCCGCGTCATGAACGGTTCGAAGATCTTCTTGCGAATCTCTTCGGGTATCCCCTCACCCGAGTCCCTGAATGCGAACTCGACCCAGTCGTTTCTCTCCCTCAGGTCCACGGTCAGGCTGCCGCCCGCTTTCATCGCCTGGCGGGCGTTGACCGCAAGGTTGAGAAAAACGCGTTCCATCCTGTCCGAGTCGGCCATCACGCTGGTACCGATGTCCTCGTTGCCGTGGACGGCCCTCATGTCGTGGCTCGATAGCTCCGATTCGATCAGCGGCCACGCCGTATTGACAAGATCGCGAGGTTTCATCTCCCTGAGGTCGAGTTTACGATCCATACCGTTGGAGAAGCCCATGATCTCGTCGGTGAGGCAGGAGAGCCGGCGCATCTCCTTGATGATCACGCCCGAGTACTCCTTGAGCTCATCCACGCTCAGATCGTCGGCCGTGGTGTGGATCAGCTGGGCGTAACCGAGGAGCCCCCCCATCGGATTCTTGATGTCATGAACGATCATGTTCGCCATCTGCCCGATGGCGGAAAGCCGCTCCGTCCGGACCAGCTTTTCCTGAGCCGCTGTCAGCTGATCGAGAGCGTCGAGGAGAGTTTGATTCTTGCTCTGCAGCTCATTCATGTGGATCAGGTTCTTGATAGCCAGGACGCCCTGGCTGGCCAGCACGGAAACCAGCTTCACATCGATGCCCGTATACCTCTTCTTCCCTGTGGAGAAGAGGAACAGCAGTCCTTCCTTGCAGAGGCCGATCATCAGGGGGATCGACAGGGTGTTTCTCATGAAACGTCCCTTGCAGTCGGAGACGGCCTCCTTGATACCTGTCTCGTATCGCGGCTTGCTCGTGTCGACAGAGGCTTTCTTCAGCGCATAGAGCTCCACCTCGCTGCTGCCGTGGATTGAAGCCAGTACCTCGAGCCGGTTCTCGCGGGGCATGAGAAGAACGCCGCCGCATGACTCGGAGAGCTCGACCGCATTATTCAACGTAATCTGCGATGCCTCGCTGATGCTATTTGTGTGAACGAGGCTCGTGGCGGTCGTGTGGATGGCCACAAGGCTTTCATAGGCATTCAGCAGCTCGAGCGAGATCTTCTCACGTACATTCAGACAAACCTCGTTGTGCAGAGTCTTCATCGCTCCCCATTTCCATCAGGTCGGCCGCACCAAGCCTCCGAAAAAGCAAAAGACATTCGGTTAATTCATCGAAAAGAGATCGATCTTTCTTTATGCCGTATGCAAAAAATGTTCTCCAGCGAGGTGAGTGGAAGAGGCTGGCGATATAGGGGGTTACCGCTATCGGGAAGACTTGGTTAGCTGAAAGCCTGCTACAGTCCTTCGCTCTTGATTTTCTCTCGCGAGGCGCGAGTCACCTTGGTCTTCGATTTGGAGCGCGCCAGCGATCTCAGCATCTCACCGCCGAACAGCCTTTCCTCTCCCGACATTTCGGAGAAGTGATAGGCCACGTAGAAACGGTCCGCCGGTTCGATGGACGAATCGCTCTTCAACTTCTGGACCAGGGTGGTCCTGTCGCTCCGGATGAGCTGCTGGAAGACTCTCAGGGAGGGATCCTCTTCACGAAAGGACCTCCGGTTGATCTTCTTGGAAACTTTGAGCAGGCAGACCGCCATGATGTACTGGCCGTCCGACATGATATGCTCGTTTTTCTCGAGGATCTTCAGGAGATCGACGGCATCCTGAAACTTCTTCTTCTTCTTCAGCTGGAGGGCGCGGTTCAGGAAGAGCTCCTGCAGGAAGTCGGGCGACCGCATCTTCAGGAGGAAGGTGATCGGCTTTTTCAGCTCCGATCCCGTTTCCAGGTGCTTCTGCAGGGCCTGGCCGAGTTTCTTGACCTGGTCCTTGCGGAATTTCGTGGAATGGGGCTTCAGGATCCTGGCAAGCAGCCAGGCCTGCTCCAGATCGTCCTCGGCAAGCAGCCTGTCGATGAGCGGATTCCGGGCCGTGTCGAGCCAGCAAAGAGACTCGGCAGCCACGTCGCGCATTCTGGGATTGCTGTTGGTGAGGTTGTGGATCAGGACCTTGACGACCTTGATGGTGTTGAATTCACGCATCTTACGGAGGGAGAAGAGCTTCACGGCATCGTGGCTGCTGTCGAGGATCTTGATGAAGAGGTCGCTCAGGTTCGACTGCACGGGAGCCCGGGTCAAGATATCGAGGGTCGGGCTTACGATGTTGGTGAAATCTCTTTCGTTCAGGTACGAAACGAGCCTCCGGATCACATCGTTCTTTACCTTCTCCGTGAAGGGAATTTCACGAAGTGAATTCAATGCCAGGTTCCGGACCGTGGGATGGTTCTGCTGAGAAGAGAAGAGCAGGAGACAGTCGAGGGCACTCTGGTCAGCGATGTAGCCCAGGATGGAGACAGCTGCCGACGTGGCAGTCATGCTCTTGCGTGTCCGCGGCGAGAGAAGGAAACGCTCGACCTTGCCGTTGAACGTCTTGCGCTCCTTCGGGCTGAGGTTCTTCATCTCCTCCTTCATCTGGAAGCAGATGTCGCCTACCACGCTCTCGTCCTCGTCGAAGAGGGAGTCGAGAACGACCTTCAGGCCCTCGACCGTTCTCATCTTGATGAAGACCGAGTTGATGACGCGCCTCTCATCGGCACCGGCCTTGCGGAGCAATGCCTTGAGCTCACGGGCGCTGTCCGGTCCCAGCGATGAGGCGATGGCGATCGCTTTCTTTCCGAATGTCGAGTCGGCTGAAGCATGCTTGAAGAGGAACGGCAAGATGTACTTCAGAGACTCCTTGGTCTTCATCTTCTTGAAGGCATCAAGGATATGTCCCTTCAGGAGATCGCTGTCTCCGTTGTTCAATACCTCGCCGAGCGACTTCACGATGAAAGGATCTTTGCTGCCCAACTCTCCGAGAACCAAGGCTGCCGCACATTGATACTCAGCCTCATCCACCTTCAGCAAAGAACAGATCTTTCGAACTAGCGGACTTGTCTTGTTTGCTGCCATTTCAGTTGCCTTCGTACAAGGCTTCTTGTGGTTTCCCTCTTCACCAGCAAGTTTTGCGATTAAAGATTTGTTTTTCTACAGTAATATAAATTCTAATTTCTTGTGCCTATTTTCGCCACCATTAAACCACTATTCCGATCATTCCTGAGCTGATGCGGGAAAAGCCCTGGGAGGCGAGGTATATCTTATCTAATTAATAAAAAACAGGTTATGCAAACAATTCGCACAAATTACACATCCTGACTAAAAAAAAAAAGCGCCTTCTGCCTCTGAATAAAGGTGTCCTACCGGAATATCGGCCGCCAATCAAGGATCCGACATTCAACCTAAATGTTAATCTCTTGATAAAAAGAGGATTACAGCATATCATCTGTGGCAATAAATCAACATAATTTGGTATTCTCACTCGTCCGGTGTATTCTTGAGTGTTCGAACCAGCGCTCTTTTGGCATGGCTTGTTTTTTCCCCCCCAATTCTTTGGAAAATCATGTTCGTGACCATCATGGCACTATTTTCATATACAATATCAACAACGGTAGAATATTCGCAGGATGACTGCCGCCCGCAAAACAGCTTTCACGGCGGAGAGCCATCCGAGTTCTGTTTGGAGTGTCATCCATGTTTCGTATAAGAACGATTCCTCTCACGAGACCTCTGGCGATTCTCCTCGGCGTCCTGATCTTTTCTTCAGTCGTTCTGGCACCGGCGGCGCCTCAGTCCGGTGGCGGCGTTTATGTGCCGGCGGATCATACCCCCGCCCCGCCGCCCAATGCGAATAACCAGGGGGCACTCGGGGGAGCCAACAGCGAGCCGCGGTATGACGACGACCCCCAGCCACCACCGCCGCCTAACGACCAGATCAAGCCGATCAAGCCGTTCACCCTGGATAGACCGACCGGATCTACCGGCGGTCCCCTGCCCCAACCTATGAACCAGGGTACCGGCGGCATGAGGAGAGTTCGCCGTCCCGCAACCATGAATTTCACGAACTGGGAAATCTGGTGGGAACGTAACAAGTTCAGTATCTTCAAGTTGAGAAAGATCTATGACAGGCCCTTCACGGGCGCCGGCGGAAACCCGTCGCCTGGAGAAGAAAGCGAGGAAGCTCGCCTGGAGAAGATCGACCGATTCAAGATCGACGAGCTCATCCCCGCCCTGGTCGGGATGCTGGACCACCGGCATCAGGATATCAGGTCAGCGGCAGCCATCAGCTTGGGTAAGCTCCATGCCGAACAGGCTCTGCCGGGGCTGAAAAAGCTGATCCAGGACGAGAGTTACGTCGTCAGGGTCTCCGCTCTTTTCGCACTCGGCCTGATGGAGGAGGCGCGTGCCACCTACCTTCTTCTCAACCTCGCGCACAACAGTCCTTTCGGTCAGAAGGTCATCGGCCGTTCGCCGGTCATGGACAGCGACCGGGGATTCGCCGCCCTGGCCATGGCGCTGCGCAAGGCCAACATCACCTCGATGGGGCTCTCCCAGTTCCTGGAGCACTGGAACAAGATGGAGCCCGACCTTCTCGTTCTGATGATCGAGGCGTCAGGGATCGAAGGCAACTCAAACATGATCCCCATCCTCAACACGATCCTCAACAACAAGAAGCTGCCCGAAGTCGTGCGCGCCACGGCTGCAACGTCGCTGGGCAAGATCGGCGACCCGATCTCCGTGCCCATCCTCCTTGCCGGTCTCGAGGACAAGGCGCTCAACATCCGCCGCTCGTCGGCCATCGCGCTGGGCTCCCTGGTCTCGCAGGGGAATTCCGATGCCATCAAGAAGATGATCCACCTCATCGATACGGAGAAGGACATCCCCTTGCGGAACTTCCTCGCCATCTCGCTGGGCAACATCGGCGGCAAGCGAGCCAAGGATGCGCTGAAGAAGGCGCTGCAGACCGGTCCCAGCACGCTGCGGCCCTGGGCTTCCCTCGGTCTCGGCCTGGCCTGCCGCGTCACCCAGGAAGACGAGATCGTCAAGATCCTGATGTCGCAACTCGACAAGGAGAAAAACGCTGAGCGCAGGGGAGCCGTCATCATTTCCCTCGGCATCATGGGGCTGGAGGACGCCTCCCAGAAGCTGGTCCAGATCGCCACGACGGAAAAGAATCCTTCCCTGCAGGGCTACGCCTTGCTCGCCCTCGGCATGATCGGGCTCGGCGAGAACCTGGATGTGATCAAGAACCAGCTAACAACGAGTCCCGATCCATCCGTCATCCGCAATGCGGCTCTGGGGCTCGGCGTGCTCGGCGACTCCCGTTCCGGCCAGGTGCTCATCGACCTGATCCGCAATTCCAACAATCCTTACGTCCAGAGCTCGGCAGCCGTCTCCGTGGGCTTTCTGGGGCATTTCCAGATGGCCGACAAGCTGCTCGAGATCGCCACCGAACCGGATCGGAATCCCATCTCCGTCGCCTATGCCGTCAATGCACTGGGGCTCCTGTTCGACCGTGACCGGATGCCCGCTCTCTGCAGGATAGCCCAGGACTCCAACTACCTTGCCGGAGCCGATTCTCTCGACTGGGTTCTCAGCATCGGCATCTGACAACCTGCGTACTTCATGATCAACGAAACGGAACACCTTTCATGGTGTTCCGTTTTTTTATGGAGAACCTCCCGCAAAAGCCTTACGTTTTAACCGCATAACAGGCCATCTTGGCACGAGTAGGGCGGAAGTAGAACGGTTCAGGAGTCGGCAGGATGAAATCGGCAGCTGTCCTCACGAAAAGCACTCTATTCATTCTCTTGATTTGCACGGCATCTCTCCTTCTTGCGGCCGGATTCTCGGACAAAGTTGATGAAAAGATCCGCTTGATCCGACAGATGCAGAACACCGACGGCAGCTACGGACCACCAACTCAGCAGCAGACGACCACTTCGCTCGTGCTCGCCTCTCTGGCGTCCTCGCACAGGCGCTACACCGATGCAGACGGCCCCTTTGTCAGGAATGCGTCCCTCTGGCTCCGGAAAAGATTCAGCGAGAACGGCTCCGTCGCACCTGCGACGAGTGAAGTTCCCGTCGAATCCACAGGTCTGGCCGTCTGGGCGCTGGCCCAGGTCAACAAGTCGGCCTTCAAGAAGGAAATCGAAGACGGCAAGTCGTTCCTCCTGGAATCGATCGACAGCATCCAGGCCGGCAAGACGGGCACGTTGTCGCCGCGAGCCGCCTTTACCGCTGCTCTGGCCTTTTCAGCCTCTTCTCCCGAGATCCTGCCCGAACTGCTCCTGGCCGTCGGCTGGAACTGGGACAACTGCCATGGCGATGAAGGGGCGATGAAAGCGGCGGCCCTTGTTCTGGCTGGCCGGACGCCTCCTCAGAGGATCAGCAGCGAAATCCTGAAGGAGCTGGTCTCGGGAAAGAACCGGCCACCCATGGCCTGGCTGGCAGCCTGCACCTTCTACAGCACCATGGAAAAAAGAGGAAAACCCCACCCCCGATGGGCTGCCGTGATGGCCGATCATCTGGAGAAGAATCTGCAAAACGCCGATGCCAGGGAGCTCGCAACGGTCATCCTTTGCCTCTCCCTTTGCGACAGGAGCAAGACGTTGAAGGAAGAGGAGTCCGGCCCTCCGCCCGGCGCCTTCGACGAACCGTCGTACCCGCCCATGGTCGCCGCTCCTCTTCCTCTGGAAAAGGCTATGACCTCGGCTCGTTCCTTTCTCGATGCCAGCCAGAAGGACGGCCGCTTCGGCTTCATGGGCTTTGCCGATCCGGGCATCACGGCCATGGCGCTCTCCGCCGTGATCCGGTCCTCGAGAGGCCTCGGTGTCGAGCCGCCCCCCTACCTGAAGGAGGGGCTCGGCTACCTGAAGAGCCTGAAGAAGGACGACGGCAGCATCTACCTCACGGGGCTCAAGACATACGTCACGTCCGTGGCTCTCATGGCATTCCAGGATTCGGGAGACCCGGCCTTTGCCGAGACGATCCGGGACGCCGCAGCCTTCCTGACCGTGATCCAGGCCGATGAAGGCGAGGGGTACTCCATGGAGGAGGACATCTTCTACGGCGGCATGGGATACGGCGGCGATGAGCGCCCCGATCTCTCCAACACACAGATGTCCCTCGATGCCCTCCGGGCGGCAGGCCTGGACGAGGATCATGAGGCGTTCCAGAAAGCTCTGAACTTCATCAAGAAATGCCAGAACCTGTCGGAGGTCAATCCCACGGAAGTGATCCTCAGCGACGGCAAGAGGGTCGTGGCCGGCAACGATGGCGGCGGCACCTATTATCCCGGCAACTCGAAGGCGGGGGTCAAGAAGATCGACGACGGAGTCTACGTGGCCAGGTCGTATGGATCGATGACCTATGCGCTCCTCAAGTCGTTGATCTTCACCGGTCTCGACAAGGACGACAGGCGTGTCCGTGCCGCGGTCAAGTGGATCGAGAACAACTACACCCTGGATGAGAATCCGGGTTTCGACAAGGAGAAGAATCCGGACGCCGGCCAGCAGGGGCTCTTCTACTACTACATGACCCTGGCGCGGGCCCTCGATGCGCTCGAGGTGGAGATCATCACCGACAGCAAGGGGAAGCAGCATCCCTGGAGAAAGGAGCTGCGGGACAGGATCCTCTCGATCCAGCGCGTGGACGGTTCGTGGATCAACGAGCGCTCGCCCCGCTGGTTCGAGGGCAATCCCGTGCTGGCCACATCCTACGCGCTCCTGGCCCTGGACATCTGCGGGAAAGAATAAGCTTCTGATCCTCTGACCGTTGGAGGAGGGACGGCATGGAAGATCTGCCATGAAAAGAAGCCGAACGATATTCCTCCTGGCCGCTGCCATGGCCGCTCTCATGGTCGTGATCGTCCAGCTCTCCCTCTTCGACAGGTGGGAGCGCGACATCTACGACATCTTCTGCAGGATGGGGACCGAGGAAGACAAGCAGCACGACATCATCCAGGTCATCGCCATCGACCAGTACACGCTCGACTGGGGCAACTCGCACTTCGAGGCATATGCCTCGGATGAGGACATGAGCCCCCACATCGTCATCTGGCAGTGGGACAGGGCCGTCTACGATATCATAATCCAGTTCCTCACCCAGGGCGGAGCCACCGTCTTCGCCCTTGACATGGACTTCTCGTCGCCCTATCCGAGCGGAGACGCCTCGGGCGACGAGTCCCTTGCCATCTCGACGATGTTCGCCAACGTCGAGGGGGGCGGGAAGCCCTACGTGATCCACACTCTCAATCTCCTGGAGACGGCCGACGAACGGAAAGCGGCCATCGACCTGAGCGAGGAGAAGAGGAGATACCTCGAAGGAAGCGCCATCGCCGTTGAGGGTGCCGAGGAGAGCGGGCTCCCCTTCGACCGGTCCGACCAGGGCACATACTACGACCAGATCCTGCCCTACGACACGATCCTCGAGCACTTCGCGGGACAGGAATCGCTTCTTCGCCTCGGCGCCGTGATCGCCCAGCCCGATTCGGATTCCGAGATCCGGCGAGCCCGACCCTTTGCCACCTATCGCGGCCGCCACTATCCCTCGCTCGGTCTCGCCGCCGTTCTGGCCCACATCGAAAGCGAGGACGGCCCGGGAAGCTGCAAGGTCGCCGTCGAGGACGACGAGCTGGTCGTCGTTCGCACGCGCAGCGGGGTGGAGCAACGGGTTCCGTTGACCCCGAGCGGAGACATCCTCATCCGCTGGGGCGACACGGGCCGGGAATCGCCCGATCCCGACGAGGATTACTTTCGAACGATTCCGGCCCATCGAATCCTGCGCTCTTTCCTCGCCTCGCAGGGAAAGCTCGTCGACCTGGACGCAACGAAGGAAAAGGTCCTCGAGCCGGCCGACTTCAAGGGCAAGATCGTCTTCCTCGGCACAACGACGCCGGGCCTTCACGACCTGAAAGCGACCCCGATCTCGGAGAACTACCCCGGTGTCAAGGTCCACGCCGCCGTGGCCGAAGCCCTGCTGGAAGGCCGGGCGATCAAGCGCCTCGGTGCGGGCTGGCGCAGCGTCCTGGCCGCGATGGCCGGACTCCTGGCTCTGGCAGCCACGCTTTTGGTGAGATCGATTCCTCTCAAGATCGCGGCTTCCCTGATCCTGGCCGTTCTCCTGATTCTCGCCGCCGGACTGCTCTTTCTTCAAGCCTCGCTCTGGATCGACGTGGTCGCACCCCTGGCCGGCGTGGCGGTCGCCTTCTCGGGCGGCACCACCTACAACTACTTCACCGAAGGCCGCCGGAGCCGCGAGGTGACGCAGATGTTCCAGCACTTCGCCCCCCCGCAGGTGGTGAAGCGCCTGGTGGCCAACCCGTCGGAGATTCACATGCGGGGCGAAATCGTGGAGATCACCAGCTTCTTCTCCGACATCAGGAGCTTCACGTCGATCTCCAACACCCCGGAGATGCGCCAGGATCCCGCAAAGCTCACCGACCATCTCAACAACTACCTGACCGAGATGACGCGGGCGATCACCGATTGCGGCGGCACGGTGGACAAGTACATCGGTGATGCCGTGGTGGCCATCTTCGGCGCCCCCCTGCCGCTGGAAAACCACGCCCGGGAGGCATGCCGCGCCGCGCTGGAGTGCCAGAAGCGCCTCGACGAATTCAATGTCAGGGCCGGGGAGAAAGGTTTGCCGGCCTTCGTGACCCGGATCGGGCTCTTCTCCGGCACGGCCACGGTGGGCTGCGTCGGCTCCAGGGAGAGGTACAGCTACACCGCCATCGGCTCGACGGTCAACTTCGCCTCGCGTCTCGAGGGGGTGAACAAGGCTTACGGAACGCTGATCATGGCAGGCGGCCCGCTGGTCGACCAGGCGGAAGGTTCGATTCGTTTCCGCCGTCTCGATGTTGTTCGCGTTCCCGGCCTTGAGGAGAAGGCGCCCCCCCTGGAGATACACGAGGTCCTGACCGCATTGGACGACGACGATCCCCTCCCGCCTGATTTACGCACCCTTTTCGAGGAAGCGCGGCAGCTTTATAATGAGGCGAAATTCGGCGAGGCGGCTGAAAGATTCGACTTTCTCTTTGATAAATACGAAGATAGGCCGTCCCGCGCTCTGGCAAAGCGGTGCCGAATTTTTTCTGAATCTCCGCCCGAAGACGGGTGGAACGGCGTCTATAGGATCATTTCGAAATAACCGCAACTCAAGAGGAAATGGTGTCATGACCAGGTCAACGAGAGTCGTTGCCGTCCTCCTGCTCCTGCTTCTGGGAACAGCCGCGGCTGCGCTGCTGCCCGAGGAAGCCAAGAAGATCAAGGCCGGAGAGGCTGGCTTGAAGGTCTATCCCAGGTGGAACAAGTCGTTCGCCCCCATCGCCGAGTTGAAGAAGGGAGAATCCCTCCTCGTCCTCAGGGAGATGGGATCGTGGAAGCAGGTCAAGGTGGAAAAGAAGGGGATCACCGGCTGGGCCTACCTCGAGGTGAAGAAGAAACCTCCGACAGGCACGGGTGCCTCGCTGGCCCTGCCCGAGGCTGCGGCGCCGACAACGTCGGGGCTCGTGTCCAAGGGCTGGTCCGACTCCTATGCCCGGTCGCACGGCGCCGATCCCGGCAAGGTCCGGGAGATCATGAGCCGCACTCTCGATCATGACCGGTATGTTCGTTTCCTCGAAGAGTCGGGAGATTCGAAATGAGATGCGCCATAACGAAGACCCTTCCTGCCGCGGCGCTGATGGCCGCGATTCTTGCCCTTCTTCTCCCGGCATGCGCCTCGTCCGACAAGAAGCCGAGCCGCAAGAGTCCACGTGAGAAGAGCTACACGTCCAAGGTCAACTTCAAGCGCGACCTCGAGATCGAGACCCCGGTATTCGAGGAGGGCTACGAGGGAGAGAAGACCGCGGCCAAGGAGCCCGAAGATCTTCCCCCCGCCGATCCTGAACCGGTGGTGAAGAAAGAGGATGAAAAGCCTCCTCCGCGGAAGGAAGAAACGCCGGAGGAAACCGTCGTCGTCAAGCCGCCGACAAAGGAGGAAGTCAGGGAAACCGCGGCCGCGAACAAGAAAAATGCTCTCGAGACCATGGGCGAGGGAGAGGGTGGAATCTCTCCTTGGGGCAGTGAGGATATCGCGGACATGGAGAATCTGCGCGCCCGCAAGGCGGGGCAGGCTCTCTCCGATCTCGACCTGATGAGCACGTTTCCCGTGGAAGACGAGATCGAGCTGGGGAGAGGTGCGGCGGCCAGGGTGCTCCACGGGACCCCCGAGCTGAAGAACGAGAGGCTCTGGAGGTACGTCACCTTCGTCGGGCTCTCCCTTCTCGAGTATATCCGTCCCGACCAGGGCAACCTCTACACCTTCTACTTCATCGTGCTCGACTCGCCCGAGCCGAACGCCTTTGCCGTCCCCGGCGGCTTCGTGTTCATCAACAAGGGAGCCATCGATGCCTGCCGCAACGAGGCGGAGCTCGCATCGATCCTGGCTCACGAGATCAGCCACGTCACCCTGCGGCACGGCGTCCGATCGCTCGACAAGTCGAAGTACCGCCTTCTTCAGAAAAGCGCCGTGAGCGAGATGCACGAGAGCATCGAGAGGGACTGGAAGAAGAATCCCGACGATCCCAAGTGGAACAAGGCGATGGAAGAGGAGCTCGACGCGATCGGCGACGAGTTCTATTCCAGGACCCTGGCTCCCTTCAACAGGGATCTGGAGAGGGAAGCGGACAGACAAGGCCTGCTCTTTCTCGCGCGCGCCGGGTACAATCCCTACGCAGCCGTCACGGTGATGGAGCGCATGGCCAAGGCAAGGCCCGGAAAAAAGGACGTGAAAAGGGCTTTCTCGTCGCACCCCCATCCGGAAGAACGCATGGACACCATGAGAACGGTCATCAGGAGGGAGAAGCTTTCGCGGACGGGACGCCTCAACGAGAGGCGGTTCCGGGCCTACACGGGTCAGTAGGCCATCGGGCCGTCGTCACGGCCCCGTCACCACGGCTTCACGAGATCTCTGAGATAGCGGTAGAGCCTGACGGGAACCGGCAGCGCCTTCTCTTCCTCCATGGTCTCATGCAGGGTCAGCTCCTTCTTCCGCTCGTCGCGCAAGCCGCGGAAGTGGTCGAGCAGATCGGTGTGCACGTTGAAGAAGACGTCCATGCAGAACTTGTCCACACGGATGACCTCGGCGCCCTCGTCGCCGGCCCTCACGTCTGCCGTTCGCCTGCGCCCGCCCATGAGGCCCATCTCGCCGAAGTAGCTGCCCACGTCGATCCGCGGCCGCCTGTCCTGGCCGAGGATCACCTCGCACCACCCCTCCCTCACGATGTAGAGGGCGTCGCCCACGTCGCCGCGGCGCACGACCAGGTCGCCGGGCGCATACTTCCGGCTGAAGGAGTTCCTGGCCAGAAAGTCGAAATCCTTCGAGTCGAGGGACTTGAAGTAGTCGAGTCCCCGCAGGAATTCCACCCGCGAGTCGAAGGACGTCTCCAGCCCCTCCTGCTCCTCCTCCAGCTCTTGCTTCTTGTTCAGGTGAACGGTGCGGATCGGGAAGGGGATCAGGATGTCGTAGAAGTTGAAGGCATACCAGACGCGGGTCATGATCGTATCCTCGATGCCAGTGTGCTGCCGGTAGTCCCTGATCCAGAACTTCATCTCGTAGTTGATGGCGAAATCGCCGTACTCGATCGTCCGGACCATGGGCGCCGGGAACCGCTCGACTCCAGCGCTCTTGAGCAGGACCGACTTCAGGACCTCCTTGACCTTGACCGGCGGATCCTTGTACGAGGTTCCCACGTAGAGGTTGCGGGCATGAAGGGGACCGGGCTTGTTGAAGTTGAGGATCTTCTCCGCTCCCAGGAGGCCGTTCGGGATGGTGATCGACTCGTCGTCGATCGTGCGGATCTTTGTGGCGCGCCAGTTCTTCTCGTACACCTGGCCGACGGTCTCGCCGTTACCGACGCTGATCCAGTCGTTCTTGTGGAAGGTGCCCTCCGTCTCCAGGGCGATGCCGGTGAAGAGGTTCTCGAGCATCTTCTGCAGGGCGAAGCCGAGCACGATGGAGGCGGCGCCCATGCCGACCAGGATCGCCCAGAACTCGATCTTCAGGCAGATGAAGGTCCCGATCAGCACGATCCCCCACTTGGTGATCGCCTTGTGGATCGCGAGGAGGCTCGTCTTCTTTCTCCTGAAGTAGATGAAGGAGATCACGGCCACCATGGCTGTCGTCAAGATGTAGAGAGCCGACAGGATCAGGGCCGATCCGACGATGTTGTAGAGCTGGGAATCTCCTTCCTCGGGAACGTACTTGACGATCCACCAGTTCTCTTCGGACTGGTTGAGCTGATGGTCGCCGTCAAAGGCGTCGAAGACCTCGCCGTCGTAGATCAGGGCGGCCGCCAAAAGCAGGGGCAGCAAGACAACAGCCGTGACCGTCAGGATCGATTTGATCTCCCCGGTGTGCCGCGTGGATTGCCTGAAAAGAATGAAGAAGAGATAGGCCGCGATCAGGACGAGCAGCCAGTTCTGCCAACCCGCCATCGTCAGTACGTATTGTTCCATCCTTGCCGCGCCTTCCTTGGGCCTTGTTCAGCGTTCCTTGAATCCTATCCGCCCGTCCGTGCTGAATGATATAGGGGCGGAGATCCACCCGTCAAGAACCGCTCGTCAGCTCTCCATTGATTCGCGAAAATTTCCCTGATAGGATTTTCCCGGCCTGGCAGTCCTTTAGTCCCCGGGGTTGACAACCGGAAAAGAGATAAGCGTGAAACTGAAAATACTCGGATGTTTCGGCGGCAGCACGCAGGACATGCTTCCTGCGACCTTCCTTTTCAACGACGAGGTGGCCTTCGACACGGGAGCCTTGACGCACACCCTTCCCGTTGCAGAGCAGGCCAGGGTCACGGACGTCTTCCTCACCCACTCGCATTTCGACCACCTGGCCACGCTTCCCTACCTGCTCGACAACATCTTCTCCATCGTCATGAAGCCCGTCCAGGTCCGCGGCCCCGCGGAGACGATCGCCAGCCTGAAGGACCATCTCTTCAACGGCGTTCTCTGGCCCGATTTCTCGCAGATCTCCAACGGGACAACTACGCTTGTCGAGATGACTCCCATGGCGGCCGGCGCGACGGTGCAGGCGGGAGGACTTTCCATCACCGCCTTTCCGATGGAGCACACGGTGCCGTGCCATGGATACCTCGTCCAGTCCGGGCAATCGGCCGTGATCCTCTGCGGCGACACCTCATCAACCCGATGCCTCGAACCGATCCTCCCCATGGCCCGCAACCTGAAGGCCGTTCTGCTCGAGGCCTCCTTTCCGAAAGGGGAGGAGAAAACGGCGCGCCTCTCGAAGCACCTTTCCACCGACGGCTTTGCCCGGGAGGTCAGGCGGATCCCCGACGATGTCGAGGTGCTGGTGACGCACAGGAAGCCGGAGTTCGCCGACAGGATAGCCGCCGAGATAACGGCTCTCGGAATGGAGCAGGTGACGATCATCGAGCAGGGGGACGAATTCGAATTCTGAAAACCGGGACATCCTGCGCGACAAAAGGAAGAACCGCGGTTGCGGCTCCTTTTCCGTTTCTCCTCGCCGAAATCCGTGCGGCAAAGTTTTGTAAGAAAGAAGAGAGGCGGCGTTCAGCTTTTCGAGTATCCGTACCGATTAGGTAATAGTTGAAAAAAAGCCGTTGACTCGGATATACACGATGTTTAGTCTCTTGAAAATGAAGACCTTATGGCGGATGAGGTCATCGGACAGGCCGAAACAAAAAAGGTTGAAAGATCGGCAGGGGAATTCTCTCTATATCGCAATGTTTCGAGTCGGATCAAGTGACATTCATTTTTGCACTCGTTCCTGCCGATGTCGGTGGGATCAAGAGGATTGAAAACATCCCTCTGTCTTGAACGCTCTGGATAGTTTTAAGGAGATTGAAAATGAAAACGCCCTTTTACCTGAAGATTCTCATGATGGCCATGCTTTCTCCCGTCGTGTTCATCGGCTGTGCCGGAGATGATGGCGTCGTCGATGACGGGGACGGCGACACGTTGGGCAACCTTCCCAAGTGGGTCAGAGTGGCCAACAGCACCTATGCCGATGACGACGGATCATCGGTCATCTACGTGGTCGGTATTGCCAAGGTCGGTCCTGATCCGTCCATGACGGCGAACATGGCCGAGAACGACGGCATCGTCAAGATGTCCCGCGTCCTCAACACCCACGTCAGGACCATGTTCACCTCGTATGCCAGGGTTGCGGGCGATTATTACGATGAAGCCACGTTGAGCTCCATCCGCGACGACGAGCAGGTGTCCCGCTCTCTCTCCGAGAGTTTCGTATCCGGCCTCAGGCCCGTGAACAGGTACGAGAACGAAAACGCCCACTACGTCCTGATGAAACTTGATCTGGACAACCAGCTGCTCGAGCGGTTGAATGACAGTGCCAAGAAGTATGTCCGCGAGAGGTTCGCCAAGAAGATCAAGGTCCAGAGGGAGGAAGCCGTCAACAAGATGGACGAGGCTTCCGCCGCCCTCAAGAAGGAGCTGGCCGCAGCCGAGTACGAGCCTGTTCCTGACATGGATTGATCGAGACCTACTTCGTATTCCTAGCTATCCGCCTGGGGGCAGGGATTTCCATTCCCTGTCCCCAGCATTATCCTCCATTCTTTCATGTGGAGACGATCGATGAAAACCGTGCCAGGAAAGCTGATCGGTTTTTCCGTTTTTCTCATCCTTGTCGGCTGCGTGTCGTGCCCTCCAGAGTGGTACAAGATTCCCCCGAACGATGGCGACTACCTCTATGCCGTCGGCTGGAGCGGCCCGACCCACAAGCCGAGCCGGTCGCGCGAACAGGCTCTCACCCGCGCCATGGCTTTCCTCAGCGCCCAGGTCAAGGTCCACATCAAGCAGGAGCTTGTTGTCACCCAGGACTGGGACGGCATCCAGGAGGTGTCGCAGCTGACGGAGCGGTTTATCGATTCCAAGATAAAAGGCGCCGAGATCGTGGCCGAGCACGCCTGCTTCAATGACGGCAAGCACAGCAGCCGCGATCCCAGGACCAAGAACCCGGGCGGCAGCACGTACATCCTGGTCAGGCTCGCCAAGTCGGGGCTGCTGGAGTAGCCGCCGGGCGACGCTTCAAGACCGGTCCGCCGGCAGGGAAATAGACCGGCCGGCAAGAGGAGGCTCGATTTGTGTCCCGACCCTTTTTCAGATTCCTGATCCTGATCTTCCTGCCCGTGCTCCCCGGCTGCTTTCTCACGGGGCATCAGCTCCCGGACTGGATGGCCGAGCGCCCCACGGCAGCCGGCTACCTCTACGGCGTCGGCCTGTCAGGAGAGACCGAGGATCCCGGGAGGGAACGCGATCAGGCCATCGAGCGCGCCATGTGCGAGATCTGGTGCCAGGTGTACGGGGTGTGCGACTGCGA
The DNA here is from genome assembly GCA_964482235.1 of uncultured Phycisphaerales bacterium. Classification (GTDB taxonomy): domain Bacteria; phylum Planctomycetota; class B15-G4; order B15-G4; family CAYZWU01; genus CAYZWU01. Next base: position 52,322 of record CAYZWU010000016.1, read on the forward strand.
ATTCGAGATCAAGAAGGAGTGGGACAACGGCACGATCACCATGGCCGCCATGAGAGACAACCGCACGATCCGCACTATCACGGGTGTGCAGGTGTTGAAGGAGTTCATCGACGAGGATTTCTTCGAGCTGTTCACTCCGCAGCGGTTTCGACAGGAAACATTTTTCGTCCTGCTCCGAGTTCCGGCCGGCGCCCTGGGCGGCTGATCCCTATGCTGCATCGAGTGGAGCGCGTTAGGAAAGAATTCCAGGTTTCTTCTTCCGGAGACAGAGTCATGACCGTTCGCAGAAAACACGCAGCCCCCGTTTTAATCGCCCTCCTGGTTGCCGGCCTGCTTGTCGGCTGTTTATCGGACGACGGCGGGCAAAACGGCGGCGAGGGACTTTACGGTCTGAGTTCCGACGCGCCCGAATGGGCCAGGACCGGCCAGGTTCCGGGCATCCCGCTGGGATCGTACCTTGTGGGCCACGGCGTGTCGTCGCCGGGCTTCGTGGAAGCCGATGCCTATGACATGTCCAAGATCCGGGCTCTCGAGGAGATCTCGCAGCAGATCGAGGTGAAGGTGAAGAGCGAGTTCACCTCGAGGATGAAGATGGTGATGACGAACGAGGACATCGGCCAGCTCACCGACGTGGAGAGCTTCTCCAAGCTCGAATCGGTGGAGCTCCTCGCAGGTGCCGAGATCGTCCGGAAGTATTACGACGAGGAGACCGGGATTGGTGTGATGATCGTCCGGCTCGACCGCGCCAAGCTCTCCGAGCGGCTTCTCGGCCAGGCCACGGACTGCCAGAAACAGGTCGTCGCCCATCTCGGGTTCCTCGATGAGTCGAAGGGCGCCGGCGACATCGCCTCCGCCTTGAAAAGCCTGGTCCATGCCCACCACGGCCTGGTGACGGCTCTTTCCAAGCAGGGGAAGGCTTTGGCCGCCGGTACCACGAGGTCGCAGAAAGACCGTTTCGAGGCGCTGAAGCTGGCCGACTTCTGGAATCGGGTGACTCGCGAGTCCGATCTCCTTTCCGGCTCCGTCAGGCTGGAGGCCCTGTCCGGCAACAAGCAGAAGGCCGGGCTCTCGGGCCACATCAAGAAGCCGATCAAGATCAAGGTCACATGGAAGGGAAAGCCCGTTTCCGGCTTCCCCGTGACCGTCGAGCTTGCCGAGGACCAGGGCACGGTGATCCGGCATGGCGACACGACGGACAGGAACGGCGACTTCTCCTTCGAGCTCCGCGAGATGAAGGCCTCGGGCGATCACAGCAACACGGTCGTTGCGACCCTCGACTTCAAGGCCGTGGAAAAGAAGTCGGATCTCGACGCTCCGTCGTGCGAGGTCACCTACCTCATGCCAACGAAGAAGACCACGCGCGTGGCCGTGATCTTCTACGAGACGATCGACGAGCGCCCTGTCAGGGAGCCCTACTCGGGAAGCCATCTCAAGGAAGCCCTGGGCAACATCGGTTTCCAGATCGTGACCCCTGATCTTCGGAGGCCGGTTCGCGAGGTGGTGCGCATGCCGCCCAACGCCCTGGCCGAGCTCCTGGGAGATCTCTGCGACTATGTCATCGTGGGCACGGCGGAATGCTTCGAGTCGAGCAAGGGGAGCAAGTCCGCCTATCACAAGGAAAGCTGGTCGGTCTATTACAAGACCCGCGCGGTCATGGACGCCCTGGAGCTCGAGTCCGGCAACACGATCCGGTACGAGGTTCCCAGGGAGGACACGAAGTACGGCGGACTGAATACCAAGAAGGAACAGGTGGCCCAGGATTCCATCAAGCTGGCCGGCGAAATGATGTCCGAATATCTCAGCGCGAAGTTCGCCGCTCGCTTCGAGGGCGGCGAAGAGTGGAAGAAGTGATCGCTTCCAGGAGCTCCGCCTCCCGGCCGCGAAACCCGATCTCGATCTTCAGCACCAGGAACCGCGCCGCCTCGGGGAAAGAGGCCAGCTTGACGCTGTCCTTGGCCGTGGTCAGCACAGCCTCGGCCCCTGAATCCCTTGCCGCCTGAACAACGCGCGCCACGTCGCCCGATCCGAAGTCGTGGTGATCCCGGAAGACCCTCTCCCCCGTGACACGAACGCCGAGCTCGAGGGCGGTGCGCCTGAACGATCCGGGGTCGGCGATCGCCGAGCAGAGAAAGACCGCCTTCCCGTCAAGGTCCGCCGGATCGACCCGCTTCTCCCCCCCCACTGTTCCGAGGCCGGATGGAACGTGATCGCTGTGGAAAACCGGCGCCCCGGGAGAGAGAGCCTGCACCCTGCCTGTCGTTTTTTCCAGATCGTCTTCGAAAATCCTGCCGCACCGCGTCAGCACGACGAGATCCGCCCGCGCCAGTCCGGAGGCCGGCTCGCGGAGCAGTCCGGCGGGCAGGATCCTCCCGCCGCTGAATGGAGAGCGGGCATCCAGCGTGACCAGATCGCAATCCCTGCCGATCCTGCGATGCTGGAACCCGTCGTCCAGGATGATGAAGTCGGCGCCCATCTCGTCGACGGCCTTCCTGGCCGCCGCCACGCGATCAGGGTCCTGCACCACGATCAACCCGGGAATCTCCCGCTTCAGCAGGAGCCCCTCGTCGTTGATGAGCTCCCCGTCGCGCAGCTTCCCCCTGTATCCCCTGGCCACGACGGCAACGGCCTTTCCCCTCGTTTTCATCTCGCGGGCCAGCCAGGCCACGAGGGGGGTCTTGCCAGTACCGCCGGCAGTGAGGTTCCCCACGCAGACCACCGGAACGTCGATCCTGTGCGTCCGGAAGATACCCCGGGAGTAGAAGTGATTGCGAAGACGGATCACGGCCTCGTAGGGCCAGGATGCCAGGAGAAGGAAAGGACGAAGAAGGCGAACCATCCCGCGCGACTCCTCGCCAAGCAGGGCTTGCCTGAACTCTTCCCTGCTCATCGGCTCCTTTCAGAATCCTTCCTGTCCGAAGGAGGTTTCCTGTTCCCGGGAAGGGGGCGGTGGATCGACTCTTGCCTCTCCCTGCCTCGTTTCGAGAGCAGCGGGCTCGGTCCGCTCCTCCTTCTCCGGTTCCGGATCGACGGGCGCGGTCTCCACCCGCTCCTGTTCCTGCGGCACCGATTCCACGACAGCGGTCTCTCCCGCTCCCGGATCCACCGGCGTCGATCCGACGGCAGCGGACCCGGCAGCCACCGCCTGCTCGCGGCTCGCCTCCGCATCAGCGGGCGCGATGCGCCTCCCCTTTTCCTGCGCAAGGATCTCCTCGGCAAGCTCCCAGTAGTCGAGGGCTCCGATCGACTGGGGCTCGTACTCGAAGATCGTCGTCCCGTGGCTCGCCGCCTCGGCCAGCCGGATGTTCTGCCTGATCTTCGTGTTGAAGACCACATCGCCGAAGTACCCCTCGACCTCGTCGAGCACCTCCTTGGCCAGGTTGGTCTGGGAGCGGAACATGCAGACGATGATCCCCGTCACCTTCAGCAGCGGATTGAGGCGGCTTCGGATCAGCTGGACCACCTCCATCAGCTTCCCCATCCCCTGCAGGGCGAAGAACTCGGCCTGGATCGGCACGAAGACCTCGCGAGCCGCGGTGAGGGCGTTCAGCGAAAGGAGACCGAGCGACGGGGGGCAGTCGATCAGCACGTAGTCGGGCCTCTCCTTCAGATCGCTCATGTAGGCGGTCAGGCCGTCCTGGAGCAGGAGTTCCCTCCCCACCGTGTTGACCAGCTCCAGGTCCGCGCTGCAGAGGTCGATGCTCGACGGCGCGATCCGGAGATTCTCCACACCCGTATCCCGGATGATATCCTCGAAACAGCATCGCGACGTGAGGAGATCGTAGATCGACATGTCCGAGTCCGACAGGGTGGCATCGAGGTGAAGGCTCAGGTTGGCCTGGGGATCGATATCCACCAGCAGCACCTTGCGGCCGCGACGGGCCAGGGCGCCCCCCAGATTGGCTGCCGTCGTGGTCTTGCCCACGCCCCCCTTCTGATTGATCAATGCAATGATTCTCATAATAGCCACCCAATCTCGTTCGAGGCCGCAAGAACTCCTCCCGCTCGCCTGACAGACGTAGTGTATGAACAGTCTCGATCCAGGTCAACCGCGGACTCCGCGGTGTAGGAGCAAAGTGATAATGTCCCCTTCGCGGTCCCGGCCGGACAAGCCCGGTGCTCCGGTGGATTCTGATGCCTTGAGATCGCGCCGGATCTGTGTTGTCATGTTTTCCATGACTGACAGCAAAAAGGAAAACGAGAACGGACTGGCATTAGAAAAGGCCTCATCCCTCATCGAGGAAAAGGATTACCGCTCCGCATTCGCCTGCCTCCTCGATCTGCTGAAGAACGATCCCAAGAATTCTTCCGCCCTGGAGGCCGCGGCCCGCACGGCCGCCAAGCTCGGCGACCGTGCCGGGGGGGAGCTGTTCGAATCCCTGGCCGGCAACCCGGAGGATCCGGAGCTGCTCTACCGTACGGGATTTCACCTGACCGGCAACGGGCGATCCGATGTGGGCATCCCTTATCTCGAAGCCTGCATGGCGGTCTGTCCGGAGAACGGCGATGTCCGCTACGAGCTCGGCTACGCCTGCTTCCAGTCCCGGCTCTTCGAAAGATCCGCCGACCTTCTGTCCGATCTTCGCGGCCTCTCCCCGGAACGGATCGCGGCTTCGGGGCTGCTGCGCGTGGAGAGCCTGCTCTATTCCGGCAGGATCGACGAGGCCGCGGCGGACCTGTCCCGCCTGAAGAACGCCTCGCTCCCCGCGGGAGCGGAAGACTCCCTCCTTGCGATGAACCTTTTGCTCCGCCGCCTGCGCCGGATCGGCGAGGAGCCGCCCCGGTCGCTGCGCGAATGGCACTATGCCCAGCACGGCGCCGTGCTTCTCTCCGAGTCGAGGCGTGAGGGCAACATGGGGAGATATCCTTCCCTTTCCATGAACAGCACGGCCATCGGCGCGGTGATCAGGCAGCTGAAGACCTTTCTCGACCTGATCGAGATCATCCCATCGGCGATCCTCTTTCACGATACCGACGGCGAGATCCTTGCCCTGGCGGCCGGCAGCATCCTCGAGCGTCCCGTGCGCGGCTTCTCCCAGCGGTCGGGCAAGAGAGAGCTTCTCGTGATCCCTGACACGGAGTCGCTCAAGGGGATCGAGGAAACGGTCAGCAGCCGTGCCGATGTGGAGCACCTCTTCTGCTTCCGGATCGATCCGGCCCGCAGCGCGCCGGTGGTTCCCGACATCACGGGAATCATGGCGCGTGCCTTCAGGTTTCCCTGGCAGAGCCGGATCGAGGTCTTCGAGACCACGGGCGAGAAGCCGCTGGCCCGGGAGATCGCGGCCGACGACAGGCCGCCGTGGGAGATAGCCCGCGAGATCGCCGACGCAGGGCGCCAGTTGCCGGAAGACGGCCGGATGATCGAGGCCTCTGGATTCTACTGCCGCCATCGCAACCTTCTCATCTCCACCAACAGCAAGCTCTTTCCTTTCCGCCGCGCCTTCACGACATTCTCACCCTTCTGATGCGGCACCCCTCCGGCGGTCTCGAATGACCTCCCCGGCGGTCTTGATTCGCCGCAGGATCGGGCATATGATCAATGGCCTGTTTTTCCGATTCGCCCCGGAAGAGAAGGAGAACGATCCTGGTGAAGATCGTGGGACAACGCGTGCCGCGCTCCGACGCAGCGGACAAGGCCCTGGGCAGAACACGCTTCGTGGCGGACCTCGGCCTTGCGGGAATGCTTCACGCGGCCACGCTCCGCTCCCCCCATCCTCGCGCTGCGATCAAGGCGATCGACATCGCGGCCGCACTCTCCCTTCCCGGCGTGAAGGCCGTTCTCATGGCGCGGGACATTCCCGGCTGCAACGAAGTGCCTGTCGTCAGGAACGACATGCCTCTCCTGGCTGCGGATCGTGTCAACTACGTCGGCGAGCCCGTGGCTCTCGTTGCCGCCGAGACAGTCGAGGCGGCTCGGAGCGCCGTGGCTGCGATCGTCGTGGAGTACGAGCCGCTTCCGCCTCTCCTCGATCCCTCCTCGAGCCGTGAAACGAACTCTCCCCGCCTCTTCGAAGACGACAACACCTTTGCCACCCATCGCCTCGGCCGTGGCGATCCGATCCGGGGTCGCCGGGAGTCCGCCGCCGTGGTCAGCGGCGTCTTCGAGACCCCCTGCCAGGAGCATGCCTACATCGAGACGCAGGGGATGATCGCCGCCCCCTCGGCGAACGGCGGTATCGAGGTGGTCGGTTCGATGCAGTGCCCCTTCTACGTCCAGGCAGCCCTGTCGCGAACCCTGGCGCTGCCTCTCTCGAAGATCGTCGTCAGGCAGGCCGCGACGGGCGGCGCATTCGGCGGCAAGGAGGACGTCCCCTCCCTTCCCGCCTGCCACGCAGCCCTCCTGGCTCTGAACGCGAATCGCCCCGTCAAGCTGATCTATCGCCGCGACGAGGACATGATCTGCATGAGCAAGCGGCACCCGGCGCGCGTGCGGCTCGAAATCGGCTGCAGCGAGGAAGGCAAGCTCACCTTCATCGAGGGCGAGGTCGTCCTCGACGGCGGCGCCTACGCCACCCTGTCACCCGTCGTCCTCTGGCGCTCGGTGATCCACGCGGCCGGCGCCTACGTCTGCCCCAACGTGGCGATCACCGGACACGCCGTGGCAACCAATCATGTTCCCGCCGGCGCATTCCGGGGTTTCGGTTCACCCCAGTCGCTCTTTGCCGTCGAGTCGCTCGTCGACGAGCTGGCGATCAAGACGGGACGCGATCCGGCCGCTTTTCGCGCCCTGAACATGTTGAGGGAAGGCGGGACGACGTCGGCGGGGCAGAAGATCGACCACTCCTGCGGCCTGCCCGAGGGGCTGCAGCGCACCCTCGAGGCCAGCGGTTGGCAGGAGAAGAAAAAGGAGTTCATGAACGACCGGGGTCCGATACTCCGCGGCATCGGACTCTCCACGATCTTCTACGGCGTCGGACTCGGTGCCGGCGGCAGCCACATGGCCCGGACGGGCGCCTATCTCAACATCGCGGCCGACGGCTCGGCACAGATCGCCGTGGGCACCACCGAGATCGGGCAGGGGATGCAGACCGTGCTGGCGCAGATGGCCGCCGAGGCCCTGGGCATCGCTTTCGACCGCGTCACCTGGATCGAAACGGACACGTCCCGCGTTCCGGACTCGGGCCCCACCGTGGCATCGCGCGCCACCACCATGTCGGGCAACGCCGTGCTCGACGCCTGCGCCCAGGCGAAGGCGGTCCTCCTCCGGACCGCTTCCGGACTTCTCGACGTGCCGCCCGAACGCCTCGAGATCAACGGCACGGCGATTTGCGAAAAAGGGAAAAACCACTCGGGCCTGCCCGTGGACGAGGTGATCGCCCGCTGCCAAGCGGACCGACTGCCGATGGCGTTCCAGGGTTTCGCCAGGGCCGGCGAGACGAGCTGGGATGCCAAAGCCGGCCAGGGAAATCCCTACGTGGTCTATGCCTATGCCGTCAACGTGGTGCTGGCCAGGGTCGACAGGCGGTCGGGACAGGTCACGGTGGAGAAGATCTGGGCCGCGCACGACGTGGGCCGGGCGATCAATCCCCTGGCCGTGGAAGGACAGATCGAGGGCGGTGTACTGCAGGGCATGGGGTACGCGCTCTTCGAGGACTATGCGCTGCAGGAGGGTCGGCCGTACACTCCCGACCTCAACACCTACGTGATCCCCGCCATCGCCGATGTCCCGGCGATCGAGCCGATCATAGTGGAAGCGCCCTACAGGGACGGCCCCTTCGGAGCCAAGGGCTTCGGCGAGCAGCCGCTGATGGGTGTGGCCCCCGCAATTCTCAACGCGATCCGCGACGCCGTCGGGGTGAGGCTCACCCGCCTCCCCGCAACGCCGGAGCGCCTGCTCGATGCGCTGCAATGCAGGGAGGACGAAGCCCCATGCTAGATCCGGCCGCATCACCGCCAGGGCGAGATGATAAGGGCGAAGCCGGCAGCGCTCTGCCCCCGCCCCATGCGCGGGTGATCGCCATCGAACGTCCCGAGACGCTCGATCAGGCGCTCGGGATCGTGGCCGCGTCGAGGGGCGGCAAGGCGGAGACGATGCTCCTGGCCGGCGGAACGGACATCATGCCGCGCCTGCAGCACGATCCGCACATCGACTCGATGAAGCACGGCAATCCGCTCTTGCCCGGTCCGGTGACACCGCTGATCCTCGTCAGCCTCTCCCGCATCGCCGGGCTCGACGGGATCGTCGATAAGGACGGCGAGCTCCGGATCGGATCGCGCTGCACCCTGACGAGGCTGGCCGGCGATCCCCTGGTGAAGAAGAGTGCTCCGATGCTGGCCGAGGCGGCTTCGCAAATGGCCTCCCCCCAGATCCGGAATCGCGGCACCGTGGGAGGCAACATCATGAACGCCTCGCCCGCAGCGGACACCGTCTCGCCGCTGCTGGCCCTCGAAGCCTCGGTGATCCTGCGCTCATCCAGGGGAGAACGCCGCATTCCCCTGGCCGATCTCCTGAAGGGACCCGGCCAGACCACGGCGAGTCACGGCGAGATCTTGACGGAAGCGACCCTTCCCCTCTCGCCCGCCCGCCCGCTGCAGTTCTTCCGCCGGCTGGGGGCTCGCCATTCGCTTGCCTGCGCCAAGGTCTCGGCGGCTTTCTGCGCCGCCCTCGAATCAGGCCACCTGAAATCGGCAAGGATCGCTCTCGGCGCCGTGGGGCCTACGGTGATCGTGGCGGATAAGACAGCGGCTCTCATCGAGGGGAGGCGGCTCACCGGCAAGCTGGCCGAAGAAGCGGCCGCCATGATCAGGAGCGAGATCTGCCCGATCGACGACGTCCGCTCGACGAAGGAGTACCGCACCATCATGGCCGGCGAGCTGGTGAGAGAGGGACTGAATTCGCTGATGAATCAACAATAGGATGAACTGGACCTGACGATGTTCCGGAACCTGACGAACTGGCACAGACCCTCGACAATGGACGAGGCCCTCTCCCTGATGGAAGAGGGCAGGGTGGTTCCCCATGCCGGCGGCACCTCCCTGATGCTCGCGTCGAACAGCAGCTACACCGGCTTTGTCGACCTGTCCCGCCTTCCCTTGAAGGAAAAAACAGAGGAAAGCGGAGGCTACCGGATCGGCGCCTGCGTCACCCTGGCCGATCTGGCCGGCTGGCAGGCCCTCGCCGGCCCGGCGCGGATCGCGGCCCAGGCAGCGGCAAGAGCCGGCTCCGCCCCGCTGAGGAACCGCATCACCGTGGGCGGATCCGTGGCCCGTCCCCGGCCGTGGAGCGACCTGCCCGTGGCGCTCCTGGCGCTCGACGCCTCGATCGAGGTGGCTGGCTCGGCGGCGGGAACCTACGCTGCAGCGGCCTTTTTCGCCTCCTCCCCCCTCGACGGCCGCTCCCTCGTCACGGCGGTCCGGATACCTTCTCCTTCCGGCTCCGGACTCGCTGAAGGGGCCGTCTTCCGCAAGGTGGCCCGCACGGAGTTCGACTACTCCCTCCTCGACGTGGCCGTCCGCCTCGCCCTCGACCCGGACGGCATCGTGACGAAAGCCCGCGTGGCAATCGGGTGCTCGGTGCCGCGCGCCCGGCGGATCGAGGCCAGCGAGGCGGTGCTCGAGGGATCGCGCGCCGGCCCGGAGGTCTTTCGCGAGGCAGCCGCCGCGGCACGCATCGACCTGATCGACGACCGCCGCGCCTCGGCCGCATACAGACAGAAACTCCTCGAGATCGAGATCCGCCGCTGCCTGGAGGAAGCCGCGGCAGAAGGAGGCGCCCCATGATGGAAATCAACCTCACGGTGAACGGCGAGCGGCTGACCTGGGCGATCCGCCCCGACGCAAGCCTCCTCGCCTGCCTCAGGCAGAACGGCTTCATCGAGGTGAAGAGCGGCTGCGCCGAAGGAGACTGCGGCGCCTGTCTTGTTCTGCTCGACGGGAAACCGGTGAACTCCTGCATGGTCTTCGCCGCCTCGGCCCAGGGCAGCTCGGTGACCACGGTTCGCGGGATCGGCACCCAGCGCTCCCCTCACGTGATCCAGGAATCGCTGGCCGAGTCGGGAGGCGTCCAGTGCGGCTTCTGTACGCCCGGGATGGTCGTGGCCGCCTTCGCCCTGCTCCGCGACAATCCCGATCCCGGCGAGAGCGAGATTCGCCGCGCCCTCGACGGCTGCCTCTGCCGCTGCACCGGGTACGAAAAGATCGTGGATGGAATCCGTCTGGCAGCAGCCAGGATCCGTGAAATCGAATCGGCAGCCGGGGAGCAGAGCGATGAGTGATGTGGTTGGACATTCGGTGACAAAGATCGATGCCCTCGCCCTGGCCACGGGTGAAGAGAAGTTCGTCGACGACTTCGACCGGCCCGGGACGGCCCATGCCGGCATCCTCTACTCCCCCCATGCCAGCGCCCGGATCAAGTCGATCGACACCGCGGCCGCCCTGGCGATCGACGGCGTCTTCGACGTCCTGAGCCAAAAGAACGTGAAGAAGGTGGTCCACACCACGGCCGGCCAGGGCTTTCCCGAGCCCTCTCCCTACGACACCGCGATGTTCGACGACAGGGTCCGCTTCGTCGGCGACCGGGTGGCCGCCGTCCTGGCCGCCAGCCCGGCGCTCGTTCGCGACGCCCTTGCCGCGATCCGGGTGGAGTACGAGCCCCTGCCCCCGGTTCTGGACTACGAGGCAGCGGCCGATCCCGCCGCACCGATCGTGAACGAACCCGACTCGGGCCGAGGCCCCTTCTCCTTCGGCGACGGCAAGACGCGGAATCTGGCCGCCGCCGTCTCCTTCGCGATCGGCGACGTGGATGCCGGCCTTCTCCAGGCGGACAACGTGTTCGACCGCACGTACAGGACGCACTACGCCTCGCACTGCATGCTGGAGCCCCACTCGGTCTTCACCTTTCTCGACGAACGCAACCGTCTCGTGATCTACTCCTCCACCCAGGTTCCCTTCCACGTTCGCCGCATCTGCGCCGCCGTTCTCGACATCCCGATCCGTTCGATCCGCGTGATAAAGCCGCGAATCGGCGGCGGCTTCGGCGGCAAGCAGGAGGTCTTTCTCGAGTACATCCCCGCTCTCTTCACCCTGCGAACCGGCAGGCCGGTCAAGATGGTGCTCGGCAGGAAGGAGGTCTTCGTCAGCTCCCGCACGCGCCACCCGATGCGGATCCGCATGCGCTCGGGCGTCAAGAACGACGGCACGATCACGGCGATCGACCACGACGTCCTGATGAACACGGGCGCCTACGGATCGCACGCCCTCACCGTCCTCTCCAACGCGGGCTCCAAGGTCCTCCCCCTCTTCAACAAGGTGGAGAACGTGCGCTTCTCCGGGCGCACCGTCTACAGCAACCTGCCTGTCGGCGGAGCCTACCGCGGCTATGGAGCCACGCAGTCCGTCTTCGCCTTCGGACAGCAGATCGACATGATGGCCCGGGCGGCGGGGATCGACGTGGTCGACTTCTACGCGCAGCGCCACATCCGCGAGGGGGAAACGTCGGCCATCTTCGAGGCTCTCGGCGAGGGGAAGGCCGGCGTGGAGATGACGATCCGGTCGTGCGGCCTGGGCGAATGCCTCCGCCTCGGCGCCGAGGCGATCGGATGGAAATCCAAGCGCGGCGCGCGGCTCTCGGACGGACCGCGCGTGCGCGGCGTGGGGATGGTCGGCCTGATGCAGGGATCGTCGATCCCCAGGATCGACATGGGAGCCTCGTCGATCAAGATGAACGAGGACGGCTCGTTCAACCTGATGGTCGGGGCCACCGACCTCGGCACCGGCTCGGACACCGTGCTGGCCCAGATCGCGGCCGAGGTGCTGGGCGTCCCGGTCGACCGGATCATCGTCTACTCCTCCGACACGGACATGACCCCCTTTGACACCGGCGCCTACGCCTCGTCGACCACCTACCTCTCCGGTGAGTCGGTGCGCCGCTGCGCCGAGAAGATCAAGGTCCAGATCATCGACGTGGCCGCAGCCATGAGCGGCAAGGAGGCGGACACCTTCTCCCTGGCCGAGGGGAACGCGCTGTCGGGCGATCTCTCCATCCCCCTTTCCGCCATTGCTCACCATGCCTTCTACCGGAGGGACCAGTTCCAGATCCAGGCCCAGGCATCCCACGTCACCGAGGCATCTCCCCCGCCCTTCTCGGCGCACTTCGCCGAGGTCGAGGTCGACAGGGAGACGGGTCTGGTGAAGGTGCTCGACTACGTGGCTGCCGTCGACTGCGGCCAGGCGATCAATCCCCTGCTGGCCGAAGGGCAGTGCGAGGGCTCGGTGGTGAACGGCATCTCCTTCGCGCTCACGGAAGAGTATCTCTTCAACTCCCGCGGGGCCATGACAAATGCGTCCTTTGGACGGTACAAGATCTACAGCGCTGCCGATCTCCCGAAGATCCGCACGATCCTGGTGGACACCCACGAGCCAACCGGCCCCTACGGCGCCAAGTCGGTGTCCGAGATCTGCATCAACGGCCCGCTCCCCGCCATCGCCAACGCGATCTTCGACGCGGTGGGCGTCCGTCTGTTCGAGTCGCCTTTCACACCCGAGAGGGTGCTTCGTGCCATTGAAGAAGGCTGAGATTGCCATGCCGCTCGGATTCAATCGCCGCCGCCTTCGCTTCTCCATCGGGATCGCCGTGCTCCTCGCGACAGTTATCTGCCTCACGCGCTGCGTCTCCACGATCACGCCGCCACCCGATCCGGAAGAGCCGTGCCGCGTCTATCTCCTGAAGGAGGGGCTGCACGCCGGCATCGTGCTGCCCGACAGCAAGGGCGGATTCAAGGAATTCGGCTACGGAGACTGGGACTGGTATGCTCTCCTTGCCGACAGCTGGTACAACGTCTTCGACACGGTTCTCTGGCCCACGCAGGGCTGCTTCGGCCGACGCACGATCGATGCGGACAGGGTGGACGATCTCGTGCGATCCGGCCGGCTCCATGCCCTGGAGGTGAACGGGTCGAAAGTACGATCCCTGCTCGAGCGCCTCGACCTGCGCTTCGACGCCAAGGCGGCGACCATGATCCACAACCGCCGTTACGGCCTCACCTTCGTCGAGGACGACAGGAGCTTCTGGCTCTTTTACAACTGCAACGATTCCGTGGCGGAATGGATGACGGAGCTCGACTGCGAGGTCTCGTCAACCCTGATCCGGACTGGCATCGAGCTGGAGTGAGGACAGGCTCAAAGGCCTGGATCCAGCCGCAATCGCCTCAGGGAAATTACCGAGGTGAAGAGGGCTTGCTTCCCCCGGAATTCCTTTTATTAGAGGTAAATATCCGTTAACATTGACCCTTCATTTCGCTGGCATCCTTAGAAAAGTCCTGTTGTTACGGATTCGATCATGAACAGAATGACTGCATTCCTGTGTATCCTCCTGATCTCTGTCGCCGGCCTTGCTGCAGCGGAGAATGAAGACGACAAACCGGACAAGACCGCAATGAACCCGGGCACGTTCGCGGGGCTCAAGCTCCGCGGAATCGGCCCGGCGCTCCAGTCGGGCCGCATCGGCGACATCGCCGTTCATCCCACTGACAGGTCCGTCTGGTACGTGGCCGTGGCATCGGGCGGCGTCTGGAAAACGACGAACGCGGGCACGACGTGGAAGCCGATCTTCGACAAGCAGGGATCGTACTCGATCGGCTGCCTGGCCATGGATCCGGTCGACCCCCGGGTCGTCTGGATCGGAACGGGCGAGAACAACAGCCAGAGGAGCGTGGGCTTCGGCGACGGGATCTACAAGTCGCTCGACGGCGGCAGGACCTGGAAGAGGAAGGGGCTCGAGAACTCGGAGCACATCGCGAAGATCCTCATCGATCCGCGGAACACCGACGTGGTCTACGTGGCGGCCCAGGGGCCCCTCTGGGCGCCGGGAGGAGAACGCGGCCTCTTCAAGACAACGGACGGCGGCGAGACGTTCGCTCCCGTCCTGACGATCAGCGAGAACACGGGCGTCACGGACGCGGCCTTCGATCCCCGCGATCCGGACATCATCTATGCCGCCTCCTATCAGAGACGGCGCCACGTCTGGACATTGATCGACGGAGGCCCCGAGTCGGCGCTCCACAAGTCGTGCGACGGCGGCGCAACATGGGAGAAGATCGGAAAGGGTCTGCCGGGCGGCGACCTGGGACGGATCGGCATCGCCGTCTCCCTCATCGATCCCGACGTGGTCTATGCCCTCGTGGAGGCGGCGGGCAAGGACGGCGGCTTCTATCGTTCCAGGGACGGCGGGCTGAACTTCGAGCGCCGGAGCAGCTACGTCGCCACGAGCCCCCAGTACTACCAGGAGATCTGCGCCGATCCGCACCGCTTCGACTGCGTCTACTCCCTCGACACCTCTCTCATGTTCACCGAGGACGGCGGCAAGACGTTCAAGGCCAAGAGCCACAAGGCGAAGCACGTGGACAACCACGCGCTCGTCTTCGATCCAATCGACCCCGACTACCTGCTCGTGGGCTGCGACGGCGGCCTCTACGAGAGCTTCGACTGCGGCGCCACCTGGGACTTCAAGGCCAACCTCCCGGTGACGCAGTTCTACCGTGTGGCGGTGGACAACGACTTCCCTTTCTACAATGTATACGGCGGCACGCAGGACAACGGAACCCAGGGCGGTCCTTCTCGCACGCGCCTGCGCCACGGGATCAGCAACAGGGAGTGGATCATCACCCATGGCGGCGACGGCTTCGAGCCCCAGGTCGATCCCGACAATCCCGACATCGTCTACTCGCAGTCGCAACACGGCGTGCTGGCACGCTACGACCGCGGGACCGGCGATCGAACGAGCATCCAGCCCCAGGCGTGGGAGGAGGGCGAAGCGCTGCGCTGGAACTGGGATTCCCCCCTGCTCATCAGCCCGCACTCTTCACAGAGGCTCTACTTCGCGGCGCAGAAGCTCTTCCGGAGCGACGACCGGGGCGACTCGTGGACGGCGATCAGCGGCGACCTGTCCCGCAACCTCGACAGGAACAGCCTCGAGGTGATGGGCCGGATCTTCAGCATCGACGCCGTGGCCAAGCACTGGAACACGTCGTACTACGGCAACGTCGTCTCCCTCTCCGAGTCGCCCTGCCGGGAGGGGCTGATCTACGCGGGGACCGACGACGGCCTGATCCAGGCCACGGTGGACGGCGGGGCGAACTGGACCCGCCTCGAGTCCTTCCCGGGCATCCCCGACCGCACCTACGTGGCGGACATCGAGGCGTCGCGACATGCGGAAGGCACGGTCTTCGCCGCCTTCAACAATCACAAGATGGGCGACTTCAAGCCGTACCTGCTCAGGAGCACCGACCGGGGGCGGACCTGGACGTCGATGGCCGGCGACCTGCCGGAGCGTGGACCGGTCTGGTCGATCGTCGAGGACCACGTCGATCCCGACCTCCTCTTCGCGGGCACCGAGTTCGGCCTCTTCTTCACGGTCAACGGCGGGAAGCAGTGGATCCGGCTCAACGGCAATGTTCCGGTGATACCCTTCCGCGACCTGGAGATCCAGCGCCGCGAGAACGACCTGGTGGCCGCCACCTTCGGCCGCGGATTCTACATCCTGGACGACTACACGCCGCTCCGGTTCGTCAGCGAGGAGCTCCTCGAGCAGGAAGCCGAGCTCTTCCCTGTCCGCAAGGCGTGGATGTACATCCCGGAGTCGCCTCTCGGAGGCAGGACGAAGGGACCGCAGGGCGACTCGTTCTACGTCGCTCCCAACCCGCCCTTCGGAGCCGTCTTCACCTACTACCTGAAGGAGGGGCTCAAATCCCGGAAGCAGCAGCGCAAGGAAGCCGAGAAGAAAGCGCTCAAGGACGGCGAGACGATCGCCATCCCCTCGTGGGACGAGCTCCGCAGGGAGGACAGGGAGGAGAAGCCCACCGTTCTCCTGACGATCCGCGACGAGGAGGGCATCGTGATCCGCCGCATCGACGGTCCGTCGGGAAAGGGCTTTCACCGCGTGGCCTGGGACCTGCGCCACCCGGCCTCCACACCGGCCGTGAAGAGGGATTCGTCCTCATCGAGAGGCGGGCGGCGGTCTGGCAGCGGTCCCATGGTCCTGCCGGGCACATACTCCGTCTGCCTGGAGAAGATGGTGGACGGGCAGTCCACTCCGTTGGGTGAGAGCAGAACCTTCGAGGCCGCCCCTCTGGTCTCGACGGTTCTCACGGCCTCGGACCGCGCCGCCCTGCACGCTTTCCAGAAAAAGACAGCGCGCCTCCAGAGAGCCGCGCTAGGAGTGAACAAGGCGGCTGTCGAGGTGAAGGACCGCCTGGCTTACATCAAGGAGGCGCTCCGCAGCACGCCGGGCACGCACACGATGCTGATGGACCGGGTTCGCAGCCTGGAGCTGCGCCTGGAGCAGATCCAGATCCGCCTCACCGGCGACGCCGCGATCCGGCGCCGCAAAGAGCCGACGCCGCCGGCCGTGCTGAGCCGCGTGCAGAGGGCCGTCTCCAACCAGTGGTCTTCCCTGTCGGGCCCCACGCAAACCGACCGGCAATCCTTCGAGATCGCTTCGAAGGAGCTCGAGGAGATCGTGACCAGGCTGACCTTTCTCGTGGAGCACGACCTCGCGCCGCTCGAGGAAGCGCTGGAAAAGGCAGGGGCGCCCTGGACACCGGGGCGCATTCCCCGCTGGAAACATGAATGAGCACAGCCGTGCAGCCCGCCGCGGAAGTTGTTCGGACTCGAATCGCTTCGTCAACGGACTGCCGGGATCCAGCACCATCGAGGAGTACTAGATGCATTTCAATTCCCTGAACCGAAAACTGCACAAGTGGGGAGCGGTGATCGTCGCCCTGCCCCTGCTGGTGATCATACTCAGCGGCATCCTGCTCCAGTTCAAAAAGCAGGCGGACTGGATCCAGCCTCCCGGCCAGGAAGGGACCGGCACGGTGCCGGCTCTCTCCTTCGACGCGATCCTGGAGGCTGCCAGGAGTGTTCCCGAATCGGAGATCACGACCTGGGACGACGTGGACCGCCTCGATGTGCGCCCGGGCAAGGGCGTGATCAAGGTCCGCGCGAAGAACAGCTACGAGATCCAGATCGACGCGGCCACGGGCAAGATCCTCTGGCAGCAGAACCGCTTGTCCGACGTGATCGAGAACATCCACGACGGATCGTTCTTTCACGACTCCGTCAAGATCTGGATCTTCTTTCCCGCGGCCCTGATCCTCCTCGGGCTGCTGGCAACCGGACTGATGATCTTCTTTCAACCCTACTTCAATCACAGGAATCGAAAGGGGATCAAGTGAAGTTGAAATCCTGGCCGCCGGTACGGCGGAAAGGCATTTTGTTTCTGTCAGGCACCCGACTGGAAGAGACGATGATGAAAAGACTGCTCTGTTTCGTGATCTGTGTATCCGTTCTGGCCGGACCATTCCTCCTTCCCACCGTGCAGGCGGCTGCCGACGAGAAGAAGTCCGGCGAGGAGAAGATCAAGCCGCTGCTGCCTGCCGCATGGGTCGACACGTTCAAGTGGCGCAGCATCGGACCGGCCGCCATGGGCGGCCGCATCACCGACGTCGCCGTGAGCGCCAAGGATCCCAACATCTGGTGGGCGGCCACTGCGTCGGGCGGCCTCCTGAAGACCACGAACAACGGCACGACCTTCGAGCACCAGTTCGACCACGAGAACACCGTCTCCATCGGCGACGTGGCCGTGGCGCCGTCGAATCACGACATCGTCTGGGTCGGGACGGGAGAGGCGAACCCCCGCAACTCCGTCTCGTGGGGCGACGGAGTCTACAAGTCCGTCGACGGCGGCAGGACCTGGACCCACATGGGCCTGAAGGAGAGCTTCCAGATAGGACGGATCGCCATCCACCCCGAGAAGCCGGACATCGTCTACGTGGGCGCCCTCGGGCGGCTCTGGGGCCCGAACCAGGAGCGCGGCCTCTACAAGACGACGGACGGCGGCAAGACGTGGGAGAAGATCTTCTACGTGAACGACAAGACGGGAATCATCGACGTGCAGATCTGCCCCGGCTCGCCCGACACGCTGCTCCTCGCCGCCTACGAGAGGGAGCGCGACGGCTTCGACTCCAACGATCCCAAGAAGAAATGGGGTCCCGGCAGCGGGATCTACAAGACCAAGGACGGCGGGGCGTCGTTCCGGAAGATCACCGAAGGCCTGCCCTCCTGCCAGCTCGGACGGATCGGCCTCGACTACTGCCAGAGCGATCCCGAGCTCGTCTTTGCCGTGATCGAATCGGAAAAGATCGCCCAGGAACCGGAGAACGCCCCCTACATCGGCATCCGCGGCGAGGACGTGGAGGTCGGCGCCCGCCTGACCGAGATCACCGAGGGCGGCCCGGCCGAGGAGGCGGGGCTGAAGAAGGGCGACATCATCCTCTCCATCGAGGACGAGACCGTCCACTCCTACAGCGAGCTGCTCAAGGTGGTCCGGCACCACCTGGCCGGCGACACGGTGAAGATGGAGATCTCGCGCAACCGCGAGAGCGTCATCGTCGAGCTCACCTTCTCGAAGCGCCCCGGCTCGGAGGAGGATGCAGAGAGCGAGAGCGAATCGCGGCGGCGGCGCCGCAGCAACGCCTTCAGCTCCGGGCTGGGCGGCCAGCGGGAGAACATGCAGGATCAGCAGGGGAAGGACGGCCACGAATTCGGCGGCATCTACAAGTCCACCGACGGCGGCGAGACGTGGACGCGCATCAACTCGGTGAACCCGAGGCCGATGTACTACAGCCAGGTTCGCGTCGATCCGAGCAACCCCGAGCACGTCTACGTTCTCGGCACCTCGCTCTACCGATCCAAGGACGGTGGCGAGACGTTCAGCAGCGACGGCGGCGGGCGCAGCGTTCACGTGGATCATCACGCCATGTGGATCGATCCGCGCGACGGCCGGCACATCATCCTCGGCAACGACGGCGGCATCTACGTCACCTACGACCGCATGAAGAACTGGGACCACCTCAACCATGTGGCCATCGGCCAGTTCTACCACGTGGGCGTCGGACCGAGGCGCGACTACATGGTCTACGGCGGCCTGCAGGACAACGGCAGCTGGGGAGGCCCGAGCCTCACGCGAACGAGAAGCGGCCCGGTGAACGAGGACTGGATCCGGATCGGCGGCGGCGACGGCTTCATCTGCCTGGTCGATGCCGACGATCCCGACCAGGTCTACTACGCGTCGCAGAACGGCGGGCTCGGCCGGATCAACCTGAAAACCGGCGACCAAGGCTACATGCGGGCCCGCGCCCCTCGCGGCACCCGCTACCGCTTCAACTGGAAGACCCCATATCTCCTCTCGCACCACAACTCCGGGATCTACTACATGGCCGGAAACTACGTGTTCCGCTCCCTGTCGCAGGGTGACAACCTGAAGCCTATCTCCCCCGAGATCTCGGCCACGGACAAGGGCGCCGCCACTGCGCTGGCGGAAAGCCCCCGCGATCCCGACCTGCTCTACAGCGGCACCAACGACGGGCTGCTCTGGAAGACGGAGAACGGCGGCCGGGAGTGGATCAACCTCTTCGATATCCCCGAGAAGATGGAAAAGAAGGAGAAAAAGGATGCCGCCGCCCCGCCGGTCGCGTCGACGGGCGATCGTCCCGAACGGCGAGGCGAAGGACGGGGAGACCGGTCGTCGCGTGGCGGAGGCCGGGGCGGCCGATTCATCGAGATGCTCAAGAGCCAGGACGCCAACGGCGACGGCCGGATCGAGAAGGGTGAAGTTTCTGAAAGGATGGCCGGCTTCTTCGACCGCCTGGACACGAACAGCGACGGCGTGATCGATGAAGACGAGATGAAGGCCATGGCCGAACGCCGCGGAGGCGGGGCAAGACCGGAGGAGAGTGCAGAGAGAGAATCCGGTCAGCCGGAGGAAAAACCTGAAAGCAAACCGGATCCGGAGAGCAAGGCGCCCGAGACCGAGCAGCCGAAGGAACAGCCGGAGAGCGAGCAGCCTGACGCCGAACCGCCGCAGGAAGGCAAGCAGCCTGAAGCCGGAAAACCGCAAGAGAGCTCCTCGGCCGAACCTGTCGCTGCCGACGATCCGGTCTCGGGAGAATGGGCGGCCCAGGCGATGGGCGAGCAGATTCCGGCCGGTGAAGGAAAGTTCTCCATGACCCTGAAGCTCGGGGACGGCGGCAAGGTCACGGGCACGTTCACGTCGCGGCTCGGGGAAGGCGAGATCGTGGACGGCCGCTACAAGGCCGACAGTGCGTCCATCGCCTTCGCCTTCGACACCGAACAGATGACCCTCGAGTTCAGCGCAAAGATCTCCAAGGGAAGGATGAGCGGAAGCATGGAGATGGGCGGGGGCATCTACTCCTTCGAGTTCGAGGCAAAGCGCTCGGGCGATGCCGCCAAGACGGACGCCGCTGCCGCGGATGGCGCGACCGCCGATTCCGGCAAGCCTGCCAAACCCGGGAAATCGATCGACAAGCTTCTGCCCGATCCGCGCTGGGTCAGCTCGATCGAGCCGTCGCGGTTCAAGAAGGAACGCGTCTACGTCACCTTCGACGGGCACCGCTCCAACGACGACGAGCCCTATCCCTTCGTGTCCGATGACATGGGAGAGACGTGGCAGCCGATCCGCTCCAACCTCCCTGCGGGCTGCGGCTCGACGCGGGTGATTCGCGAGGACAGGGAGAACCAGGACATCCTCTACCTCGGCACGGAGTTCGCCCTCTTCGTCTCCATCGACCGGGGAGCCACCTGGACCAGGCTGAACAGCAACCTCCCCACCGTGGCGGTGCACGAGGTCGCGCAGCATCCCTCGCTGGACGAGATCGTCGTGGCCACCCACGGCCGGAGCATCTGGGTCCTCGACGTGACCCCCCTGCGCCAGATGAACGCGGAAACGGTGCAGGACAGGGCGTTCCTCTACAAGCCGAGCGAGGTGGTCTTCAAGCAGTCCGAGCCGAGCCGCGGCGGCACGATCCGCCGCTTCGTTGGCGAGAATCCTCCCTCCGACGCCCTGATCTTCTACTCCATCGGCAAGAAGGCGGGACGGATCCGCCTCGAGATCAAGGACATGATGGGCGACACGATCAAGGAGCTCGAGGCGAATCCGGAACCCGGCTTCCACGTTGCCAGGTGGGACCTTCGCCGTCCTTCTCCCGAGGGTCAGAGGAGCCGGTGGCGCCGCGGATCGCGCATTGATCCGGGCGACTATCTCGTGGTCCTGACCACGGACAACCAGACGTTGACGCAGAAGCTTCGCGTGTCGCGCGATTCCGATTGATCGGTGCCGCCTTCCGCTGAGCAAGCTCTCGATACAGGGGAGCTCGAATCGAGCCCCGCTGAGATTCAATAACCCGATATTCAGGAAGAGCCATGAGCAAGATCGTCAGCCTTCTTTTCCTTCTTGTACTCGCCGCGTCATCCCTGCCTGCCCGTGCGAACGGCGAGGAGATCTTCCTCGCCGGAGACCCGGCCCTGTCGCCCGACGGCGCCACGCTCCTCTTCTCGTGGCGCGGCGACATCTGGTCCGTGCCGTCCGCCGGCGGCACGGCGCGGCAGATCACCAGCCACACCGACCGCGACTCCGATCCCTGCTTCTCGCCCGACGGGACAGAGATCGCCTTCACCAGCAGCCGGGCCGGCGGGAGCCAGGTCTTCGTGATGAAGGCCGACGGCAGCACGCCGGAGCAGGTCACCTGGCACTCGGCGGGCAGCTCGCTGCGCGGCTGGTACCCTGACGGAAAATCGCTCCTCGTGAGCGGGATGCGCGATCACTTCTGGCGCGATTCCAGGCGGCTCTTCCGGATCGATCGGTCGAAGCGCGGACCGGAGCGGATTCTCTTCGACGCGGCGGCCGACGGCGGATCCCTCTCGCCCGACGGCAAGAAGGTCCTCTTCACGCGGGAAGGCGTGGTCTGGTGGCGCAAGGGCTATCGCGGTTGCTCGGCAAGCCAGATCTGGCTCTTCGACGAGACGGCAGGCTCTTTCACCAAGCTACTCGACCACGAGAACGGCTGCCGCTCGCCTCTCTGGAAGCCCGACGGATCGGGTTTCTATTTCGTGGGCGCGAGCGACGGATCGTTCAACATCTGGTCGTACGATCTCGCAACGGGCCGGCAGGAAAAGCTGACCAGGTTCATTGACGACACGGTGGTCGAACCCTGCCTCTCGAAGGACGGCTCCACCATCGTCTTCCGCCACCTCTTCGATTTCTACAGGCTGCGTCCCGGATCGGGCGGGGAGCCTGAACGCCTCGACATCCAGTGCTGTGCCGACGTGGAGCAGGAGCGGACCGAGCGCCGCAGGGCGAAGACGGCGGAGCGGGCCTCCTTCACGGGCGACGGTCTGGAAGTGGCCTTCACGGCCGGCGGCAACCTCTGGGTGATGGACACGGTCCTGCGCGAGCCGCGCCAGGTCATTGACACGGCCGAGGAGGAGAGCTCCCCCCTCTTCTCGCCCGATGGCAACGCGATCCTCTTCATCGGCAACAGCGGCGGGCAGTGCGACCTCTGGGTGGCCATGCGCGGCGACGAGGAGAAGTACTGGTGGCAGAACGAGACGTTCACCCTCGAGCGAATCACCGAATCGGAGGAGCCCGAGTCGTCGCCCACCTTCAGCCCCGATGGCAAGAAGATCGCCTTCGTGCGCGGGCGGGGCGACCTCTGGATCGCGGACCCGGACGGCAAGAACGCCAGGGAGCTCTTCCCCTCGTGGAACAGCCCGGACTACGACTGGTCCCCTGACTCGAAGTGGATCGTCTACGCCCGAAGCGACAGCGACTTCAACCGCGACATCTGGGTGCAGCCCGTGGACGGCTCGAGCCCGCCCCATAACATCTCCCGCCATCCGGACAACGACTACGGCCCAGTCTGGTCGCCCGACGGCAAGAAGATCGCCTTCACCGGGCGCCGCCAGACCGAGGAGACGGACATCTACTACGTCTGGGTTTCCCGGGAGGAGCACGAGAAGAGCAAGAGGGACCGCTCGCTCGAGGAGGCCCTCGAGAAGATGGACAAGGTCCGAAAGAAGAAGGGCAAGAAGAAGGACGAGCCGAAACCGGGCCAGGAGGAGGAGGAGAGCCCGGCTGAAGAGCCCGAACCCGACGAGCCGGCCGGCAAGGAGAGCGATGACAGGACTGACGAGAAGGAGAAGCCGAAGAAGGATGAGGAGATGAAGGTCCCCGAGGTGACGGTCGACCTGGACCGGATCCACGAACGCCTTCACCGCGTGTCGATCCCCGACGCCCGCGAGAACGGCCTCTTCTGGTCCCACGACTCGAAGAAGCTCGCCTTCTTTGCCACGATCAAGGGCAAGAGGGGAACGTGGACGCTGGAGATCCCGAAGAAGCTCGAGCCCGTTCATCTCTCCGACAAGACGGGATCGGGAGCGCGCTGGATCGAGGAGGGCAACCGCATCGTCTGGCTCTCGTCCGGCCTGCCGGCCACCCTTTCCTCGTCGGGCAAGGCCGAGTCCTTCTCCTTCGAGGTGAAGTGGGAGCTCGACCTCGACGCCTGGTACCGCGCCGGGTTCGTGATGGCCTGGCGCCACATGCGCGACTCCTTCTATGACGGACGCCTGAACGGAAGGGACTGGGACGTCATCCGGAAGAAGTACGAGGACCGGGCCGCCCGCTCGCCCGACAGGCAGACCTTCGGGACAATCATGAGCCTGATGCTGGGCGAGCTGAACGGTTCGCACCTCGGCTTCTACACCTCGAGAGGCGGCGGTCGCTCTCGAGGCAGCACCGGATCGGACACCGAATGGCGCGAGGAGACGCCCCACCTGGGTGTGCGGTTCGCGGCTGATTTCCCCGGTCCGGGCCTCAAGGTGCGCGACGTTTTCCACGACGGTCCCGCCGACCGGAAGAAGAACGGTCTCGAGTCTGGCGAAACGATCCTCTCCATCGACGGTACGGCCGTGGGTCCGGGTATTGACCTGACGGCGCTTCTCAACGGCCCCCTCGACCGGGAGATCCGCCTCGAGGTGCAGAATGTCGCGGGCGAGAAGCGGGACGTGTCGATCCGGCCGATCAGCTTCGGGATGGCCCGCAGCCTTCTCTACAGGAACTGGCTCGACACCTGCCGCGCCGCGGTCAGGGAGATCTCCGGCGACCGCCTCGGCTACCTCCACGTCCGGGGGATGAACTGGTCGAGCTTCCTCGAGTTCGAGAGGGAGATCTACGCCGAGGGTGCGGGCCGCGACGGCCTCCTGATCGACGTGCGCGACAACGGCGGCGGCTTCACGGCGGACCATCTTCTCACCGTCCTCTGCCAGCCGACCCACGCCATCACGATCCAGCGCGGCGGCCGCCCCGGCTATCCCCAGGACAGGCGGATCTACGCCACCTGGGACAAGCCGATCGTGGTCCTCTGCAACCAGAACAGCTTCAGCAACGCCGAGATCTTCAGCCACGCCATCAAGAACCTCGGCCGCGGTAAGCTCGTGGGCGTCCCCACGGCAGGCGGCGTGATCTCCACGGGAAGCGCCAGGATCATGGACCTGGGCCGGATGCGCATGCCGTTCCGCGGCTGGTTCTTGATCAACGACGGCCTCGACATGGAGCTCAACGGAGCGGTCCCCCACGTCATCGTCTGGCCCGAACCGGGCGAGCTGCCGGCGGGCAAGGACAGGCAGCTGGAGAAGGCGATCGAAGTTCTTCTCGAGCAGGTAAACGAGGCAAAGGACAAGCCAACGCCGATCTACCGGAAGATCTGAGAACGGCAACGCTGTCAAATCCACCCGGCAGAGCGATTCGGTCATAGCAGGCCGAGGAGCTCTGCCGTTCCATTCCCCCCTTTCAGATCAGACGAATTAAGATATAATGGCAGGGAACTCGGGGCTCGAATCGCCTGACATCCGCAAACAGGAGGTTCCACATGCGTACTCTCTACCTGCTCGCAGCCTGCACCATTTTCACGATTTTCGGACATGCAGCCATTATCTATGTTCCGGACGACCAACCCTCCATCCAGGATGCGATCACCGCTGCAACAGATGGGGATATCGTCATCGTGAGACCGGGAACCTATGTCGAGACCATCGACTTCCTGGGCAAAGCCATCACGGTTAAGAGCGATCACGGACCTGATACGACGATCATCGACGGCGGCAGTGCGGGTACCGCTGTGACCTTTCAGAGCGGCGAGGATCTTGCATCGATCATCGAAGGCTTCACGATCTGCAACGGGACCGGGACATTCATCGCCGCCAGGCGTTGGTACGAGGGCGGCGGTATCTACGTGCTGAACAGCAGCGCCACCATCCGCGGATGCACCATCAGGGACAATGGCTCTGACCAGGGCGCGGGCATCGCGGTGCGCAATGCGAGTCCCGAGATCACGGATTGCCTGTTCCTGAAAAACAAGGCAACCGAGGGAGGAGGCGGGCTGGGTTGTTTCGAGTATTCGCAGGGAACGGTCGCGACGTGCACTTTTCAGGGTAATGCCTGTTCTGGATCATCTCATGGTGGCGGAGGGATCTATTGCTCGGACTTTTCCACTCCTGTCATCGACAACTGCACCATCATGGAGAATGATGCCCCCATGGGCGGCGCCATCCAGTTGCGTTGGTACTGCGATGTCACGATTTCCAACTGCTTGATAACGGGCAACACTGCCTACCGCTGCGGAGGAATCGGCATCGGTCGTTCATTGCCGATGATTACCGGCTGCACGATCATTGAAAACCTGGCAATCACGGGAGGAGGGATCGGCGTATTCCGCTTCTCCTATCCCAAGATCATGGGCAACACGATTTCCGGCAATGTCGCTCTGACGGGTTCCGGGGGCGGACTCTATTGCGATTCCCCCCCGCAGGAAATCAGGGACAACCTCATCGAGGACAACTCCGCTGGGGAGTCCGGAGGCGGTATCTACTGGCAGAGCAGCGCCACCGGTTCAAAAATATCGGGAAACACGATCCGCGGCAACTCGGCCGATACATATGGCTCCGGTCTGGGTGGAGGAATCTATATCCGGGAAGGTTACGGATCCAAACTCACGATCAAGGAGAGCGTGATCGAGGACAACCGGGCTTATCATGGCGGCGGGATCTACTGTGTTGACGGCGATTTCACAATGGAGAAAAACTACATCATCGGGAACAGCGCTCAGAAAGGAGGTGGGATCTACTTCGATCAGGGCGAACAGGTCGTCACCAACAGTGTCGTTGCGCACAACATGGCAGAAGAAGGGGGCGGCATTTTCTCCCTTGACAGCGGCTCATTGTGGAACTGTACGGTTGCGTACAACATGGCGTACGAGGGGGCAGGCCTCTATTGCGAATCCAGATGGGGCCTTGCCTCTATTATCAACTCCATTCTCTGGAACACGCCGATCCCTCCGGGCGGAGAGATCTACGTGGCGATCGACGATCCGATCATCGAGTACTCTGACGTTCGAGGCGGCTGGCCCGGGATCGGGAACATCGACTCCGATCCCCTTTTCGTCTCCCACGAGACACGGGACTATCACTTGACCTATGACTCTCCCTGTCGGGATTCTGGACTGAACTCGGCTCGCAATCCGCGGTTCGAAGACTTCGAAGGCGATCCCCGACTAGTCGGCACGGCCATTGACATGGGATGCGACGAGTTCCACGAACATCTCTACTACACAGGAAACGTGATCCCGGGATCCTGGGGCAAGGTCAAGGTAGTCGGCACACCGGGTACCACTCCTGTTGAACTGGGTCTCAGCTCAAACCAACTGGACCCGCCACAGGCAACCCCCTTCGGAGACCTGTGGCTCCAGTTGCCCCTCGATAGAAGACTTTTCATGCCGGACATCAATACCAACGGAATCTCCGAGTTCCCCGTCAAGATCCCCGACCACTGGCTCCCGGGTGAATCGTACTACCTGCAATCCCTGATCGGCCCGCTGGCGCCAGGCTCGAAACTAACCAACCTGCTCACCCTAGAGGTGCAGTAGCTGTCAATATCAAGCGACCGAACCAATCGGCGATGATCGAGTCTATCCAGATCCTTAAAGAGGTCCACCGACGTCCGGATCTGGATAGACTCGATCATCGCCGACCCGCACGCGATCAACTAAAATCAGCAGGCAATCAGCCAGCACACTCTCGAGCGGCGCAACCGTTGCTTTCTGACAAGATTAGGTATAATCTCCACCCTGAATCAAAGGGGGATTGCCCAAGGGCGTCCCGAGCATCTGGAAGGAGAATTACATGATCTGGGGTCCCACCTTCGCCGAGATGTTGAATCCCGGGCAGATCGACGCCGCGGTGCGTCAGAAGGCTCTGGAAGCAGCGGAAAAAGACATCCTCGATCCGATCAACCTCTTCAACATCACCTGGAAGGACGCGGAGGGTTCGGTCCGCTGCCTGGTCCTGCCCCGGGCCCTCACCGGCGTGGACGCCCCCATCGCGGTGCTCTACTCGTGCGACTTCCCCACGGGAAGCCACAAGGTCGGGGCCACCTACTCCATTGCCATGGAGCACCAGCTCTTTGGCCGGATCGAACCGAACAGGCACAACCTGGTCTGGCCGTCGACGGGCAACTACGGCATCGGCGGCGCCTGGGTGGCGCCGCGCATGGGGTATCGCTCCACAGTCATTCTCCCGGAGGAGATGTCAAAGGAGCGGTTCGAGAAGATCGCCTCCTTCGGCTCGGACTGCATCAGGACGCCGGGCTGCGAGAGCAACGTGAAGGAGATCTACGACAAGGCCAAGGAGCTGGCCAAGGTCCCCGGGAACCGCGTCCTCAACCAGTTCGCCGAGTTTGGCAACTACCGGTTCCATTATCACGTGACGGGCAGCTCGATCCTCGAGATGGCGAGCGACCTCGCCCAGAGCGGCACGGGGAACGGCCGCGTGGCCGCCTTCGTCTCGGCCATGGGCTCGGCCGGCACCATCGCGGCGGGCGAGAGGCTGAAGCACCTTGATCCCGGCACCCGGACCGTGGGGCTCGAGCCGGTCCAGTGCCCCACCCTCTACTGCAACGGATTCGGCGGCCACGACATCCAGGGGATCGGGGACAAGCACGTCACCTGGATCCACAACACCGACAAGATGGACGCCATCTTCTGCATCGATGACATGGACTGCAAGCGGGGGCTCCAGGTCCTGGCCGAGGAGCCGGGTCAAAAGGTCCTCTTCGAAGCCGGGATCCCCGGCGAGACGGTGAAGCGCCTGCCCGGCATCATGGGGATCTCGTCGATCTGCAACCTGCTCGGCGCCATCAAGGCTGCGAAGTTCTACCGCCTCGGGCCAAGCGACTTGATCGTCACCGTGGCCACCGACGCGATGGACCGCTATCACTCCGTGCTCGAGAAGCTGACCGAGCAGGAGGGGGCGATGGATGAGCGCGAGGCCTACGCCCGCCTCGTCTCGATCTTCCACAGGGCGTCCCTCGACCAGATCCGCGAGGGGACGCGCCATGCCCGGAACTGCTGGTTCAACCTGAAGTACTACACCTGGGTGGAGCAGCAGGGCAAGGAAGTGGGCGAGCTCCTGGCCCAGAGAGACGAGGAGTACTGGCTTCGCGAGCAGAGCCTGGCGGAAGAGATAGACAGGAAGCTGCTGGAAGTACGAGGAAGTTGAAAGGTGTAGCGAGATGAACGATCGCGAGAGAACATTTATCGTGGGCAACGGCCCCCTCTACGACGGGGACGAGATCTTCTACGAATGCGGCGCCGTCCGGGTGGAGGGCGACCGCATCGCAGCCCTGGGCAGCCTCGAGGAGCTGCAGAAGCCGGGCATCCCCTACATCGACGTGAAGGGGAACCTGATCGTCCCCGGCCTGATCAACATGCACCACCACTTCTACTCCGCTCTGGCCACGGGACTCAGGGCGGCAGGGCCGATCGTCGATTTCAAATCGAACCTCGAGAACTTCTGGTGGGTTCTCGACAGGGCCCTCGACGAGGACTGCGTGGAGCTGTCCGCCTGGCTGAGCCTGGCCGACAGCCTGAAGCACGGCGTCACGACGGTCTTCGACCACCACTCCTCCCCAACCTGCCAAGAAGAGATACTCGACCGGATCGCCGCCTGCGTGAAGGAGTCGGGCTCGAACGCCGTCCTCTGCCTCGAGGTGTCGGACAGGAACGGGTTGCGCACGGGCGAGGAGGCGATCGAGGAGAACCTGCGCTTCATGAAGCAGCAGGAGAACGATCGCAGGATCCGCGGCGTCATGGGGCTTCACGCCAACCTGACCCTCTCCCGCGACACGCTCTCCCGCGTCAGGGAAAGGCTGCCCGAGGGAGGCGGAATCCACATCCACTGCGGCGAGGCGGACTGCGACGTGGCCTCATGCCGGAGCGACGGATCGAGCGGGCCGGTGGTCCGGCTCGACTCCTTCGGCCTCCTGGGACCGAAGGCGATCCTGGCCCACGGCGTGCACCTCACGCCCGAGGAGCACGAGACGATCCGCGAGAGAGAGAGCTACGTGGTCCACAATCCCGAGTCGAACTGCAAGAACGCCGTGGGCGAGCTTCCCTCCTTCGTCACCGGCTTCGGTCTCGGCACCGACGGCATGACGTCGAACATGCTGGCCACACTCCGCTTCGCCTTCCTGCGGCGGCGCTGCATGCAGTGGGATCCCGGCTTCTGCCGGAGCGAGCTCCTGAACGCGCTCTTCACGACGAACGCCCGGGCCGCCTCGACCTTCCTCGACGACAGCGTGGGCGTCCTGAAGCCGGGAGCACGGGCCGACATCGCCGTGTTCGACTATCGCCCCGTCACGCCGATCGACAGGGATAACGCCGCCTGGCACCTGATCTTCGGCGCCCATGCGGCCAGCGCGCTCTACGTCTTCTGCTCCGGCTCGGTGGCCGTCTGGAACGGAAAGATCATGACCTTCAGGGAAGAGGAGATCCGCGAGAAGGCGCGAGCGGCCGCGCAGGAGCTCTTCGGCCGGATCGGAAAAGGAGAAGCGCTGTGACGGAGATGTCCGTTTCCCTCTGCGGCATGACGTTCCCCAATCCGGTGATGCCCGCTGCAGGGCCGAACGGTCGCGACGCCGCCGCCCTGCTCGAGGCGGCGCGCGGCGGCGCCGGCGGCCTGGTCTTCAAGACGGTGAGCGTCGATCCCGCCGACGTCCCCCACCCCAACATGGCCGGCCAGGCGCGCGGGGGGCTTCTCAATGTCGAGCTCTGGTCCGAGCTGCCGGTGGAGCGGTTCCTCGAGAAGGAGTACGCGGCGGCCAAAAGCGCCGGCCTCCCGGTGATCGCCTCGATCGGGTACACGGCCGACGAGCTGGCGAACCTCGGCCCCCGGGTGGAGGCCACGGGCGTCGTCGACGCGATCGAGTTCTCGATCCACTATCTCGGCGACGGCATCGAACCTGTCATCGAGTCGGCCCGCGCTCTCAGGGATGCGGTCTCCCTTCCGATCCTGCCGAAGCTCTCGCCCGGCATCCCCGATCCGGCCGGTCTCGCCAGGGCGCTCGAGCCGCTGGTGGACGGCATCGTGGCGATCAACTCCTTCGGCCCGGTCCTCGATTTCGACATCGAGACCCTCCGCGCCCCCCTGGGATCGGAGGACGGCTGCGGGTGGCTTTCCGGGCCGGCGCTCAAACCGCTGGCCCTGCGTTTCGTCCGCGACATCGCCCGGACTTTCCGCAAGCCGATTATCGGCGTGGGCGGCATCGTGACGGGCCGTGATGCGCTGCAGTTCATCATGGCCGGAGCGACAGCCGTCCAGGTCTGCACCGCGGCGATCCGGAAGGGTCAGACGGTCTATGGCAAGATCGCGAAGGAAATGGAAGAATGGCTGGCCGCTCATGGATACGGCTCCGTCGAGGAGGCAGTCGGCCTCTTCCTGCAGAAGGGCGCGCCCGCCGCGGAGCCTCGCGCCGGGAGCACCGTCGCGGCGGACGACAGCTGCGACCTCTGCCTCGTCTGCGTGAAGAACTGCATCTATGGAGCGATCGAACAGAAGGACGAGGCGGTCGAGGCCGATGCCCGCCGCTGCGGGCGGTGCGGTCTCTGCATCACCGTCTGCCCGAAGAAAGCGCTGCATTTCGAGGAACTGTCATGACGGAATGGAAAACCGATCCTGCTGATGTGCTGCGTGCCGCTCGAGGCCGCAGGGAGGAGCTCACCCGGTTCCTCCGGGAAATCGTCTCCATCCCCTCGCCGAGCTGCGGGGAGAAGGCAGCGGCGGCGCAGATCGCCGTCGAGATGGATCGGCTCGGCTTCGACGAGGTGAGGATCGACGGGCTCGGCAGCGTGATCGGACGGATCGGCAACGGGCCGCGCACCCTGGTCTTCGACGGGCACATCGACACCGTCGAGGTGGGAAACCGCGACCTCTGGGATTTCGATCCCTTCGACTCGAGGGTGGAGGACGGCTGGGTCCTCGGCCGGGGCACGGTCGATCAGAAGGGAGGCGTGGCCTCCATGGTCCAGGCCGCCGCCCTCTGGAAGGAGTTCGGCCTCACCGGTCCCTTCACCATCTACGTCACCGGCACGGTGATGGAGGAGGACTGCGAGGGCGTCTGCTGGCAATACCTGATCGAGAAGGAAGGCCTGGTGCCGGAGTTCGTGGTCCTCACCGAACCCACGGACCTGGGGATCTACACCGGGCATCGCGGCCGTATGGAGATCGACGTCACAGTCCCCGGCCTCTCGGCTCACGGCTCGGCGCCCGAGCGGGGCAGGAACGCCGTCACGGCCATGGCACCGGTGGTCATGGAGATCGACGCGCTCAACAACCGCCTGATCTCCGATCCCGCACTCGGCAAGGGATCGGTCTGCGTCACGCGGATCACCTCCCTCTCCCCGTCGCTCTGCGCCGTTCCCGACTCCTGCTCGATCCATCTCGACAGGCGGCTCACCTTCGGCGAGACGGAAGAGTCGGCTCTCGGCGAGATCGGAGAGATCATCGCTTCGGTAGAGGACGCCTCGGCCTCGGTCCTCCACTACGACGAACCGGGATACACGGGCCTCAGCTTCCCGGTGAAGAAGTTTCTCCCGGCCTGGAAGGTGGAGGACGATCACTTCCTGGTTGACGCTGCCAGGGAGACAGCAAAATCTCTCTTCGACGAACCGCCCCGGATGGGCTGCTGGACGTTCTCCACCAACGGCGTGGCGATCCGGGGGCTCAAGGGGATACCTGCTGTCGGATTCGGTCCCGGACACGAGGCGATGGCCCACGCGCCCAACGAGAAGATCCCCGTCGATCACCTCGTCACGGCCTGCGCCTTCTACGCCCTTCTGCCCGCTGTTCTCGAACGACACCTGTAAGGAAACCTTCATTCTCCGGACCTTGGTCCCAGCGTAAAGGAAAACGAACCGATGGAAATTGCCGCATTCCAGGGAAAGCACTTCATCACCTGCGAGGACTGGAACGACGACGAGCTCGACGTGCTCTTCAAGACCGCAAGAGACATGAAGAAGACCTTCTACAGGGGGATCCCCCACCGCTATCTGCAGGACCTGACGATCTTCAACATCTTCTTCGAGCAGTCCACGCGGACCCGCAACTCCATGGGCGCCGGGATCACCCAGCTCGGCGGGCACGCCCACGACCTGACACCCGACAAGATCCAGCTTTCCCACGGCGAGACGCCGAAGGACACGGCCATGGTGCTCTCCCGGATGGGCCATGCCATCGCCTGCAGGAACTGCTTCTACGGAGTGGGCAACGCCTATCTGAACGAGCTGGCGCGCTGGTCGACGGTTCCGATCTTCAACCTCCAGTGCGACGTCTACCATCCCATGCAGGCGGCGACGGACCTGATGACCCTGGAGGAGAAGTTCGGGCACAACATGAAAGGCCTCAAGGTGACGATCTCCTGGGCCTACGCCCGATCGCACGCCAAGCCGCTCTCCGTGCCCCAGTCGCAGATCCTGCTCTTCAGCCGCTTCGGCATGGACATCACCGTGGCGGCGCCCGAGGAGTTCCCGCTGCAGAAGCAGATCGTCGAGAAGGCGCAGTCCTACGCCGAGGCGAACGACGGCAAGCTGACCTTTGTCAACGACATGGATGCCGCCTTCGAGGGAGCCCAGGTCGTGATCCCGAAGAACTGGGGCGGCTACGCCTCCTTCGACAAGTTCAACGACGAGGAGGAGCAGTGGAAGACCATGGCCGCCAACCTGGAAAAGCACACCGACTGGCGATGCGACTCGAGGCGGATGAGCCTGGCCGATCCTGACGTGAAGTTCATGCACGCCATGCCCGTGGACAGGGGCCGGGAGGCTGACAACGAGATCGTGGACGGTCCGGCGTCGATCATCTACGACGAGGCCGAGAACAGGCTCCACCTGGCCAAGGCGGTGATGGCCCTCACCATGACACAGCGGAGCGCCAAGTGACGATCCTCTACGAATGCTGCGAGTGCCGAAAGATGCTCTCGAGCCGCGAGGTGATCTATCTCTGTCCCGTTTGTTCCGCGGCCCATCAGGCCAAGGGAACGCTGAGGGGCGTTCTGCGCGTTGCGCTGCCGATCAGCGATCTGAAGAAGTCACTCGATCCCCGCACCTTCGATCCCCTGGACCTTCTGCCCTTCGAGCGCGCGTCCATTCCCGATTATCCGGTGGGCGGCACGCCCCTCGTCGCACCGGCGAGGATCCGGAAGGATCTCGGATTCTCGAACCTCTTTCTCAAGGACGAGAGCGGCAATCCGACGGGATCGCTCAAGGACCGCGCCTCGCTGCTCGTGGCCGCCCAGGCCCTCGATCGCGGCATCGGGAAGGTGGTGCTCGCGTCGACGGGAAACGCGGCATCGGCCATGGCCGGCGTCGGCGCCAGCTGCGGCCTCGAGGTCAAGGTCTTCGTGCCGGCCGACGCCCCTGCGGCCAAGCTGGCGCAGATCCGCATCTTCGGCGCCGAGGTCGTGCTCGTGGACGGCACGTACGACGATGCCTACGAGCTCTCCCTCGGGGAGACGGAGGAATGCGGCGGCCTGAACAGGAACACGGCCTACAACCCCATGACGATCGAGGGCAAGAAGACGGCGGCGCTCGAGATCTTCAGGCAGCTCGGCGGCAGGGCGCCCGACGTGATCTTCGTGCCCGTGGGCGACGGCGTCATTCTCTCGGGGATCGCCAAGGGATTCTCCGACCTGAAGGCGCTCGGCTGGATCGGCGCGGTTCCCCGGATCGCCGCCGTCCAGGCCGAAGGCAGCAACGCCATCGTGGCCGGCATCGAGGGCGGGGAGGTGGTCCCGGCCATACCGGCGCGCACCATCGCCGACTCGATCCGCGTGGAGGTGCCGCGCAACGGCGTCATGGCGTTGAAGGACATCGCGGCCTCGCGAGGATTCGGCGTGACGGTAAGCGATGAAGAAATCCGCGCCGCGCAGGAATACCTGGGCCGGCAGTCGGGCCTCTTCGTCGAGCCGGCGGCCGCCTGCTCCTTCGCCGGTTTCCTCGCATCGCGGGCAAGGCTCGATGCTGGAGCCGATGTGGTGATCCTGCTCACCGGCTCGGGCTTGAAGGACCTCTCCTCCCTGCGCGCCTGATTTTCCCGGATGATGTTTGAAAAGGCAGGCCGGTTTCAAAATGAGCCGGAACCTGATATATTAACATCCATAGATCCCGTCCCCCTGAAAAGGCACAGCACGATTCCTGTCTGGAGAGAGAAAATGAAAGCAGCCGTCATCAGCCTCATACTTCCCTGCATTCTCCTTTGCGCGAACCTGGCAGCCGGCGACGGGACCGTCCGCTCGTGGGAGGAGGTCACCCCTGCCGGCGTCTTCACCAGGCATGAGTTCGACGGCGGCCAGATCAACTCCTTCGGCGTCGTGTCGCCCGGAACATCGAACACGGCACCCGGTCTTCTCTGGAACTACCCGGACAGCGGACTCTACTGGATCGCGGGCAACGTCTCGATCGGCAACAGGGGAACCCAGGTCTGCGCCGTATGCGAGCTCAACAACGAGAAGGTGGAGCTCTTCTCCGTCTTCGACGGCAATCCTCCCGTGCCGATCTGGACCGACAGCTCGATCTACCAGACGTCGTCGGGCTACGGATGCTCCTCCCCGTCGAAAGGCGACCGTCACGTGGTGATGTACCACGTGAACAACCCGGACATCATGAACAGAACGCCCTGGGTTCACTGCTACACCTCGGCCTCTGCCACGCCGATCTGGACCTGGAGCTACCCGCACACGATCAACTACGGCACGAGAATGGCCGTGGACCGGGACTTCACCATCGTGGCCATCGCCATCTACAACAACAACACCGGCATGCTCGACCTCTTCTTCCTCGATCCGGACACGGGCGTCGAGATCAGCTCCTACTCCCAGGTATCGAAGGGCCTCCGCGGTTTCGATCTCTCGGCCGACGGCTCGACGCTCTACTTCCACGACGGCTCGTACGATGTGAGCATCTTCGACATCGCCACCCTGTCGGTGGTCCACACGGCAAGGACTGGCGGCTCCTTCGACAGCCACTGCATCTCCGGCGACGGGACCAAGTTCGCCTTCGGCGGCTTCGGCGCGGTCGAGATCCACGAGAAGGTCGGCTCGAGCTGGACCTCGCACACCTTCTCCACCGGCTCGGGGAACTACGGCGATGAGATGGACTTCTCCGACGACGGAACGACGCTGGGATTCGGCGTCACCCAGTACTCGCCCACATACACGAAGTGCGAGGGCTACATCATGGACGTGGCCACGAAGACGATCCTCTCCCACGTCACGTGGAACAGCTCCGGCACGTACCAGGACGTGTGCGTCGATGCCGCGATCAGCCGCGACGGCCGATACTTCGCGCTGGGGCGGTGGGGAGACGAGTTCGACACGAACGACGAGGTGCAGATCATCGAGCGCGGCTCGAACACTCCCGTCGGGAGCATCGACACGAGGGGATCGGTCTACAGCACGGACATCTCGGCCGACGGGCAGGTCACCGTGTCGGGCGGCAAGAAGATTCATGCCAACGTATCCGGCAAGGGCGGCGACGTGGACTGCCTCGACCTGGGCAACGAGGACATTATGGTGCGGGGCAAGCCGATCGCCGGAGGAACGATCGACCTGGAGGTTCACGGCTCGCCGGGCTGGAGCTACATCCCCTATCGCTGCACCGGCGACGTCCCCGAGGGTGCGACCACATCTTATGCAAGCGGAACGCTCTACCTCGACATCACGCCGCCGAACACCTTCATGCTGATGTACGTGGGGATCATGCCGGGAGCGGGAATGGCTTCCGACACGCTTGCCGTTCCCAGCTTTCCCGGCGCCGTGGGGCTGACGCGCTACGTGCAGGTCGTTTTCACCAACGACTACGTCAACTACCTTCTCAGCAAGGATTACGTGGCCATCACGATCCTTCCCTGAGGATACCGAGCCCGCGCAATCTCCGCCACATACGGGCAGCCCCACCAACGAGATAGGCACCACCCCCCCCGAAGTTGGGGGGTT
>CAYZWU010000016.1:88497-98001 GCA_964482235.1 uncultured Phycisphaerales bacterium
ACCCCCCCCCCCCAACCCCCCCCCACATCCGCACCGCCCCACACCCGAGTCCGCCCCCCCCCCCCGTTTTGGGGGGTTTTTTGCGCGGGCTCGGTATCGCCATCGCCGGTATCGCCAGATTCGCCTGAAGTAGTTGATGACTGAGGGCTCGAAATCTCGTAATCTTTACTCCTTTCAATCGCGACGGCGCGTTGGGTTTGCCTATCGAACCGGTCGGCTCTCTTGACACGGCATGGATTTATTACCTTCGGGAGATCTCAGATGGCGTTTACCCTTTCGGGACGGACCGTGGAAAAGATCGCGCTCTTCGGATCCGGTCCTGCAGCCGCGGACCTGGCACTCTTCTTCAGCACCGCTTTTGTTCGGAACAGCGTCTCGATCGTGATGATCGACCAGACGGACGCGCGCCTCGAGGAGGCGGCGGCCCGGATCCGCGAGAAGATCGCAGAGGGCAGCAAGGGCAAGCCGATGAAGCCTGAGCTGGCGGAAGCCGTTCTTGGCGGCATCCGCTTCTCGACCGACCCGGCCGAGGCATCCGGCGCCGTTCTGGCTGTCGACGCCTCGGAAGAAGGCCCTGGAAAGCGGGTGAATGCGGCGCATCTCGACGACACCCTGCCGGAGGACACGATCGTGGCGATCGTGACCGATTCGATCGATCTCGACGATCTCTTCAACGGATTGAAGAGGAAGGAGCGCTGGCTGGCGCTCCATTTCTGCCAACCTCTCGCAAGGAACATGCTGGTCGAGATCGCCCCGGCCCCGGAAACGAAGGTGGCGACGGTCGACTTCGTATCGCAGCTCCTCGAGCTGTCAGGCAAGCTGCCGATCGTGACGCGGGACGGACACTCCTGCTTCGCAGCAAGCTCGTTCCGCCATCGCCTCGCGCAGGCCGCAAGACTCTGCGTGACGCGGGGCGAGGCAACGGAAGCCGATCTGGATGCCCTGGCTGCCGCCGCCCTCGGCTCCCCCCTCTTCACTCCTGGAAAGGGAAAGGAGGCGCCGGCCTGCGCGGACGAGGCGGCCCAGGCTCTCACCGGCAGGCTGAAAGGCGCCTGCTTCCTCCTGGCCTCGGCTCTGGTCGAATCGGGTACCGCGTCGATCGAGGATCTGGACCTGGCCCTGGAGATCGGTTTCAAGATGAAGGGCCCCTTCGCCCTGATGAACAGGGAAGGGATCGCCCGAGCGCTCGAGCTCGCCGAGGAATACGCGGCAGCGGCTGAAGGCGTCGAGGTTCCCGCGATCCTCCGGAACCAGGCGGCGTCGGGAGAGCCCTGGTTCATCCCCGTGGTGCTCAGGCGCGACTTCGATGACGTCGCCCTGGTGACCATTCGCAGGCCCCGCTTCCTGAACGCCCTGGACAGGGATGTCTTCTCCCAGATCAGGTCGGTCTTCGAATCGGTGAAGCAGGACGGCGCCATCAAGGCCGCCGTCCTGACCGGCTTCGGAATCAAGGCCTTTGTCTCGGGCGCCGACATCCGCGAGCTGTCCCGGCTGAAGGGTCCTGACGAAGGGTACGCACTCTCGTCCCGAGGGCAGAAGATCTTCACCGGCGTCGAGAACCTTGGCAAGCCTGTCGTGGCCGCCATGAACGGCCTCGCCTTCGGCGGCGGCAACGAGTGCGCCATGGCCTGCACCGTGCGGATCGCCGTGAAGGGAACCAAGGTCCTGGCCGGGCAGCCCGAGCCGAACCTCGGGCTGATCCCCGGTTACGGCGGAACGCAGCGCCTGCCGCGGTTGATCGGTATGGAAAGAGCCTGGTCCCTGCTTCGCATCGGCAATCCCATCTCCTCTTCCGAGGCCAGGGAATGGGGGCTCGTGCTCGAGGAGGTGGCACGCGAGGAGCTGATCGACGAGGCGATGCGGCTTGCCCGCGGCATCGCATCCGGTGCGATCTCCGTTCCGGCGATCCCCAAAGGGCCCATCGATCTACCCGACGATCTGCCGGAGATCGACGTTGGACATCTCTCGCGCAAGGCGGACGAGATCATTCGCAGAACGATTATCGAGGGAGCGGGGATGTCCCTTGAAGAAGGGCTCGAGCTCGAGGCACGTGGCTTTGGAGAGTGCTTTGGGACGAAGGATACCCGAATCGGGTTGGAAAACTTTCTCACCAATGGGCCGCGGAGCAAGGCTGAGTTTACTCACTCCTGAGTTGGAATGCGTTATTGGGCGCCTGCGGGCGGTTCTGTGAGGTCCATGTCCGAGGTTGGACGTCGGAAGACCTCCTCCGTCAGCTCCTTGATCATGGAGACGATGGGATCGAGGGCCGGACGGAGGCACTCGGGGATGCCCTCTTCGGCCTTTCGGTGGAAAGACGCTGTCGAACAGCCGGCAAGCCGGGCACCGAATATCTTGGTGAGACCGCGGGCATGGGTGATCAGCCTGGCCCGCGTCCTGACCAGGATGTCCCGGCTCCGAAGAAATGCCAGATCCTTCTGCGCGGACACGCCCCGATGCTGAACGGGACACAGGAGCTGGACGTCGAACCGCGCAAGGCGAGCCAGCTTGTCAGCATCCGACCTGTCCGTCTTGTTATGGCTCTTGTAGATCAAGGGGATCTGTCTCGGATTCGCCACGATGATCTCGTGCCCGCATTCCTCGAGCAGGTGCTGCACCCAGTGGGAATGGGCGCCTACCTCGAAGGCGATCCGTGACGGCTTGTGCCTGAGGAAGTACTTTTTTAGCGCAACAGCCGTCGTAGCTACCCGATCCTCTCTGATCACTTCTCCTTCCAGTCCGATGCAGACAATGTGGCTCTTTCGGTCGCCAAGATCCAAACCAAACGTTAACTCTGAAACGGTTCTGGTAGAATTCTTCATGGTCAGCCTCCTTTTGTTTGGGCCCTCGAGCCCGAAAAAATCTTGCAGACCATTTTAGGTACTGCGCCGGGAGGCTGGCCTTCTCATTTCATCTTTAAAACCTCGAACATGGACCTCACAGAACCGATTGGGGGCGTCTTACGCAGTACAGGTGTGAATGACCGTTGCATGGGAGTTGGTGAGAAAGTGAATTGAAGTGTGAGGGGAACCTCGCGCCATGGTGATCGGGGTTTGAGGTGCGTTTCTCACCGAAAACTGACCGCCGCGGCGTGTCATCTGACCCGGTGCTTTACGGTTTGTTTTTACGGCCCTCTCACCACTTGAAATATTCCCTTGCCAGCCAGCGGGCCGGGATCTTTTCGATCCTCTCCATCTCCTTCAGGGCCGCATCCACGCCTCCCGTGGATAGGGCGGAGAGTAGCGAATCCCGGAAGCGGAACAGATCCGACTGCTGCTCCTCGATTTTCTCCAGGTTGGCGATCAGGGTTTCGATGGCCGGGCGCTCCTTGCCCGGCTTCAGCTTCTTGCGTGTCTTCTGCATGAGGTCGAAAGCCCGGGTCCAGGCCTGGGCTCTCTCGCTCCTGAGGAAGGGACGCAGAGCCGTATCTGTCCTTGAATCGACCTTCCGGCCCATCAGCCTGCTCCAGGAGAGAAGGACCGTGACGGCCGGTTCAGCCTCGTAGCGCGACAGGGTGACGGCAACGGCCTCCATGCAGGCCAGCGATGTGTCAACCATGTCGAGGACTGCGCGGGCCTCGACGATCTCCGGGGCTTCGAGGCCGTTGAAATCCCTGGCCGACTGGAGAAGGGGCAGGGCCGTTTCCAGATCGCCGTCGGCAAGAGCCGGCCTGCCGGTCTCGGCCCAGCCTGATCGCCACTCGTGAAGCGCCTTGAGCTTCTTCCGCTTCACCAGGTCGTTGAGCGGCGGTTCCACGTAGCTCTCGAGCCCCTTGCGCCAGCCCTTGTTGAGCAGGAAGCCGGGATCGCCCTCCCACACCACCTTGTGATCGATATCGAGAAGCAAAAGACGTGGCATGTTGAAGCGCTGGATCGCGTACTTCTCGAACATGGCTCCGTACCCCTTGCCCCGGTAAACGTCCACGCAGACCGATCCTGGAAAAGGATGGGAGATCAGGTACTCGTCGATCGCGGCCCTGTCCTCCGGCGCGGCCACGGAGATGATGTTCAGACCGGCCGGGGCGTACTGCTCGGCCATGAAGTTCAGCCACCCGTCGATGGGGATCAGCTCGTTCTGCTTCTTGTTCCAGAAGACGAGGAGGGTCGGCGCGGGCCCCCTGTCGTCCCAGCCGGTGCGCTGCTCCTGGACCCAGATCACGCTGTCGAACCAGGGAGGAACCTGTCCGAGCCAGCTTCCGCCCAGGCTTCCGCCCGTCTTCTGCGCCAGGTTCTCGAGCTTCTCCATCCGGATATCGCGCTCGATCCGGGCGCCCGGATCGCGAGGCTGCCGCGCGAGAAAGCGGATGTTGCGGTACCTTGCCGATCCGACGCCGGTGATCAGTCCGAAGCTTCCCCTGAGGACATCGAGGTTCGGAAACTCCTGGGTGACGATGAGCTCGTTGTCGAACCAGACGTCGACGAAGCGCCCCGTCACATCGAGGCGCAGCTTGTGCCAGCCGCCGCCGCGCGAGTCGACGGAGTTGTGGCGCCAGATCTGGTAGTTGTTCGATCCGTAGAAGCTTGTCAGATCGACGAAGCCCTTGCGGGCTCGGGTCACGCCGCCCGTCGAGCTGTCCAGCGGCCTGGGAAAGTAGATGAGAGCGTGGAACATCTGATCGCTCTTCCGCCCGAAGACCAGCCCGCAGAATGTGTTCTGCCCCGTGCGCGAGAGGACCTCGGCCTCGAGGGAGAAATCGCCGTAAGTGACCCTGTCCAGGGTGAGGAACTGGTAGTCGAACCGGTTCTGATCATAGGTATCGAACTGGGAGAAAAGAACGGGCCCCTCGGGCGTGAACGTTTTGCTGCCACTCGTCACCCAGCCGTCCAGGTTCTTCTCGTTGAAGGCCAGCTCCCAGATCCAGATCGACTTCTGCGCCTCTCGCACGCCCTTCTCGAAGATCTTGAAGATCTCGGGATCGCCCAGAGCGGTTCCGAGCCGCCAGCTCACGTCCATGGTCATCATCGGCAGGCCTTCGACCAGGTAGCGCTGGGCCAGCCCGCGGGCCGTGGCCCAGAGCTCCTCGTGAATCCGGTTGAGCGTCCGCCACTTGGGATCCCACTTGGCCAGAAGCTTCTCGGCACTGCGGATCGCCTTCTCGTCCACCTTGTCCTCGAATTCGAGGATGCGGATCGCCTGGTGGACCAGCTTGCTGGCGCGGTCGGTGTTCTTCCGGCTGTCTGCCAGGAAATCGGCGAACTCCAGGAGAAGCTCCACCGACTCCGAGTACTCCACCACCCCCTTTTCGAAAAACTCCTGGGCATCGTCCAGGTCGCCCCGCTTGATGGCATTGCGCGCCCATTCGAGGTAGGGATGGCGGACCATGACCTTTCCCGATTCCTCGTCTCGGAGCTTGAGGATCCACTCCTTCCACACAGCGTCGAGCTCGGCGACAGTGCGCGGCAGGGCGAGGCCGTTCTTCTTCGATGAGAAGCCCTTGGTCGGCTTCGAGGGATTGCCAAGGACGACCTCCTCGAAGTTCCGGATCGCACCCTCCCCCACGCGCCCGCCCGACTTGTCGATGAATTCGCGGAAGGAAGCCCTGTAGACGAACCGGCCGTCGAGAGGATCCTGGTAGTTGTAGAGGAAATAGGCCAGTCCCCACGTGGGGGCATACCAGGCCGGCCCCCAGCTGTACTTGTTCTCCAGGAGGATGCGGAACGTGGGCGACTTCTCGGGCGACGAATCGGACAGCTTTTCGGCGTTCATGCCGTCCATGTGGTCCGACATCCAGCCCTTCTCCATCCGCTGCGCCAGGGGGAAGAGCCGGTGATTGGCCGGCATGTTCATCAGCACGGTGCCGTTCGGCAAGATCCGGCAGCCTTCGAAGAAGCAGGCCAGCCCCTCGTTGAGCCACCCCACCGCATTTGTGGCCAGGGCGATGAACTGGTGCGCCGCTTCGTGGAAAAGGGTGGTGATCATCCCCTCGAACCCGCCGTTGCCGATGTAGGTCTCCACGGCGCTGCCGGTGAAATGGCCGCCCGACCACTCGACGGGCGGTCCGATACCGAGGCTCAGATACTCGTCCCTGTTCTTGAAGATGTGCAGGTTGATCTTCGGTACGCTCCGGCCGTCCTCTTCCGAGCCGTACCGGAAGAAGATCCTGTAGAAGGTATTCATCTGCTCCATCGCCTCGGCGGCCTGGATCATCACCTCGTATCCTGCGTCGCTGAAGGTCGTGTAGTTGTCCTTGACGACCTTGGCCCGATCCTTCCACGTATCATGCTCCGAGTCGAACTCGCGGATCCACTCCTCCGAGACGTCGGCGAAGAGATCCTTCGGCTTGGCCGTGTCCGCCAGGCTGGGATCGGGAATCGACGAGATCCGCTGGATCGCCTCCTCGCTCTCCTTGAACTCGGGATCGAGGGCGCGGATCTCCTTGTGCACGCGGATCGCCGAGTGCGGCCTGCCCGCCTTCTCGTAAGCGTCGGCGAGAACGAGAAGCCGCTTCACGAAGAGGGCTTTCAGGTCGAGCAGGTCCGGGGCGATCGGATCGGCAGCCTCGAGGCGCTC
Source organism: uncultured Phycisphaerales bacterium (assembly GCA_964482235.1). Classification (GTDB taxonomy): domain Bacteria; phylum Planctomycetota; class B15-G4; order B15-G4; family CAYZWU01; genus CAYZWU01. Next base: position 95,005 of record CAYZWU010000016.1, read on the forward strand.
GCGCAGCGCCTTCAGCTCCTTGCGGGGGCGCTCCTGAGCGATGCTGAGTCGAAGTTGGCGGTGCATCGCGTAGACGAGCTCGTCACTGTCGCCGATGCCCTCGGACCAGAGTACGCGCAATCTCCAGGCTTCCAGCGAGTTGCGATCCCTTTCCAGCGCCCGGTCGATCCAGAGCCGCGCCCCGTCCCAGTCCTCGTCCTGCAGGGACGACTCGGCTTGATCCAGCGCAGCCTGACAGGTTGACGGTTCATCCTGCGCCAGGACGGGCAGAAAGGGGAATAGAAGCAGAAGAAGACAGAGTATCCGGCTCATTTCTGAAGCGAGCTCCAGTGTTCTGTGACCAGGAGGGCCTGGGTGCGTGCCCGCCAAGGAGGGATTTTGATGTTTTCCTTTCTATATTATATCCAGGGCACGGTAACGCAAAATGTGCCCGAAGCAACCGGGTGACCAGTCAAAAAAGTCCACCCGGCCTTGTATTAGCATCGGGAGCCGCAGGAAGAGGAGTTGATTTCGGCGTAAAAAATTTCCATCATCGTGTGACTCGACCGACAATCCGGAAAGAAGGAGCCCTCCATGCCGTTCATCCAAGACAAGAACCCTCTTGTTCCCACCCTGGGAATCTTCGTGCCCTGCGATCCCCGCATCGATCCGCTCGCCCGCGAGCGCGCCTTCAACATAGGCAGGATGGCAGCGCGCCTCGTGGCGGACGGTGTCCGTCTTCCCGATGGATCGCCGCCGAACGTCTTCTTCTGCTCGAAGCTTGTGGACGACGAGGCCAGCGCCGATCTAGGTGCCGCCGAGATGAAGGATGCCTGCGTGGGCGCACTGCTGGCCGTTCCGGACACCTGGTTCTTTCCCGGCCGCAGCGCCATGGCCCTGACGGCCCACTTCCCTCCCTCCATGCCGCTGGCCTGCATCGGCGGGAACAACGCTCCCAAGCCCGGGGTCGTGGGGATCGACGCCCTGGTGGGCGCCTATGCGCAGACAGGGAGGCTCTGCTCCGTGGTGATCGGCAACATGCCCGAGACGGGCCAGGATCCCGATTTCGACGAGGGAACGGTGAAGGAGATCGAGGATCTCTGCTACGCCATGACGGCGGCCGCCGCCCTCCGCGGCAGGCGGTACCTCTCAATGGACACGGACTCGATGCAGATGGAAACGGCGCTGAACCATGTCCACGCCGCGCGGCGGTTCTTCGGCCTCGAATCGACCAGGGAGTCGATGAAGCTCTTTGCCGACATGCTCCGCAAGAAGGGCGGATACGACGGGGAAGAGCTCGCGGCGCTCCGCGACTGGGTAGTGGACAAAAAGTTCAAGGATCGCATCTATCCGAACTACGAGGAGGTGACGGGAAAGAAGCTTCCCCTCTACACGGGCGAGAAAGCGGCTCCCCCGCCCCTGTCGGATGAGGATCGCGCCAAGCTCGACGAGGGCCTCGCCCTCTACCTGATCCTTCGCGACCACATGAAATCGATCAATGCCGTGGGCGGCGGGTGGACGAGCCAGCTGGCCTGGGGATCGTGCCATGACGGCATTCCGATGAGCACGGCCGACATCGCCGAGTCGCTATTCAACTCCACGGAGGATCACAACGGCCCCAAGCAGGCCGTCCCCTTTGCCACGGAGAACGACATCCAGGGCCTCCTGACCATGATCGCCTACTCGTTCCTGTCAGGCGGCCGGCCCACGCTGTTCATGGACTACCGCAAGGTCTACGAACCGTGGGAGATCGAGAAGAACGCCGCGGAGCTGGATCTCGATCTGGCTCCCTTCCGGGAGAAGAGCTGGATGAAGCGCGGATTCATTGACGGCAACAATTCCGGAAGCGCCTCCCTCGATTACGGAACGGAGCACTTCCTCTTCCGCGCCGACAAGGATTACTTCCCGGGGCTCGGCTTCTCGGTCGGTTTTCTTTCGCCGAAGGGGATCACGGGGATGGCAGGCCGCCTCGCCTACTCGGACCTGTCCGGCATGTTCACCATGATCCAGGACGAGGCGGAAAGCGTCGAGCTGCCGGCGCCCCTGGCCGAGAGGGTGGCGCACGCCTCCAACTACACCTGGCCGCACACGTTCCTGACCTTCGATCATATCCCGGCCAGTCTCTCCAAGATGGGCGTCCCGGCCAACCACATCCACATGGTGACAGGGATGCCGCGCCGGCGGTGGCAGCACTTCTCGGATATCTGCAACATTCTTCCCTGGCGATGGGAGAACACGCCGGAGTACACCGAGGGCCTCGACAGGCCGCTGCCGATGCTCTGGCGGCTCAACGGAGGGGAGACCATCTGCAAGATGATGATGGCCGGGAAGTGACAGCGCCGTCCCGCGCGTTCAACTCAGCAGGTGAGGTGGAATCCGGCCGCCGCATCGAGATCGCGGCCTTCCTCGTCGAGCCAGCTGTTCCAGATCGAAACGGCCTGGGGTGTCGCGGCCACCGAGACAGCCGTCCCGCTCTTCTCGAGACGGCTTATGAGATCGTCGGGAACGCTCATCGCTCCATGGTATCCCGTTCCTATCAGGAGGCGTGCGGGAGGATTGATCAGAATTTCTTTGATATCTTCCATGCAGAGATTGTGGCCTGTCCGGCGCCACCAGTTCTCCATGACGCGGTCCGGCCAGAGGATCAGATCCGATGTGAAGGAGCCTGTCTTCAGGCTTATCGATCCGAATCGGTACTCCTTGACATGCGTCAGAGGGGCGGCATCAGCAACCATGACATGCCCTTCCTTCAAGAGAGAACGAATTGCGGGAACAGGCCGGCAACCAAATCTAATTTATTGACATAAATACAATTACCAGAATCATCACAGTTATCCCCCATAAAACCCGGGCGCGCTGATTCGCCCTGACTCCATCGCCGCGGCATGACAGGGCGCGGTTTTGTCTTCCATTCTTCACACCGCATCAACGGACTGGCCCGATCCGCCGCTTCATCAGGGCTCGAAAACGGCGAATTTCAAGATAGTTGTCGCCTTTTTCGGGTTTCATTTCTTCGTC
>CAYZWU010000017.1:0-97970 GCA_964482235.1 uncultured Phycisphaerales bacterium
TCCTGTGTTACACTTTTCAAACGCCATCCGTTACACTTTTACTCCGCCGTTTACAAGCCGGCTATTACGGCGCGATCCACGGACACGCCGATGCCCGGATGGAATAGAACGATCGCTAACGATCGTTGCGGGTGAACGATCCGTTTGCTTCTTTGCCTGTTGTCATCTCAGATGGGCTGCCTGACGATCAAGGTCAGCTTTCAACAGAGTAGGCGCGCGGATCTGCGGAGAGGATTCGTGTGATCGATCTAACGTCCGATTCTGAATACCGTCACGCTCAAGGAGGGGATCTCGACCGATTCGGGGAAGCGGTCCATGGCGAACTCCTCGATGAAAACTTCGTCCGGCCGTCCCGGCTCGTTGTAGGCCATCGGATCGTCATGTCGTATCCGATAGGCCGAGACCTTTCCTTCAAGCTCGATGCCTTCCCAGGTGATCGGCAGAGAAATTGACTCGGTGAGAGGATTGACCACGGCCAGCGTGACCGCGCTCCTGTCGCTGGTCCAGGCGGCAGCCACGTCGAGCGGTTCAGGAGTGCCCGAAATGGCGATGGGGATCTCGCCGTAGACCCTTCGATAGAGCTTGAGCACCTGCCCCGTCGTGGCGAAGGCGGCCGCGGTCTTGCTCGTCTTGATACAACCGATCACGTTGACCGTCTGGGCGTAGTTGGCCATGAACACGATGTCGCTGTTCCGGAAATACTCGTGAAGGGCCCGGGCGATGCCGAGACCGTCCTTCCAGAAATACCGCGTGCCCAGCTCGCCGAAGAGGTGGGGGCCGTACCAGTAGTTCCATTCGTCGAGAGCGATGGGAATCGACCTGTTCTCGAGAGCCGGAATCGCCACCTTGTATCGCCTGTGCGCATCACAGATCCGCTTCACGGCCCGCGGCGCCTGTGCCGAATGCCCCATCACACCGGGAAGCTCCTGCACGTAGAAGTGCTCGCTGATCAGCTCCATGTGATCGCAGCACTCGGCCAGGGTGACCTCGGTCCAGCGGCCCAGGTTGCCGACGGCGACGCACCGGATCGAGCTGTCCCTGGCCCGCATGGCATCGACGATGGCGTTGTGCTTCTTCACGTACGTCTCGAGCGGCATGTGGCCGATCTGCCAGTTGCCGTACATCTCGTTGCCCACGGCCCACCACGTCACGCCCCAGGGCTCGCGACGCCCGTTGGCAGCGCGCTGCTTCCCCATGGGGGTGTCGGGGGCGCCGTTGAAGTACTCGACCTCGTCGGCGGCCAGCTCCTTCGTACCCTCGCCCGTGTTCACCGTGACGTAGGGCTCCGTGCCGAGTAGGGTGCAGAAGTCCATGAATTCGTGGATGCCGAAATCGTTGTGCTCCACGCCTGTCCATGCGGGATTCTTGCGCGGCGGGCGGCGGTCGGGATCTCCGATGCCGTCCCGCCAGTCGTACCCGCTCACGAAGTTGCCGCCGGGCCAACGATAGATGGGGGAGTCGAGCTCCTCGAGGAGGGCCAGGGTGTCGCGCCGCATCCCTTTCACGTTGTCAGCAGGCATCAGCGAAAGGGTTCCCACGCGTACGATACCCTGACTCGATACCGTGATCTCGATCCGCCCGTTGTCCGTCGTTGCGCCGGCCTCGAAGCGGAGCGGACTCTTCCTGAACTCGCCGCGCAGATCCGGGATGGTGATCGTCTGCCGATCGCCATCGCCCGGTCCCCAGACCAGGGAGACATCCACCGTGCCGGCGCCTACCTTTCCCGCGAGAACGATCCGGCCCAGGTAGGCTTTCCCCTTTTCCAGCCCGAGTCCTTCCTGGACGATGCCGGCCGGTTCGCCGCCGTCTCGAGTTTCGATTTCCGGAGTATGCTCTCCCACGTAGGGATCCTCGCGGCTAATGGACACCGCACCTTCCGGCCCGAGCGATCTCCAGGGCGATTCCTTGTGATCGACAGGAAGAAAGAACTTGCGGTCCTCGAGCATCTCGGCCCAGATGCCTCCGTAGATGCAGCGCCCCAGGTGCTCGATGAACTGGCCATAGATGTACTTCGAGATGGGGGTGCCTTCCCTGCCTTTGGATATGGTGATTTCAGGCTTCATGTTCCGGGTCTCCAGGAGCTCGAGGCGAACGTCGTCGTACCATGCCTTGCCCCTGGCGAAGCCCCAGCCGCCGAAGAGGCAGTTCACGTGCACCATGTCGATATCCTCGGTATCGAACTCCATCTCCACGAGCGTCCAGTCGTTCGTTCCCAAGAGGGCGCGTGTCTCGCATCCGGACAGGGCGTGCAGGTTGAAGAGCGCCCCCCGGCCCGTGGTGGCCTCGAGCCCCTCGGTCCGGATCCATCCCGAGAGACGGTATCTCGAGAAGGGACGGACAGCCGCGCGCTGTCCCCATGCGATGTCCGCTCCGTCCCGGGAGGTGATGGATGCGCTCCACGATCCTGTGCGGCCCTTCGGGGCATGACCGAGCTTGCCCTTGCCTCCCCAGCGAAAGATCGACCAGCCCTCGGGCTTGTTGTTGCGCACCTTCTCGAACGATGGGTTGGCCAGAGCGTTCGAAGAAGAGGTGTCGCCGCCTTTCTTCGACGATTCGGATGAAGATGTCCCTTCGCTCACGACGAGCTCGTGGATGCCGGCGGACCACTTCTCCTGGAGCTCGACCTCGAGGCGGATTCCATCTGTCGTAACGGAATCGAAGGTCACCTCGTTGAATTGGTCGAGCGCGACGTCGAAGGGTGTCGGATTGGACACGGGCTTCCACTCTCCCTCGTCGCGATAGAGGAGGCGCCACGAGGCGGGCACCAAGCATTCGCCCCTTCCCGTGTCATCGAACCAGTAGACCGCAGCCCGCGATACCTCCTGCTCCGACCCGAAGTCGCACTCGACCCACTCGACCGTTCCCTTGCGCGGCCACCAGTGGAAGAACGGCACGCCGTGATCGCCCGACGACTCCGGCTCCAGCCGGTCGTTCATGGCGCCGGGATTCTTGCCGCCCGACTCGGTGAGCCGGCAGGTCGAGGCGAGGGTGGGCCGTCTAAGAGGCCTGGCCGCACCCCTTTCCCTGGCGAGCCAGACAGCCATCTCCCCCGGACCCCGGTGGGCCCAGAGGTGGTATGGAATGGCCGTGATCTTCTTCGGCCGGACGATCAGTTCGCCGGGCTCGCTGCCCTCGCTGAGACTCTGGCACTCGCCCTCGATCACGGTGATGCCGCCCAGCAGATCGCCGCGAAACCGCGTATAGAGCTCGGCGTCATCGGGCAGCACGCAATCGATCACATGCCCGTCGTTGTCCGGCCACTCGGCGCAGTAGACAAGGGGACCGCGCTGCAGGGCTGTCTTGCCCCGGTCCGCTTCGACGGCAGGGTGGGCCGCGACGCGCCGCACGGGCATCGGCAGTTCGAGATCGATCACATCGCCCTTCTGCCAGGCCCGGTTGATCCGTGCGAAGCCGCGCTCCAAAACAAGGGGAGACGATTCGCCGTTCACCTCGAGAACCACGGGCTCCGTTCTCTCCTGCATGAAGCGATAGAGATCGCTCGGCACGGGCCTGTTTCGCGCCCAACCGGGGATCCGCACAAAGAGGGTGAATTCGTCTCCCGTAGCTTCCGGATCCACCCTGAGTCGCACGTGCCCGCCCCAGGGGTAGCGGGTCTCCTGCTCGATCCTGACGGCTCCCTTCTCCGTGGCGATTCTCGTCTTCCCCGAGGCGAAGAGGTTGACATGGATCGCGTTTCCCCGATGGGCATAGAGATAGCCCGGCACCGAGGCGATGAAGCGCGTCACGTTTCCCGGGCAGCAGGCGCAGCCGAACCAGGGGGACCGCCTGTGCTGTCCCATCGATTCGAGGGGGTTTGGGTAGAAGAAGTGTTTTCCGTCCAGGGCGATGCCCGAGAGGAAGGCGTTGTAGAGCGTTCGTTCGAGAACGTCGATGTACTCCGCCTCGCCGTGAAGGAGGAAGAGCCGATGGTTCCAGTAGACGTTCCCGATGGCGGCGCAGGTCTCGCAGTAGGCGCTCATGTTGGGCAGCTCGTAGTTGTCGCCGAAGGCCTCCCCGTTGCCCCTGGCTCCCACGCCGCCCGTGACGTAGAGCTTCTTCTCGACCACGTTCCGCCACAGCGTGTCGATCGCCTTTTTCATCGCCTCGTCGCCGGTCAGGGCGGCCACGTCGGCCATGCCGGCATACATGTAGGTGGCCCGGACGGCATGCCCCACGGCCTCGCGCTGTTCGATCACCGGGGCGTGGTCCTGGTTGTACGGCCCCCAGAGCTCGCGGTCGTGAGGCCGGCCCCGTTCGAGAAGGAGATACCGCGCCAGCTCGATGAGGCGGGGATCGCCGGTGATCCGGAACAGCCTGGCCAATCCCATCTCGATGATCTGATGCCCTGGAGGCATCCGAAGCCCCTCGGCGTGGAACGTGCGGCAGAGGAGGTCGGCGTTCCTGAGCGCCACGTCGAGAAGGCTCCGCTTTCCCGTGGCCTGGAAGTGGGCTGCCGCAGCCTCGTAGAGGTGCCCCGCGTTGTAGAGCTCGTGGCTCCCGCTCAGCCTGACCCAGCGCTCGGGCCCCATCCAGCGGGATAGATGACGGCACTCGTTCGTGCGGCAGGTGTAGATGTAGCCGTCGTCCTCCTGGGCGGCCGCGATCTTCGCGATCAGTTCGTCCAGATAGGTTTCGAGCGCCTGATCGGGCGACTCGGCCAGGGTGTACGCTGCTCCCTCGAGGATCTTGTAGGGATCGGTGTCGTCGAAGGGGAAGCTCCCCTTGTGCTCGCCCTCCATGAGATTCCCGGCAATGGCGAAGTTGTCGATTCGCCCCGTCTTCTCGCACTGCTCGAAGGCGTAGGGGATCGTGATATTCCGGTTCGTCTCGATCCGGGGCGCCCAGAAGGCATCCGTCACCGTCACATCGGTGAAGGGGACCGGGCGATAGGGGTAGTCCGCCGCATCGGTATTCTTCGCGTCCTGCGCAACGCACTCGTCGGCAATGAACAGGATCAGGAAGACGAGCACGCCGATACCGAGCCCGCGCAATCTCCGCCATATTCGGCTGGAGACGCAACCATTTTGGATATGACTCTCCCCGAATATGGCGGAGATTGCGCGGGCTCGGTATCGGCGTAGTATCGGCGAATCGTTACTCATGGAAGTAGACATCCCATGAAAGGTACCTGGAAAGCGCCTCGAGAACGGCGTGGGCGACGGTCGAGCGGATCATGGCCACGTGATGCTCGAAGCCGTTCTCGCAGATGAAGCGCAACAGCTCCTGGAGGTCGGGAATGCGCGCCACTCCGTAGCCGCCGAAGGTCTCGATCGGATTGTCGATGATCTCGCCTTCACCCACGAAGGCTCGGATGATCCCCAGGGTGTCGTCCGTGGAGATCCGCAGGTAGGTGAATGGGCCGGGCCGGATCGGCCCCACGCAGGTGCCGTAGGTCTTCTCCTTGCTCAGCGCCCCGGCAATGATCTCCTGGTAATCCATCTTCATCCGGCTGAACATCGATTTCGGCAGGTTCGAGCAGTGGAAGAGAACGCAGGCGTCGGGATCGTCGCCGAAGTTGTTGTTCCAGTCGAGCAGGGCGGAGGGGGTGTTGCCGGCCAGGCGCAGGGCGAGCATGGCCAGGGCGCCGGTGATGTCCACCTCGCAGGCGCTGGGCAGGAGCGATTCGGAGAGCATGCTCATGACGGTGCAGGGGACGACGCCGAAGAACTCCTCCATGGCGGTCCAGCACTGGACGGCCGTTGCCGAAAGATCGTTCTCCTTCGACCAGTCGTCGATCACCACGCCGAGCTTCGCCATCTTGACGATGGACCTCGCGGGAACCCCTGACGCGGGCACGTACTCCCTGATCGCCTTCACCTTCGCCCTGACGGCCGGGCTTCCTTCCTTCAGCCGGTCCGCCATGCCGAAGAGCTCGTAGAGGTCGATCGTCTCCACCGAGATACCCGAAGCCTCCAGGATCTTCTCGCTGTACCGCACCGTGTTGAAGGCGGCGGGCCTCGCACCGATGGCGCCCACCCGGACGTTGCGCATCCCCCGCACAACGCGGCAGCAGGCGACGAATCCGGCCAGGTCCCCGGCAAAGGAGCTCGACTCGGGATCCACGGTGTGGCTCGCCGTGAGCGAGAAGGGGATCCCGTACTGGTTCAGGTTGTTGCACACCGAGATCTTGCCGCAGAAGCTGTCGCGGCGGTGGCTGCTCTTCATCCGCCCCGCCTCGTCGGGATAGGCGTGAATCAGCACGGGAACATCAAGGTCGGCCATCCGCAGCGTCTCCGCCACGGCGCGCTCGTCGCCGAAGTTGGGCAGGCTGACCACCACGCCGTCGATCCGGTTCGCCCGGCGGCGGAAGAGGTCGGCGCACTTCCGGGCGTCCTCACGCGTTTCCACCGAACCGAACTTCGTGTCCGCCGGGGTCAGGCACACGACGCTGCACCCGGCCTTTTTCAGAACCTTGAGCAAACGTTCCCGCCCCTCCTCGCAGAGGGCGTCGGGAAAGAAACCGCGGTTTCCGACAATGAGTCCAAGGGTTGTCTTCGCCATGAGAATCTCGCTCTCCTGATTCGGAAAAAAAGTTTGAATTGTTTTCCGCGGCGATTAAATTAACAATGTTAAAAAAGTAATGCAACAAGTATTGCCATCGATTTTCGAGCACCTTCTCCGGCTGCAGACCCGATGCTGCCGCAAAAGATCCGCTGACCGCTCGTTTGGAGTCGGCGGCGGCCGCCCGGGGAGCGGAGCAGGGGCGACGAGGGGGATCAGAAGATGAAGAAGTATTCCATCGGTCTCGATTTCGGCACGAACTCCGTGCGCACCTTGATCGTGGATGCCGCCACGGGTGATGAGATCGCTGCCTGCGTGTTCGATTACGAAACAGGCGAGTCCGGCGTTGTTATCGACGACCAGGATCCGAACCTGGCGCGGCAGCACCCGAAGGACTACCTGAAGGGCATCGAGGTTTCGGTGAAGGGGGCCCTTGCCGAGGCGGCAGGGAAGGAAGGGTTCGCACCCGGCGATCTGATCGGGATCGGAGTGGACACGACTGGATCGACGCCGATGCCCGTGGACCCGGACGGCCTTCCCCTGGCCCTGAAGCCCGAGTGGGCCGACGAACCGAACGCCATGGCCTGGCTCTGGAAGGATCACACCGGTTTTGCCGAGGCAGCCGAGATCACAAAGAGGGCGGCTGCCGAGCGGCCGCAGTACCTGGCCAAGTGCGGAGGCACCTACTCGTCGGAGTGGTTCTGGTCGAAGATCCTCCACTGCCTCCGCGCTGCGCCGGCCGTCTTCCAGGCAGCCCAAACCTGGGTGGAGATCGCGGACTGGGTTCCGGCCCTGCTCACAGGCACCACCCGGCCCGACATCCTCAGGAGGGGGATCTGCGCCGCCGGGCACAAGGCGATGTTCCACCATGCCTGGGGCGGGTATCCGGACGCCGGGTTCCTGGGAGGCCTCGACGAGGGACTGGCGCGCGTGCGCGGAACGCTCCCCTCCGAATCGGTGCACGTGGCCCAGGCCGTGGGGGGGCTCACATCGGAATGGGCGAAGAAGCTCGGCCTGCCCGAAGGGATTCCCGTGGCTGCCGGCGCCTTCGACGCGCACCTCGGCGCCGTGGGATCGGGCATCGGCGACGGCGTGCTGGTGAAGATCATCGGCACCTCCACCTGCGACATGGCCGTGAAGCCCCTCGACTCGGAGCTTCCCGACATCCCGGGTCTTTGCGGAATCGTCCCCGAATCGATCCTCCCCGGATTCCACGGACTCGAGGCGGGCCAGTCCGCCGTGGGCGACATCTTCAACTGGTTCGTGAACCGCATCGCCCCGGGCGGCTCGGAGACAGGCTCCCACGAAGCGCTCACGCGGGGCGCCGAAGAACTGAGGCCCGGCGAGAGCGGGCTCCTCTGCCTCGACTGGCACAACGGCAACAGGACCGTGCTCGTGGATCAGCGGCTCACCGGGCTCATCGCGGGGATGACGCTCCACACCACGCCGGCCGAGATCTACCGGGCCCTGATCGAGGCCACCGCATTCGGCGCCCGGGTCATCGTGGAGCGGTTCGAGGAGTACGGCGTCAGGATCGACCGCGTCGTCAACTGCGGCGGCATCTCCGTCAAGAACCCCCTGGTGATGCAGATCTACGCCGACGTGATGAACCGCCCTCTCCAGATCTCGCGCAGCAGCCAGACCTGCGCCCTGGGCGCTGCCATGGCCGGGGCCGTGGTGGCGGGAAGCGCGGCCGGCGGCCACGACAGCTTCGATTCGGCCACGAAGGCGATGACCGGAGTTCTCGAGACGACCTTCGAACCGTCGCCGAAGAGCGCCCGCATCTATGACCGGCTCTACGGCCTCTACAGGCGCCTGCACGATATCTTCGGCACCAGGGAGTATCAGGAAAACCAGCATACCGTGATGAAAGAGCTTCTCAACCTTCGAGACGCGGTTCGCTCAGGCGAACAGGGAGAGGGATGATGAAGTTTCAAACCATGAGAGAAGCCGTCTGTAGTGTGAACAGGGAGCTCTTCGTTTCGGGCCTGGCCCGCTTCACCTTCGGCAATGCGAGCGGCGCGGACCGCGAGGCGGGCGTGGCGGTCATCAAGCCGAGCGGCATGTCGTACGACGACATGGGGCCGGCCGAGATGGTGGCTGTTTCCCTGGCATCAGGGAAGAGGGTGGATGGCAGGGCCCGGCCATCGTCGGACACGGCCACCCACCTCGCACTCTACCAGTCCTTTCCCGGGATCTACGGCGTCGTGCACACCCACTCCCGGTACGCCACGGTCTTCGCCCAGGCGATGAAATCGATCCCCTGCGTCGGCACCACTCATGCCGACACGTTTCACGGCGCCGTTCCCGTCACGCGGATGCTGACACTGAGCGAGGTGCAAGAGGAGTACGAGGCCAACACCGGCCGGGTCATCGCGGAGCTCTTCGAGAAGGAGTCGCTCGATCCCGCCACCCTCCCCGGCGTCCTCGTGGCCGGGCACGGCCCCTTCGCCTGGGGAAGAAGCGTGGGTGAGGCGCTGGAGCACGCCCTGATCCTCGAGGAGGTGGCGCGCCTCGCCTACTGCACTCTCGCACTGAGGCCGGATCAGAAACCCCTGCCCCACTATCTGATGGACAAGCATTTCCTGCGGAAGCACGGAGCCGACGCCTACTACGGACAGCAGGAGCCTGATGAGAAACCGCCCCGGCAATCCTGAGGACCGGCAGAGCCATCGGTCTGATCACGATCGACCTTCCGGCGCTCCCGCGGGCGGCGCCTTCGGCGAGCCGACGCTGCTCAGAAGACTGAACGCCCGCCGCGTCCTCGACGCCCTGCTCGAGCTCGGACCATGTACCCGCACGGCGCTGAGGAAACGGACCGGGCTCAGCGCGCCCACCATGTCCAAGCTGATGGACCACCTGATGAAGACCGACCTGGTGGAGGAGGAGCCCGAGCCCCTCCTCACCGCGGGCCGCCCGAGCAAGGTATTCAGCCTGGCCTGCCACGCCTCCCGCGTCGCCGGGGTGGTGATCGACATCGACGAGGTCAAGGTCTTCTCCTGCGGACTGGACGGACGGATCGACGAGGGCTGCGTGTCGCGTTTTCCCACGCCACGCACCTACGGCGCGCTTCTTTCCCGGGTGGTTCGCGAGGTGGAGAAGCTCGTCGCCGCCGATGCCGCGCCCTGCCTCGGCGTGGGGGTGTCCGTACCCGGTCTCCTCAATGCCAGGGAAGGGCGGATCATGCTGTCCCCCAACCTCCGGCTCCTGGACGGGAGCTTCCCGGCCAGGGACATCGAGAAGCGTCTCGGTCTCGCAGCGATTCTCATCCAGGAGGAGGAGGCGCTCTGCCTCGCCGAGCAGCTCTTCGGCGCGGCGCGGGGAGTCGACGACTTCGCCATGATCGACATCAGCGCCGGGCTCGGGATGGGCGTCGTGAGCAGCGGGCGCTTCGTGGGGGGGCGCGACGGCTACGGAGGCGAGCTGGGCCACATCACCGTGGATCCCCGGGGCGAGCGGTGCGGATGCGGCAACCGCGGCTGCCTCGAGACCCTGGCCACGGATCGCGTCTTCGCCCGGATCATCGAGAAGAAAGCGGGATATCCGGTAAGCGTCGACGAGGCTATCGAGCTCGTGAGTAGCGGCAAGGTCCGCGCCAGGCGCGAGATCGTCCGGATGATCGGATTCCTGGCCCGGGGGCTGGGTGTGGTGATCAACCTCTTCAATCCGGCTAGCGTCTTCGTCTACGGCCGGCTCTTCGACGCGGGGGAGGATCTCTTCGACGAGCTCACCAGCGCGGTGCGGGCTCACGCCCTGTCACCCTCCCTGGCCGCGTGCCGGGTCGTCCGGTCGCGGGGGAGCAAGAAGCAGGGCGCCGCAGCCGCGGTGATCAACCACCTCTTCCAGACAGCGGGGCCTTCGATGTAAAGAAAGGAAAGCAGATGGGAACAGGACTGGTTCTTCTCGACTGGCTCGTGATCGCTTTCTACTTCAGCGCCATCATCATCCTGGTCTGGTGGTCGTCGCGGCGGCAGGATACCGCGGCCGATTACTTCCTGGCGAGCCGCAACATCGCCTGGTTCGTCGTGGGTGCCTCGGTCTTCGCCTCGAACATCGGATCCGAGCATATCGTGGGTCTCTCGGGGAATGGCGCCTCGAGCGGCATGGGCATGGCGCACTGGGAGCTTCACGCCTGGGTGCTGATCATGCTGGCCTGGGTGTTCGTTCCCTTCTACTACCGCTCCGGCGTCTTCACCATGCCCGAGTTCCTGGAGAAGCGCTTCAATGCCACGGCCCGGTGGATCCTCTCCCTCGTTTCCCTGGTGGCCTACGTCTTCACCAAGGTCTCGGTCACCGTCTATGCCGGCGGCATGGTCTTCGGAGCCCTCCTGCCCGACACCTTCGGTTCGCCCGAGAAGGCGTTCTGGGTCGGCGCCCTGGCCACGGTGGTCGTGACGGGGATCTACACCGTGCTGGGCGGCCTGCGCGCCGTGGTCTACACCGACGCGGCCCAGGCGTTCATCCTCATCATCGGCTCGATCTTCATCACCCTCTTCGGACTGCACAGGCTGGGCGGGTGGAACGAGCTCGTCTCGATCTGCAGCGAGAACGCCGATGGATTCGCCCTCTGGCGGCCGAACAGCGATCCCGACTTTCCCTGGCTCGGCATCCTGATCGCCTCGCCGATCGTGGGGATCTGGTACTGGTGCACGGACCAGTACATCGTGCAGCGCACCCTGGCGGCGAAGGACCTCAAGCACGCCCGGCGGGGCGCCATCTGGGGCGCAGCTCTCAAGCTCTGGCCCGTGCTGATCTTCCTGCTTCCCGGGCTGATCGGCTACGCCCTGCATCAGAAGGGGCTCCTTGCCATTCCCACCAAGACGGTGGACGGCCAGGAGGTCCTGAACGGCGACCAGGTATTTCCCGTCATGGTATCGACCCTGCTGCCCGTGGGGCTGCGCGGCCTCGTGGTGGGGGGGCTGATGGCGGCCCTGATGAGCTCGCTCTCCTCGCTATTCAACTCCTGCGCCTCCCTCTTCACCATCGACATCTACGAGAAGATCAACCCCGGCGCCTCGGAACGGATGCTGGTCAACGTGGGACGGATCGCCACCGGCGTGGTGGTGGTCCTGGGGATCGTCTGGATCCCCGTCATGCCGCTGATCTCCGAGGGCGGCCTCTACAAGTACCTGCAGAGCGTGCAGAGCTACCTGGCGCCGCCGATCACCGCCGTCTTCCTGCTCGGCCTCTTCTGCAAGCGGATCAATGCGACAGGGGCGATCTCGGGCCTCGCGGCCGGATTCGTCCTGGGGATGGGCAAGCTGACGATCCAGGCCCTGGTGGGGGGCGGCACGGTCACCGGACCGGACTGGGTGGTCTTCATCGGGGAGTACAACTTTCTCTTCGCTTCGGGCTGGCTTCTCGGGATCAGCACGGCCATCGTGGTCTTCGTCTCCCTCATGACCGCACCGCCGGACGAGAAGAGGATCTCCGGCCTCACCTATGCCACGGCCACGGCACAGGACAGGGCCGAGAACCGGGCGAGCTGGAACAGGTGGGACGTGATCGGCAGCGCCCTTGTGCTGGCCGTCGTTCTGGGCCTCTATCTCTACTTCAGCTTCTGGCTGGGCTGAGATCAGGATATGATTCGAACGAAACCGCCGACAGCGATCCGGCCGGATTGAGAGGAAAAAGGACATGATTGAAGTCAGCCCGGCGGTCCGAGGCTTGATCTTCGACTGCGACGGTACCCTGGTCGATTCCATGCCCCTTCACCTGGAGTCGTGGGAGAAGGCGTTTTCCGCGGCAGGGGAGCCCTTTCAGCGTGATTTTCTCGATTCCCTCAAGGGGATGGAGGAGGAGGGGATCATTCGATCGTACAACAGGCGGTATGACCGGGATCTCGATCCGCGGCTCATGGTGGAGCGGAAGCATGCCCACTTCCAGAAGCATGCATCCCGCGTCGAACCGATACCACCCGTGGTGGAGCTGGCAAAGGAAAAGCACGGCCTTTTGCCCATGGCCGTCGTCTCGGGGGGGAAGAGGAAGAACGTGGACCTGGTTCTCGCCGGCCTGGGGATCGAGAGCCTCTTCGACGTCATCCTGACGGCGGACGATCCCTTTCCGCCGAAGCCGGCGCCCGACCTCTTTCTCGAGGCGGCCCGCCGGCTGGATGTGGCGCCTGATCTCTGCCATGTCTTCGAGGACGGTGACCTGGGTCTTCAGGCAGCCCGCCGGGCCGGAATGACGGCGACCGATGTTCGCCTTTATCTTTGACGGACCGATGAACCTTGGAGTCGATTGGCCGCTTCGCCGGCCGGGAGGATCAAGGACATGTTTCTTGACATCACTGACATCCGTCAGCCTCTTTGCGCGCCCTTGTTCATGATGGCGCTTCTTCTTCCACCCCAGGATGCGGCAATATCTCCGCGCGGCAAGCCGACCCCCGAGCAGATCGCGTGGCACGAGATGGAAGTGACCATGTTCCTGCACTGGCATCCCGGGACCTGGCAGGGCCGGGAGTACGACAACCGCTCCACGCCGCTCGATCAGATCGATCCACCGCATCTCGACACGGACCAGTGGTGCCGCGTCGCCCTCTCCTTCAACGCCAGGCAGATCGTTTTCGTGGCCAAGCACGCGGGTGATTTCTGCTGGTGGCAGACCGACACGACGGACTACTCGATCAAGAGCACGCCGTACAGGGATGGCAAGGGCGACGTGCTCGCCGAGCTGGCAAGGAGCTGCAGGAAGTTTGGCCTGAAGCTGGGCATCTATGTCTACCCGGGCAACGAGGATCTGGGCGCCGGCCTCGGCAGCGGCGGCCGTACCCGCGATCCGGCGAAGCAGGAGGAGGCCAGCAGGATCTACAGGCAGCAGATCACCGAGGTGCTGTCACGTTACGGCCCGATCAGCGAGGTCTGGTTCGACGGCAGCTGCCTCATCGACGTGAAGGACATCATCGACAGGCACGCGCCCAAGGCCATGATCTTCCAGAGTCCCCATGCCACGCTTCGCTGGCCCGGCAACGAGGCAGGCATTGCGCCCTATCCGGCCTGGCAGACGGTGAAAAACAAGGATGCGCTCACCGGCGTGGCAACGAACCGGCACAGCGATCCGGACGGCGATGTCTGGCTTCCGATGGAGATGGATGTTCCGCTTCTCGATCACAAGTGGCTCTGGGGGCCGGACACGGACCACATGATGCGGTCGGTGGAACAGCTGATGGAGATCTACTACAAGTCCGTGGGTCGCGGCTGCGTGCTCCTGCTCAACGCCACGCCCGATACGACGGGCCGCATTCCGGAATCGCACGTCCGCCGCTACAAGGAGTTCGGCGAGGCGATCAGGCGGATCTACGCGAACAGGGAGGGCGAGGTCTCGGGCAGGGGATCGACTCTCGAGCTGCGCTTCGACGGACCGACGCGGGTCGACCACCTCGTCACCATGGAAGATATCGGTCGCGGGCACGTTGTCCGGGCCTACGAGATCGAGGGCCTTGTCGACGGGCAGTGGCGTCTCCTCGTCAGCGGATCTTCCATCGGGCACAAGAGGATCGATGTCGTCCCCACCCTCTCGGTCGCGGCCCTGCGCTTCCGCGCCGTCGAAACGAGGGGCGAGCCAGTGATCCGCTCCTTTGCCGCCTATCATGCCGGTGTTCCGGAACCGGTTCCCGTTGCTCGAGTGCGCGCCTCCTCGTCGCACGTCTCGGGGCGGTTTCCCCCGGAGAACATGGCCGACGGGAACGAGAGAACCCGATGGGCTTCGGTCGACGGATCGAAAGAGGGGGAAACGTGGCTCGAGTTCGATTTCGACGGAAGCCACGTGATCGAAGCCGTTCGCTGGAACGAGGGCTGGAACCGCGTGCGGGCCTATCGCCTCGAGCGACGGGTGAAGGGGAAGTGGCAGACCTTCTTCGAGGGGACGGCCATGGCGCAGGAGACGGCGCGCTTCGCCCCGATGGAGATGGAGCGGGTCCGTGTCGTCATAACGAGCACGCAGGACGATCCCACGATCTGGGAGGCCACGTTCCTGAAGAAGCTCGATTGAAACGATCCGATGTTCAGAATCCATCACTGTTCGATAATGGTAGTTTTCGGTAAACGATCCGGTATGCTGGTGCCGGCAAATTAGCGGAAAGAGTCGAATCGCCGTATTCACGGGAGTGGAAAATGTTCACCTTGACCTGCCTTTTTTCCTTCCTCTTCATGATGCTCGGACCCGCGGGGGATGATCTCGATAACGATCTGAAAGCCGCGGCCGCCTATCGCTTCGGGGACAGCCGCGCCCCGCTGCAGCGGATCGAGAATTTTCTCCTTCAGGACCCGGCCGGCGACGAGCTTCGCACCAAGCTCGCCGCGAGGATGGCGGCGCTGCTCGACTCGGAAAGCGTCACCCTGGAGGGGAAGCGGTTCTTCTGCCGCCAGCTCGGCTTCATCGGCAGCGAGAGCGAGGTGCCGGCCCTGGCCGCGTTGCTCGGTCGCGAGGTGCTGGCGCTTGACGCCCGCTCCGCACTCGAGCTGATCCCGGGCGAGGCTTCGGCCGCTGCTCTGCGCAACGCACTGGCAAGGACGGAAGGGACGATCCTGGTTGGCCTGATCCTTGCCCTGGGAGAGCTGAAGGACGAACAGTCGATCGAGAGCCTGGTCGGATTTCTGCGATCTGAGGATCGAGCGGTGGCCGAGGCAGCCATGACTGCGCTGGGCAAGATCAAGGGCGACCAGGCGCTGGGAGCGATCTTCCTGCCGCCGGCACCGAACGATGCCTGGTCCCACGCCGTACTGGCCTGCTGCATTGACTATTGCGAGAGATCAGGGGGAGCGGATGCCAGGCTCTTTCTCGATGCTCTTCTCCGTTCATCCTGCCCGGAGAGCGTCAGGGCTGGAACATTCAAAGCCATGCTGCGCTGGAACACGCGGTGGGCCCAGGCCAGGGCTATCAACTCGCTCAAGGAAGACAATCCGGCGTTCCGCCGTGCGGTGCTGGGCTACCTTCAGGAACATGAGGACCCCGTGTTTTCCTCGATCCTGGGTGAGGAGATGTCCGGTTATCCGGAGGAGTTCCAGGTGGGCGTCTTTCAGCTGCAGCTTCGGCGCGGCCGCCTCGAGGCCAAGAAGCTCGAAGAGATGATCAACTCGGACCTGTGCGGTGCGGTGCGCAAATCGGCAACCGCCGCGTTGCTCGAACGCGCCATGAGCCGACTCGATAACCTGGCCCTGAAAGGAAAGGCCGAGAGCCCCGACGGGCTCGAATGCGACGGCGCTGCTTCAGGCGACCAGGCCGGCATCGACGGCGATCCGGCCACCTACTGGGACGAGGCGGACAACCAGCCTCTCTATCGCTTCAAGGTTGTCTTCGACGCTCCGGAGACGATCTCGGCCCTGCGGATCACGGGGTGGAGCCATCACGACTTCGCACCCAGGGAGTTCGAGGTCCTGCTCGACGACCGGGTGGTCAAGAAGGTCGAGAACGCCATCTATTCCGACAACAGGTACTGGGTTCTTTTCCCCGGAACACCCTGCCGGACGGTGGAGCTGAAGATCACCGGATACTACGGCCGATCCCCCGCGATCAGGGAACTCGAGATCTTCAACCTCGATGAGTCGTTTCCCAGGTATCTGCTGATCCCGGGCCGACCCTCTGCCGAGGAGATCCCCATCCCCCTGGCCGAGTACGAGAAGATCGAGGCCGCGGCTCCCGCGAGTGCGCGGGCCGTGCCGGCGAAGAAGAGGAAGCTGCTCGTCTTCTCGCGGTCGTGGGGCTACAAGCACAGCGCCATCCCCTACGGCGACGCGGCGATCGAGGTGATGAGCCGCACGACGGGCGCCTTCGAGGCGACGATCACCTACGATCTCGACCTCTTCGAGAAGGAGAGCCTCGGGCAGTTCGACGCCATCGTCTTCAACAACACGAACAACGAGATCTTCCTGCCCGAGAACTTCGACAAGCTGCCGCCCGAGGAGCAGGAGAAGGCGAAGGCGATCGACGAGCGGCTGAAGCGGAACCTGGTCGACTATCTCTGGAACGGGGGCGGCCTGGCCGTGACCCACGCCGGCGTGGCGAGCTTCCGCAAGTGGCCCGAGTTCGGAGAGATCATCGGCGCGCGGTTCGACAACCATCCCTGGAACTCGGGCTCCACCGTGGTGCTGAAGGTGGACGATCCCGACCATCCGGCGGCGCAGGCTTTCGTGGAGAGCCCCACGCTGGAAATCATTGACGAGATCTACCAGCTCAAGGGGAAGTGGTCGCGGGAGAAGGTCCGCGTTCTCGTGAGCCTCGACATGGACAAGACGAAGGTGACGGAGCAGCAGCGAAAGGCGCTCCACCGCGAGGACAACGACTTCGCCATGAGCTACGTGAAGAGCTACGGGCAGGGAAGGATCTTCTACTGCGCCTTCGGCCACGACCACGATCTCTTCTGGAATCCCGTTGTGCTGCAGCACTACCTCGACGGGATCCAGTTCGCCCTGGGCGATCTCGAGGGAAGTTTGACGTCGAGCCGCCAGGCCTCGGCGCCCAGCCTGTCGTGGCGCGGATCGAAGGACGGCCTCGCCCTGCTCGACAACGGGCGGATCGTCTGGCAGCTCATCTACGATCGGAAGCTGGGAAGGGCGTACTTCCACCCCCTCAGCCTCCTCGACGGCGCGCCGCTCACCTGGCTCTGTCCGCCTGACCACGTCTGGCATCGCGCCCTCTGGTTCAGCTGGAAGTTCATCAACGGCGTGAACTACTGGGAGCCCGGCCAGGACGCGGGAAAGACGGAGCTCGAGGTGATCAGCGAGAGGAAGGGGGACGACTTCTCGGCCCGCATCGAGCTTGCGATCGATCACCACCCGCCCGGCCAGGATGTTGTGATGAAGGAGCACCGTGTCCTGGAGCTCAGCCCTCCCGATGCGGCCGGCCGCTACACGATTGACTGGCAGTCGAACTTCACGGCCTTGAAGGATCTCGAGCTGAACCGGACGCCGCCGGAAGGGGAAAAGGACGGCAAGAGCTGGGGCGGCTATGCCGGAATGTCGGCGCGCATCGCTAAGGAGACGTCGGACTGGCGGATCGTGGACAGCGAGGGCCGCAACGGGATGGATTGCCACAGGCAGCCGGCCCGCTGGATCGGCTGCGGATTCACGCACGGTCACACGGGGAAGAAGGCGACGCTCGCGATCCTCGACTCGCCCTCGAACGCGCGGCACCCGCCGCCCTCGTTCATCGTGCACGACGTGCAGAGGCCGTTCATCTACTATTCCCCGGCCGTCCTCTTCAACGAGCCGCTCGAGCTGGCTGCAGGAGAAAGCCTGAAGCTCTGCTACCGGATCGTCGTGTCGCCGGGCGACCTGGACAGCGCTGCCATGGACAAGGAGTGGAAGCGATTTGCTGGAGGAGAGAGTCATGAAAAGTAGAAGAACCTCGCGGCGCACATTCCTGAAAAACGCGGCCATGACAATGGCCGCCCCCACGGTGATCACCTCCACAGCGCTCGGCCGGGCTGGAATTCCGCCGGCCTCGGAGCGTGTCACTCTTGGCTTCATCGGCGTGGGGGGACGGGGCAACGCCCTGGCCCACTCCTTCCTCAGGATCCCCGAGGCGCAGTGCGTGGCCCTGTCCGACTGCTTCGACTCGCGGCGGAAAAACACGGCCAGGTCCTTCGACGACTTCTACGCGGGCCGCGACGGCAAGGGCGCGAACAAGGCCTGCTCCACCTACAAAAATTTCCGCGAGCTCCTGGCCCGCGACGACATCGACGGCGTGGTGATCGCCACGCCGGACCACTGGCACGTCCCGATCGCCATGGCCGCGATCCGCGCGGGCAAGGATGTCTACGTGGAAAAGCCTCTCAGCACGGCGGTCACGTGGAACAAGGCGATGCGGGGCGAGGTGCACCGGTACGGCGCCGTGTTCCAGTACGGAACGCAGCAGCGCTCGTCCCACAACTTCCGGTTCGCCTGCGAGCTCGTCCGCAACGGCTACATCGGCGACCTCGAGCGGATCGAGGTCTGGTGTCCGGGCATGGCGGCGCCGGGCTGGTACGAGAACACCTCAAAGGGGGGCGGCGACCTGGCGCCGATTCCCGTACCGGAAGACCTCGACTACGACATGTGGATCGGTCCGGCGCCGATGCGGCCCTACACCAAGGACCGGTGCACCCAGTGGGGCGCCTATCACGTCTACGACAACGCCCTCGGCTTCATCGCCGGGTGGGGCGTCCATCCCCTCGACATCGCCCAGTGGGGGAACGACACGGAGCTGACCGTGCCGCTCGAGTACGAGGGCACGGGGAAGATCCCGGCCGACGGGCTGTTCGATACGATCAGCGACTGGGACATGTTGTGCCGCTACGCCAACGGCGTGAAGCTCAGGTTCATGAACGCCAGGGTCGCCAAGAACGTGGTGACCTACCGGCCATTCCTCGATCACGGTACCACCTTTTTCGGAAGCGATGGGTGGGTCAGCGTGGACCGCGGGAATCCGGGGCTTCACGCCTCTGATCCCAAGCTGCTCGGAGTGAAGCTGAAGCCGGGCGATACACGCCTCTACGCCAGCAACAACCACTACAAGAACTTCGTCGACTGCATCAGGTCGCGGCGGCGCACCGCAAGCCCGGTGGACCCGGCCGTCCAGTCGGACATCATCTCGCACCTCTGCGACATCTCGATCCGCACGGGCCGCAAGATCGTCTGGGATCCGGGCAGGGAGGATATCGTCGGCGATGCGTTGGCCTCCCGCATGCTGCACCGCGGGCTGCGGAGCCCCTGGCGGCTCTAGGCCGTTCGAGACATCAGAAGCTGTAGCGGATGCCGGCGAAGATGTTTGAGTTCCGCTCGAACTGGCCGAAGAATGAACGGCTGTCGTTGCCGGCGAAGACGTTGCCGCCCGCCTCGAGGGTAAGTGAATCGTTCACCTTGTACGAGACCTGGGGCCTCAGGTAGGCATCCGAATCGGACGGCGAGTAGAAGGTGAAGAGCGACAGCTCGAGGTTCTGGCCCATCAGGAGCTGGGTCAGGCGAACCGTTGCGACGTGGCGCAGCTCGTCCTGCTCCCTCATGCCGCGCGGCAGGCTTCGCTCGTAGTCGCCGTGGTCCATCATCCACTCGATGTAGTACTGGAAGCCGGCCGTCAGGTCCCTGGCGATCTCCTGTTCATAGCCGGCGAGGAAGCGGAGTTCGCTGTTCCGGATCATCGGGTCGCCGCCGCCTGAATCGTCCCGGGAATGGTAGTAGCCCGCCTCGATGTTGCCGATCCCCCTGGCCACGTTGCCCCTGGCGCTGGCGCCGACGACGGTGAGGGCGGGAAATGTCGCCTGTCCCGTATTCACATCCTGGCCGGCGGGGCTCTTCCAGAATCCGTTGTAACCGTACAGGGCGATCTCGTGGCCGCCGAGGTTGGTGTAGAGGCGCAGCGCGATCTCGTCGTCTTCGAGCCAGTCGTTAGGGATCCGGGCGCGGACCGGCAGGTCGTCTCCCGAGCGGCGGCCCGCGCCGGCGTTCCAGAAGGAGATCCGCCTGCCGTCGATGAAGCGGTCGGCGTCGAGGCGAGGCGTGTAGACGACGTCGAGGTTGGCGCTCCCGCCGAAGAACGATCCCTTCACCGCGTCCGACGGGGCCTTGAGGTACTCCTCGTCCCTCCCGATGAAGAAGGAGTTCCAGTCCTTGGGAAATAGATCGTTGATGAAAAGAAGGTCTCCCGTGCCCCAGGTCAGGATCTGCCGGCCCGCCTCGATGTCCATGAAGTCGACGGGAGAGAACGCCAGGCTCGCCTCCCTGAGATCGAGCCACCCTTCTCCCTTCTCCAGGCGGATGTCGCGGTGATCGGCCACGTGATCGTAGAGGATGTCGCCGGTGAGGTGAAGAGCCGCACTGGACCACGCTTTTTCCAGCTCGAGCTGGAGGCGGCTCTCGCCGATCGACATGTCCTTCTCGTACCGGTCCTGACGGACCCTGTAGCCGGCACGCGCCTCGAGAAAGCCGTTCAGTTCAAAATCCAGCCGGTCGAGAAGCCTGTCCGCGTTTCCCGGTTCCTCCGTTTCGTCATCGCCTTCCAGGCCCGCGGGCAGGGCCGGCTCGTCATCCTCCTCCAGAAGGCCTTCGGGCAGGCCGGGCTCCTCTTCGTTCTCATCCTTGAGGCCTGCCGGCAGTCCAGGTTCTTCCTCGTCCTGCAGCCCGGCGGGAAGCGCCGGCTCCTCCTGCTCCTCCTCGCCCAGCCCAGTGGGCAGGGCCGGCTCGTCCTGGGCAAAGAGGGGCAGCGGGAGCGACAGGAGCAAGCCGAAGGCCAGGGCGGCCGGCAGGAAAGGCATTGCGTTTCTATTCATGAGAGACCCGCTTCCTACTTGAGATGCTTCCTGGGGGCGCGCCTCAGGAAACGCTCGGTGAAGATCTCGTCGGGCAGGTCGACGTCGTACTTCACGCCTCTGTACTCGAGCGTGGTCTCCCCGCCGGTCCGCAGATCCTTCATCCGGGACTTCACGACAGTGTGGTACCCCTGGATCTTCTCGACGCCGAGCGCCTCGTAGACCCGGAGCTTCTTGCCCTCCTTGTCGTAATACTCGGTCTTCACCGCGAGAAAGGTCTTCTTGTGGATCCACATCTTGAAAAAGGAGAACTCCACCTCGTCGGGCTTCTTCGGCGTGTTCTTCAGCACGTAGTAGTTCTTCGTCGTTTCGACGAGCTCGTGCCTGTCCGCATCGATGCTTCGCCCCGAGACGTCCTCGTAGAAGAAATCGGATCCCACGAAGCTGGTGCGCTTGTCCGTGGCCGCGATCCGCTTGACCAGGTCGAGGCCGGGCATGTAGAGCCACCGGTCGTCGGGCCGTTCGTCCACGTGCTTCCAGACCATGAAGACCATCTTGTTCACGTCGGCGGGCCGCTGGAAGTAGACGTAGTACTTCTGGTCCTTGCAGAAGGAATCGGCGTCGCCCTCCGCCTGGCCCTCGGGCGCCGGCTCGTCCCGGCGGAGGATGATGAAGGCCCGCGTGCGCTTTCTTCCCTGCTTGTCCGTGATGGTCATGGAGACCTCGGCCCGTCCGTCCTTTCCCTTGTAGTAGGCCGCCCGGTTCGTTCTGTCCACGATCTCGTCGACCGAGGGGATCTTCTTCGATTCCCCGGCCTGGGCCTGCAGCGGGCTCGCGCTCGTCATGGCGATCAGAAGGAGAGGCGCGAGAAAAGTCGTGAAGCTCTTTGGCGTGATCATTCTATCTCATCCTTGTTCGACGGGGCCGGTTCGTGGCAGTTCCTGAAACGCCGCGTGAAGTAGCAGACGGCGGCCAGGACGAGGATCATTCCCACGCTCGGCCAGGTTAACACGTTCCATCCGATGGAGAGGAACTGGTGCGCGTTGATAATCACCAGCGCCGCCAGTGCCGCTCCCGAAAAAACGATCGTACCGCATCGGCACATCTTGCCTTGTTTCTCAGAGGCCGGAAAGAGCCAGCGCTCGAGACGGGCGATCAGGGCCGGCAGGATCAGCAGCGAGGCCAGGCCGGCAACGAAGAGGATGGCGGCGATGAACATGCCCACCGTCTGGTAGGGGACCAGCGGCGCCAGGAGGAGGGGTAAAAAGCCCACACCCACCACCACGACGTTGCGGGCGATCGCCCGGGCCGGCTCGCCGAAGACCGCTCCGGTCGCATTCTTCCACGAGCCGTGCCGCTCGCGGAGGTTGCGGCTTCGCGTCAGGAAATGGATCGCGTAGTCCACGGCCAGCCCGATGCTCAGCGAGGAGAGGACGGCCACAGGCATGTCGTAGTCTTTTCCGACGAGGCCGATCAGGCCGTAGATCAGGGCGATGGTCACGGTGAGCGGGATCATGGAGAGGATCCCCCAGAGGGCGGACCGGTAGACCAGAGTCATCATGAGGAACACGATGAGGAAGCTGCCCAGGAAAGCCTGGAGCATGCCGCTGACCATCTTCTCCTGCCAGACCACGTTGATGTAGGTCAGCCCGAACCACCGTTGCTCCAGGGCAACGGGCGGCGGGTTGTCCGCGACGAAGCGATCCACTGCATCGGCCACCTCTGCCATGTCGGAGTTGTCCCCGCTCTTGAGCTGGGCCCAGATCACCGTTTTCCTGTAGTCCGGGGTGACGAAGTGCCAGAGGTCGTCCTTCCGGTGGCTGCTCTGGAACTGCATCAGGCACTGGCCCACAGTGGCGGGGCGATCGGGGATCCTGAACTGCTCCTCCGCGCCGTCGAGGAGATCGCGATGCACCGTCTTGACGATGTCGGGAAGGGAATTGCTCTTGCCCACGGCATTCGAGTCATCGAGATGCGCTTGAAGAGCTGCCACGTACTCCAGGGCCTCGGGCTGCTTGAAGACCTCGCGCCGCCCTTTTTCCCTGCTGATGAGAAGAAGCGCCTCGTTCCAGGGGGCGAAGGTCTCGTCTTCCATTTCCATCCGGGCTGCAAAGGCATCGAGCTCGTCGAGCATCTCCTCGAGGCTCGAAGCCCGGCTTCCGAGACGCAAAGCCTCATCGCGCAAGGCGGGGAACACGGTTTCCGTGCCATCCACTTCCTCTTCGCGGAGCACCTTCTCCTGCGACGTGATTCGATCGGCCAGCTCGGCGGCATAGGCTTCCGGTTTCTTTTCCTCTTCCATTGCTTCCAGGGCCAGGTAGGCCATGTAGGTGCCGCCGAAATGCTCGTTCAGCACCCTGTCCGCCTCCCGAATCGGATGGGAAGCCTGGAACCACTTTGTGGGATTGTCGTTGATTGTGATCTTCGTGATGCCAAAGACGGCGACGAGCGTCACGATCAGGAAGAAGAGGAGCACGCCCCTGGACCGGAGAAAGGTGAACCGCCCCGTCCTCGCGAGAAGACGGGAGAGGAGACTGCGCGGCGCCTCGTGGTCCGATCCGGGAGCGTGCCCGAAATTCTTCAGCGATTTCTCGGGAATGAGCATGATGTAGGCCGGGATGAACACCACGGTGCAGAACCAGGCGCAGAGGACGCCGAAGGCCACGAAGAGGCCGAAGATCTGAACCGGCGGTATCGGGGTCAGGGCCAGGGATGCGAACCCCACCGCCGTGGTGAGCGACGTGTAGAGCATCGGGCGGTTGAGCGTATTCATCACGTCGACGATCGTCGCCCTCCGGTCCTTCTTCTCCGGGTAGCGGTCGAAGAACTCGGAGAGGATGTGCACCGCGTCGAGCACGGCGATCGGCATGATGAAGATCGGGATCATGGAGCTCATGATGTGGATCGTGTTGCCCGTGATCACGAGCAGCCCCATGGTGAGGATCACCGAGACCATCGCCACGATCATGGGAGAGAGGACCAGCACGAACTTGCGGAAGAAGAAGAGCATGAGCAGGAAGATGATCACCATGGCCACGGGCGCCGAGACGGCCATCTGCTTGAACATCTCCACGCCGAAGGTGTCCTCGGCCACGGGAAGTCCGGTGATGAAGTAGCGCTCGTCGCCCGTGAAGCCGGCGATCTTCTCCTTCAGCTTCGTGTAGATCGTGTAGCTCAGGTCCTTCGACGTGATGGGAAGGTAGAGGCAGAGCGCCTTGCCGTCCTCGGACAGGACCGTTCCGTTCAGGAAGGGGATCCGCTCCGCCTTGCGCCGGACCTCGATCGCTTCCTCCCGCGTTTCCGGCGGTGCGGCCATGAGCCAGTCGAACCTGACCTCGCCCGGACCTGCGGGCTCCATGCTGTCCACGAGGGATGGGGCGATCAGATCGACTGCGATCACACCGACCTCCTGATCCGGATCGTCCTCGTCGGGCCAGTGAAGCGATGCGGCATACCGGGTCAGCTCGTGGATCTTCCGCAGCGAATCCGGATTGAAGACGCCGTCGGGATCCTTCTCGTTCACCACGCCGAGGACGACCATGTCGTACAGCGACAT
This sequence comes from uncultured Phycisphaerales bacterium, assembly GCA_964482235.1. Taxonomy (GTDB): domain Bacteria; phylum Planctomycetota; class B15-G4; order B15-G4; family CAYZWU01; genus CAYZWU01. The sequence goes on from CAYZWU010000017.1 coordinate 24,279, forward strand.
CTCCTCCTTCATCCGGTCGTGAAAGACGCGCACCGCCTCGTCGTGGGCGAGCATGTTCTCCGGATCGGTGTCCACGGCCACGGGATGGAGAAAGGGAAAAGCCCGGGGCCAGAGGGTCGGCAGCAGGGCGCCCACGGCAAAGAGGAGAGTCATGGCCACCATGACGATCGTGATCAACCGAGGGCGGTTGATCGGAATATTGAAGAGGTTCGGTGACGCTTTCATTTCATTTTCCTTCTTTTGACCGCCTGTTCACGGCGATCAGCTCATTTCCCTTCGAGTACGGCGGACAGGATCTTCTCTTCCTCGCTGGAGACCGATCCTCCCATGACCCGGCTGACGGTCCCTCCGAACACCTTCCCCATCAATCCGGTGTTCATCTTGGATATCTTGACGGCGCCGTCTTCGCCCTGATACACGGCAATGGTGCAGGGCATCAGGCAAGCCAGATGACGGTCGTCCTCGAGGACTTCCGCGGCGTAAGGCGGCTTGCAGAGCTCGATCAGCCTGACCTTCGGACCGAAATCGACGCCGTTCTTCTTCATGGACTTGTTGAGATCCCTGGATCCAGCAACGACCCAGCCGTTCTCCTTGATCGACCGCTCCAGGCCGGCCACGGTTTCGTCGAAGCCCAGGGGGCTGTCATGCTCGGTGATCATGAGGGTACGCATGCCGATGACAACGAGCAGCAGGGTGATGACGATACCGGCTGCCGCTCCCAGAAGGAGGAATCCCAGGTTTCGGGTTTTGATCTTTTTCATCACATCTTTCTCCAAATACCATGTACATTCTGGTTCATGCCATCACTTATCGCAAGAGGAGTGCCAGGAAAATCAGAAAAATGTACGGTTATTTAATTTCTTGTCAGATAGGTGTTTGTGGTTTCTGTTTGATGAGGGGGGCTGACTGATGGCTCAGGTAATCATGCAGTGTTGCACGATTGCATGGCGTGCAGTCATGCAGTTCTGCACGATTATTTCCTGGGACGGGCTCTTCCGTCTCGACGGGGAGTCTCGATCCCCAGCGCGCGGATCTTCCGGTACAGGGTGGAAGGATGCATGCCCAGCGTCTTGGCCGTGGCCCGGCGGTTCCAGTCGTTCTTCTCGAGCGTGACAACGATGAGCTGCGATTCCACCTCGTTCATGTTCCGGGAGAAGGGGACTTCGGGCGCGGAGGCGGATCCAACCAGCTCCTGCGGGAGATGGTCCGTCTCGATGATGCCGCCCGGGCAGAGGGCGAAGGCGTGCTCCAGGATGTTCTCGAGCTCGCGGACGTTGCCGGCGAAAGGGTGACGTATCAGGAGCTGAAGCACGTCGCCGGCCATCCCCTCGATCTGCCTGCCCTTGACCCGGTTGAACCGCTCGATCATGTGGTCCACAAGGAGGGGGATGTCCTCGCGCCGCTCCCGCAGCGGCGGAAGCGTCACGTTGAGCACGCTGAGCCTGTAGAAGAGGTCCTCCCGGAACCTCCCCTTCGCCACCTCGTCCTTCAGCGTCCTGTTGGTGGCTGCGATGAAGCGGACATCGGCCTTGACGGGCTTCATCGCGCCCAGGGGATGGTAGGTCTTCTCCTGGAGGAGCCTGAGGAACTTCGCCTGGACGCCGGGCGACATCTCGCCGATCTCGTCGAGGAAGAGGATTCCCATCTCCGCTGCGGTGACCTGCCCCGGCTTGTCCTTCCTGGCGTCGGTGAAGGCGCCGGCCCTGTAGCCGAACAGCTCCGACTCGAGCAGGGTCTCGGGCAGGGCGCCGCAGTTCACGATGACGAGCGGCCCTTCCCTTCGGGGTGATTCGTGGTGCAGGGCGTGGGCGACCAGCTCCTTGCCCGTCCCGCTTTCACCCTGGATCAGGACCGTGGCTTCGCTCTGCGCCATGGGCGGCAGGGTGGAGAAGATCCGCCGCATCGCCTCGGACTTGCCCACGATGTGATGGAAGGAGTAGGCGCCCTCGATCTCCCGCCGCAGTTCCACCATCTCGCTCAGGTCGCGGATCGCCGCCATTCCGCCGATGATCCTGTCCATCGAATCGCGCACCAGGGACGTGGAAATGCTGATTGGGATCTTCTTGCCGTTCCGTTGCACCAGGTGGAGGGATCTGTTGGTGATCGGATTGCCGCTTGCCAGGGTCTCGCCTATGGCGCAGAGAGTCTGGCACGTCTCCTCGTGAATGATCTCGGCGTACGGCCTGCCCAGGGCTTCCTCCTGCTTCACTCCCGTAATCCTTTCGGCGGATGGATTGAAGAAGAGAACGTTCAGCTCCAGGTCGACGGCAAGCACGCCTTCGGAAATGGAGCTGCAGATGCTCTTGAGCAGCACCTTCTCGGCAAAGGGGCAGTCCGGGTCGCGTTTACCGTTTTCAGATGTCATGATGGAATCATTACTCAAAAAGCCGCTGCCTGTTCAACCCTGGTTCCCGTCGCGGAGCGGGCGGTCCTCATCGGTTGTCGCCGCGGCGATCCTCCGTTCCGGTCAGCGAGGCGATGGCCCTGTCGCACCGCTTCCTCAGCAGGGACAGCTCTTTCTCCCGCCGGCCGTCGATCGCGAGGTTGGTGATTTCGTCTGGATCGGCGGCCAGATCGTAGAGCTCCTCGAATTCGGGATGGTCGGGGTAGCGGATGTACTTGAACCGCTCCGTGCGGATCGCCTCGGTGCGGGGAATCTTCGAAAAATCCCAGAGGTGCTCGCAGAAGATCTCCGACCTCTTTTTCCGGGCGACACCCCGGAGATGGGGGACCAGCGATTCCCCCTCCATCGATCCGGGCGCTTTCAGGCCGGCCATGTCGAGGATCGTCGGAGCGATGTCCACGTTCAAGGCCATGTCGAGGGGGACGCTGCCCTGTCTCGACCGGGGCAGGGACGGATCGCTGATGATGAGGGGGATGCGGATCGACGGCTCGTGCATCGTCCACTTGCCGGCGAATCCTCTCTCGCCCAGGAAGTAGCCGTTGTCGCTCATCACGATGAAGATCGTCTCCTCCTCCAGGCCGAACTGCCGCACCGCCTTCCGCAACCGTCCGATACCCCTGTCGATCCCGCTGATCATGCGGAAATACCCCTTGATCATCTCGTTCCGCTTCTGCGGCGAGTCGAACCGCCAGAACCATCGCTCCCGGTTCAGGGACTCCTTCACGAAACCGGGCAGGGACTCGAAGAAGGCGGGAGCCGCCGCGGCGGGGGGCGGGAAGACGGCATCGCGATAAAGGCTGTCGCAGCTTTCCGGCCAGACGTACTGGTCGGGGTTGCTATCCTCGGCGTGCGGCGCATTGAAGCTGATCGAGAGACAGAAGGGCTGACCTCCATCGCATCCCTGCAGGAACTCGATCGCATGGTCGATGTTGATCTCCGTCAGATGCATCTCCTCCCCCTTGACCGTCTTGCTGTAGGGGTAGACGCCGGGCCGGAAGAAATCGAACATCCCGTCAATGCAGCCCTCGGCCATCGCCACGCCGAGCTTGCCTACGAATCCCGTCCGGTATCCCGTCCGGCGGAGGAGGGACGGATAGCTCGAAGCGATCGCCTTCTGATCGAGCGGCGGCTGCCTGAAGGTGTAACCGTGCGTCCGCTCGTAGAGGCCGGTGAGGATGGAGGCCCGGCTCGCCGCGCAGATCGGCGTGGTCACGAAGGCGTTGGGAAAGCGGACGCCCCTTGCCGCCAGGTCGTCCATGTTCGGAGTCGAGATCAACCTGTTCCCGGCGCAACCCAGCGCGTCGAAGCGCTGATCGTCCGTCACGATGAGGATGATGTTCGGCCGTCGGCCGGGATCACCCTGCCCTGTCTCGGGACTCCGGGGAAGGCGGCACCCCCCAAGCCCCAGCGAGGCGATGCCCAGCCCGCCGGCCGAAAGGGACAAAAAACGCCTTCTCGAGATCGGCATCGTTCTTTCCTCCATGCGGTTCATGGGTTTACAATCGATCGTACACGACGATCGAGGTCGAGTAAAAGCTGAATTACATCGGGGCAGAGGAAAGAAATATAGTAATGAAACAGGCTTTCAGCCGGTCTATCGGTTCGTTAATGATATTGGACAATGAGTGATGAATGGCGGACAATGTCCGCTCGAAACAGAAAAGAGGATCATGCGATGCGCTTGCTTGTTCTGATTCTGGTTGTTTTGACCGGCGGCTGCGCGAGTTCGGGCCCCTCCCCGCTGAAGAGCCGGATCCACGAGATGGGAGACCAGATGGCCGTGGCTTTCGAAAAGTCCCCGACGATCCAGAGGGTGGCGGTGACGGCAGCCAGGGGGGATGATGCCGACCTGTCCCTCTGGTGCGCCCGGGAGCTCGAATCGAACCTCGTCGAGAGAGAAAGGGTGGCCGTACTCGACCGATCCGATCTGACCGAACTGCTTGCCGAGCACGAGCTCGTTCTGAGCGACATCTTCGATGACGAGGCGCGCGTGAAGATCGGATCGCTCGTCGGCGCCGACGCGCTGATCATCATGGAGATCCAGCCGAATCCGGACGGGAGCGCCTATGCCCTGAGGGGACGGCTCGTCGCCCTCGACACCGGCCGGATCATGGCATCCCACAGTTCCACCCTCGAATCCGACGAGCTCGGTTTCGGTGAGGGGACGGAAGGAGAGGGAGGCGGCTTCTTCGCCGGAACGGGCAATGTCCTTCTTTTCATCCTGAAGCTGCCGGCAACACCGGTCGGCATGTTCTTCGACATCTTCGAAACGACCTGCGTCAGGCAGCACGGTGTCGGGTCGCGCATGTCCGTCTCCTATCCCGAGCGTGTCTGCATCGGCCTGTGGGACGGGATTCCCTTTCTCTTCCCCTGGGCCGGGGGTGTTTTTTACAACAAGCTCTATCTCACCCGAACGATGTGGAATTCCTGGTTCTGAAAGAGCGGGGAGCGTCCCCGCAGCAGGACCGGGCTCGAGAAGCCCCTTGAGAAGTCATGGATAACAGAAGAAAAACCTGCATCCCGACCTATTACGTCTCCCTGCTCCTGTTCCTGATCTGCCTTCCCCTGTCCGGCTGCGGCGGCGGGGAAGAGGCCGATGGGGACGAACTGCTCGTCCTCTGCGGGAGCTCCTTCGTCACTCCTCTCGAAGAGCTTGCCGCCGCATTCACCGAGGAGACGGGGATCAAGGTGCTCCACACGGTGGCCGGGAGCGAGGACTTCCTGCCCCTCGTCAAGGCTGGGCGGCAGGGCGACATCCTGGTCACCCACGATCCCTACCTCGATTACGTGAGGGAGGCCAAGGCCCTGGCCGGCCACACGCGCGTCGGCTTCCTGGCGCCGGTCCTGGCGGTGCAGAAGGGCAACCCCTGCGTCGTGAAGGCCATCGACGACCTGGCGCGCTCCGGACTTCGCGTGGCCCTGTCGAACCCCGAGTACTCCACCTGCGGGGAGATGGTCTTCCATCTTCTCGAGAAGAAGGGGCTCCTCGAGAAGGTGACGGCAAACGTGGGCAACCGGCTCACCAAGGGGCACAGCAACCTGGGGACCTTCCTCGAGACCGGTGCGGTGGATGCCGTGATCATGTGGAACGGCGTGGCCACGAATTTCGCCGATGCCGTCGACGTGGTTCCCACTCCCTACGAGTACGACCAGGAGATCGCCGTCCATCTCATGGGGCTCGACTACTCGAAGCATCCCGATCTCGTCGAACGCTTCGTCTCCTTCGCGAAGGAGAAGGGGCCTGCCGTCTTCGCCCGTCACGGCTACGTGAAGTGAGGCCCGGCGATGAATCGACTCCTCCCCACATCGGTCCTGGCGATTGCGGCGATTTTTCTTCTTTGCGGCTGCAGCGGCGAGGAGGAGAGCGGGATCCTGCTCTATTGCGGCGCCGGCATCAGACCGCCGGTCGATGAGCTGGCAGCGATCTTCGAGGACGAGGAGGGCATCGAGGTCTCCATCGACTACGCCGGCAGCGAGGTGATTCTCTCGAGGCTCACCTTGAGCCGCACGGGCGATCTCTTCATGCCGGGGGACAGGTTCTACATGGACCAGGCCGACGAGGCCGGGTTGGTGCTCGAGAGGGAGCCGGTCTGCCGGTTCGTGCCTGTCATCCTGGTCCGGAAGGGCAATCCAAAGAACATCAGCCGCCTCGAGGATCTTCTCCGGCCCGCGGTGAAGCTCGGTCTCGGCGACCCGGAGGCCTGCGCCGTGGGGAGGAAGTCGCGGAAGATCTTCGCCTCCATCGGCGTGAAGTGGGATGAGCTCCGGAGCAGGACGGCCTACCTGGCGCAGACGGTCAACGATCTCGGGCTTCAGGTTCGTTTGGGTTTGCTCGACGCGGTGATCGTCTGGGACGCCGTGGCGGAGTATTACAGGAACGATGCCGAGGTCGTGGCCATCCCCGAGGAGCAGAACATCATCTCGTGCGTGGATCTCGGCCTCTTGACCTTCACCGGGAACCGCGAGGCGGCGAAGCGGTTCATGGAGTTCACCCGGTCTTCGCGCGGGAAGGAGATTTTTACGAAGCATGGATACGGGAGGATTCCAGTCGAGGACTATGAGACGGAAAAGTGATCGGGAAAGGGACCATGAAACCGGGCTTCACCGGCGCCAGGTCCCGGTGATCCTCAAGAACAGGAGCGGCGAGTGGCTCGCGGCGGTGCTTGTCTACGCAGTCTTCTTCCTCATCATGTTGGAGTATCATCGCTGGCGGCAGAAGCCCTACTCCTTCTTCACGGCCAACAAGGCCATGGCCATCTCGTCGAGTCTCCTCTTCTGCCTCGCGCTTTTCCTGGGGCCGCTCTACCGCCTGACCGGGCGCTTCGAGAATACGCTGAGGCTGAGGCGCTGCTTCGGGCTCGTGGGAGCGGGATTCCTGATCCCTCATCTTGTCCTGTCGCTCTTCCTCGTTGACCGGTTCGACTGGGAATACTATTTCGAGAAGTGGCCGTCATGGCTCTTCGCCGCAGCGTCGCTGGCCGGATTCGCCCGGCTGGCCGCGGCCTCGTACGAGAGAGACTTCAGGCGCCTCGGGAAAGAGAGGTGGATCAGGCTTCAGCAGTGGGGGCCCGTGTTCCTCGCACTGATCGTGGTTCACATCGTCTTCCTGGGCAAGGTGCCGAACTGGATTGCCTGGTGCCAGACGATCGATCTGCCCGTTCCGCCGGGAACGACTGTCCCGTCGACGGCCGTCATTCTCACTCTCGCCCTGCGCGCAGTGGACCGGTTCGCTGCTTCGAGAAGAGGAGAAAGAGCGTGATGCGGGATGAGAACGGGGCGGTGAGCGGCTGGAAGGGCAGGCTTTTCAAGGCGGTCTGCTTCCTCTTCCTGGCCCTCTTCGTCGCCTTCGTTGTGCTCCTGATCATTGCGGACGTCTTGTACATCGATCCGCAATCGTTCCTGCAGGCGCTCTCGACGCCGAAGATCATGCACGCGTTCTGGAACAGCATCTGGACCAGCTTCCTCGCCGTCCTGGTTTCCCTCCTCTTCGCCGTGCCGGTCGGCTACGTCATGAGCCGGTACCGCTTTCCCGGCCATCTCCTCTGCGACACGGTGATCGATCTGCCGATCATCTTTCCGCCCGTGGTGGCCGGCCTGACCCTACTCGTCTTCTTCTCCCAGACCGGGCTGGGGCAGTGGGTGCAGAACGACCTGGGCCTTCAGTTCGTCTTCCAGCCGAAGGGGATCGTGCTTTGCCAGTTCCTCGTCTCGGCCAGCTTCGCCATCCGTGCCGCCAGGATCGCCTTCGATGAAGTGGACCGGCGTGTCGAGAAGGTGGCCCTGACGCTGGGTTGCACAACCTTCGGCGCCTTTCGCCGCGTCACCCTGCCGCTGGCCGCCCGGGGCATTGCGGCAGGCGCCATCCTGGTGTGGGCGCGGGCCTTCGGCCTCTTCGGTCCCTTGATGATCTTTGTCGGTTCGGTGCGCGGCAGGACCGAGGTCCTGAGCTCCACCGTCTACCTCGAGCAATCGGTGGGGCGTCTCGACGTGGCCCTCGCCGTGGCCCTGCTGATGATCGCCGTGGCTCTCGTGGCGCTCACCACGATCCGTGTGGTGGGCGGAAAGGTGACGGTGTATCGATGATCTGCGTGGAAGGGCTGTCGTATTCCGTTGGCAAGTTCCGGCTCGGTCCCGTTGACCTGGCCGTGCCGCGCGGCGAGTACTTCGTGCTTCTCGGTCCGCCCGGATCGGGAAAGAGCCTTTTCCTCGAATGCCTCGCCGGACTGAAGCGCGTCGAGGCCGGACGCGTCTCGATCAACGATCGCGACGTGACCGGAGTGACGCCGCGCTCCCGCGCCGTCGGCTACGTGCCCCAGGATTATGCCCTTTTCCCGCACCTCACCGTGCGGCGCAACATCGGATTCGGTCTCGAGGCGCACGGCAGGGGAAAGAGCGAGGCGAGGGCCAGGACCCGGGAGATGGCCGAAAAGCTGGCGATCAGCCACCTTCTCGACCGCACGGTCAGGGGATTGAGCGGCGGGGAGATGCAGCGCGTCGCCCTGGCCCGGGCCCTGGTGCTGGAGCCCGAGGTCCTGCTGCTCGACGAACCGGTGAGCGCCCTCGACGAGTCGACGCGCCACGAGGTCTGCTTCGAGATCCGCCGCTTCCAGAAGCTGTCAGGCGTCACCACGATCCACGTGAGTCACAACCTGGAGGAGGCCTTCGACCTGGCCGAGCGGGCCGGAGTGCTGCACGAGGGACGGTTCCGACAGGTCGGTACGATCAGCGATCTTCTGCGGCGGCCCGCGACCGGTTTTGTGGCCCGGTTCATGCGCTGCGGCAACATCCTGAAGGGCCTGGCCGAGTGCGACGGCCCTTCTTCCGGCACGACCTCCGTGACCGTCGGTCCGATCCGCATCGTTGTTGACGGGAGGTGGAAGGGGCCGGTGCAGCTCGTTGTCCGGCCGGAGAGCGTTCGGCTGATCAACCCGCCCGCGGACCGGGAGCCGGAGGAGAACGAACTGCCCGTCAAACCCCTTCATGTCGCGGACCGGGGAAGCAGCCTCAGGGTGGAGCTTGCCGGTCCCGTGAACCTCACGGCGCATCTCTCCTTCTCCCGCATGTCCGAGATCGAGGGTGCGAGGAACGGGGAGCTCGTCGCCGTCCTGCCTCGAGAGCAGATTCATGTGATCAAGGAGACCGTGCAGTGATCGATCAGCGCCCGGTGCGACATTTACTATTGCTTGCTTTCTCTCTTTCTCTGCTGTGCGGCACGGCCTTCGGGGAAGACTGGCCGACCTACGGCCATGACAGCCGGCGGAGCGGCGTCACATCGGAAGAGCTCGTCCCTCCTCTCGTCGAGGTCTGGGTGCACAGGCCGAAGAATCCGCCGCAGCCGGCGTGGCCGCCTCCCGCGCGGGCCGACTTCTGGCACGGCAAGAGCGATCTCAATCCGCGCGTCACCTTCGACCGGGCCTATCATGTGGCCGCAGCCGGTGATTTCGTCTTTTTCGGGTCGTCGGCTGACGACAAGATCTACTCCCTCGATGCCGGAACGGGAGAGGAGAGGTGGTCGTTCTTCACCGACGGGCCGGTGAGGCTGGCTCCCTGCATCTCCGACGGCCGGCTCTATGCCGGATCGGACGACGGTTCGGTCTACTGCCTCGATGCCGCCACGGGCCGCCTCCTCTGGCGATATCGACCTTCCCGGGTCGATCGCTGCGTGCCGGGCAACGAGCGGATGATCTCTGCCGCGCCGGTGCGCACCGGTGTGATCGTGGAAAAGGGGACCGCCTATTTCTGCTCCGGCCTCTTTCCCACCGACAACGTCAGGTTGGTCGCCCTCGACGCCCGGACGGGCAAGCTGAAATGGGAGAAGAAGCACCTCGTCTCCCCGCAGGGCTACATGCTCGGCTCGAAGACCAGGCTCTACGTCCCCACCGGGCGTACGGCTCCCGCGATCCTGAGCCGCAAGGACGGCAGCTTTCTCGGAACGTGCAAGGGATCCGTCGGTGCATGGGCCCTCGTCACCGGCGATGACATGATCGTGCACGGCCCGGGCGACGCCGGCCACCTCGGTCTCGTTGCCGCCGAGAACGTCGATCACATGGCGACCTTCCGCGGCACCAGGATGATCGTGAGGAGCGGCATCGCCTATCTCCTCTCGAAGACCGGACTGAGCGCCTTCGATCGAGTCCGCTACCTCGACCTGGTCCGCGAGCGCCGGAAGCTGTCCGCCGAGGCCGAGTCGTTGAAAAAGGAGATCAAGGCATTCGGCGAGAAGACCGGGCCGAAGCGGAAGAAGGCCGAAGACCGGCTCGCGAAGGTGAACGAGGCGCTCGAGAAGAACTCGAAAGCCATGGGGGATTGCACCCTCTGGGAGCGGTCGGCTGCCGCACCCTTTGCGCTCATCGCGGCCGGCGGCCTGCTCTATGCCGGAGGCGAGGATCGCGTGGCCGCATTCAGATCCACGGACGGCTTGCCGCTCTGGGAGGGAAAGGTGGACGGCCGGGCCCACGGCCTGGCCGTGGCGAACGGCTCCCTTCTCGTCAGTACCGACAAGGGAACGATACACTGCTTCAGGGGGCGGTCCGGCGGGCCGGATAGGGAGTCCGCGGGGTTGACCGACGGCGCATCCGCTCGAGGCGATGGCAAGGGATCAACGGAAGCGGACCGGAAGAAGGAGAGCGACACCGCTGCCTCGCCCCATGCCGAAGCGGCGCAGCGGATCGTGGCGCATCTCGACACTCGCAAGGGATACTGCCTCGTCGTGGGCTGCGGCGAGGGGAGGCTCGCCCGGGAGATCGCGCGGTTGACGGAGATGCGCATCCTCTGCGTGGACAGCGATCGCGATCGTGTCGATGCCGCTCGCCGGACGATCGATGCGGCCGGGCTCTACGGCACGCGCATCACCGTTCATCACGCCGATCCGGCAAAGCTTCCCTATCCCGACTACTTCGCCAACCTGATCGTTTCGGACTCGGTGCTCGAAACGGGCCGGATCGCCGGGTCCGGGACCGCGATGAGCCCGGCGAAGGAGATCTACCGCCTGCTGCGTCCCTGGGGCGGCCTGGCCGTCATCGGCCAGACAGAGACTTTTGCCGCCCGCTCGGCCCTTCAGAAGCTCGACTTGAGGCAGTGGAGCCGATCCTTTCCCCGGTCGGAGATGACGATCGAGGAGAGCGGCGGTCTCTTCGCAGTCGTGCGTCGAGGCGCCCTCGAAGGCGCCGGTGAATGGACCCACATGTACGCCGACGCCGGAAACACGGCCTGCTCGGAAGACGTCCTTGTCAAGGGACCGCTCGAGATCCAGTGGTTCGGCCGCCCGGGCCCGCGGCTGATGATCGACAGGCACCACCGGAACGTCCCGCCCCTCTTCAAGGCCGGCCGTCTCTTCGTGCCGGCCGACGACCGTGTGATCTGCGTGGACGCCTACAACGGCACGCGCCAGTACGACCTCGTCCACCCGGGATCGAGACGGCTCGGCATCTTTCTCGACACGAGCCACATCGTGCTGGACGATACGCGGCTCTTCGTGGCGTACAAGGACAGGTGCGAGGCCTTCGATGCGGCGACGGGCGAACCGGCGGCCACCTACTTGATACCGCAGCCGGCTGATGGCGAGCCGACCCACTGGAGTTACGTGGCGCGAGAGGGCGGTCTGCTCCTCGGATCGGGCCGGATCCCGGGCGCCTCCTACACCGAGACGAGCCGCACCGCCGACGAGGCGCTCTGGTACGACAACATGTCGCTCGTCACGAGCCGCCACCTCTTCGCTCTCGATACGGAAACAGGAAAGGTCGCATGGACCTACCGGTCAGGCGTGATCATCAACACCACGCTCACCGTGGGGGAGGGCCGGATCCACTTCCTCGAATCGCATAGCTCGGCAGCCCTGGCCAACGAGATCGGGCGGATGCAGGCCAGGACGTTTCTCGCTGACGGGGACAACTTCCTCACGGCGATCGATCTCGCTTCCGGCCGCGTTGTATACAGGAGGAAGATCGACCTGTCCGACTGCCGCCTCATCGCCTACCTGGGGTATGCCGACGGGATGCTCGTGCTGAGCGGCTGCCGCTACGTGGAGGGGAAGCTCTGGTACTTCATCCGGGGCCTCAAGGCCTCTTCAGGAAAGGAGAAGTGGAAGCAGAGCCATGACTCGGGATTCAAACCGGGCGGGGGGCACGGCGAGCAGAACCGCCACCCCACCATCGTGGGCGACACCGTCTACACCTACCCCTATGCCTACAGGCTGAAAAGCGGGAAGAAGATCGACGGGTACGCCTTCGACCGGGAGGGCCACGGCTGCGGCGGCGTCTCCGCGTCGGCCCACTCCCTTTTCTGGCGGGGCGGCAATCCGACGATGCGCGACCTCCGCAAGGGCGGCACGACCAGCAAGATCAACCTGGTGAGCCGACCGGGATGCTGGCTGAACATCATTCCGGCCGGCGGGCTCGTCATGATTCCAGAAGCCAGCTCGGGCTGCACCTGCGGCTTTCCGATCCAGACCTCCCTGATCTACCGCCCGCGAGGAGATTGAACTTACCGGCTGGATCTGCCATTTTTTTTCGAACCTCCGGGAAAGGACGGCGTTCTGTTGTTTTTCAACTTGAAAGTTCGAATCTGACCGTGCGATCCATCCCGATCGCCTGCCGTTCCGGCACTCATTCCATCTGGCGGATGGAATCTGCAAAAAGGAGGTCCTGTCTGATGCCGCTGCGCTCATTACTGCTCCTGAGCATGATGGCGGTCGTGGTCCTGGCCATCAATCCCGCAACGCTTCAAGCGCTGGATAATCCGGAACGAGAAGCCTCTGCGAGCGGCGGCTCTGCTTCGGAAGAGCCGGAAAAGGAGAGTGAAGCCGACCAGAGCCCGGTCATGAGCGTTTCGGACGAGATCGTTGTCACGGCCACGCGGAAGAAGAAGAACCTGTACGACGCCCCGTCGTCCGCATCGATCGTCTCGGAGAAGAAGGTCGAGGAGAGTCTCTCCCGCTCCCTGCCGGAAGCCCTCGCCACCGTGCCTTCCGTGATGGTGCAGAAGACGGCCTACGGCCAGGGATCGCCCTACATCCGCGGCTTCACCGGATTCCACAACCTGATGCTGGTGGACGGGATCCGGCTCAACAACTCGGTCTTTCGCTCCGGTCCGAACCAGTACTGGAACACCGTCGACCACCTGCTCACCAACCGGCTCGAGGTGGTGCGCGGGCCTTCGTCGGTGCTCTACGGCAGCGACGCCGTCGGCGGGGTGGTCAACCTGATCACCCGGAGCCGGGAGGAGTACGAGCCGGAATTCGACCTGGGCGGCGAGCTCTTCTTTCGTTGGTCCGAGGCCGAGAACTCCTTCACCGAGCGACTCCAGCTCGAGGGCAATGCCGGGGAAAAGTTCGGCTGGCTCGGCGGCATCACATTGAAGGACTACGGCGATCTCACGGCCGGGCAGCACACGCGCAAGCAGGAGTACACCGGCTATGACGAGCTGGACGGCGACCTGAAGGTCGATTTCGCTCTCAGCGACGCCACCTCGCTCACCATGGCGTGGCAGCGTGTCAGCCAGGACGAGGTGCCGCGCACGCACAAGACGATCCATGCCGTGCCGTTTCATGGCACGACGGTAGGGAAGGAGCTCAGGCGGGAGCTCGACCAGGATCGCGAGCTGATCTACGGCCGCCTCACCATGGACGATTTCCCCGGGATCTTCGACCGGGCGACCTTCACCCTGTCGAGCTGCGAGCAGAACCAGGAGCGCGACCGGCTGCGCACAGGGCAGAGGCAGGATATCTCCGGCTTCGACGTTCAGACGTACGGCGCCTCGATGCAGTTCGAGCTCGATTCTATGCTGGGCGACTGGACCTTCGGCGCCGAGGCGTACAGGGATAATGTCGACAGCTTTCGCAGGAACTATGTTGCCGGTGTCTCCACGGGCGACGACATCCAGGGCCCCGTGGGAGACAGGGCCGAGCAGAGCCAGCTCGGCATCTACATCCAGAACGAGAAGAGTTTCGGAGATCTAGACCTGATCACCGGGGTGCGGTACAACCGCTCGTCCACCCGGGCCGACCGGGTCGAGGATCCGGTGACCGCCCTGCCCATGTCGGTGAAGGAGCGTTCCGGCGCCATGGTGGGGAGCCTACGCGCCGTCTATCACCTCAACGATTTCTGGAACCTCTTCGGCGGCGTATCCCAGGGATTCCGCTCGCCGAACCTGATGGACCTGACCTCTCTCGATGATACGAGCGCCGTGGAAATCCCTTCCCCGCACCTCGATCCCGAGTACTTCACCGCCTTCGAGGTCGGTGTCAGGACGCGCGTCAACCGCGTGGAGGCGCAGGCCGCGATCTGGCGGACCCAGATCGACGACATGATCGTCCAGTCGCCCACGAACCGGCCGGGGCCGACCCAGGTCGTGCGCAAGGACAACGTGGGCGACGGCTACATCCACGGCATCGATGCCGAGGTGGCGTGGAATTTCCGCGATTCCTGGACGGCGCTCTGCGGCTTCACGTGGATGAACGGCAAGGTGGATCAGTTGAACGAGGACCTGAACTACAAGATTGTCGACGAACCTGTCAGCCGGATGATGCCGTTCTCCGGCTTCACCGCCCTCCGCTACGAGCCGCCGGAAAGCGATTACTGGGCCCTCTTCGAGACGATCATATCGGACGAGCAGGACAAGCTGGCCCTTCGCGACGTGGGGGACACGTCCCGGATCCCCGAGGGAGGAACGCCGGGCTACACGGTCTACAACCTCCGTGCCGGGTGGGACCTCACCGAGGATCTCTCCATGGTGGCGGCCCTGGAAAACATCACGAACAAGAACTACAGGGTCCACGGCTCCGGAATCAACGAGGCGGGCCGCAACCTCGTCCTGTCGTTCAGGCTCCGGTTCTGATCCTATCAGGCAAAACACCTCGACTCAGACGGTGGGAATCCGCGCCATAGCACGCTATCCGGGACCGGCAGATAGGCCGGTTTGACTGCCGAAAGACGTGTTTCGTCGGGAACGATTGTCGTCAGGCTTTTCTTACTCTCTTGAAATGGAGTTCACCAGTCGATAATAATCCGTGCGGCGGTCTATCCCGTCCGCAAGCTGCTGTCCGGTCCTCAAAGTGCCGGCAGTCGGATATCGTTCAAAAAAGAGGTGACCGATGAATATGTCGCGATTTCTTGGATGCGCAATCCTCTTCGCCACTTTGCTCGTGGCGCTTCCTGCCTGCCAGACGATCCGGGACTCCCTCTCCTCCGAGGTGGGGCCCGATCAGGACGAGGCTATCGTCGGCATGGAGGGGCGCGAAACGCTGGCCCCGCCCGAGCTGATCCTCGGTCCCGAGGACACCTTGAAGGTGGCCGTCTGGCGTCAGCCCGACCTCAGCTCCGAGGTCCGCGTGGACCGGAGGGGGAAAATCACCCTGCCGCTCGTGGGCGAGGTGGAGCTGGCCGGTCTCTCTTCCAGCCAGCTGCGGGACGACCTGACGGAGCGGTTCAAGGAGTACATCCGCAATCCCCAGGTCACGGTGGACGTGCTGGAATCTCCCAACCAGAAGGCCTTCGTCCTCGGCGAGGTCTCGAGGCCGGGCTCCTTCGACATCAACGGGCTCACCTCGGTGATCCAGGTCGTGGCCGAGGCGGGGGGGTTCACCAATGACGCCAATCGTGCGTCCGTGGTCCTGGTGCGGGGGCACATCGAGAATCCGATCATCCATCGTCTCGACCTCGAGGCGGCCATGTCGGGCCAGTTCAACCAGGATCTCTACCTGATGCGCGGCGATATCGTCTACGTCAACAGGACGTTCATCGCCGACGTCGAGGATTTCGCCATCCGGATCACGAACATCATCAACCCGATCCATCTCGCCGAGAGAGTCGTCATCCTGGGCGCCATGGTTCCGGACGCCTTCCTTCACGGGGAGACGAGCAGCCGGGTAACGGTCAACTGATTCCGGCAGATCGAGCAGCCCGCTTGGCAGCCCTTTCGTGCCCTGGCAAAGGAGGCGTACATCGCCGTGATCCGGGCTCCGGGAAGCAGGCCCGAAGAGGCTTCCGACAAGGCTTGCGGAGCGCCGGATCAGGGGGACTTTTTTTTCCTGGAAATTGACGCTTTTCTTCGTTGAAAGGGGTTGTAGGAAGAGGATACCCACGGTAGTATGCTCGGTTTTCTATAGCAGTTCATTCCGAATGTTGTTGCGACCCGTCTGGCCGGTTCAAAACCGCTGGCAGGCAGGCTTTCCGTGAAGGAGAGGACCATGCGCGAGGAGCTCGAAAAACTCATTCCGGAGTTCGGCTTGATCCGGGACGAGGATCTGAGAACAAAGACCCTGGACGTTTTCGTCAAGGCGATGGAAGAGGGAGGATGGCAGCCCGCCGACCTAACTCGGATGCCCTTCACCCTGCTTCTCGATCCCTGCCCGGCCAGCATGGTGGAGCATATCAGGGGGGTGGTGACCGTGGCGCGCAAGAGCGCCGAGGCACTGAAGGAGCTCTACGCCGATCGCATGCCGATCAACCTCGACGAGCTCACGTCGGGCGCCATCCTGCACGATGTGGGCAAGCTGGTGGAATACCGCATCGAGGGCGACCGGTTCGTGAAGAGCCCGAAGGGGCGGATGCTGCGCCATCCCTTCTCCGGCGTGGGGCTCGGCTACGACGCCGGACTTCCCGATTCCGTGCTGCACATGATCGCAGTCCACGCCAAGGAGGGAACGGGCGCGCGCGTCCTTCCCGAGTCCGTAGTCATCCACCATGCCGATTTCATGAACTTCGAACCTTTCCACGGTTGAGAGGAGCGGTGTCATGGGAAAAACATTTGCCGAGAAGATCCTGAGCGAGAAAGCCGGCCGTCCGGTCAACGCGGGCGAGATCGTGACCGTCACTCCCGACGTCGCGCTGTCGCACGACAACACGGCCGCCATTTCGGACATCTTTCGCAGGATCGGCGTGGAGAAGGTCTTTGATCCCTCCATGCTGGTGGTGGCCCTCGATCACTGCGTTCCCGCGGCTGACGAGAAGTACTCGATGAACCACAAGGTGATCCGCGAGTTCACGGCTGCCCAGGGGATCGAGAACTTCTACGATCTCAATACCGGCGTCTGCCATCAGGTCCTGCCCGAGAAGGGGCACGTCCTGCCGGGACGGCTCGTCCTCGGCTCGGATTCGCACACCACGTCGCACGGCGCGCTCGGCGCTTTCGGCGCCGGCATCGGGCGGACGGAGATGGCGGTCATCTGGGCCACGGGGAAGATCTGGCTGCGTGTCCCCGAGACGTTCAAGGTGCGCGTGGACGGCGTCCTGCAGGAGGGAGTGACCCCCAAGGACCTGATCCTGAAGATCATCGGCGACGTGGGTGCCGACGGCGGACTCTACCGGGCTGTCGAGTACGGCGGCGAGGCGGTGGAGAACATGTCCGTCTCCGGCCGGATGGTGCTCTGCAACATGGCCGTCGAGATGGGCTGCAAGATCGGCTACGTGGCTCCGGACGCGAAGGCCGAGACCTGGATCACAGGCCGGACCAGTGACAGCTACGAGGCGGTGTTCTCCGATCCCGACGCGGAATACACCGACGAGCTCGTCTACGATGCCGCCGCGATCGGCCCTCAGGTGGCCTGCCCTCACACGGTGGACAACGTGACTCCCGTGGAGGAGGTGGCCGGCAAGCGGGTCGAGCAGGCCCTTCTCGGGACCTGCACCAACGGCCGCCTCGAAGACCTGCGGCAGGCAGCCGGGTTTCTCAGGGGGAAGAGCGTGGCCAGGGGAACACGGCTCCTCGTCTTCCCCGCCTCCATGGAGGTCTACCTCGGCGCCCTGCGCGAGGGTCTGATGGAAACCTTCATCGAGGCCGGCGCCGTGGTGATGAACCCGGGCTGCGGACCTTGCCTCGGCGCCCACGAGGGCGCACTGGCACCGGGCGAAGCCTGCATCTCCACGTCGAACAGGAACTTCAAGGGCCGCATGGGATGCCGCGACGCGGAGGTCTATCTGGCCAGCCCGCTCACCGTGGCCGCCTCGGCGGTGAACGGTGTCATCACGGATCCCCGGACTCTCTGAGAGGTCTTTTTTCGCAAGGGCGACTAGCAAGGAGAATGAGGCCATGAAGGTCAAGGGCAGCGTGTTCAAGTACGGCCATGACGTCAACACCGATGTGATCTTTCCGGGAAAGTACACCTACACGGTCAAGGATCCGCAGGAGATGGCTTCCCATGCTCTCGAGGATCTGGATCCCGATTTCATGAAGAAGATGAAACAGGGCGACGTGATCGCGGCGGGGCGCAATTTCGGGTGCGGCTCCTCCCGGGAGCAGGCGGCCACCTGCCTCAAGTATGCCGGCGTGGGCGCCGTCGTGGCGGCATCCTTTTCCAGGCTCTACTTCCGCAACGCCATCAACGCCGGTCTGCCGCTGGTGCAGAGCGAGCAGGCCGCCGAGTGGATCGAGGCGGGCGAGGAGGTGACGATCGATTTCGAGAAGGGGATCCTGACGTGCGCCAAGGGAGACGTCGACTTTCCGCCGCTCCCGCCCGAGATCGTGGGCATCATGGAGGCGGGGGGGCTCGTGCCCTACACCCGCAAGAGCCTCGGGATCGACGAGTGAGAAAAGATAAGCTCCCGGGGCAGCCTGGGAGCATCGGATATTATTGACAGTCTTCCAGGAAAGAAATGGATGCGACTCCCAGGGCCGGGAGCCGGTGTTCGTCTGAAAGGAAAATAAGATGGCCAAGTACAAGATCGGATGGCTACCCGGCGACGGGATCGGCAACGAGGTGATGGAAGCCGCGCGCATGGTGCTCGACCACATGGGCCTGGATGCGGAGTACATCCACGGCGACATCGGTTGGGAGTTCTGGAGGAAGGAGGCCGATCCTCTTCCCGCGCGGACCATCGAGATGCTCAAGGGAACGGATTGCGCCCTCTTCGGCGCCATCACGTCGAAGCCCAAGGAAGAGGCCGAGGCCGAGCTCGCTTCCGAGCTGCAGGGCAAGGACCTCGTCTACAGGAGCCCCATCGTCCGTCTCCGCCAGGAGTTCAACCTCCACACCAACCTCAGGCCGTGCCGCGGCTTCGAGGGCAACCCTCTCAACTACAAGGACGGCATCGATCTCGTGGTCTTCCGCGAGAACACCCAGGGCCTCTATGCCGGCGTCGAGTTCCATCCCCTTCCCGACGAGGTGCGAGGCACACTCGAGAAGCACAACGCGAACATGAAGAAGTTCTCCGACACGGCCGGCGAGGACATCGCCGTCTCTTGCCGCGTCTTCACCCGGGCCGGCTGCGAGAGCATCGCGCGCCAGGCCTTCGAGTACGCGAAGAAGCACGGCTACAAGACCGTCACCGTGGTCGAGAAGCCGAACGTGATCCGCGAGACGTCGGGCCTCATGGTCCGTACGGCGCGCCAGGTGGCCGCCGACTATCCGGGGATCGAGCTCTGGGAGACCAACATCGACGCCATGTGCATGTGGCTGGTGAAGAACCCCGAGGACTACGGCGTTCTCGTGGCCACCAACATGTTCGGCGACATCGTCTCCGACCTCTGCGCCCAGCTTGTGGGCGGCCTCGGCTTCGCTTGCTCGGGCAACATCGGCGACAACTTCGCCGTCTTCGAGCCGACCCACGGCTCGGCGCCGAAGTACGAGGGGCAGTACAAGGTCAATCCCATGGCCATGCTCCTTTCCGCCGCCATGATGCTCGACTTCATCAACGAGACCGACAAGGCGGCAAGCCTGCGCGGCGCCATCGCCGCGGTGCTCAAGGAAGGGGCGGTCCGGACCTACGACATGGGCGGTTCCGCCAAAACCCTCGACGTGGCCAAGGCCGTGATCGAGAAGATCGCGTAACACCTCGTATCTCGAGACGGAGGCTCAGGTGGGAAATACGGTCATCGAGAAGATCCTGGGGGCCCATGCCGGCCGCGAGGTGACTGCGGGCGAGATCGTCTGGATCGAGCTCGACGTGCGGTCAGCCCGCGATTTCGGCGGCGCCAACGTGGTGAAGAACTTCGAGCGGGAGTATCCCGGGGAAGCGGTCCACGATCGGGCCGCCACCTTCTTCACCTTCGACTGCAACGCACCGGCAAACACGATCCCCTATGCCAACAATCAGCAGATCTGCCGCGATTTCGCGGTGGCGCAGAAAGTGCGGGTCTACGACGTCGACGCCGGTATCGGCAGCCATGTTCTCATCGAGCAGGGGCTCTGCCTTCCCGGCACCACCGTGGTGGGCACGGACAGCCACATGAACATCCTCGGCGCCGTGGGCGCCTTCGGCCAGGGCATGGGCGATCAGGACATCGCCTACGCCTTCCGGTGGGGGCGGACCTGGTTCGAGGTGCCGCCTTCCATGAAGGTGCGCCTTGTCGGCAGGCCGGGCCCGAACGCCGCGCCCAAGGACCTGACCCTCGCCGTGCTGCGGCGCCTCGGCTCCAAGGGCGCCCTCGGTCGCGCGGTCGAGTTCTGCGGCGAGGCGGTCGACGCCCTCGACCTGTCCGGCCGTATCACCCTGGCCTCCATGGCCACGGAGATGGGGGCCATCGTGGGGTTGATCAAGCCCGACGAGAAGGTGTCGGCTTTCTGCAGCACCCGGTCGGGCGGCAGGGCCGGTGTCTTTCACGATGCGGATCCCGACGCGGTCTACGTGGAGGAGATCGAGATCGACGTCGAAGGGCTCGAGCCGCTGGTAGCTCACCCGGGCAGCCCCTCGGACGTGAGGCCCGTGGCCGAGGAGGCCGGGCGTGCCATCGATTCGGTGTTCATAGGATCGTGCACCAACGGGCGGATAGAAGATTTCCGCGCTGCGGCCTCGGTCCTGAAGGGCCGCACGATCAAGGAAGGCGTGATGATGCGCCTGGCCCCTGCCACGCGCGAGGTCTACGGCCGGATGCTGGAGGAGGGCGTGCTGGATACGTTCTTCAAGGCCGGAGCCGTGATCTCGCACCAGGGCTGCGGCGGATGCGCTTCCGGCCAGCTCGGCATGACAGGAAAGGGCGAGGTGCAGGTCTCGACGTCGAACAGGAACTTCACGGGCAAGCAGGGAGACGGCGAGACCTATCTCGCTTCACCTGAAACGGCGGCGGCCTCGGCCGTGGCCGGCCGGCTGACTGCGGCCTGTGACCTCTGATTTCTGGAGGCCCTGAGAACCATGGATAACAAGAAACCGACCCTGCTCGATGGGCGCGTCCACGTGGTGCGCGACGCGAGCGGACGATCGATCGACAACATCGACACGGACATGATCTTCCACAACGCCCATCTGGCCATCACCGAGGTGGAGAAGATGGGGGAGCACACCTTCGGCAACCTGGAGGGGTGGGAGGATTTTCCGGAAAAGGCCGGGCCCGGCGACATCGTGGTGGTGGGCGAGAACTTCGGATGCGGCTCGTCGCGGCAGCAGGCCGTGGACTGCTTCCGGGCTCTCGGCGTCACGGCGATCGTGGGCGAGAGCTTCGGCGCGATCTATCTCAGGAATGCGATCAACTCGGGCATGCCGATCGTGCAGGTGCCGGGGATCATGGCGTCGGACCTGAAGTCCGGCGACACGATCCGGATCGACCTGGAGAAGAGCTTGATCACGGCCGGGCGCGAGGGGGGCACGCTCCCGGAGTGCCGGCCTTTCAGCAAGGTGCAGCTCGATATTTACAACGCCGGCTCCCTTTTCCGGGTGCAGCCGGGGACGTGAAAACCGGGTGCACCGCCAAAAAACAAGGAATGGCTGAAAAACCTTGACCCTTGGCAGAAGGGAAGGTATATAAAGCCGATTCCGGTCGAGTTCCGGATTCGCGTGTTACGGAACTGCGGACAGGAAACGAGATAAAACAGACGGCCCCATCGTCTAGTTAGGTCAGGACACAGGGTTTTCAACCCTGCAACAGGGGTTCAAATCCCCTTGGGGTCATTAACTATAAAAAGCCCTGCCGGATTTCGGTAGGGCTTTACCTTTTACATGGTTGCACCGACATAGGCACAGAGTGGTCGTGTGCAGGAATGCCTAATCTCCGTACTTCCACCTGTGGATGCCACCCCTCAATCCATCTTTCAGCTGCACGACAAGCTTGATGCCGAGTGTTTTCACAGCTTCGAACTCGACTCGATTGTACTTGTCGAGTTCCATGCCGTATGCCTGTTTCGTCACCACAGGGCGCCACGTTTCGCCGTCGATGTCGAGCCAGAGAAGCTGCCATGATTCGGGTACACAAGAATCCCATTTCGGATCAGAGTGCCAGTAGACCTCCGTCCAGGAGACATGCTCCGGTTCGTGGAATCGCTGAGACACCCACTGTTCTCCGCCTTTGGCTCTCCAGAAATATGGATACAGATCACTAGAGGAGCGCGATTCTTTCTTATCGGTCAAACGCTCGAGAGGACCGCCTGATGAGGAATTCAATTCGGGCGGAGGCTTATCGTCGCCGGCGATATCAAGGGTCGTGAAACCTACGACGAAATCGACAAGTTCGCCTAGGTTGATATAGAACCCGAGCCAGGGAAAAAAGAGGAATACCTCTCCTCCGAATCTAAAGCGTGAAGTGAGTGGAGGGCTGTTATCGCCATAGATTTGATCTCCATGAAAGTGATATAGGAGGCAGAAACACTCAGGTTTGTACCCCTCATGAGATTGACATGCCGGGCTGATCCCTTCACCACCGAAGATTCCCAGCCAGATCGCAATGCCATCTGTCGTGACAATCTCGCGGCCATACTTCTCCCTTGCAGATCCCACAAAGAGTCCCAGTCCCGTTCCAATATAATCGGTTATCTCCACTTTCGCGCCGACAAGGCCGACTCCACTGCCGCACTTGAAGTCGAAAATATCGGGGAGGTCATTCGCGCGGTCGTTCCAGTAATCCCCTGAACCGGCGCAGCCGAAGAATAGTAGCGGAAGAACTGAGGCAAGTATTATCAGCCCGATTTCTTTGATGCCGGAGTGAATGGTCGCTACAAATCGACTCGAGGATGCCACTGTACCCCCCTCCGATTGCATGAATATCTAGAACTCGACTATCTCAGTTAATCATGAGCAAAAGTGTGTCGAACTCGCCTTCAATCCCATACTTGGTATCCAAGATGATACAAGCAGGCGAAGCTAACTTCAATGTCGTCATCGCTTTGCTCAATAACCTTGCTCGGTACGCCGTTGTCCGGCATTGGATTGAAACGGACACGATGATCCCAGGGCGGCATGAGCCGGAAATCGCCGCAGGGTGTGCGACTTGAGGCCGGATACCTTCGCAGTCTTTAATCCCACCCCTTGATGGGGTTTCTATTTCGAGTAAGATAGGACCTGTGGTTATCCAACAGCCACTCTGACCATGAAGGAACGTCCCGGAAGTTGAGTCAAAAAAAGGAGGAAACGTGAAAGCCGTCTATCTCGGAATATCGACCTGTCTACTTGCCTTCCTCTTCCTGATTACACCGAACGCCGTATCCGGCGGCGACAGCGGAGGATGCTCCCTCGATTTGGAAATCCTGCCGGATGCTCCGGTCGGAGCTGGAGACAAGGTCTCGATCACCCTTTCAGAGGGCCATGAGGATAACTGGGCTTTTATCGTCGTGGGATACCAGCTCGGTACCACGCAGCTTCACGGTTGGGATCTGGATCTGATTCCTTCCAACGGCTGGTATTTCGATCAGTTTCCTTCAACAGGGGAGCTGACGGTGACCCATACGCTTCCGACTCCTCTACCGCCTTTCCTGTCCGGGGCTACCCTGCACATCCAGGGTGTGAGCGTCGGCCAAGGTTGCTGCGGCTTGTCCTGGGCCGAGTCGAATCTCGACAAGCTCGAGTTCCTGTAGGATCTCGGATTCACTGCCGCGTGAAGGTGTTCATCCCGTCGAGCAGCAAGGCCCGGACCTCGCCCGTCTCGTCGATATCGAAGGAGACCCTGTACTCGCCGCGCTCGCCGGGGCGCCACCCCTCGTCGCCCGGGGGATCCAGGTGGATGACTCCCTTGTATGGGTGGCGAAAGGCCAGCCGCCCGCTGTCCCATAGCACGATGAACTCCTTGTTCAAGGCAGCCAGAAAGTAGCCGCCGAGCAAGGGCTTGACCGCCTCCGGCACCGTGTCCTCGACCCCCTGTGGTTCCGACTTGCGGCGCATCCTGTGGATCTGGTGCATCACGAAGGCGTCCGCTCTTGATTCGTTGTCGCGGGGAAACTCGAGAAAGAGGTTCCTCGAGAGGGTGCAGAACCAGAATCCCTTCTCGTCAGGATCGCGGAAGGGCAGCACCCTCCCTCCGGGCACGGCGAGGGCGAGGCCTTCGTCCTTGACGAGGATCTCGTACGGCTCGCCATTGCCCGGCGGGACGTACCTGCCGACAAAGGCTGCATAGGCCGCCGCGGCCTCCGATCCCTCGGACGAGGTCTCCTCCTTGAGCCGGTAGTCGAGCACCTCGAAACTCTTCGCATTGAGGCTGATGGAAGTTGCCAGCACGCCGAGCCTGATATGTCCGCTATCCACGAAATCGATCTCATGGGCCGTCGAATCGACGGTGATCCAGCCGGCCTCCCCCATGTAGATCTCGTTCCAGGCATGCTGGCCGAAGACGCCGCCCATGTTGGGGGAGTAGATGCAGCCCCAGACGACCCGCGCCGGAATTCCCTGGGAACGGCAGAAGGCGGCGAGCAGCACCGAATGGGCGCCGCACTCGCCGGCCCGCATGTCATAGGTCCTGCGGGCCGTGGCGCCGCCGGGGATCTCGTAGTTGATGTTGTCCGCCACCCACTGGCAGAGGCGGCAGGCCGCCTCCCAGGAGTCCTTCGATCCGGCGGTGATCTCGGCCGCCTTGCGGGTCAGGACCGGATCGCGCGATTCGATCCCCTCGCCGGGCTCGAGAAATCCTCGCAGGGATTCATCGGCTGTGTAGTCCTTCGGGAAGGGGGGAGCCCCGCTCCCGTCGTACCGCTCGTGCTCGACCGTGAAGACGCCCTCGATGAGGTTCTCCTTCACCGTGCCCTCGAATCGCTGGCCCGGAATGCTAAGCCCCTCGGCCGTGATCCAGCTCCCCGTCGGCTGGAGCACGGCCTTGACCTTGATGTAGACGATACCCCTGGCATCCGGGATCGAGATGTTGGTCTTGTGGGCCAGCGTCGAATCGATGTTGACCATCTCGATCCGCTTCTTGACCGATGGATCGGCCAGATAAACGAGCCTTTCTCCCGGCAGACTGATCTTCACCACCATGCCGGTATTGACATCGATCCAGAACCGGCTCTTGACTCCCGTCCCACGGTTCAGCGAATCGATCATGAGGGTGTCGAAGGATATTCCGGCCAGGTCCAGCTTCTCCTCTCCCGCCCTGGTGTAGGTCACCTCGTCAATCTTGAAGCTGCGCCCGTTGAGAGCCGTGTAGGTTTTTTCCTTCGTCTCTTGATCCACGAAGTCGCGCTTCAGGAAGGGCAGGACGAGGGGGACCTCCAGGATCACGCCTTTGGTCAGGGCAACGATCGTCTCTCCGTCCTTGAGCGACGAGAAGCAGCGGGCCTCGCCGCCCGCGACGGTGACCGAGCCGGTCAGCTCCACCTCGCCCTGGGTCGCTCGGACAGAGAAGCCGGTGTACTGCCAGCTTTGCGGATCGACATTGAAGGTAGCATCCACCCTGGTGTTGAACTCGCTTCCCAGGGCGGAGAGCATCATGAAAGTGCTCTGCCTCATCACGATGGTGCCGACACCGTCGGTCTCGCCCTTCTCGACGGAGATCTCGGAGTAGCCGCAGAGGCCGCCCTTGATCTCGATTCCGAAAGTGTAGGTTCCCTCCTCGACCTGGGCCGCGGCGGCTCCGGCCAGGAGCAGGGAGATCAGCGTGCTCAACCAGAGCTGCTTGTGCAGAGTCTTCATCCGAATGCCCTCCAGGAGTCAGCGATCGGACCCGGATGGATCAGACCCGGCGCCTGATCCCGGAAAGAAAAATCGTACCATGCCGGCAATTGATCGCTTATAGTGTGGGAAGGGTACCCGCCGTTGAGAATGAGAGTCTACCATGATCCAGCCAGTTGTCTTCGCCGTTTTTCTCGCCGCCCTCTTCTGCCTGCTGTCCGCCTGCTCCGAAGGGGAGGAGAGCCCGCAGCCGGCCCCGCAACCGTGTCGGCTCAAGATCTCCGTGCTGTTCAACAACATCCCCATGAAGAGCGACCTCACGACCGAGTGGGGCTTCTCCTGCCTCGTCGAGGGGCTCGAGAAGACGATCCTCTTCGACACGGGCGGTGACGGCGCGATCCTGCTGGCCAACATGAAGAAGATGGGCATCGATCCCGGGGCGGCGGACCTCGTGCTCCTTTCCCATTATCACGGCGATCACACGAACGGCCTCGAGAAGATCAACGAGGCAAATCCCCATGTGGCGGTCTACATGCCTCGTTCCTTTCCCGAGACCTTCCGCGAGAGCGTCAAGGCCGCGGCGGACCGGGTGATCGATGTGAAGGAGGCGGCGGAGCTCTTCCCGGGAGCCTGCTCCACCGGCGAGATGGGCGATCGGATCATCGAGCAGTCGCTGGTGCTCGACAGGCCGGACGGCCTCGTCGTGATCACCGGCTGCGCCCACCCCGGCATCGTCGACATCACCAGGAGCGCCGAGCGGATCTTCAACAAGAAGGTCCGCTTCGTGATGGGCGGCTTTCATCTCGGCGGCCTGCCGGAGGTCGAGATCATGGAGATCATCGACCAGTTCCGTGAGATGGGCGTGGAGATGGTCGCTCCGACGCACTGCACGGGCGAGCGGGCGATGGAGCTCTTCCGCGAGGCTTTTGCCGATCGGTTCGTGGATGCCGGCTGCGGCGCCGTGATCGAGGTCTGATCCGGCAGTGTCGACCTGCTCCTTCCCGGGAGTTTCCCGATTCCGAGTTGGTCTGTATAGTACTGGCAGCCTGGAAGAGCGTTATCGAACGAAGTTCGGGGTGGTGCGGTAAGAACGATGAGCGGACCGGGAACTTCTCGCGAGAAAAGGGAAAAGGCGTTTTCCATCCATCCCTGCAGGAGGCTGATCCAGATCGGCTTCCTTGTTGTCGTTCTGCTGATCGGGTATCGCTTCACCCTGTTCATCCACGAGATCCAGGAAGGAGGCGCCGCGAACGCGACCCGCCCGCCCGGTGTGGAGGCCTTTCTCCCGATCAGCTCCCTGATCAGCCTGAAGTACTGGGTTCTGACCGGCGTCTTCAACAGGATCCATCCGTCGGGACTGATCCTCTTCCTGGTGATCCTGGCGACCGGCATCGTGCTGAAGAGAGGCTTCTGCAGCTGGGTCTGCCCCTTCGGCCTCCTCTCCGAGATGCTGTCCCGGATCCACGTCGTCCTTTTCGGGAAGAAGCGGGACCTGCCCCGCTGGCTCGACTATCCGCTCCGGAGCCTCAAATACCTGCTGCTCCTCTTCTTCCTCCACGCCGTTCTGGTCGGGATGAACGTTTCCCAGCTCGAGGCTTTCATCTACAGCCCCTACAACAAGGTCGCCGACATCAAGATGCTCTTCTTCTTCACCAGGATGTCGCAGACCACCTTCTGGGTTCTTCTGGCCCTCGTTCTCCTCTCGGTCGTCGTGCGTCATTGCTGGTGCCGCTTCCTCTGCCCCTACGGCGCTCTGCTCGGGGCCATGAGCTGGCTCAGCCCGTTGAAGATCCGTCGCCGCCGGGAGAGCTGCACAAGCTGCGGCAACTGCACGGCCGTCTGCCCCTCCCGGATCGATGTGCACCGGACGGGATCCGTCTTTTCCGATGAATGCCACGCCTGCCTGGAATGCCTCGACGCCTGCCCGGAAAAGGACGCGTTGAGCCTGGCCGTCAGGTCGAGGAAGCTCCGTCTTCCGCGCCCGGTCTACGCAGCCGTCATTCTCCTGCTATTCGTCCTGGCCTCGGTCCTGTCCCGTGCGGCGGGATACTGGCAGAACGACATCCCGGCAGAGGAATACGGATACCACCTGGAGCATATCGACGATCCGGAATACACCCACAACCGCGGCGATGTCCCTTCTTCGAAGCGTTGACGATGTCTGTACGGTTCGGCTCCGACTGCTCGGGCTTCACGGCCCGTGAAGCATGGCGAAAGCAGCCGGGCCGCGGTGACTCGCTCGTCCCCGAGGCCCGGTCGCATGATTGCAGAATGATCGACTATCCTATCTGCCCAGACGATCGAGGATCTCGATCTCCTGCCTCAGGCTCTTGTCGTCCACCGCTTCCATCTCCTTCGCGAAATAGCTCTTGAAGGAGGCAAAGAGCTTCCGGTAGTGGGCATCGACGCTCAGAGCGACGCTCGTTCTCTCCCAGCGTCCGAGCAGGCTCTGCACTGCGGGACGCGGCACCACGATGATGCCCGTCTCCGAGGAGACGATGAAGTCGTCGGACTGGGGAAGGTGGGGCTGGCCGGCCGTGATCCCGGAGCGGAGCCGGGTGTGCATCAGCCAGCTGCGCATCAGCTCGCCGTAGCGGGCCAGGAGGACGGCCTTCCGGATGCCCTTGTTGTCGAACCGCTCCGCCTCGCCGGGAGCGAAGCATATCGTCCGCTCCGATCGATGGGCTTTCCCGGCCCGATCCTCGTAGCTCACGGAGAGAAAGATCGAGTCGTCCCGGTGGAGGAGCTCCTTGCGGGACAGCTTGAGAAGCACCACGCCGCCTCGCGTCCTTTCCTCGGTCCGCCGGCTCGGGAAGAGGGTGTGGATCTTCAGGAGGTTGCCCGAGGCCGTGTCCGCGCCGGGCGCCCCGTAGACCTTCTCGATCCTGTATCCGGCGGACTCCAGGTTCAGCCTGAGATCAAAGACGAGCGGCGTGACCATGAACTCGAACTCCTCGCCCAGCCTCTTCCTGAACTCCCGGGACGAGTGGACGCTGTAGTAGTTGGCTCCGCGCATGAGGGAGATCGCCTCCACGAGCTCGGTGTTGAAATCGACGCCAACCCCGATGAAGGTCGTGTAGACGCCCCTGTCGGCCTGGCGGGATGCCATGCCAAGCAGCCCGCTTTCCCCGATCTCCCCCCTGTTGGGCTGGGCGTCGGTGAGAAAGATGATCCGGTTCTCGTACTCCTCCGGATCGATATTGGCGAACTCGTCGAAGCAGCTCGCCCCGACGCGCATGCCGTCGGACATGTTGGTGCTGCCGCTGGCCTGGATCCCGGCGACATGCTCGCGCAGCCGGACCATGTCCGTGGCACCCACGTACCGGAGGGGCTTTCTCAGATGGGCCTGGTCGCTGAAGACAACCAGGCCGAGGCGGTCGTCGGGCTTCAGGTGGTCGAGCAGGGCGGCCAGGCTCTCGCAGGCCACCTCGATCTTCTTCTTCCCGGCCTCCTGCGCCATCTCTTCCGGCGACAGGTTGAGCCGCTTCGAGATGACCTTGTCATAGTGGTAGACGTCGAAGGCGCTGTCCATCGAGCCGCTGATGTCGAGGACGACGACGAGGTTGAGCTTCTTCCTGGCGAACGACTCGAGGCCGCTGTTCAGTCCCACGGCGAGATAGCACTCCTCCCTGTGCGAGAAGGGATCGCGCGTCACGGCCGCAAGGTAGCTCGGGTAGAAGAGGTCTCTGCTGCGATAGGAGTCGTTCATGTCGAAGTAGTAGTCGTAGAACAATCCCTCGCAGGTGATGTCGGACGGGAGGGGAAGGAAGCCCTTCGCGATGTTCTCGCGGAAATTTGCGATGTCCTTGGCGCCTCCCACGCTGAAGCCGAACGTACTGCCGGGATCGTTGGCATAACCCAGGGATTTCAGATTTTCGCCGAAGGTGGCATGCTGCGTTCCAAGATTGGTTTTGCTGATCCTGGACCAGGTGGTTGCATTGTTAACAACAACTGCATTGACCCCGCCGCCGCCCCCTCCGCCGTATCCGAGCGAATGCAGTGAATTCAGTTTGGGAGACGTTTCTTTCGACATGTTGGGCAGGTCGATCCAGTCGTCGAGCTTCGGCCCGAGGTACGGGAGCTCGTCAGCCGCGGGCGGATCGACCAGAACGGCGGATTCCGTCGAGCCCTCGAAGAAACCCTCGTCGGGCCGCTGGAAGAAGATCAGCGCGGCAACGAGGACGGCGGCCGCCGTCAGGATCAGTCCTGTCCTGGCGATCCGGGAGCGCCTCGCCAGTTGCCGCGACCGGGTCACCTGCTCCCTGAAGATCCTGTCCATCACATCGGTCTCGAGCCGCCGTCCGGCAAGCTCCTTCCCCTTGGCCAGGAGGCTTTCCTGCAGCCCGGCCAGCTCTTCGGCCGAGCCGGCGCAGGAAGGGCACGATTCGATGTGCCGCTCCACCTGTTCCGCTTTGTCGGGATCGAGCGCCCCTTCCATCCAGGCGACAAGACAGCTTTCGATTTCCCGGCAGTTCATGACATCACCTCGCTATTTTTCTTTCCGGGCTTCGGGATCGACTGCCGCAGCAGCGCGTAAGCCCGGGATAACCTCTTCGTGACAGTCCCCAGGGCCAGGTCGAGCTTCTCGGCCAGCTGGCTGCAGGTGAGCCCGCCGTAGTATCGGAGCAACACGACTTCCCTGTACGGTTCAGGAAGGCGCGAGACCGCCTCCTCGAGACTCGAGTCGTCAGGTGCCTGATCGTTCCCCCGTTGCTCCTGCCTGTCCGGCGGGTAGGGCATCCGCTTCTTCTCGGAGCGCAGA
The DNA here is from genome assembly GCA_964482235.1 of uncultured Phycisphaerales bacterium. Lineage (GTDB taxonomy): Bacteria > Planctomycetota > B15-G4 > B15-G4 > CAYZWU01 > CAYZWU01. Next base: position 54,676 of record CAYZWU010000017.1, read on the forward strand.
TGCTCCAACACGACCCGCCCGGCGATTCCAAGCAGCCAGGGGAAAAAGGAGTCCGGTTTTTTCAGCTTGCCGAGTGAGAAGTAGGCCCGGACGAGCGTTTCCTGCGCCACCTCCTCCGATTGTTCCAGATCGCCGAGCCGGCCGGTCAGGTATGAAAGCAGCGGCGTCTGGTAACGCTGAACGAGATGGCGGTATCTGTCGGGATGACCGTTCAGGCAATGCTCGATGGTTTTGCGATCGCTACGGCACATCTGACGTCCTTTCATGATGACCCTCGTCGCGGAAGGCCGTTGAATAAGCGCTTCGGGATCGAATGACTTTTTCAACGGTCTCTGCTTATGGTGCCGGGAGCAGGGTGGTTTGCGGCAATAAAATCAGAAAAACTCCGAGCTGCCGTTCTTTCGAGCGGCTCCTTAAGGTTAATATATAGAGAAGTTGTTGATCTGTTCATCCGATATGTAGCTTGTATGGAGCATCCACGACACTTATTCGTGGTGAGCTTTTCCCTACGTTTCCAATGAGGTGTGGCATGGTGTGCAGAAAATCGACAGTTCTCTTTCTCCTATGTTTCTTTCTGATATCTCCGTTCGTGCACGGGGAAGTGGGCAGTCCCGAGGAGGCGCGCGATCTCGTGCTGACCGAGCTGCTCGATGGGGATACTACCGGAAAGCGCCTGATGGTCCACCCCGAGCTGCTCCATGCCGGAACCGCGATCCCCACCTGGCACGGCACGGCGCTGTCAGTTCCGGCTGACGGCTTCGTGGTCTTCGTGGATGACTTTGCCCTGGCCAACTTCGAGCATCCCTGCCGCTACGTCTTCGTCGACCATGCGACAGGGGTCCTGCAGGTCACTGCGGCACGGACGCCGCCCTCCGGGATGGGGGAGTGGCTCGAGATGGAAACCGAGGCTTATCTTGCCCTGATGCGCGCCACGAACGTCCGGCCGCCGCGGCTGCGCGAGAAATCGCCGCCCCGGACCACGCCGCGCGGCGGCGAGTATTATGCCGTTCTGATGAACGGGGGGTACAACAAGAGCAACAACCATGTGCGGTACTGGAACGACCTGTCCAACATCTACATCACCCTGGTCGATGTCTACGGATACAAGGACGAGAACATTTTCGTGCTCTGCTCCGACGGCCTCGATCCCACGCCGGACCAGTCGAACAACCAGAACTCCGATCCCGACCTGGACGGCGACGGCGACAACGATATCATGTATTCCTGCATCTATTCCAACATCCAGCTCGTCTTCTCGCAGCTTCAGTCGATGCTGACAGTCGATGACCAGCTCTTCGTCTTCACGACGGATCACGGGAGCTCGAACGGCGGCTGGAGCACCTACCTCAACCTCTGGAACATGCAATCCCTCACCGACGACCAGCTCGAGAGCATGGTGGACGCGCTTCCCCAGTGCGACATGACCTTCACCATGGAGCAGTGCTACAGCGGCGGCTTCGAGGATGACCTGACCGTTCTGCCTGGCCGGGTCTTCTCCTCGGCCTGCGCCTACAACGAGCTCTCATGGGCCATGCCTCCCGATTATCTCTACGACACCTACGTCTTCTTCTGGACAGCGGCGGTGAAGGGGGAGGATGCCTACGGAGTGCCGTGCAACGCCGACCTGAACGGCGACAACCTGGTCTCCATGCACGAGGCGTTTCTCTATGCCGAGGCCCACGACTTCTCGGCCGAGACGCCTCAGTACGGATCCAATCCCGCCGATCTTGGAGACAATCTCTTCCTGGGACCGGGCCCCATACTCGTTTTGAAGTTTCCCGACGGGCTGCCCGAAGGTAACGTGGCGCCCGGTCCGGAGCACGCGATCACCCTGTCGATCGAGGCGGGGCTCGAGAACTATGTGCCCGGCACCGGTTTGCTCCACTACCGGTTCGATCCTGCCGGATCGTACACGCAGGCGGCGGTCACGCCCCTTGGCGGCGACCTCTACGAGGTGACGCTGCCCGGCACCGTGCCGGGCGATCTGCCCGAGTTCTACTTCAGCGCCCAGGGCGACGGCGGAACGACGGTCTGCTCTCCTTTCGATGCGCCGAACGAGGTCTACTCCTTCGACGTGGCCATCGTGATCACGCTGTTCCAAGACGATTTCGAGACCGATCTCGGGTGGACCGTGGAGAACATCAACCTGCTGGACGGGCCGTGGGAGCGCGGCATCCCGGCCGGAGGCGGGGGTCGAGGCGATCCGCCGACGGATCACGACGGGTCGGGGAACTGCTACCTGACGGACAACGTGGCCGGAAACTCCGATGTGGACGGCGGGCCCACGCGTCTGATCTCTCCCGAGTTCGACCTGTCGCAGGGTGACGCCCGGATCAGCTACCACCGGTGGCACTACAACGACGACAACAACGACATCTTCACCGTGGATGTCTCCAATAACGGCGGGGCGACCTGGGTCATTGCGGAGCAGGTGGGGCATACGTCAGGCTGGATCGAAGCCGGTTTCAACGTGGCTGATCTCTTGGCTCCCAACGAGACGATCACGGTCCGGTTCAGCGCGAAGGACGATCCGAACGACTCGGTCACCGAGGCGGGGCTCGACGCCTTCTTCATCGAGCGGATCCATGCCTTCCCGAGCCTCTGGGCCGGTTCGTACGAGATCAACGTCTCCACGGGCTGCCGGATACCTCTCCATCTCGATGCCGGAGCAGGGTTCGCCGGACGCGAGTACATCGTGGCCGGTTCGCTTTCGGGCAGCCAGCCCGGATTCAAGCTGCCGGGAGGCCGGGTCCTGCCCATCAACAACGACTGGCTGACCGGTTTCATCCTGTCCCACATCAACGGATCCCAGTTCCAGGACTTCCAGGGGTATCTCGACGGGCAGGGGCAGGCCGTGGCCCATCTCGATCTGGGGCCGCTGAGCCCCCTGTACGTCGGCGAGACGGCGACTCTGGCCTTCACGTTGACGCAGACCTACGACTTCGTGTCGAACCCGATAGACATCGAGATCGTGCCCTGAGATAGCAGAACAGCCCGCCCCTGAAGTTGGAAATCTTCTGGAGCGGGCTGTCTCATTGCCGCGTCGGGGCCTACTTGTCGAAAGCCTCGTCGAACACGATGACCGAGGGCGAAAAGTCGGCTTCCTTGACGAACTCGCACGCTTCCCGCGCTCCGTGCTCGCGATCCATGCCGCAATCCTCCCACTCGACGGAGAGGGGGCCCGTGTAGCCGATCCTGTTCAGCGTCCTGATGATCTCCTCGAAGTCGACGCCGCCGTGACCGAGGGAGCGGAAATCCCAGCCGCGGTCCGGGTGGCCGAAGTTCAGGTGCGAGGCCAGGATCCCGGTGCGGCCGTCGAGAGTGATCGCCGCGTCCTTCATGTGGACATGATAGATGCGGTCCTTGAACTCGTTCAGGAAGCGGACCGGGTCGACCATCTGCCAGTGGAGATGGCTGGGATCGAAGTTGAACCCGAAGGCCTTGCGGTGCTTGACCGCCTCGAGCGCCCGGTGCGCCGTGATGATGTCGAAGGCGATCTCGGTGGGGTGCACCTCGAGGGCGAAGCGAACGCCGCACTCGTCGAACACGTCGAGGATCGGGTTCCAGAGATCGGCGAACTCGGCGAAGCCATCGTCGATCTGCTTTTCCGACACGGGAGGAAAGCTGTAGATCATGTGCCAGATCGGGGAACCGGTGAATCCGACCACCGTGTCGAGCCCGAGGTTGGCTGCCGCCCGGGCGCTGTTCTCCATCGCCTTGATCGCCCAGCGCCGCTTCTTTTCCGCGTCGCCGGCGCAGTCGGGGGGGGCGAAGGCATCGGAGCGGCTGTCGTCGTTCGGATCGCAGACGAGCTGGCCGGCCAGATGGTTGCTGATCGCGTAGAGGCCGAGGCCGTTCTCCTCGAGAAGCTTGCGCCGCCTCTCGCAGTAGTCCAGGTCCACCGCGGCCGAGTCGACATCCATGTGGTCACCCCAGCAGGCGAGCTCCAGGCCGTCGTATTTCCACTCGGCTGCTTTTTGGGCCAGCTTCCTCAGCGGAAGGTCGGCCCACTGTCCGGTAAAGAGAGTCACAGGTCTCGCCATGGATGTTTCTCCTCCTGCTATTTTTTCATGCGGAACCACTTTTGCCTGCTTCTGGAGCTCGCCACCACGGTCTCGATGAAGAGCATGCCCCTCAGGCCGTCGTTCACGTCGGGGAAATCGGTGACGAGCTTGTCGGCCTTCCTGCGCAGAATCCGGGCGCGCACCGTGTCGGCGAAGTTGCAGTAGATGTTGGCGAAAGCCTCGAAGAAGGCCTCGGGATGGCCGAAGGGAAGGCGCGTGGCGCGCCCCGCTGCCGGGCTCTTCTCGGCCACGTAGTCGTTGCCGCGCCGCCAGACCTGGACCGGGCCGCCCGCCTCCTTCACGTAGAGTTGGTTGGGATTCTCCTGGTGCCACTCGATTCCCTTGTCCTCGCCGTAGATCCAGATGGCCAGGTTGTTCTCCTCGCCGATCGACACCTGGCTGGCATGCAGGATTCCGCGGGCTCCGTTGTTGAAGCGAAGCAGGCAGTTGCCGTCGTCGTCCAGGCGGCGCCCCTTGACAAAGGTCGTCAGGTCGGCGCAGACCTCCTTGATCTTCAGGCCGGTGATGTACTCGGCCAGGTTCTCGGCGTGGGTGCCGATGTCGCCGATGCAGCCGGCCGCGCCGCTCTGCTTCGGATCGGTCCTCCATCCGGCCTGCATGGAACCCGTCTTCTCGAGCGCCGTGGCGAGCCAGCCCTGGGGATACTGCACAACGATCTTGCGGATCCTGCCGAGCTCGCCGCTGCGGGCCAGGTCGCGGGCGAGCTTGACCATCGGGTAGCCGGTGTAGTTGTGCATCAGGGCGAAGACCTTGCGGTTCTTCTTCACGATCTTCCGGAGCTCGCGCGCCTCCTTCACGTTGAAGGTCATCGGCTTCTCGCACATCACGTGAAAGCCGGCCTCGAGGAAATCCCGCGCGATGGGGAAGTGCCAGTTGTTCGGCGTCGTGATGGTGACGAAGTCGATCCTCTCGCCCTCGGGGAGCTTCAGCTCCCTCTCGATCATCTGCTCGTAATTGCCGTAGGAGCGCCTGCTGTCGAGGCAGAGCTCCCGTCCCATCTGCTTCGATTTGCGGGGGTTGATGTCGAAGGCGCCGGCCTTGAGCTCGATACCGCAGTCCATGGCCGCAGCCTTGCGGTGGACTTCGCCGATGAAGGCGCCGGGTCCGCCGCCCACCATTCCCATGATCAGTTTTCGATCGAGAGTCATTTCGTTTCCTTTCCATCAAGCGAAATCAGGCGGATGTTGCGGAAGTGGATCTCCACGCCCTCGGACTGGAGGCAGATCTTTCCGGGGATCTCTGCTGCTGCGGTGGCCCTGTTCAGGACCTCCCCGTTTACGATCAGGGTGATGTCTCCGCCGTCTGCGATGATTTCGTACTCGTTCCACTGCCCGACGGGAAACTCGTTGAAGTGGGTCTTCCTCGTGTTGCGCCCTTTCGTGCGCTCGGCATCGGTCGTCATGGTGAAGCCGCCGATGTTCCAGAAATCACCCGCGTAGCCCGAGTGGAGCTGGGCTTCGATGCATTTCGGCCAGACCTTGTCAGGACCGACCTGGCGGAAGAGGACGCCGCTGTTTCCCGCCTTCTTGGTGACGGGATCGAACCGCCACTCGAGCTTGAGAACGAAGTTCGTGTAATCCTTGACCGTCTTGATGTATCCGAAGGGCTGTCCCTTGCAGATCAGGACGCCGTCCTTCACGCTCCAGGCGGCCTCCATCTTGGAGTTGTCGTTCAGGAAGCAGGTGAGGCCCTCGAGGTCCTTGCCGTTGAAGAGAGGCACGGCGCGGCTCTCGGGCTGCGGCTCCAGCTTCCGGATCCTGATGTTCCGGAACCAGACGTCGTGCCCATGATCCTGGAGCACGATGTGACCCGTCCTGTTCCTGCCGAATTTCGGAAAGACTTTGAACTTGCTGGCATCCACCCGCTTCTGCCAGTCCTTGCTGCCCATGACGCACTCCATGAGCTGGATTCCGTTGAGCCAGTGCGCCACGTAATCGCCTCGGAGCACGATCCGCGTCTGGTTCCACTCGCCGGCCGGCTTGGACGGTTTTTCCGGCGGGGGAGCGTAGAGGCCGTAGAGCGCGCCGGCCGAGTGGGGGTTCTTCGGATCGAGGCCGTGCCCCTTGTCGTCGAAGATCTGGTACTCCGGTCCCGTGTGCCAGGGAGCCTTCTGTTCGGGCGTGACACGGTACATGATGCCGCTGTTCGCCTTCTCGGACACCTTCCACTCGAGCCTCAGGTCGAAATCAGCGTACTGCTCCGTCGTCATCACGTCGCCGGCCCCGCCGCGCGCGATCACACGGAGAGTGTTGTCCTCGACGGTCCAGCCTTTCTCCGGGAACTTCTCGTTGTAGTAGCTGCGCCATCCGCGCGAGGTCTTCCCGTCGAAGAGGAGCTTCCAGCCGGCGGCTTCCTGGGACTTGGTCAGCCTGTTGACGCTCTCCGCGCCCTCTCCGGGAGGCGCCGCCGCTGCATTCGAGGAGCAGAGAAGAAGGAGTGAAAGAATCGAGATCACGAAATGGGGAGAAAGAGTGAGACGCATAACAACCTCGGGTAAGGGACCAATTTTCTGACGGCAGCAACCGGCCGAAGCCGTCTCGATTGCCGGATAAACATTATGTTTCAACGAGGATACCGGCTTCCTGTTTAACCCGATCTTCGAGGCAGTGTCAATCCCGGATCGATCCGGCTGATCTCGATCGGTTGTCCTCGATGTCCCTCTGCTTATCAGGGCTGGATCTGGTCGAGAACTGCGTTCGATTTCAACGAATCGCTTTCATCGAATTCACGTTGAACAACAGCCTGGGTGGCCACGGAGACCAGCGGCACCACTGCCGGGACGAGGAGAGTCAGGGTTGCCGTGCCTGAACTGTCCGCCACGGCATTGCCGAGCTGCTGAACAGGAAGGAGCAGTTCGAGGGGAAAGCCTCCCCGCTGGGGAACGCGCGGTCCGGTGCCGGTCCCGCTTAAAGAAAAGAGGAAATGCGCCTGCTCGCCGCTTTCCAGGCTGCTAAACGACAGGTCGACGAGCTGGCCCCGGATGAGCGGGCCCTGCGAAAGCCGCGGTTCGGCTCCATAGAGCCTGAGGGCATGGAGGCACTGGGACAGGCCGCCGCCATCGTCGGAGATCAGAAGAAGGCTGCGGGAGCCGTCATCCAGCTGGCGGCCGAGCGCCATCCCCTCGAAGTTGCAGAACGAGAAGGTCTTTTCCCAGAGGAGCTTCTTTGCTGTCGGTGTGTAGGTGGCTCCCTCGAGTTCGGCGAAACCCGTCACATCGGTGGCGTTGGTGAAGTCGACCAGGTAGATGCGGTTCCTGAACTCCGGCAGCAGCAGGAGGCCGACCCCGCCGAGCTCTCTCTCGAGGATGATGAGCCGCCCGTCGGGAAGGACGACGAGATCCGACAGGCCGCTGCGCTCCTCGTCGATGAGAGGAGTGAGCTTGGTGATGCCGTCGGTCACGTAGGCCCACTGCCCGTCCCGGAGAAGGTCGCCCGAGTAGCGCTGCAGACGGACCACTGTGCCCTCTCCGACCGTCGATAACGGGCCGTCGAGAGCGAGAGCTTCCTCGTTGGTCGTCCAGAGGCTTCGGTGGCCTTCCTGGAGGGAGAGCGATTCGAGGCTGAAGTTGGGTCTGATATTCAGATAGACGGGATCCACGGGAACGGCTTGCAGCAGGCCGCCGTCGGCAAGGGAGTGCTCGCGAACGCCTGGGCCGGTCTCGTCGCTCACGTAGATGCTGTCGTTGCCGGCGTTGAAGGCGATGCCCTCCAGATCGCTTCCCGTGTCGAGGAGGAGAGGCGTCCCGAAGAGGATCGACGCGGGAAAACCGGTGACACGATTCAGCTCGATCGACAGGGGATAGACGATGCGGTTGCTGTCGGAGACCGCGTAGTAGAGGTCTCCTCCGGCCCAGGTCAATCCGCTCAGCTCGCCCGCTCCGCTGCTGCCTGACGGAAGGTCGATTCTTCCCACATCCACGATGGAAAGATCGTGCTGCCCCTGAAGCGTCTGGAAGCTGATGGCAGCCAGGAGCGCCAGCGCCGTCAGGTTCGAACAACCTCGACTCGAAAGGGGCAGGATCTGTCGCATCGCTGTTTCTCCCAATCTGTCCGTCTGTCCTTGCCGAGCCTTTAACAGACCGTTGAAAAAGTCATTCGGGCCGAAAGCGGATCTTTTGCGCCGGCTCAGCGTTGCCAAATCCTCAGCGAATCCACTGATTCGCCTCCGGTTTAGCGCCTTGATCCGACACAAAATCTCTCGCTTTCGATTCCGAAGCACTTCTTCAACGGCCTGTTAAGGTATGCAATGGACCATTATCCAGAAGATCGATCCCGGCTGCAAGAGGGGCGCTGTTCACAGGAAATCCGGGCGCCTTTTCACGAGGAGGCAGGCGCAGCGATCGACGGAAGCCCGCTGTTTTTTCGATCGACTGTCACTCGAACAGTATTCGGCGCCTATAGAAATGCGATTGTGAGCGGCCTTGAACATCCTGCATCGCTCCACCTTCCAGAATGGCTTTCGTTCGCTTGGGAAGCTGATCCGCTTCGTCCACTCCCGTGTGGCAAGGCGGAGCAGAAAAGAGGAGCAGTCCGATGTTTGTGAACCGCCGGCGATTCGTGGTCCTTTTCTTCTCGATCCTTCTTTTCTCGATTCTTCCCCGCTGCGGCGGAGGCGGCAGCAGCGGCACGAGCGTGGACTTCAACGGCGGCAGCTGGGAGAGCGACTTCTTCCTGGAGGATATCTATTTCGGAAGGCCTCTCTTCGCTGAGGACGGCGTGGCCGAAAGGCTGGTCAATCCGGCCTCGTACATCGAGGTGCACCCGTTGACCGGGCAGCTTCTCGACGGCTTTCCCAAGCTCCTTTTCACCGGCGATGACATCGAGAACCTCTACTCCCTCAGCCTGGTGGACACGTCGTCCCAGCCCTTCGAAGCGAAAGTCGTGCCCCGAAATGCAGGCCTGATCCTCGATTTCTCGCAAGGTGTGGACCTCGCCTCCCTTCTCCTCGACGGGGAGAACAGGCTGACCGGGGACAGCCCGATCCGGCTCTACACCCGCGGCGGCGCCTCCGTGCCGATCCAGGTCACCGTGCTCGAAGAGGACAAGCTCCTTTTCAACCCCGTGACCTCGGACAATGTCGGCTTCCCTCCCTCGCCGGTGAACTATGACATGAAGGGCGTGCCCGTGGGACTGCCTGACGGCTTCGTGAAGATCGCGCTCCACTCGATGGGGACGGGGCCCTCTGTCCTCCGGTCGATCGAGGGCCTGGAGCTCGGCGCGCGCTTCGATCTGCTCGGCACGCCGATGCACCCCGTGGGCTTCAATCCCGGCAACCGGGTGATGGACTTCGTCAGCTTCGAGGACTTCACCTTCAACGGTTCCCTGCCCGACCTGACGCCTCCCCGCCTCATCCGCGAGGTGAAGGCCGAGGGAACGGTGACGGGCTACACCGGAGCCACGCTGACGGACAGTTCGGCGACCTTCAATACCACGGCGAACTCGGGCAGCGGCGCGTGGAGCGAGGCGCTCGTGACGATCCGTCCCGGCCTGGCCGACGAGGAAAGCGTCCGGGTGGCCTCGAACGGAACGGACTGGCTGCTCCTGAAGACGCCGTTCCAGGTCCCGCCCGTCGTGGGCGTTGACCGGTACCTCGTGCGGCGGGCCGAGTACTTCGAGCCGATTCCGGGGTTCGAGCGGCTCGAGACGGCGATCGATCCAGTGAATCATCCGAAGGATCCCGATGATCCGCAGGACGCGAACAACTGGAAGCTCATCTACTTCCTCCGGTTCGCCGAGTGGACGGGCAGCGGCTGGGATCCTGTGGAAAAGTATCCCTACGGGGAAGATCCCGACAACCCGATCGATCCCACGTGGCGGATCTCGATGCAGTTCTCCGAACCGATGGAGATCGCCTCCTTCCGGCCCTACGAGACCTTCTACGCGGCCGAGGATATCGGCGACATCATGGATCCGCTCTACGACACGATGAAGCTCGGCCGGTCCGCCGGCCAGGCGGGTCATTGCGTTATTTCCTTCGAGCCTGTTCACAGGGACCAGTTCGGCCTCATGGGAGGCGACACGTTTCGCGGATTCGGGAAGTCGGCCAAGGATCTCCGCTTCGTGCTCCGGATCGTGCCGCCCCAGGCCCAGGTGGAAGCGTTCTACCTTTCCCTGGGCGATCCGGGAACGTGGCTGCCCGAGTGGGGGGTGGTGGAGGATCTCCATGCCGAGGGCGTTCTCGGCGTCTTCGACCTCGGTGGCCAGCCGCTGGCCCTTCCGGAACAGTTCTTCGACAAGGGCGATCCCTTCTGCCTGATCAACAGCACGAGCCCGGGCCGCGGCGCCTTTCCGCCTGCAGTCGACTTCCTGCTCAACCTGTCGACAAGCGAGGATCCGGACCTCGAAGAGTTCGGGAACGTGGTCCATCGCTTCAAGGGACTGCCCGAGACGGCGGCCGATCCGGCCAGGGACGAGACAGGGGTGGTCTTCAGGGATCACGACGACGGGGATGAGACCCATGGGGACAACGAGCTCTACGGTCCCCACATCGCGGACATCGGAATCGGTCTGAGCGGCTTTCTTTCCGGTCATCCGGTCGAGTTCATCGAGCATCTGTTCGACGATTACAATCCGCCGCCGCCGCAGCCGCCGCGCGATGACGATCCTATCTCCAGGGCGCCCTTCGGTGTCGGCACACCGGTCAATGCGTCGGCAGGCGCGCGGTTCCAGCAGGTCTACCGGCGCGGCGAGGCCTCACCCGATGTCCAGGCTCTTCCCGGTACGATCTGGGACATCATCGGCATGGCCTGGGCTCCCATCGGCGGCAACGTGACGAACACCACGATCAAGGAGATGTCGATCGCCATGGCTCTCTGCAGCCTGGAGATCGACTTGACGCACAGGAAGTACACCTACGACGAGCCGAACACCCACGAGGCGGGCGGTATTCCCGACAGGCCGTGGTCGGGCCTGGGGAGAAAGTTCGACGAGGACCGAAGGCCCGCGGGCGGCAATCCCAACATCGAGAATGGCAACGTCTTCAACACGGACGGCGACGGCAGGCTTCGCGACGAGTGGGTCGTGGTGCTGGGCGATACACCCGACGAAGACAATATCCGGTGGAACGAGGACAATTATTCCGGCATCGTCCAGGGGAGCGTGACCGGCAAGCCCTATGCCGACGGCCGCACCTACGTGATCGATCAGCGGAACGTCTTCGTTCCGAAGAACCAGGGATCGAACTACAACCGGTACATCTCCTATCCCGAGTTCGACAATCCCGTGGAGCATCGGGGATTCGGCTACGACTCGTCCCGCGGCCTCCTGATCGACATCCGTACCGACCACAACGGTGGAGCCCGGGTCTCACTCAGGAACGGCTACGCGTTCCATGTGGGGATCCAGTCGTCCATGCTGCCGCGGTTCAGGGCCTACGCCAGGGCGCCGATCGCGGCGAGGACAAGGATCTTCGCGGCCACGGACCCCTACGACCTGCTGAACCCACCGACCAACATGGGGATTCCCGATGACAACAATTCATGGATCCACGGCTGGGACACCATGCTCCAGTGGCCGGCCGAGTTCGGCGACAACTGCCGGTACTTCGCGCTCTTCAACTACGCCAAGCGCATCTCCACCATCGTCAGCCCCTTGCTGCGCGTCAGGCCGGCCACTCTCGACACCCCGATCTACCTGTCTCCCGTCGTCGATCCGCCTCCCTACGCCGTTCCGGCGGGAACGTCCCTGACCATGCACTTCCGTTCGTCGAGGGACGCCGAAGGCACGGTCGTTTCCGACTGGGTCGCGCCGGAGGATATCGATCTGCTGAACGACGGCCAGGCGAGGCCGTACATCCAGTTCCGGGCCGTTTTCGAGGCGAACCTGGATACCGGTGAAATCCCGCTTCTCGACACGGTGGTGATCCCCTTCAGGGTAGAGGAGGAGCCGTGATCGTAGCATGTGGGTGGGAGCAAAAGGGCCTGCCGGGCCGTTCCGTCAATCGACGAGCTTTGATTCCGGCACGTCTTCCTTCTTCTCCTTCAGCTTGAACTGGCCGGGGCGCTTCTCCAGGACCTGCTTCAGCCAGGCGGAAGTGTATCCCTTCTCGTGCGGGCGGCCGTCGTCGTCCTGGACGTAGCCGTCGTTGTACTTCGTCACGAGATGGAAGGCGAGGTCGCGCCAGCGCGTCACCACCTGCTCGGCGTGCGTGACGGAGTAATCGGTCAGGTAGCGGGTCATCAGCGCCGGGTCGGACCTGTAGAGCGAGAGGGCGGTCTTTTCCACGGCGGGCTGGAGAGCCAGGAAGTGGCCCTCGAGATCGCTCTGAACGGCCTGGATCTCGGGATACATGTCCGCGTATCTCAGGTTGGCGAAGTTGGCCACGAAGTTGAACACCCACCAGGCCGAGTCGAGGGAGAAGCGGGAAAGGCTGCCCACGGTGTACGACTCGGGGAGCGCGTTGATGCCGCAGTAGAGAGGCACGTAGCAGGTGGCCGACGTGTCGTCCACGCCGTACCAGTAGACGCCGCCGATCGGATCGGGCAGCCAGGAGCGGGATTGGGAGACGAAGGTGAAGCCGGTCTGCTGCGTGGAGACGGGACGCTCCCAGGCGTGGGTGGCGCCGTTCATCTCCCAGGAGATCGGCCGCCACCTGTTCGGTGTGCCGTACGGCCCGGCGTCGATCCCCTGCGTCATGTCGAAATCCGTTCCCTCGTAGTGATCGCGCATCAGGGAGAAGACGTCGGCAACGGTGAGCTTCCTGTCCGGCCTGACCCAGAGGGGGTACGGCTCGGCTCCATCCACGGCCCTGTGAAAATCGGGAGAGAGATCGAGTGACGGCGCGGCACGGCGCAGGATGCTCCAGACGCGGGCGTCGGCATAGCGCCTGTTGGCCGGCGTGGACGGGCAGTACGCTTCGTTGAAGAGAAACGGTTCGCCCGAGGCGGGATCGTAGTAGCCCTTCTTCCTGGCAAAAGAGATCACGTTGTCCGAGTAGAGGCAGTTTTCCGGATCGTCGAGAGGGAAGCTTCCGATCCGCGCCTTGTTCGCGTGGCAGGAGACCATCCCGTCCGGGACCTTGACCGCGACCCAGATCGCTCCCTTGCCGCCGGGGCCGGAGCCGATGATCTCCAGGATCCACGCTTCCCGCGTGTCCGCGATGGAGATCGACTCGCCCGTGGAGCGGTAGCCGTACTCTTCGACCAGGCCGGTCATCACGTCGATCGCCTCCCTGGCCGTCCTGGCGCGCTGAAGCGCCAGGCGCATGAGATCCCAGTAATGGAGAAGGCCGTCCGGATTGTGGAGCTCCTCCCGGCCGCTGAATGTCGTTTCGCTGATGGCGAGCTGGTTCTCGTTCATCAGGCCCACGACGGCGTAGGTATGGGCCACCTGCTTGATCGCGCCCCGATTCTTCCCCGACCAGTCGACGATGTCGAGCATGGCACCCGGCTCGTGATCGGCGGCAGGGTAGCGGCGGAGCCGCGGGTGGAACTCGCCGTCGCAGGTGTAGGTGATGAAAACCGAACCGTCCTGAGCCGCTCCACGTGTGACCAGGATGTTCGTGCAGGCCTCCGCACGGGTGCCGGCAAGAAGAAGCAGAAGGCCGAGGCCTGCGAAGGAAAGAAGGATGGTATGACGCGTCATCTCTTGCACCTTTCGTTTTGCGGAAACAGGCCGTTGAATAAGCGCGCCAAGTCCGAAAAGAAGTTTTTCGGAAGGAACGACTTCTTCGATGGCCTGTCAGTCAAGCAGGGTGCCGCCAGCTGATCACGGCAGGATGTCGACCTGCTCGTGATCCTCGTCGATCACTCCGGGGTCGGGACCCACGAAGGCATTGATAGTATAGGTCCCGGCTGCGATTGTCGGATAGACATAGCGGGAAAAGTTGAACTGCTCCGTGCCGAGGGCTGGGAGCGTGACGATCTGCGGACCGTCGAAATACCCGGACGGCGGCCAGGTCAGGCCGCTGGGGCGGGTGACATCGGTCCAGAGCGTGAAGGTTTCCGAGTTGCTCGAGAAGCTTCGCACGTCGATGGTGTAGTTCACCGTGTCGTCGAAGAAGTAGAAGGGCTGCCCGATCTCCAGGTCAACGGTGATCTGCGGCCCGCTCCCTCCCGTGACGATGCACTCGCCCTCGTGGGGCAGCCTGTTCGGGGCCGTCACAGTGACCAGCATGATCCCCGACCCGGTGGGTTCGATGTTGTTGAAGCGGGCCATTCCGTCGTTACCCGTGTAGACTCTCCGGTAGACCTCGTTCCCCTTCCAGACGCAGACGTGGCCCATCTCGAAATCGGTGCCGTTGCACTGGACGTGAACGGCGAAGTCCTGCAGGCCCGCCTGGATCGTGGGGCTGTAGGTCACGTCGAGGGGGATCGGATCCTCGGTCCAGAGGGGAAGCGCCGGATCGCCGACGAGGGTCAGCTCCTGGTAGATGTACTGGTTCGTGCCGTTCCCTCCCGGGTGGCAGTCATTCTTCGATTCACCCAGGGCTTCTCCCGCGTCGGTCACGTAGTAGCTGGGAACCAGCAGGACCCTGAAGAAGCTCTTGTCGTAATCCATGGAATAGTAGCTGCTGTACCCGGGAGCGTACCAGCCGTAACGGGAGTTGCCCACGAAGGCGATGCCCGCCCCTCCCTGGTTCTGCGTCCAGACTTCGCCGATCGAGTCGTTGTAGTCATAGGCGAGGCTCCAGCAGCCCAGGGAGTAGAAGAGGCCCTTGCTGTCCCCGTTGTAGAGGTTCCAGAAGTCGCCGGTGTAGAAGAGCTCTCCGTGCCAGGTGCAGCCCACGCCGATGACATCCCATCCGCAGTGGTCCGAGTGGTTGATCAGGTTCTGACCGTCGTTGAGATAGGCGATGGAGTCGCCCTTGTGGCCTCCCCCCTCGCTGTCGTACTCCGTGACGAGCACCGCGTTGGCCGGCAAATAGCTGCTGGCGATCTGCTTCTTGCATTCCTCGGAGGGAGTGATCGAGTCCAGGTCGAAACCCATGAAGAAGTACTTGTCCCCGAATCCGGCGGGAGGGTTCTTCTGGTAGCTGAGGCTCTTGTCGATGAATGCCGCCACCTCGGCGCTGGTCTCGACGCTGGCGCGTCCCGTGTAGACCTCCACCTTCCAGTCGTCGTCGTAGTCGGCGTAATAGGTGTCGTTCGGGATCGCGTTGCCGTAGGGATCCCAGACGTGGTAGGGGACCAGGGAAGCGTCGCCGCCGAGGAGCACGTAGAGCGTTCCCCACGTCTGCTGCGCGTCGATCACGAAGTTGCGGATCTGTTCCGCAGAGCTGCCTCCCGCGTAGTTCGCGTAGATCTGGTCGGTGGTGACCGCGCGGCACGGCACTCCTCTCTGCGTCGACCAGTCCACCAGGGGAATCCAGTCGTCCAGGAACGTGGAAGGCGTGATCACGACGTATTCGATGTAGGTCGGGGGGAGAAGCCGGCTTCCGCTCCGATCCCAGGGCGGCAGGGTGACGTCTTCCGGATTTGCGGCCATCCTCTTCAGCCTGGCGAGGATCTTCTCCCTCGCGATGTGGCTGAAGTTGTACGTCTTCCGGACGGCGCCCGGGTCTTCCTCGTACGAGACGCTGAAGGTCACGGTCCGCGCCAGGACGGCCCGCCCCGTGATGGGGTTCCACTGCAGGGGGTAGCAGGTCAAGGTGACGAACTCCTGTCCGGCAAGATCCCACTGAGCCGTTTTTTCCACGACCGTGCCGGGGTAGAAGGCGTTCTTTCCGTAGATCGAGAGGTCCCTGATGAATGGCTCGTCCGGAGCCGGATGGCTCATGGGCCGGGGCCGCGTCGCCGGAGCCACGAGAAAGCTGCCTTTCAGCTCCTGCCACTCCACGGCCAGGTTGCTGCACGTCTCGACCTTGGCGCCGGCGGGGAGGGCCACGTTGATCTGCACGCTCGGCAGGGCCGGGGCGCCGACGCGCGTCATGGAGCCGGCATCGCCCAGAACGGGATAATCGTAGTCAGCTATCCGCTCCCAGGTCAGCTCGCTTGCGGAAAAGGATTTCGTACCGACATAATCGCTTCCCTCCGCCACGCCACCAAAAAGGAGGAAAACGGGGGACAGCAGCAGCACAGCCGTGATTCGTGACAACTTCATGGGGCTCCTCGAAATTCGGTTCAGGGTTGTTTTCAGGCTATCTATCAGCTCAATAAGACGTGCGGGCCGGTGAAGTAACCCGGAAAATTCGATACCTACAGAGGAAATCAGGCAGCACGATTATAGCACAACACTTCGGTCTTTGACGGAAACTTCGGTCTTTGACGGAAAAAGAGGCGATGGAGACTGGAATCAGGCGTCCCGGGATGCCAAGGTGAAGGCGGGCCGGCACCTTCGAGCGGCGCCGCAGCGAAAGACAATCCGGACCGGAGCCGGCTCGAAACCGAAGGAGTCCTGAATGAGCAGCACGCGAGACAACGGAGATGTGGTCCTTCTTCCCGGGATCGAGAGCGAGCGCAGGATCGCGAAATTCCAGGAGATGCTTGCACGCGAGGAGTGCGACGGGGCGGTGATCCTTCACAACGTCGATCTCTTCTACTACACGGGCACGGTGCAGGACTCGTTCCTTTGGCTGCCCGCTTCCGGCGAGCCGGTCCTGGTGGTCCGCAAGCACATCGAGAAGGCGAGGGCCGAGTCGCCTCTCGAGCGGATCGTCGCGATCAAGAGCGTGAAACAGATCCCCGACGTGATCGCAAAGCTCGATCTGCCGGCCAGGCCGCGAATCGGCTTCGAGGCCGACGTGATGCCTGTTTCCACCTGGAACGAGTGGCGCCGGATGATTCCCGACGCCGCATGGGAGGATGTCTCCGCCCTGATCTGGCGGCAGCGCAGCGTCAAGTCGGAACTCGAGAGATCGTGGCTCAGAAAGGCCGGCCGCATCGTGACCGAGTCTTTCGAGGCCATCCCCTCCTTCTTCGAGCCAGGCATGACCGAGATCGAGCTCTCCACGCTGATCGCCCGGGAGATGAGGCTGAGGGGGCACCACGGCTTCATCCGGACCCGCGGATGGCGGAGCGAGATCTTCATCGAGGGCTCGGTCACCGGGGCGCTCACGGCCGGTACGCCCTGGTCGTTCGACGGCCCGGTGCCGGTCCATTCCTGCTACCCGGCGATCGGCGTGCTCAACTCCCGTCGCGTGATCGAGCCGGGCCGGACCCTTCTCGTCGATATCGTGGGGGGGTACAACGGATACCTCAACGACCACGCCCGCACCTACGTGCCCGGCAGGGTCGAGGACCTCCCGGACGATCTGAGGCGGGCCCACGACACGGCCGTGCTGATCCGGGACAGGCTTCTCGAGGCGATGAAGCCGGGCGCCATCCCGGCGGACCTCTACGCCATGGCTGTCGGCCTTGCCGAGGAGGCCGGCTTCGCCCACGGTTTCATGAACCACGGGAAGAACCAGGTCCGCTTCGTGGGCCACGGCATCGGCCTCGAGCTCGACGAGGGGCCGGTGGTGGCGAAGCGCTTCACCGAACCGCTTGAGGAGGGGAACGTCATTTCCCTGGAGCCGAAGTTCGTCTTCCCTCCCAACGATCCCGCCTCGAAGGAGGGCGGAGTCGGCGGAGTCGGCGTGGAGGACACGGTCGTCGTCACCCCGGAGGGAGGCGAGATCCTCGTACCGGCTCCGTCCGGGATCAGAGAGCTGCCCGCCTGACCTGAAAGATGGTGCCGGTGATCGCTCCGATCAATCGGCCTTGGTCTTGAAATCCTTGCCCACCCAGCCGCGCGCCAGGATCAGCATCACGGTGGAGGACATGGCGATGAAGCCGTAGATGAGCCACATCTTTTCGGAGTTCATCGTGCTCAAGCCGTCGGAGCTCAGGAGCGTCTCCTCGTCGGGGCAGTAGCGGATGAGGAACCATCCGGAATAGAGGCTGGTCACCACCTTGGTCATGAACCAGGGGAACTGGGCCACACCCATGTAGGCGCCGGTCCGGCCCTCGGGGGCGATCTCGGCGGCGTACTGCAGGAAGCGCGGCTGCCACATCGCCTCGCCGATCGTCATGATCACCAGGTAGGCGACGAGGGTCCAGGGCTCCGCTCCGATGGTGAGCAGGAACGTGGGGGCAGCCATGACGAAGGTTCCGAGGATCATCATGTTGTAGACCTTGGCCTTCTGCGTCAGGGCGGTGACGATGGGGACGAGAATGAAGATCAACAGGGGGTTAAAGTTGACCGCCTTCTCGAAGTTGATGCTGATCCAGGGCCACGACTCCTTGTAGGCCCGCTCCACGTACATCGGCAGAGTCAGCCAGTTGTGGGCGAAGAGGGTCTGCACCGGGATCAGGCAGAAGATGAAGAAGGCGAACTTGGGATCGGCGAGCGGATGGTTCTTGAACCAGTTCAGGATCTTGGCGAACACGCCATCGTCCAGTCCGGGGATCCCGTCCCCGATCTCCTTCTTCTCCTTTTCCTCCTCGACAGGTTTTTCCTTTTCTCCCTTTGCCGCCTTTTCCTTTTGTCTCTCCAGCTTGGCCGCTTCGATGGCGTTTTTCACAATCATCCTGGAGAGGATAAAGAAGGTCAGGATCAGGCCGACGACGGTGACGCCCACGTAGAACCAGTATGCTCCGGAGATACCGTAATTGGTTCGGATCGGAGTTACCCACGTAGGCAACCAGCCCCCGAGATTCATCAGAGCGTAGAGCATGGCGAAGCCCATGGCGGCGGTCTTCTCGCTGGTGAACTGCTTGACAGCGGCGTAGGCTGCCGGCTGGTACATGCCGTAGCCGAGAACGATGAAGAGGATGCCGAGCATGGCCGTTAAATAGACCGGCGACCACATGCCGTCCGCCGCCAAGCCAAAGGTGGGGCCTCCCGCAAGGAGAATCCTGCCGAAGACCATCAAGATGAGCGCCACGACGAGAGCCCGGCGAACGCCCCACTTATCCGCCAGACCGCCGAAGAGAAACATGGAGAAGGTGATGCCCCAGGTCAGGACGCCGAGCATGATGCCGGCCAGGTGGTCGTCAAGACCGACATATTCATTGAAGTACATGGCCACATAGCCGACCATTCCGAAGTAGACGAAACCCTCGATGAAGTAGGAGATATTGATGCCCATCAGCGCCCTGGGCGCATGGACCAGGTCGATGAAGGGCTGGATGATCTCGTTGAGCGGATTCTTTTTCTTCGGCTCGCCGTTCCCGTTTGTTCCTGTCATCTCTGCGATGCCTTTCAATTGCGGCAAGGGGGGCTTGCGCCTTCTATGGCGCTGTCTCCTCCGGCACTGGTTTGGAATAGGATCCGGCTCACGGAGATCAGGAAAGGGTGGTCGCTTCGGGGCGCCAAGGCGGCTT
This sequence comes from uncultured Phycisphaerales bacterium, assembly GCA_964482235.1. Taxonomy (GTDB): domain Bacteria; phylum Planctomycetota; class B15-G4; order B15-G4; family CAYZWU01; genus CAYZWU01. Next base: position 74,002 of record CAYZWU010000017.1, read on the forward strand.
CGAAACGGATGATTTTCTTGAGCCGGACCTAGAGAGCAGAACGAAGCGGACCATGGTATCCGAGCGGACCGCGCCGGTCAATGCCACTTTAAAGTCGGTGTGTCTCTCAGGATATTTCTTATTTTAGTTAAGGCGCCTCCCGAAATCGCATAGAATCCCTGTTCCTCGTGACGCTTCGTCCTGGGGGCAAATCTGTATCTCTGTGAAGGAGTGATCTCATGGGCGAGAAAAAAGAGCCCACAGTGTCCCGCCGTGGCCTTCTCAAGGCCGGCGCGGCCGCTTCCGTCCTGAGCCTCGGATCGACGATCCAGGGATGCAGTCTGCCCCGGGCTGGCGGCAGCCCGGCGCGCTCCCGGAAAACGGACTGCGCCGTCATCGCCTCGACCTGGAATTTCGGGATGAGGGCCAACAAGGCGGCCCTCGCCGCGGTCGAGAAGGGAGGCTCCGCCATCGACACGGTGGAGGCGGGGGTCCGGGTGATCGAGGCCGATCCGAAGGTGGCGAGCGTGGGGTACGGCGGCATGCCCAACAGGGACGGCGTGGTGCAGCTCGACGCGGCGATCATGGACGGCAAGGGGCTCCGGTGCGGCGGGGTGGCCGCCATCGAGGGGATCCTTCACCCCATCTCGGTGGCGAGGAAGGTGATGGAGAAAACGCCCCATGTGCTGCTCGTGGGGGATGGGGCGCAGCAGTTCGCCCTGGAGCAGGGCTTCGAGAAGCAGAGCCTCCTCACGGAAAGATCCCGCAAGGCCTGGCAGGCGAGAAAGGACGCCCAGGGCAAGGACGCGGCACCCGGGCCCGACGATCACGACACGATCGGCATGATCTGCGTCGACGGCGAAGGAAGGATCGCGGCTGCGGTCACGACCAGCGGCCTGGGCTTCAAGCTGCCCGGCCGAGTGGGCGACTCGCCCCTGATCGGCTGCGGTCTCTACGCGGACCAGGAAGCCGGCGCCTGCGTCTCCACCGGCGTGGGCGAGGAGGCGATCCGGGTTCTGGGATCGTTTCTCACCGTGGAGATGATGCGGCGCGGCGCCGATCCGCTGTCGGCCGTGATGGAAGCCCTGGCCAGGGTGCGAAAGGCGAATCCCGGCAGGGACGATCTGCAGGTGGCGTTCCTGGCCATGTCGCTGGACGGCACGGTCAAGGGGGCGGCCCTGGAACGGGGATTCAGCTACGCGGTGACAGACACGAAGGGACGGCACGAGCTCATTCCCGGCGAGGTCCTCTGAGCGCCGGGCAGGTCGCGGGATCGATGCCGCAGCTGTTGCACGTTCCGTCGCCGCAGGCGGGCGTGGTTTCCTCGGAACCGGCGCGTTCCATCTCCTGGATCAGGTACTCCTTCGACGGCCCGGGATCGATGTGATCCCAGGGCAGGCTCTCCGGGAACGGCCGTTCCCGGTACAGCTCCTTCTCCGGTTCGATGCCGGCCCTGTCGCAGGCCTTCCGCCATCCGTCGATGTCGATCCTCTCCGTCCAGGCGTCGAAGGCGCAGCCGCCGGAGCGTGCTTCCCGCAGGGCGTCGAAGAGGTTTCTCCCGCCGCGCGAGAGCAGGGCTTCGACGAAGGTCATCCGCTGATCGTGAAACTTCAGCTTGATCTTGGAGGGAAGCCTCATGTCGAGGAGGAGGCGTCTCTTTTCCTCCACCTCCTCGGGCCGGGCCAGGGCCGACCACTGGAAGGGGGTGTGCGGCTTGGGGATGAAGGTGGAGACCGCCACATTGACGCGCGTTGCACCGCGGCGGCTCGTGCCGCGCAGGCCGGCGATCTTTCGGGCCAGGCTGCCGATGGCCCGCACGTCGTCAAGGCTCTCGCCGGGCAGGCCGATCATGAAGTAGAGCTTGATCGTGCTCCAGCCCTGGTCGAGCGCCCGGACCACGCCGTCGACCAGGTCCTCGTTGGTGATGTTCTTGTTGATCCGCCGCCGCAGCGAGTCGGTGGCCGTCTCGGGCGCCAGGGTCAGGCCCGACTTGCGGACCATCCCGGCCAGCTCGGGGAGGCGCTTCAGCTGCGAATCGACGCGCAGGGAAGGCAGGGAGAGCCCCACCCGCCTCTCCTCGAAGCGTTCGTTCAGGGCGATCATCAGCTCCTCGATTTCCGGATAGTCCGACGACGAGAGGGAGAGGAGCGAGATGGAGTCGCATCCCGTGCGGCCGTAGACCTTTTCGGCCAGGTCGATGATCCTGCCGGGTGAACGCCGCCTGAGGGGGCGTCGGATCATGCCGGCCTGGCAGAAGCGGCATCCGTTCGTGCAGCCGCGCATGATCTCGAGCGCGATGCGGTCGTGCACGGTCCGGACGCCGGAGAGGATGGGAGCCTCGGGGAAGTAGGCGTTCTCCATGTCGAGGACCACGGCCGGCGTGATCCGCGGCGGGACGCCGTCCACGCAGGGGACAACGCTCCGGCCGAAGCCGCCGGGATCCTGTCTTTCCTCGTAGAACGCCGGGACGTAGACGAAGGGGAAGGCGCGCGCGGCGGCCAGCAGCTTCTCCTGCCGCGAGGCTCCCTCGCTCTTCAGCTCGTTGAAAAGCGCGGAGAGGGCGGGCAGGGCCTCCTCGCCGTCTCCGGGCAGGAAAAGATCGATCGCTCCGGCAAGCGGCTCGGGAACGAGGGCGCCGCACCCCCCGGCAATGACGATGGGATCGCTCTCGCCGCGCTCGTCGCTGCCCACCGGAATGCCGGCCAGCTCGAGCATGTAGAGGACGTTCGTGTCGAGCAGCTCGTGCTGGAGCGAGAACCCCACCACGTCGAAGGAGGAGAGCGGGGTTCTCGATTCGAGGGAGAGGAGGGGGATCCTCTTTTCCTTCAGTGCCTTTCCCATGTCGGGCCAGGGGGCGAAGCAGCGTTCGGCATGGTGCCAGGGCGACTCGTTGAGCAGATGGTAGAGGATGACCATCCCCAGGTGGCTCATGCCGACCTCGTAGACGTCGGGAAAGCAGAGCGCCGTCCGGAAGGAGACTGCGTCCGGATTCTTCCTCACCTCGTTCCACTCGCCGCCCACGTAGCGGCCCGGTGTCTTCACGTTGTGGAGAAGGCCCAGGAACTTCCCCTCGATCAACCTGCTGTCTTCCTTCATGCAAACTCCAGGCAAGGTGTTGCGGCCCTTTGGCCGGGCTGCCATAATGTTGCGTTGCAATAATACACGAGTCCATGCGATCTGCGATCCGTTTTTGCCCGGGAGATTCCGATGCGTCCTTTCAACAGCCTTCCTGCTCGCTCCTTTCTTCTCATCGTGGCCTTTTCCATCTCCTTCGCCTCCCTGCTCGAGGCGCAGACCGAGGCGGACAGGAAGATCATCGAGATGGCGACGGTGATCGAGAAGCACGTATCCGAGATTCGCGGCCACCCGATCAAGCGGTCGGTGGAGAAGGGGATCTACACGAGGGACCAGCTCATGGAGTTCCTCGAGGAGAACTTCGACAAGGAGATGCCCGAGGAGAAGATGGCTGCCTGGGAGGCGAGCCTCAAGATCTTCGGCTACATCCCGGAGGAGATGGACCTCGAGGAGACGTTGATGGCCTTCCTGGTGTCGCAGATCGGCGGGTTCTACGATCCGGAGGAGAAGCGCCTCAACTGCCTCACCTCGAAGCTGACATTCCTGCAGCGCATCGTGATGGCCCACGAGATCGCCCATTCCCTGCAGGATCAGTACATGGATCTCACCGGCTACTACAAGGACGTGGAGTTCAACGACGACATCCTGGCCGCGCGGCAGTCGGTGATCGAGGGCGAGGCCACCCGGATCATGAACACCTATCCTCAACGCTATCCACGGGAGATGGCCGAGGACATGTCCGAGGTGAAGCCCATGGACCTTGGGATGTTCATGGCCGAGCAGCTCGCCTCGCTCCAGGGCGCGCCTCCCTATTTTGCCGAGACCATGACCTTCCCCTACGTGGACGGCGAGAAGTTCATCAAGGACGCGCTGAAACGCGGCGGTTGGAAGGTCGTGGACGAGCTTTACAGGAATCCGCCCCACTCGTCGGAGCAGATCCTCCATCCGGAGAAGTTCTTCGACAGGATCGAGGAGCCGATAAAAATCACCCTGCCGGACATGGAAGGCGTGCTTGGCAAGGAGTGGCAAAAGATCTCGGAGAACTCGGCCGGGGAGATCCAGGTCCGGATCCTGATCAAGTGCACCGCGGATCCGATCCGGGCGCTCCGGGCGTCGGCCGGCTGGGGCGGGGACACCTATTCCGTCTATCGCCGCGACGATACGGGCGACACCCTGATGGTCTGGGGGCTCACCTTCGACACGGAAAAGGACGCCAGGGAGTTCATCGACGCCGAGAAGAAGGGGCTTGGCAGGAAGTACAAGGCCTGGGGACTTGCCGAGAAGGCCGAGGTCCAGGTCGAGGTGGACAACGCCTTGCTCGAGGCCGACCTGCTGAAGGCCGAAAACGGCGCCACGGCGCTCTTCGGCCGCCGCGGCAGGGATGTGGTGGTTCTCGACTCCTTTCCCGATGACGGCCCGTTCCTGATCAAGGCGTTCGTGAAGGCCTTCGAGTTCGAGAAGGGAACCTTCGATTTCGAGGCGCTGAAGCCTCCCCCTTTCAAGGAGAAGAAGAAGGAGATCACCAGCGACGGGCCGTGGTAGGCCGTCCCGCTACTTCTTGTTCCTGTCCTTCTTCTTGCGGCCGAAGATGTCGTCGAGACCCTTCTTGATCTTCTCGTTGACCTCTTCCTGGACCTCCTTGGCCGCCTCGTCGATCTTCTCCTGTCCCTTCTGCTTCAGCTTATCCTTTTCCTCCTCGATCTCGTCGATCAGCTTGCCCTTCTGCCTCTCGAGCTCGTCGATCAGGACTTGCCGGCCGGTGTTCTTGATCCCTTCGGCCACCACGCGGAGCAGCTCTTCCTCGTTGATCTCGAGGCGGGGGGAGGTGTAGGCCCCGATGATTCCCGCCTTCAGCGTGAGAGGGTTGCTCTTGAAATACTCGGTCATGCCGGTGCAGAAGAGCTCCGCATCGAGCCCGAGGATCGATTCCCCCTTCTTTCCCGGTGCAAAGGCGAGATTCCTGAGCGACAGCTCGTTCGTGCTTCCGAACCGCTCGGTATCGAGGTTCGACCTCGATTTCAGCGTGAGGGCTCCGCCGCTCACGACGAACCGGTCGCTCCGGCTCAGGCGCTCGGTGAGGCTCTCGCTGGGGAGATCGAGCAGGTCGATGTCGAGGGCATGAACGGGATCGACTTTCTGCCAGTTCAGGTTGAGGCGAAGACGGAATCCGGCCGAGTCCCAATCCTTTCCCGTGAAGAGCTCGATGCGGCTCACCTTGCCGTGGAGAACGGGATTTGAGGAGAGGTTGGTCGCGTGGAGCGTCAGGCCCTTGAACTCCTCGGGCTTCCTGTCCGAGCCTTTGTCTTCCAGGAGGAGATCGAGTCCGCGGATCCAGAGCTCGTTGATCACCACGAGGGGCTGCTCCTTGTCGATGAGATGCATCGCATAGGCGTCGAGATAGCGCTTCTCGTCGAGGATCCGCTTTTTCTTCTCATCCCTGAGGGCCGCCGCCTCTTCGGGATCGGTGGGGGGGAAGATCCAGTCGAGCACCTTTTCCACGATGTCGCGGGCCAGCTCCTTCTGGTCCCAGAGGTCGCCCACGTGGGGCATCCAAGCTTCCTCGTCCACGGCGTCGTCGGGCTTGCGGTCCTTCTTCCGGCGAGGCTCGCCCAGGTTGAATCGCCCCTCGGCGTCCCGCCTGGCGTTGAATCTCACCTTGCCCATCTCGATCTTGTCGAAGACCAGGTGGCGGCGGAGGAGCTCGCCCAGGTGCAGGTCGCCCTCGAAGTAGGCCACCTCGGTGATCTCGCCCTTCTTCTCGTCCTCGAGCACGCGGAGCTTGGCAATGGCCAGCTTTCCCCTGAGAAAGCTGATCTTCGTGTCTTCCAGGTAGACCTCGGTGTCCATGGCCGCCGAGAGGCCCGCCTCGAGGCCCATCCCGGTCAGGGAATCGCCGAAGAGGAAGGAGGTGATCCAGATCACCGCGGCGAAGCAGGCCCCGAGGAGCAGGGCTCCTTTCCGGAAGAAGGAGCGGTGCGTCTCCAGCGCAGCGGCGAAATCGCCTTTCTTGCCCATGAAGAGCCAGGTGAGGAACCGGACGAGGAAGAAGCTCGTGACGGCCCGGTATGCCGGCGACTTCTTGTTCCAGCCGAGGATGGCCGAGCGGTACCTGTTCACCAGGAGGTAGAGGATCGGGTAGACAGGGATCGACGCGAGTATCGAGAAGAGGAGCGCGCCGGCCACCACGTACCTGTGCGGATCGAGGAGGGCCAGCCCCGGCGTGCCGGCTGCGAAGGCGAAGATCCCGGAGAGGGGACCGTCCAGGGCGAATTCACCCAGGCTGAAGCAGATCGGCAGCAGGATGTATTTTCCCAGCAGTTTCACCAGGATCAGGGCCACCAGGAAGGTCGAGAAGCTGGCGCGAACGGCCAGCATGATCAGCAGGACCGCTGCAAAGGCCCAGATGGAGGAGACGGGGATGCAGCCGCCCAGGAGGCCAAGGCAGAAGCCGAGGGCGATCTCGTGCGCCGTCAGGTTGGATCTGAGGAGAGAAAACAGCTTGCGGATCATTCGAACCAGAAACATGCGTCACCTCCAATTCAGGGCGCATATTTTTTGACTGATTATTCTTCCTTCGATATAATCTCTTCCTCGAATTCTATATGATTGATCACGGTAAGGTAAGCTTCCTGCCTGGATCCGCAAGAAAATATGTCATGGCCTCGTCTGGCCACGCTCTGTTCCGGATCAGCCGACGATCGCCGGAAGTGCTGCCAAGGAGCGCAAGACTCTTCTCTTTAGAAAGGTAATGATTCAATCATGGCGCCAGTTCACGAAGACCTGGTTGACGTTGTAGCTACGCGGTTGAAGCAGGACCGGGCGAACATCGAGAACGTACTGAAACTCCTTGATGGGATGGCGAGCGTTCCATTCATCGCCCGCTACCGGAAGGAGTTGACCGGCGGACTCACCGCATCGGCGATCTACGATATCCAGGAGATCTACGACGAGCTCGTTCAGCTCAGAACGAGAAAGAAGAAGGTGGTCAGGGCGTTGAAGCGCCTCGACAAGAACTCTCCCGAGCTGGAGGAGAAGATCGAGGCCTGCGAAGACAACCTGATGATCGAGGACATCTACCGGCCTTTCCGGACCAAGAGGGATCCGAGCTCTCTCGCCGCCCGCGGCAAGGAGCTCGGTCCTTTTGCCGAAGAGGCCCTGAGCTTCGATCCGCCGGCCGATATCGATGCCATTTCCGCAAGGGCGGCCGCCGAGCTGGAAAAGGTGGAAACGCCGGAGGAGGCTTTCGAAGGAATCCGCGATATCCTGGCCGAGCTCTTCGCCGAGGACAGCGAGCTGCGCGCTCAGGTCAGGACGTACACCAGGGCGGAAGGGAAGATCCGCTCCACCGTGCGGCCCGGGAAGGAAAACGAGACGTCCCGTTTCCAGAAGTATTACAACTTCTCCGAGCCGATCTCCGCGATTCCCGCCCACAGGCTGCTGGCGATCCGGCGCGGCGAGAAGGAAGCCTACCTGACCATGTCTCTCGACCTCGATTTCGACAAGGTCATGGAGATCATGGAGAAGCGGATTCTCCTGACGAACGACGAGAAGCACAACGCCTTCCTCAAGAGCGTGATCAGGCATGCCGCCGAGAAGCTCCTGCTTCCCGAGATCTCGGGCGAGGAGCGCGCGGCTGCCAAGAGGCGGGCCGACCTGGAGTCGATCAAGGTCTTTTCCGAGAACCTGAGGGACATGCTCTACACGCCTCCCGCCGGTGCGGTGACCGTGATCGGAGTGGATCCGGGATCGAGGACCGGCACCAGGATCGTGGTCATCGATGCCGAGGGAAACAACGTGGACACGGCCATGCTGTTCCTCAACGAGTCCGAGGAGAAGAGCGAGGAAGCCGTCGCGATCCTGAAGGACCTGGTCGAGAGGCACAACCCTCGCTTCATCGCCGTCGGCAACGGATCGACGTCGCGCGATAGCGAGAAGGCGCTGCGCGCCCTGCTGGCGAAGCTGGAGAACCGGCCCGGAATCGTGATGGTCAACGAGACCGGGATCTCCGTCTACGTCTCGTCCGCGGCGGCCAAGGAGGAGTTTCCCAACCTCGATATCGCCAGCCGTTCGGCTGTTTCCATCGCCCGGCGGGTCCAGGATCCCCTCGCCGAGTTCGTGAAGGTCGATCCGCGCCACATCGGCGTGGGGCAGTACCAGCACGACGTCAACCAGACGATCCTGCGGAAGAAGCTGTCCGACGTGGTGTCGTCCTGCGTGAACATGGTCTGCGCCGATCTGAACAAGGCGTCGCCCCAGTTCCTCTCCTACGTCTCCGGCCTCACCAAGGACCTGGTCGAGGCGATCATGGAGCACCGGCGGACATCGACCCCGTTCGGCTCCCGCGCGAGGCTGATGGAGGTGAAGGGGATCGGGCCGAAGACCTTCGAGCAGTGCGCCGGCTTCCTCAAGGTGCGGGATGGCGACATTCCCCTGGACAAGACGACGGTCCACCCCGAGAGCTATCATATCGTGGAGAAGATGGCCGTCGACCTCGGAAAGAGCCTTGACGAGCTGATGGCCGATCCGAGCTGCGTGGAGACGGTCGATCCCGAGAAGTACGTCGATGAGAAGGCGGGCCTTCCCACGATCAAGCACATCATCGACGAGCTCAGGAATCCTGACGCCGATCCACGCGGCATCTACCAGGAGGTCCACTTCAGCGACGACGTGACCGATGTCACCCACCTGAAGCCCGGCATGATCCTGGAAGGGCGCGTCTCGAACGTGACCCATTTCGGCGCCTTCATCGACGTGGGCGTGCACCATGACGGCCTCGTCCACATCTCGGAGATCTCGAACCAGTTCGTGAGCGATCCCTCCGAGGTGGTCCGGGTGGGCCAGGTGGTCAAGGTCCGCGTTCTCGGCGTGGAGATGGAAGGCGAGAGAGCGCGGGTTTCCCTGTCAATGAACCTCGAGGCCCCGAAGGCGAGCCGCCGCAGGGGGCAGCGAGGCGGGAAGAAGGGTGAGGGCAAGCCGCGCCGCAGCCGGCCGAAGCAGCCCGAGAAGCTGCGCACCCTCGACGACCTGCTTAACCGCTTCGGCGATCCGCGGAATCCGCGGCTGGAGTAGAAGGCCGGATCTGAAAAAAACATCGGCTCAGGCCGGGAATCCCGCGCCAGAGCACGACGTTTTTGTATCGTTGGGGATAAGGCCGCCAGAGAGTCTTATGTCTCGATCAGGCGAATGGTCTCTGCGAGTCGCTGCTCACCCGAGAAGCCCCTTCAGATGCTCGAAGCTTCGCTCGGCCTGATCCACCGTCCCGCACTCCACGGAGAAGACGATGTCGCGCGGCGCCTCGCGGCAGATCTCGATCGTCCTCTTCCAGTCGATCACGCCGTCGCCGCAGGCGCAGCCCACGGGCGTTCCCGTCACCTTGCCCCGTTCCGAGTCGGACTGCTCGATCGAGATGTCCTTGGCGTGGAGATGAACCAGGCGGTTCCTCACACGCTCGAGCCAGGTGTAGGGATCCTGCCCGGCCAGGTAGCTGTTGCCCATGTCGAAGTTGATTCCGATGGCAGGCGAATCGACGAGCCCGTGGATGCGGTCGAGGCCGTCCGGCGTCTTGCTGTACTGCTGGTGGGGTTCGATGCCGATGAAGACGTTCCGCGATTCCGCAAGATCGGCCGCCGCCTTCAGCACGTACCGCATCAGGACGTGATCCTCGTCGCTCGTGGTCCAGGTCGGCTTCGGCCCCTCGTCGCTGTTGACCACCGGCGCGCCGCACTCGGCGGCGAACCGGATCGCCTGCTTCAGGTACTCGACGCTGACCTCGGGCTTGCAGAGCGGCGTGTGTGAGGAGAATCCCGACAGCTTGACACCAGATTTGTCGCAGGCGCGAGACACGCGATAGGGATCGTCGAGAAGGGAGACGGAGTGAAAGTAGCCGGCCTCGCTCAGCAGCTCGCGGCCCCAGTGGACCATCGGCTCCACGTACTCGTACCCGATGGCGGCCGCCTTCTCCACACCCCATTCGAAGGGCTTGTCGTCGTGTCTGACGAACTCGAGGTTGATGCCGATGAAGATGTTGCCCATGATTCTCTCCCTCTCAGGTGATGACGCCTGAATCCTGATCCATGAACGTCATCTCGACCGCGCCTTGTACACCGTACCAGGGCTCAGTATACTTTCTGCCTGCCCGGCTGTCGCGGCGATTCCGGCTGCCGACTCAGCGTTTCCTGATCCTCGAAGCAACCGATCGGAGGAATTCCCATGACCGAGAAAAAAGAAAACGGACAGGACTCCCGCGGGACCACACGCCGCCGCTTCCTGAAGCAGACGGCTGCAGGCGCAGCAGCGGGGCTCGCCGCGACCATGCCCTTTCAGACAGCTTCGGCCCGCGTCCGGGGAGCCAACGACCGGATCGGCATGGGATTCATCGGAGTGGGGGGGCGGGGAGCCGCTCACATGCGCGAGGTCAAGGCGGTGCGCGACAAGTACGACCTGCCTATCGATCTCGTGGCTGTCTGCGACGTGTACCGCCCGCGGCTCGATGCGGCCATGAAGGTCCACCGCGTGCCGAAGGGCTACATGGACCACCGCGAGTTGCTGGCCGACCCGGCCGTGGACGTGGTGAGCATCGCCACTCCCGATCATCACCACGGATACCAGGCCATCGATGCCATCGAGGCGGGTAAGGACGTCTACTGCGAGAAGCCTGTCACTCACTGGCGCCAGTTCGAGGTGACGCGGAAGCTGGCCCGGACCGTGGCCAAATCCGACCGCGTCTTCCTGCTCGGAACGCAGGCCATGAGCGATTCAGTCTGGCACCAGATGAAGGGGCTGGTCGGAAAGGGGGTGATCGGGAAGCCGATCTTCGGCGAGACGGGATTCTTCCGCATCGGCGACTGGGGCGAGCGCGGCATGCACATCCCCGATCCCAAGGCGAAGCCGGGCAAGGACCTGAACTTCGAGGCCTTCCTCGGCGATGCCCCGAAGCGTGAATTCAGCGTGGATCGCTTCTTTAGGTGGCGCCTCTTCGAGGACTACTCGGGCGGTCCCGTTACGGATCTCTATCCCCACTCCATGACCCAGGTGGTCGACATCCTCGGCGTGGGCTTTCCCGAGAAGGTCGTGGCCCTCGGCGGCATCCACCGCTACCACTACGAGCTGCGCGAGGTGCCGGACACGTTCAACCTGCTGGCCCAGTATCCCGAGGAGGTGACCATCTCGGTGCTCGGCACCCAGGGCAACGACTTTCAGACGACGGAGCATCGCGGCTCGGGCCAGCGGCAGCCGGTGATCCGCGGCTGGGACGGGACGCTGACCATCGCGGACAACAAGGAGATCGAGTTCACCCCCCTCAGGCTGCGGGACGCGAAGCCGGCCCAGCGCTTTCCCATCGACCACGGCGAGGATCTGATCGAGTACTGGAAGCACTTCTTCGACTGCGTGATCTCCCGCGAGACAAAAACATGGAGCCCCATGGATCTGGCCTACCGGACCCAGACCGCCCTGCACATGGCCTCGCTGTCGTTCCGCACGGCAAAGGTCGCCCGGTTCGATCGCGAGCAGGAGGAGATCGTGCTCTGATCAGGAAGAGGGGAGGACCGCTCCTACTCGATCACCACCTTGAAGAAATCGCCCCCCTTGTCCGGCTCGAGCAGCCTACTGAAGGCGGCGGGAACCTCAGCTCGCTCGATCCGGCTGATCCAGGGCCGGACATCGATGCGACCGCTCGCCAGCCAGTCGAGGGCTTCAGTGTAATCGCCGCTCGAGAAGTTGCACGAGGTGACCAATGCCCGCTCGGCGCCGAGGGCCATCTGGTTGAGACGGAGCGTGCTGTCGTGAACCGCCATGTTCACCAGCGTGCCGCCCTTGTCGAGGAGTCGGAGCCCCATGGCAAGGGTCTCTTCCGCCCCGATTGAATCGAAGACCGTCATGGCGCCGAAGGGGCCGAGCTCCGCGGCAATCGCCTTCTCGAGATCCTTCGACTCGCGCGCATCGATGAGCGTGGAGAAGCCGCACTCACGCGCCACGCGGAGTGCCGTCGTCGACCGGTCGACGAGGACGCTTCGCGACGCACCGAGCAGGCGGGCGATCTGGCCCAGGCCGTTCCCGGCCGGGCCGGCGCCCAGGATCAGCACGCTCTCGCCCCGCTGGATGCGACCCTGGCGGGCCACGTGGGTGCAGACGGCCAGGATGTCCATCATCGCCGCGTCGACGCCGGCCATCGAATCCGGGATGGTGTAGCAGCCCTTGCCCCAGACCGGAACGTACTCGGCAAAGGCGCCTGGGTAGAACTTACGCTCGCCCCAGCCCTGTCCATGACCCGTGTGCACCGTGTCGGGGCAGAGATGCGCCCGCCCGGTCAGGCAGTAGCGGCAAACACCGCAGACGCGGCTGCAGACAGGCGCCACGCGCTTCCCGAGGAGCGGCGCGTTGCGTTCATCGAGAATGGCCACGACCCGCCCGGCGAATTCGTGGCCCAGGACGATGTTCGGCGGATTGTCCATATGGCGGCCCAGGGTGTGCTGCGCCCAGGGGTTCTCTCCCATGAAGTACCTGAGATCGCTGCCGCAGATCCCGCAAGCCTCGACCTCGACCAGGACGAGGTCGGGATCGCCGTAGCTCTCGAGGGGCCAGAGGGGGATCTCACGCACCGCGAGCGATTCCGGCTTCTCCAGGACGACGGCTTCAATGGTTTCGGGTAGAGCGATACCTTCGAGAGTGATCACAACGGCCTCCTGAGGTCCAAGTCGCGTCGCGGGCCGGGATCTGCAGGCCCGGTAATCTAGACGCCCGAATAGGCGTTGAAACCGCCGTCCACCACGACAGCCGTTCCGGTGACGAAGGCGGCGCTGTCCGAGGCCAGCCACACGGCGGCGCCGGCCAGATCGCTTCCCTGCCCGAAGCGCGCCTGGGGCGTGGCGACCAGGATCGCCTCGCCGCGCGCGGTCAAGCCCTGGGACCTGTCCTCCTCCTTGTAGAGAAGGAAGTGGTTCTGCCTGGTGTGGAAGAAACCGGGCACGATCGAGTTGACTCTCACCGCCGCGGCGCCGTGCTGCGCCAGATCCACGGCCAGCCACTGGGTGAAGTTGAGAACCGCGGCCTTGGCAGCCGAGTAGGCGGGGATCCGCGAGAGGGGAGTGAGCCCGCTCAGGGAGGCGATGTTGATCACGCTGCCCTTCCCGTGGTCCGCCATGGTCCGGCCGAAGACCTGGCAGCATAGAACGGTTCCGAAGAAGTTGAGATCGAAAACCCTCCGGAATCCCTCGGCCGGAAGCTTGAAGAAGCTCTCGCGATCGCCTGGATCGGTGGTGGCGTCGGGCGCATTGCCGCCCGCGCCGTTGACGAGGATGTCGATCCGTCCGAGCTGCTCCAGGATCGCGGTGCGTGTTCCTTCCAGCTCCGCCCTGTCGAGGATGTCGCAGGGACAAGCCAGGACCACTCCTTCGGGATAGGCTTCCTTGAGATCGTGGGCCCGGGCGTGCGCCATCTCTTCATTCTTGTCCAGGAGGCAGACGGCCGCACCTGCCGCAAGAAGGCTTTCGGCGATCGCCCCGCACAGGACGCCCGCCCCTCCGGTGATGACAGCCGTTCTTCCCTCGAGAGAGAAGAGGCTCTCCAGGCTCCTTTTCTGCATGGCAGTCTCGTTTCCTGCTTTTTCCAGGGACGATGAAAGAAACTGATCAAAGGATAGGGGATCGCCCCCCAGGCTTCAAGCCGCTGATCCATCCTTGCGGGATAAAGTGCGTCTTGCCAGAATGAGTTTTCAGGTTCGAGTAAGGCACCCCGGAGCATGTTCCATGAAGACAGCTTTCTTTTCAGGGATCTCCCTTGTCCTCTGTGTTGCCGTGCTGGCGGCATGCGTGGCGGATTCCCCGGAGGGGCGGGAATTCAACCCGGCCCGGATTCCGATTCTCCTTGCCACCTTTGCCGAGCAGCCCCGCCAGCTCGAAAACATCCTGGTGCTGGTGAGGAGCATCCGCACCTTCGGCGGCGAACACGGCAACGCGCCGGTGCGGCTCTACATTCCCGAGGAGCTCGCGGCCAAGGAGAAGGAGCTGCTGAAGAAAGCGGCGGAACTCGGTGTCGCCATCCACACGAGCCGGGCGCCCTCCGAAGCGGGCTGGTTCTACTACTCGTCCAAGGTCTTTGCCGCGGCGCGAGCCGAAGCCGATGCAGCGGGGAAAGCCCGATATCTCGTGTGGCTCGATGACGACACGGTCTTCCTTGATGAGCCCGACGAGTTTCTCCTGCCCGATGGGGCAGCGCTCGGCTACCGGCCGGTGATGCACCGGAACATCGGCTCGCTTTTCGATCAGGAGATCGATCCGTTCTGGAGCCGCGCCTATCGGCTGATGGGAGTCAGGCCTGATTCCCTTTTCCCCATGACGACACCGGCGGACAACGAGAGAATCAGGCCCTACTTCAACGCAGGGTGCCTGATCGTGCGGCCGGAGCGAGGCGTGCTGAGAGAGTGGCCGCGCCGCTTCACCCTTCTCTACCAGGATCCGGAGCTCGTGAAGATGTGCCGGCAGGACGTCACGAAGCGGATCTTTCTCCACCAGGCGGCCCTGACCGGCGCCATACTCAACCATCTCGAGAGGGACGAGATGATCGAGCTCTCGGCGCGCTTCAACTATCCGATCTTCTTCGAGCAGATGTTCGGGGCGAAGCGGATCTTCAACGACATCACGGGGGTTGTCACGTTCAGGCACGAGTCGTATTTCCGCAATCCCGATCCCGACTGGGAAGCGAAGCTCAAGGGTTCCCGCGACAGGATCGCCTGGCTCAAGGAGCATCTCCTGATCGATTGAGATTCGCCGGCTGTCCCGTCTGGAACGGACCATTTTCTGGAGCCCTTCGATGTGCATCAGATCCATGCGTGGGGAAGACCTCTCTTTTGCCACGGAATGCACCAGGCGGGAAGGGTGGCTGGGGGAGACGATCGACGTGTTCAGGGCTTTTCACGCGCACGATCCCTCGGGGTGCCTGATTGCGGAAGAGGACGGCAGGAAGGTGGGGATCTGCATTGCCGTTCCTTACGATACCTTTGGTTTTCTCGGCGAGCTGATCGTTGTGCAGGAATACCGGGGTAGAGGTATCGGGCGCGCGCTCCTGGAGCAAGGTATCGGCTATCTGCAGAAACGCGGTTGCTCCGGCATCTATCTGGACGGCGATGCACCCGCCCTGTCGCTTTACGAGAGAATCGGTTTCAGGCACGTTTGCCGATCGCACAGGTTCGTGGGAAGGATTCGAGGCAGGAGCCACGGGCGAGTCCGGCCGATCAGGCCGTCCGACCTGGATGCCGTCTGCTCTCTCGATCGTTTGGCATTCGGTGGCAGCAGGCGTTTCTTCCTGGAATACAGGCTCGAGCATTTCCCGCAATTCTGCATGACGCTCATCAGGGATGAAGGGGTTGCCGGTTTCATCATGGCCCAGCCGGGGCACGGCGTGGTTTCGGTGGGGCCATGGGTAGTGGAGGAGAATGCGGTACGGCCCATGGATCTCCTGGAGGCCCTGGCGTTCGAGACAGGGGAGGCTCTTCTTCGTCTCGGTGCCCTGGATACCAGCTCGAGAGCTGTTACCGCGCTTCGCTCCATGCAGGGCTTCGAGGAGGGGGAGCCGTCGTGGAGGATGGTGCTCGGACCTGGGGAGGTTCCTGGAACCTGCGAGCGGATCTTTGCCGTCGGGTCGGCTGCCAAGGGGTGATGGGGCGGCTGCAGAGGGAATGGATGTCGTCAAGGATCTGAGATCGACGAGCGCTCGGGAGCGGATCCTGGAATCGATATTGCACGAGAGGTCGATGGAGTGGGCCTGCACAGCTCTTCACCACGCACTCGCTTCGGCATCACCGTGCCGGTGCCATCCTTCTTCCCACGGCTTCCGCGATGGGACGCAGCTCGTCCATCAGGGCGTCGAACTGTTCGAAGTGGAGGCTCTGATCGCCGTCGCAGAGAGCCCTGTCCGGATCGGGATGGATCTCCACGATGATCCCGTCGGCACCGGCGACGAGGGCGGCCTTGGCGACCGGCGCGATCATGTCGCGGCGCCCCGTGGCGTGGCTCGGATCGACGATGACCGGAAGGTGGCTGCTCTGCTTGATCACCGGCACGGAGCAGATGTCGAGAGTGTTGCGCGTCGCCTTCTCGAAGGTCCTGATCCCGCGCTCGCAGAGGATCACCTGGCTGTTGCCGTTGGCCAGGATGTACTCGGCCGCAAGAAGCAGCTCCTCCACCGTTGACATCATGCCGCGCTTGAGCAGGACCGGCTTCTTCACCTTGCCCACCTCCTCGAGGAGGGTGTAGTTCTGCATGTTGCGGGCTCCGATCTGGAGGATGTCGGCATACCGGCTCACCAGATCGACAAGATTGGGTGACATCACCTCGGTCACGATCGGCAGGCCCGTCTCCGCCTTGGCTGCCAGCATGATCTTCAGCCCTTCCTCGCCCATTCCCTGGAAGCTGTAGGGTGACGTGCGCGGCTTGAACGCACCGCCCCGCAGCACGCGGCCTCCCGCCTGCCGCACGGCGCGGGCGGCGGCGTGCAGCTGCTCGTGCGATTCCACGGAGCATGGTCCGGCCATGACCACGAACTCGTCGCCCCCGATCCGGGTGCCGTTGACCTTGACCTGCGTCGGCTCGGGCTGGAACTCGCGGTTGACGAGCTTGAACGACTTGGCGATGGGCGTCACCTGCTGCACGCCGGGCATCTCCGCAATGCCGTTGAGTCCGTTTTTGTTGGCAGCGCCGACGATTCCGATGACGGTCTGCTTCGCGCCGTGGGAGGGGCGGGCCTTCAAGCCCGCCGATTCGACCTTGCGGATCACACGGCTGATCTCGGTCATGGAGGCGCCTGGTTTCATGGCAATGATCATGACGAAATACTCCCTTGGGGATTGTTGACTGCTTGATCTATTTCACGGAGGAAAGATTCGACACGGAGCACGGCTTCGGCATGCGACGGGGCGGATTGGATGATCCGGATCAGCGCGCTGCCGATGATCACGCCGTCCGTTCGCTGCACGGCCCGGCGAGCGTTCTTGCTGTTCGAGATCCCGAAGCCGACATAGAGGGGCAGGGCGGTTCTTTCACGCAGCCCGGCCGCCAGGGATTCGATGTTGGTGTCGAGGCCCTTGGCCGCGCCGGTCACTCCTGCGAAGGAGACGAGGTAGAGGAACCCCTCCGCCCTGCTTGCGATGGCGTCCACACGGTCGGGGCCGGAGAAGGGGGCCACGAGGTCGACGAGAACGAGATCGCGCTCTGCAAAGACCCCGCGGGCCTGGTCCGACTCCTCGATCGGGAGGTCCGCGATGATCGTTCCCGTGACTCCCGATTCCCGGGCTCTTGCGGCAAAGGAATCGAGGCCGAGGGAGAGGATCGGGTTCATGTAGCCCATGACCACGAAGGCGGCGTTCACCTGTTCCCTGGCTTCCTGCACCAGGGCGAGCGTCCTCGTGATCGTCATGCCCTGCTCGAGGGCGACCTGGGACGACGCCTGGATCACCGGCCCGTCGGCGATGGGATCGGAGAAGGGGATTCCGACCTCGATGACGCGGCATCCCGCCC
This sequence comes from uncultured Phycisphaerales bacterium, assembly GCA_964482235.1. Classification (GTDB taxonomy): domain Bacteria; phylum Planctomycetota; class B15-G4; order B15-G4; family CAYZWU01; genus CAYZWU01. The sequence continues at coordinate 91,566 of CAYZWU010000017.1, forward strand.
GGCCGGCGCAGGCCAGAAGCTCGAGAAAGGTCGCCTCGTCGGGATAGCCGGCCGTGAAGAAGGGAACAACCGCCTTCCTCCGGCCCGCCTGAAGCTCGACCGTTGTTTCGCGCAGGTTCATTCGCTGAGCCTCCCTTCCACGGCTTCCACGTCCTTGTCTCCGCGACCCGAGAGGTTGACGATCACGAGGTCGGCTCCCGAAGCGCCGTCTTGCAGGAGCTTTTGCGTGAATGCCAGTGCATGGCTCGACTCGAGGGCGGGCACGATCCCCTCGAGCCGCGTGAGATCGAGGAACGCCTCGAGCGCCTCCCTGTCGGTGACGCTCGAGTAGGCGACGCGCTTCGTCTCCTTCAGGAAGCTGTGCTCCGGGCCCACGCCGGGATAGTCGAGACCCGGCGCGATGGAGTGGGCCGGGATGACCTGGCCGTCGCCGTCCTGCATCAGATAGCTGTACGATCCGTGCAGCACGCCGGGCGTTCCCCTGCCCAGCGCCGCGGCATGGCCGTCCTTCGAACCGCCGGCCTCGACACCGAGAAGAGCGACCTCCCTGTCCTCGAGGAAGGCGTTGAAGATCCCGATGGCGTTCGAGCCGCCCCCCACGCAGGCGATGACGTGGGACGGCAGGCGTCCTTCCAGGGCCAGGATCTGCTCCCGAGTCTCCTGCCCGATGATCTTCTGGAATTCGCGCACCAGGAGCGGGTAGGGGTGGGGGCCCACCACGGAACCGATGATGTAGTGCGTGTGAGCCACGTTGGTCACCCAGTCGCGGATCGTCTCGTTGGTGGCGTCCTTCAGCGTCCGCGATCCGCTCGTCACCGGGATCACGTCGGCGCCGAGCAGCTTCATCCGGCGAACGTTGGGGCTCTGCCGGACGATGTCGCACTCGCCCATGTAGATCGTGCACTCCATGCGGAAGAGCGCCGCCACGGTGGCCGTTGCCACGCCGTGCTGGCCGGCGCCGGTCTCGGCAACGATCCGCTTCTTGCCCATGCGGCGCGCGAGGAGAGCCTGGCCGATGCAGTTGTTGATCTTGTGGGCGCCCGTGTGGTTCAGGTCCTCGCGCTTGAGATAGATCGACGCGCCGCTCCCGTACTCCGCGCCAAGGTTTCGGGCCTTGTAGAGCGGCGTCGGCCTTCCCGAGTAGGACTCGAGCAGGTCAATGAATTCCTGGTGGAAGGTCGTGTCGTTCCCGGCCTTGAGCCAGGCCTCCTCGAGCTCGATCAGGCAGGGCATCAGCGTCTCGGGAACGTACCTCCCGCCGAAGTGGCCGAACCTCCCGGTATTCTTTTTCTCCTCAAAGGGCATTCTTGACCTCCCGGATGAATCGTTCCACCGCAACGAGATCCTTCACTCCCGGCTCCATCTCCACCCCCCGGCAGACATCGACGCCAAAGGGCTTGCACTGCTCGATCGCCTTGGCAACGTTAAAGGGATCGAGGTTGCCGGCCAGGAAGATGTCGCGGCCCTCATCTCCGAAGCGGCCGGCCACGCGCCAGAGCTCCTCGATCGCCGAGCTGCTGAAGCGCGTCTCCTTGTCCAGGTCGAGGAGGAGGTGGTCCATTCCGCTGCAGGCGCTGATCTCGTTGTTGGTGAAGAGCGTGCAGGCCGTGATCGCCTTGATGACCGGCAGCCCGGTGCGCTCGGCGGCTTCGGCGCAGAAGGGGACCGTTTCCTTCCCGTGGAGCTGCAGGAGGTCGAGGCCGGACTCGCCGGCCGTCTGCACGATCTCGTCCATCGTCGCATCGAGAAAGACGCCCACCAGCTTGACGGCCGGTGCGGCGGCGCGGATCGAGGCCGCGCGAGCGGGCGTCACGCGGCGCGGGCTCGGAGCGAAGATGACGCCAAGGTATTGAGCGCCGGCTGCCTGGCAGAAGGCGGCATCCTCGGGACGGGTGAGACCGCAGATCTTGATTCTTGTTCCTTTCATGAGGCACCTCCATTTCGGGCCTGCCGACCCGATCGGGCCTGTTGATGGGCGGCCAGCTCCTCGAGCTTCGAGCCGGGTTCGGGAGCCTTCAGGATCGACGTCCCGATCAGGAATGCGTCGGCTCCCAGGCTCGACAGCTCCTCGATCTGCGTCGAAGTGTCGATGCCGCTTTCCGATACGGCGAGAGCCTCCTCTGGGATCAGGGGCAGGAGACGGCGCGTCGCTTCGAGGGTGACGGCCAGCGTGGCGAGGTTGCGGTTGTTCACGCCGAAGATGTCGGCGCCTGCTTCGATCGCCCGGGCGACGTCGTCCTCGTCGTGGCACTCGACGAGGGCATCCATTCCCAGCTCCCGCACCAGGTCCAGGAAGCGCATCAGCTCACCGACGGGGAGAAGGCGGGCGATCAGGAGGAGCGCATCGGCCCCGGCTGCCCGCGCTTCCAGCACCTGATAGGGATCGAGGACGAACTCCTTGACAAGGACGGGAAGGCCGGCAGCCTCACGAACGGGCCCCACGTCCTGCAGCGAGGTGCCGAAGTTCTCCGCGTCGGTGACGATCGAGATGGCGGCCGCGCCCTTCTCCCGGTAGATTGCCGCGAGACGGGCAGGATCGGAGGCATGGGGGAACGCCGGCGTGCTGGGCGATTTCTTCTTGATCTCCGCAATGATGCGGGAGCCTCTCACGATGGAATCGCGAAAGCCGCGAACCGCGACGTCCGCGGCCCTGAGGGCGAGTTCGCGCTCCGGAACCCGCGACCTCTTGAATGCGATCTCGGCTTTCTTGCTCGCAATGACACGGTCGAGAAAGTTGTTCATCCTGTCCATTCCTTTCCGAACTATCGGGAATCGTATTCTGTCATTCGGCCAGCTCGCGGGATGCCAGGCAGAGGGAATCGAGAAGTGCGGCGGCACGCCCCGAGCGGATCGTCTCGCGGGCCATGGCCGCACCGGCCGCCGGATCGGGGGCGCGGCCTGCCACCACCGCGACGAAGCCGGCGTTGAGCACGGTGATGTCGCTGCACGGTCCGTTCCTGCCCTCGAGGACCGACCGGATCATTCCGGCGTTCTCCTCGGGCGAGGCGCCCTGGATCGCAGCCACTTCCTTCCGCTCGATCCCCGCCTCCTCGGGTTTGAAGGAGAAGGTCTTCACCTCGCCCCTTTCCAGGGAGCTGACACGGGTTTCGCTCGAGAGGGAGACCTCGTCCGTTCCGTCCATGCCGTGGACGACGAGGGCGCGCTCGGCGCCTAGCGCCTCGAGAACACGGCAAAACGTCTCGGTGAGGTCGGCGCGGAACACGCCGATCAGCTGCCGCTTGACATGAGCCGGATTGGTCAGCGGGCCCAGGATGTTGAAGACCGTGCGAACGCCGAGCTGGCGGCGGACCGGCATGGCGTGCTTCATGGCCGGGTGAAGGCTGGGCGCGAAGAGGAATCCGATGCCGACCGTGTCGATGAGCCTGGCGACCTTCTCGGGGCTGAGGTCGATCCTCACACCCAGCGTCTCTAGGACGTCGGCGCTCCCGCACTTCGACGAGACCGCCCTGTTACCGTGCTTGGCCACGGGGATTCCCATGGCGGCGGCAACGAGGGCGGCGGCGGTGGAGACATTGAACGTGTGGCGTCCGTCCCCGCCGGTGCCGCAGGTGTCGACCAGGCCGTTTCGCGACGGTGTGACAGGAATCGCCCGGCTCCGCATGGCGGCCGCGAATCCGGCGATCTCGTCGATCGTCTCGCCCTTCATCCGCAGCGCGGTGAGCAGGGCGGCGATCGAGGCTTCACCCAGCTCGTTGTCCATGATCGACTCCATCAACGATTGCGACTCGCGAAAAGTGAGGTGTCGGCTTGCCATGATCTTTTCGAGCGTTTCGGCGACCATGATCAGATCTCCTTCGAGGCGGCTGCCTGGAGAAAGTTGTCGAGCAATCCCTTCCCCTCGGGGGTCAGGATCGACTCGGGATGGAACTGCACGCCTTCAACGACGCCTCTGTCGAGCCGGACGCCCATGATCTCGCCCTCTGAAGTGTAGGCGGAGATCCTGAGTCGAGGGGAAAGATCCTCCTCGCGGGCGATGAGCGAGTGGTATCGCGTGGCGCAAAATGGATTCGAGAGGCCGTCGAAGATCGTCCGGCCGTCGTGATAGACGTTCGATATCTTGCCGTGCATCAACCGGTCGGCGTGGTCGATCGCACCGCCGAAAGCCTCGACGATGCACTGATGCCCCAGGCAGATGCCGAGGATCGGTATCTGCCCGGCGAACTGCCGGACGAGCTCGAGGGAGATGCCGGCGTCGACCGGCCTGCCGGGACCGGGCGAGATGATGATCGATTCCGGCTCGAGAGCGGCGGCCTGCTTGGTGTCGATCCGATCGTTGCGATGCACCGCCACCTCGGCTTCGAGCTCGCCGAGAGCCTGGACGATGTTGAAGGTGAAGGAGTCGTAATTGTCGATGAGCAGATGCATGGTCAGATTCCTTTCTCGGCGATATCGATGGCGCGGATGATCGCCTCGATCTTGTTGAGCGTTTCGCGATATTCGAATTCCGGATCCGAATCGGCCACGATCCCGGCCCCGGCCTGGGCGAAGTATTCCTCGCCTTTCATGATCAGCGTTCTGATGGTGATGCACATGTCCATGTCGCCCTGCCGCCCGAAGTATCCCACGGCGCCGCCGTAGGGGCCGCGACGGTCTTCCTCCAGGTCGCTGATGATCTCCATGGCGCGGATCTTGGGGGCTCCGGTGAGCGTCCCGGCGGGGAAGGCCGCGCCAAAGAGATCGTACATGTCGAGACCGGGGCGGAGCGAACCGGTGACCTGCGACACGATGTGCATCACGTGGGAGTATTTCTCCACGTGCATCAGCGATTCCATTGCCACCGTGCCCGGCTCGCAGACCCGGCCGAGATCGTTGCGGCCCAGGTCGACGAGCATGACGTGCTCGGCGCGTTCCTTCTCGTCGGCCAGAAGCTCCTCCTCGAGCGCCCGGTCCTCGGATTGCGATCTCCCGCGGGGCCGGGTGCCCGCGATCGGGCAGAGGGTGGCCTTTCCCTTCTCCAGCTTCACCAGGACCTCGGGCGACGAGCCGACGATCTGGAAGTCGTCGAAGTCGATGAAGAACATGTAGGGGGAAGGGTTGAGGATGCGCAGCGCCCTGTAGATCTGGAAGGGCGGGGTCGCCGTCCGGCCCTGGAAGCGCTGGGACAGCACGATCTGGAAGGAGTCTCCGTCGCGGATGTGCTCCTTGGCCTGCAGGACCTTGCGGCAGAATTCATCCTTCGTCATGTTCGACGATCGTGACGACTCCTCCTCGACGGGCGCGAGGTCGGCGCTGATGTCGAGCGGCGACCTGAGCGTGGAACAGAGCGAGTCCATCTGGTCGCTGGCCGTTCTCCAGGCCGCTTCCGGCTCGCCCCGCGGCGGCAGGGTGAGGATCTCGATCTCGCTCTTGAAGTGGTCGAAAACGGCCAGGGCTCCCGGGATGAGGAAGCGGTAATCCGGGAGGCCGAGATCCGAGTCACCGTGCCGCGGGACCGCCTCGAAGTACCGGACCATGTCGTAGGCGATGTAGCCCACGGCACCGGCGAAGGGACCGGGAAGATCGTCGCCGAGAACGTCCCTCGACCGGGAGAGCTCCTCGCGGATGGGACCGAAGGGATCGGCCCGGTCGATGGGAAAGCTCGATCTCGTTTCGCCCGTGACGACGGATACCATGTCGTCGCGCAGGCTGATGTCCGCCTTCGGGGCAATCCCGATGAACGAGTACCGTCCCTTCTCGATTCCCTGCTCCACGCTTTCGAGGAGGAAGGCGGCTCCGGCCTGCCTGAGCTTCAGGAAAGCTGAGACGGGAGTGTCCAGGTCAGCGGGCATCCTCTTGCGTAGAGGAACCCGCTGTTTTTCCCCGGCCAGGCGGCAATACTCTTCCAGGGTTGGTGTCAGCATGAGTTCTCCTTGACAGCTGTCATCTCTTTGCGATCGATGTCGATGATCAGGCGCTCGGGCCAAAAACAAAAAAAACCGCTGTTCCGGGAACAGCGGGTTTCGAGGGATTTCGATCAGATTCAATCGAAGTGGCTGAGGCCTCCTGTTACCGCCGTTCCTGTGGCCATGATGCACCATCGCCACCAGGTCCGGGAGGAGGACCACCAAAAGTTCACCACTTGCGACTCGTTGCTCATTTGTTCCGTTTCTCGAGGCCGAAAATCAGGCTCACGAAGGATACCGGATAATTGATCAATCAGAGTTTATATATCAATAGCGTCGAAATTGAAAGAGGGTAGTCAAAAAAAAAAAACCGCGGCCGGCTCGCGATCAGCGGTCCGGCCAGGGTTAGTACTGTTCAAATCACGTTCTGAAGGGGAGTTCAGAACTACGGGACGATCTCGATCCCCACGGCGTTCGAGGCGAAGTCGAAGGGAGTTCTCAGGTTTCTTTTTCAATTCGCCAGGTCTAAAACCTTCGCCTTTCAGGCGAAGAGCTTTAGCTA
>CAYZWU010000018.1:0-92821 GCA_964482235.1 uncultured Phycisphaerales bacterium
TCAAATCGCCGATTCTCGACATGCCCTCTGTGCAAACTGTAGAAAATAAGTCTGATTCAAACACTGGATTCCACCCGCCGCCACTTCGACCTCCGATCAGGACTCTGAAAAGGCGTGTCCCTTTCTTTTCTTCAGCCGGCCTCACCCTGGGAGGATGTGTCATCCTTGCTAGCCCGGTTTTTCTTCCACCACTCCTTGTAGGCTCGAAAGAACTCTCGTGAGTCGGAATCCTGGAGGGCGTTCTTGGCGGACTCTGCGACGTCAGCGTCGGGGTCGTTCAGACACTGCACGATCAGTGGAATCAAATCCGGGTTTCTTTCGTCCCGGACGGAAAAGATTATGGCACGCTGCGTGGGCGGCTCGGATTCGCTGAGGAGTCTCTCGAGAGCAGATAGGGCCTGAGGATTTCCTATTCCTACGATGGCGTTCACCGCAGCGTTTCCGGTTCCGCGAACATCGAGGTGTGAATTTTCCCGGGCGATCTCATAGAGTGCGGGCACTGCAGCAGGATCCCGGATCCGTTCGATTGCCTCGAGAGCGGCGGACGTCGTCATTGACGGCCCATCGACCAGTGCTTGCCTGAGGCCGGGAATCGCCGATGCGCCGCCTATCACACCGAGCGCCACGGCGATCGCTCGCCGGACGTGCCTGTCGGAATCGATCAGCGCATCATGCAGGTAGGGGATGGCTGCCAGATTTCCTGGCTTTCCAAGTTGATAAGCGGCAGCCATTCGGACGTTCGAGTGACCGTCCTCGAGGGCGTCAACCAGGATTTGAAACGTGGAAGCGTCTCGTTGCATTGCCAGTGAAACAATCGCATCGCGGCGTACGGACCATTCTTCGTCAAATGCAGCGGCCACGAGGGCGGCAACCACATCCGGACCTTTGAATGCTCTGAGCGCTTCAACAGCAGCCGACCGATTCCAGAAGTTTTCGTCGTGAGTGGCGTCGAGAAGCCTTGGGAGACAGGCCTCGTCGCCGATCTTGGCTAAGGCAGCCATCGCGGCTTGACGAACAATGTGGTCTTCATCGTCGAGCCAGGGGACGAGTTCCGGAAGCGCCTGTGGCCCCAGGGCGGTGAGCGCCTGGAGAATCCCCTCGCGCTCGAAATCAAGGCGACTCTTGTCCCGACGGGACCGGATGATGGCCAGGATCTCTGGCAAGGCCGCCAGTTTTCCCCGTCTGGCAAGGGGTCGAGCCGCAGCACGACGGACATCCTCCACGGGATGATCGACCGCCTGCTCGAGAACGTCATCCGCAAGCGGAAGATCCATCTGATCCAGAGTTGCCACGGCAGCCTGCCGCTTGCTCTGATCGATGCTGTCGAGATGGCGCGCCGCTTCCCTGATTGAGGGAGGAGCCTTGTGGGGTAGTCTGATCGTGATCGGGCGATGGGCCTCGGACAGAGCCTCCAGTTTGTTGATCAGATCCGTCCACGGACCGGTCGGAAAATCATCGAATTTGAGAAAATGGAGGCTGGCCAGGGAGGGATGAAGGTCGGAATCGCTTTCGTTGATGGCGAGAGGCAGAACTTTCACGCCGGCGCCGAGGGCGAAGCTCCACTCGTAGCTCACGTATTTCGATTCACTCGCGGCGGGTGTCAGGATTACGACCATGGCGAAGGAGAACCGGATCGCCTCGTCAATCGTCTCGCACCACTTGTCTCCGGCGCGGAGATCCCGGTCGTTCCAGACAGCAAGCTTTGACTCCTTCAGCCTGTCCATGAGATGGGAAGCGAAGGAAGAATCCTTTCTGGAATAGGAGACGAAAACGCGTTTTTCAATCATTGTTACTCCCATTCTATCCCCGACAAATAGGACGACGATCGTCACAGCATCCGTGATATGGCTGCTGCAATCAAGTGCATACCTTTCTATATTAATTGTATGACTGATCGAGATCCGCTCAAGAGGCGACCGTTACAGGTACGGAGGGGAATCTCAATGCGGAAATGCATGTTGAGCTTGCCCCCGAGTGATTCCACGGCGCAAGAGGAAGCCGGAGTTCCGGCATGTAGGAGGGTTCGTCATCGCTGTCTGGTGCGAGCGAGAGCCAGGCTCCCGCCCACCCAGACGGAATCACTTCTTCGCCGGCACCACGAGGGGATGGCACTTCTGGCAGTTGCCCATGCCGACGGGATCGGCGGGATCCTTCTCCTTCAGTCTGTGGCAGGTGATGCAGAGGCCGTGCATCGCCTCCTTGTAGCCGCACGCCGTGTGGTCGAATCCCTTGAGAATGGCCGCTTCCAGGCCGGGCATGTTCTCCTTGTGGCACTTGATGCAGTCGCCGCTTTCGGCGCCTTCCCTTTCGCTGTGCCGCTCGATGCTGAAGATGTCCGTCGTCCTCTCCATGTCGCCGTGGCAGAGCACGCACGACGTGTTGTTGTCTCCCGGGAGGCTCAGGTGGTGGCACTTCACGCACGAGTCGTCGCCGCCCAGTTCGTTCTTGTGCTTGTCGTGGGGAAAGATCACGGACTCGTTGGCCTTGTTGCCGTCGATCAGGAGCTCGGTGCGGTTGGCGTCGAGCCCGATCGGCGAGATCACAGGCGATGCGATCGGCTCGAAGGGCCCCGTGGCCTCGTCGGCCAGGCAGAAGATCGTGATCGGGATGATCAGCACGGTGATGAACGAAACCCTGAGAGCGCCGGGGCTCTTGATGATCGAGACCGCCTCCTCCTTCGTCCACGGTGCGGGAAGATCGTGCTCCCCGCCATGATCCGCCTCGTCTTCGTCCGGCGCGTCGAAGATGACGAAGCGCTCCACGAGGAAGAAGAAGACGAGACCCGCGGCGGACAGCACGCCGAACCCGAGCACGAACTCGCTCAGGTTGGGGATGTAGACGGCGTCGGAGCTGCTGAAGTAGCCGACGATACCCGTGTCGATGCGATGCATCAGGAGCCCGATGAAGGCCGACGACGTGGCCACGAACAGGCCGACCACGGAGTTGCGGAATCGCGGCGTGGCGATCAGGGCCACGGGCACGATCGCCTGGAGCGCGATCTCCACAAGGAACACTGTGCTCTCCCATGTGTAGTCGGGGCCGAACACGAAATTCCACTTGTGGAAGACTGTGAAGTCGATCACCTTGATCACGAGGTAGAGAATGAGAAAGGCAGCCGATCCCTTGGCCAGTCCCGTGAGAACGGACATGTCGCGCTTTTTGCCGTAGAGCCACGAGCAGAGGATCGAAAGAAGCACGATGAACGAGAGCCCGACTCCCATGGCGGAGATGAAGTACTCCGGGGGCAGCCACATGGTGAACCAGAGAGGGTGCAGCCGCGTGGGCGAGGTCATGAAGAGCGACCCGAGCGAGCTGTGATGCATGGTCGAGAGCGTGATGCCGAGAACCACGAAGGGCAGCATGTGCTCGTGGAGGTAGTGTGTGATCTGCTTCAGCCGGAACCGCTCCGTGACGATCGGCAGCATCTCGAGGGCCGTCACGCCCCAGTAGCACGAGACGCACCAGAACACCTCGAAGAGAAAGGAATGGGGATTCCAGATGAAGAAGGGGTGCCAGCCGCGGTGGGGCAGCCCGATGTCGAAGATCAGGGCGGTCAGGCTCGCGCCGTAGCCGAGAAACCCGACCAGCACCGACAGCCTCGCCACGGAGCGGTACTTCTTCATCTTGAAGATGTAGATCACCGCGGCGATCATGAAGCCGCTGGTGGCCAGAGCCGCGCCGGCCACCATGTTGAAGATCTTCCAGAGTCCCCAGGGCAGGGCGTCCATCATGTTGGTGGCCGCACCGAGCCCGAAGACGAACCGGCCCACGCCCACCACAACGGCGGCGATGGCGAGGACCCACATCAGATCCTTGATCCGCTTGAGGGCGAAACCGCTTTCCATCATTCCTCCCTCTCCCCGTTATCACTGTCCACCGATGCCTGCGGGTCGCTTTCCGGCGGGTTGTCGATCTGCTTCTGCTGTTTCGTCTCGTTCATGATCCTTGTCCGCCGCCGCAGGAACCAGATGCCCCACAGGCCGCTGAACACAGTCATGAACTGGAAGGGCGTCACCAGGACCCAGTTGTGCACCATGTCCGGAATCGAGGTCTCGGCCAGGTCTGGCACGGAGAGCTTCTCGAACTCCTCCTTCGTGGGCATCCGGATCGTCTCGTGGAGGGGGACATCGGAGATGTAGATCACCGAGGTGCCGCCGAACTCGTGCTCCCCGTAGATGTGATCGATGTAGAGGTCGGGCCGCTCGGCGATGCGCCGCCTGGCCTCCTTGATCAGCTCGGTCCTGGGACCGAAGATCGTGGCGCCCGTGGGGCAGGACGAGACGCAGGCCGGCATCCCGCCCTCGACGCGGCACTCCTCGTTCATCTTGCACTTCGTCACGTAGGGAAGCTGCTTCTCGTACTCGTATCGCGGAATCATGAAGGGGCAGGCCAGCATGCAGTACCGGCAGCCGATGCACTTGGAGGCATCGTAGACCACCGGACCGTCGGGGCGCTTCTCGAAGGCGCCCACCAGGCAGGCCGCCGCGCACGACGGTTCGACGCAGTGCATGCACTGCCGCCGGACCATCCGCTTCGATCCCTCCTCGAGGCCGGGGATCGTGACGATCGACGTGTACCGGCTCGCCGACAGCCCGTCCCCTGCCTTGAAGTGCGCCGGAAAGTCGCCGGGCAGCTTGTTGACATGGACGCAGCCTTCCACGCATCGTTCGCAGCCGATGCACTTCGTCACGTCGGTGAGGATACCCTTCATCCGGGTGGTGTCTGAGCTCCCACCGCTCATTTTCGATCCTCCTCTTTTTTATCGCCGCGTTTCTTGGCGTTTTCGGCGTTCTGCATCATCTTCCGTCTTTCCTCCGGAGTGAGGCCTCTTTTCTCGTAGAGTTCGTCCCAGGTGAGCGGGCCGCAATCGAGCTCCTGGTGGCAGTTCAGGCAGATGGCCTGGAGCGCGTCCTGGAAAGGCGGCGCCTCGGCCCCGTCGGCCGGGCTGCCGGGCACGGGGCCGTCCTCGCCGTGGCAGCTTGTGCATGCCTGGAAGTGGGTCGCGCTTTCCGCGATGCCGGGCCGCGCCAGCCCCGCCGTCTCGGGCATCCCTTCCAGGACCATGGTGTTGTGGTGGCAGGCACGGCACGAGATGGCGGCGCCCACGGCATGGAAACGATGATCCCACCAGAAGTACCGCGAACCATCCCTGTCCATCGGATGAACGAGGAGGGAAAGGTCGCTCTTCCCGCCTTCCAGGCTCTCCCAGCAGGTGAGGCCCGCTCCCTCTTCCTTGTGGCAGTCGATGCAGTTGCGGCTCAGCGCTTCGTCGAGATCGGGGATCCCGGCGAACTGGCCCTTGCCGTGGCACGATCGGCAGGCCATGTGCGGTTCATCGGGGATGTCGGTGTGATGGCACCGGTTGCATTCCCACCGGGTGTACTCGGCGTGGCGCTTGTGGCTCCAGAGGATGGGGTTCGCGCCTTCGAGCGTTATGATCGACGAGTCGGGCTTGTGGCAGTCCGTGCAGAGAACGGGCATCGAAGGTTCGAGGTCGGGATACTCCATGCTGTGGCATTCCATGCACCGGCCGTGCAGCGCCTGCTCGAGACTCGGGGGATTCTCTTCCCCCTCCGCCGTCTTCTCCGCCACGGCCAGCCCGGGATGGCAGTCGACGCACGACCGGTTGTCGATCTCCGGGTTGGCGATGGTGTGGCATGTGTGGCACTTGCCGTGCTTCGCGTTCTCGTGCTCCTCGATCCCCGTGGCGAGCGCAAGACCCTTGATCGCCGCCGGGATGTGGCAGTCGCCGCAGGCGCGGTACTCCGCATCCGTGACGGCCTCCGTATCCTTGTGATGGCACCGCACGCAGTCGGTGTCCATCTTGCGGGCGTGGTGGCGGTGATCCCAGGTGACGAGCCCCAGGTTACCCGAGAAGGTCTGATCGTGGCAGTCCCGGCACGACACGGGTCCCTCCTCCATCGCCTTGTGGCAGCCGATGCACTTGGCGTGGAAGACCTGCATGGCGGGCGGCCCCTGCTCGCCGGCGTAGGATCTTTCAACGGGTTCGATGAAGAGGCCGGCATGCATCAGGGCCTCCCTGTTGTTCTGAAGAGAATGGCAGTCGCCGCACGGCTTGGGGTTGGTCACACCCTGCCGTTCGGTGTGGTGGCAGGCGGTGCAGCTGCTGATCTCCTTCATCCGGGCGTGGAGCTCGTGGTTCCAGACCACGTTGCCGAAGCGCGACCTCAAGGTCTGGTCGGGTTCGGCAGAGGGTCTCACGAGCACGCCGCACAGTCCGACGGCGACGAGCAGGAGCACGGCTGCCAGCAGCAACTCCACTTTGATCTGTTTGCCTCTCAATGCTATTATCCTTGTTCGAAAAAGCCGCTGTTTTTGCCAATGGCCGCTGAAGCGGTGTTTCATTCTCCTTTTGTGCGAGAGATCGATCGATGACCCGACTCGGCTACGTGATCGAAACAGCCGGCGATCGCGCCCTGGTCAGCACGAAGCGCCAGGGTATCTGCGGCAACTGCGCCGAGCGGTCGTCCTGTCCGAACGACAGCGCCCTCGACACGGCCCCGCCGGAGACGATCACCGTCCTGAATCCCGTGAAGGCCAGGCCGGGCGACAACGTGGAGATCGACCTGCCGGGCCACACGGAGCTCAAGGTCTCCTTTCTGATCTGGGCCGTGCCCCTTGCCGGCTTGATCGCCGGGGCCATGGCCGGATCGAAGTGGATCCCCCTCGGTCAGGACCTTGCCACGCTGATCGGGGCGGCAGCCGGTCTGGCGCTGGCCTTCTCGATCGTGGTGGTCTGTGACAGACGGGCAGCCGGGAGCCGGCGGCTCGTTCCTCGCATCATCAAAGTTGTCAATCATTCCTCCTGCCCCGCCTCTCCCGCGGATCAGGGTCGCCTTCCTCCCGACGAGGAGCAAGGCTGAACCCGGTCTCAGGGAGACTGGTGCAGGATATCGTTCAGGGCCTTGACCGGGCCCTTCTTCTTCTCGTGATCCTCCTTCTCCACGTCGGTGAAGTAGCAGAGCGTGCCGCAGCGCATGCAGCGGTCGGCCTCCGCCTTCATCAGCTCCGGCGTGAGAACCAGATCGACCTCGTCGAAGTTCTTGATCCGCTCCTCGACGGGTAGCTCGGGCTGGGGAACCTTCGGCCTGCTGGCCACACCCATGATCTCGACCTTGCCCGATTCCGGCACCTTCGTCGGTCCCGAGAAGGTGCCTTCCGGGAAGGAGAGGTCCTCGTTGTTCAGGAACTTGTGGATCGAGCGGGCGGCCCGCCTTCCCGTTCCCACGGCGTCGATCAGCAGAGCGGGCCCGCTCCAGATGTCGCCGCCCGTGAAGATGTGGGGAATCGGGGTCTGGAGGGTTATCTCGTCGGAGACGATGGTGTTCCACCGTGTCAGCTCGAGGCCGCGGTCCTTCATGTCCTCGGTGAGCCAGTCTGTGAGGGGCCGCTGGCCGATCGCCGCGATGACCACGTCCACTTCCATGATCGTCTCCGAGCCGTCGATCGGCACGGGGCGCCTTCGGCCCGACTTGTCCGGTTCGCCCAGCTCCATCTTGATGTACTCGATCTGCTTGAGCTTGCCTGACTCGTCGCCGATCAGCCGGGTCGGAGCGGCCAGAAGGTGGTACTGGATGCCCTCGTGCTCGCCGGCCACGATCTCCACCGCGTTTGCCGGCATCTCGTTCCGCGTTCTGCGGTAGAGGAGGATCACCTCCTCGGCGCCCATGCGCAGGGCCGATCGGCAGGCGTCCATCGCCGTGTTGCCGCCGCCCACCACGACGACCCTCTGTCCCGCGAGGTCGATCTTGATGCCGAGCTCGCGTTTCTGCAGGAACTCCGTGCCCTTCCAGACGCCGTCGAGCTCCTCGCCCTCGCAGCGGAGCGACGAGTTGTCCCAGGCTCCCATGCCCAGAAGGATGGCTTCGAACTCCCCCTCCAGGTCCTGGATTGTTATGTCTTTTCCGAGCGCCACCTCGCACTTCACGTCCACGCCGAGGTCGAGGATCTCCTGGATCTCGAAGTCGAGCGTCTTCTTGGGAAGGCGGTACTCGGGAATGCCGTAGCGGAGCATGCCGCCCAGCTCCGGCTTCGCGTCGAAGATCGTCGGCGAGTGGCCGAGCCTGCGGAGGTAGTAGGCCGCCGAGAGGCCGCAGGGCCCGCCGCCCACGATGGCCACCTTCTTTCCCGTCTCGGGCAGGCAGCCGGGCAGCTTCCTGTTCGGGAGGTTCATCTCCCAGTCGGCCACGAACCTCTTGATGTAGTTGTGGTGGACCGGCTCGTCGCTCACCGCAGCCCGGCGGCAGCCGTCCTCGCACGGCGCGGGGCAGACGCGGCCGCAGATCAGGGGAAGGGGATTGCGCTCCTTGATGAGGTTGACCGCATCCTCGTACTGGCCCTTGGAAGCCAGTTCCACGTAGCCGGGGATGTTGATCTGCGCCGGGCAGAGCTGCTTGCAGGGCGCCAGGCACTCGTTTTCATTGTTGAAGTGGAGAAGCCTCTCCGAGAGGCTGAAGAGATTGATCACTCCGGTGGGGCAGACCCGCTCGCAGGTGCCGCAGCCCACGCACTTTCCCGGAACGACCGCGGGGTAGCCTTCCGGACCCATCTTCAAGGCGTCGAAGGGGCAGAGCTTCACGCAGGTTCCGAAGCCGAGGCAGCCGAATCCGCAGTGAAGGTCGCCGCCGTAGAGCTCGGCCATGGCGCGGCAGTCGACCACGCCCTCGTAGCGGTACTTCTTCGTGGCCCTGTCGCCGCCCGTGCAGTAGTGCTCGGCGATCCTCGGCTCGATGAAGCCGACCTCGCCGCCCATGACCGTGGCCACGTTCACCGCCACGTCGGGGCCGCCGGCGATGCAGGCCGTGACGGGAGTCTTGCCCAGCACGATCGCCTCGGCGCAGGCCGAGCATCCGGTATAGCCGCACCCGCCGCAGTTGGCTCCGGGGAGCGCGTCTTCCACCTCGACTATCCTGGGATCGACTTCGACGTAGAACACCTTGGCCGCTATGGCCAGGACAACGGCCGCGCTGAGACCGATGCCGAGCATGACGAGCGCAGGTATGAACACGATTTATCTCTCCTAACGAGCCGCCGCTCTGCAGGCGCCAGGCCCGGGCGGCTGATAATCACAAGTTGTCAGATCATCCCCTTGAACGCGAAGAAGGAGAGCGCCAGGAGCCCGGCCGTGACCAGCCCGATGCCCGTTCCCTCGAGGGGCTTCGGGATCCTCGTGATCTCGAAGCGCTCGCGAAGGCCGGCAAAGAGAACCAGGGCGAGTCCGAAGCCCGCGGCAGACGCAGCGGAGAAAACGATGGTGTCAAGGAGGCTGAACTCTTCCTGGATGTTGATGATGGCCGTGCCGAGCACGGCGCAGTTCGTCGTGATCAGGGGAAGAAAGATCCCGAGCGACTTGTAGAGCGCGGGGATCATCTTTTTCAGGAACAGCTCGACGAACTGGACCAGAGTGGCGATCACCAGGATGAACGCCAGGGTTCGGATGTACTCGATCTCGAAGGGAACCAGGAGCCAGGTCTCCACCACCCAGGTGATGGTCCCGGCGAGGGTGAGTACGAAAACAACGGCGGCGGACATGCCGATCGCCGTGTCCATCTTCTTGGAAACGCCGAGAAAGGGGCAGCAGCCCAGGAACTTGGCGAGCAGGATGTTGTTGATGAAGATCGCGCCGATGATCAATGCGAAGTAGTGGTCCATCTCCGGCTCCCTACCTGGTCAGCCTGTTGACAACGTTCATGAAACCGAGAAGAAGGCCGAGCGCCACGAAGGCGCCGGGCGCCTGCTGGAGAAAGTAGAAGGGCTCATCGAGAAAGACGGTGTCGCCGAATGCGAGGGTCAGCGTGCCGGCGCCGAAGAACTCGCGGATCGCTGCGAGAACCGTCAGGGCGATGGTGAAGCCGACGCCCATGCCCAGCCCGTCGGCGAGGGAGGGGAGCACGGCGTTCTTCCTGGCAAAGGCCTCGGCCCGGCCGAGGATGACGCAGTTGACCACGATCAGCGGGATGAAGAGCCCCAGGCTCTCGGAGAGCTCGAAGAAGTAGGCCTTCATCAGCATCTCGACGCAGACCACGAAGGTGGCGATGATCACGATGAAGCAGGCCACGCGCACCTCGTTGGGAATGACCTTCCTGAGCGCGGAGACGAGCACGTTCGAGCAGACCAGGACGAAGGTGGCCGCCAGGCCCATTCCGAATCCGTCCTTGGCCGAGGTCGTCACCGCCAGGGCGGGACAGAGCCCCAGCACCAGGCGGAAGAGGGGGATCTCCGCCCAGAGCCCCTTGGTGAATTCCTTGGTGATCGAAGTCATGAAACTAACCTCTGGGTTACTTCCCGATCTCTCGGGCAATCTGTTCCTTGTGCTTCTCGTAGAATTCCTTCGCAGCGGAAATCGCCTCGGCCACGGCCTGGCTGGAGATCGTGGCACCGGTGACCGCGTCGATGTCGCCGCCGTCCTTCTTCACCTTGAGGACCTTGTCCGGCCCCATGCCGCGGAACTGCATGGTGAACGACTCCTCCGTGACCCGCGTGCCGAGGCCCGGCGTCTCGGAGAGAGTGGTGATGCCGATTCCGACGAGGTCGCCCGTCTCCAGGTTGAACCCGGCCATCACACCCAGGTCGCCGCCGAATCCGGCGCCGAAGTTCTCGAGCGTGACGGCGAAGGGCTTGCCGTCCTTCTTGATCACGAAGAGAAGGGTGGGCTCTTCCTCACCCTCCAGCTCGACGAGGAGCTTCTCGGCCAGGAGGTTGTTCTCCACCGTCTCGCGTTCCTTGTCGCCGAGCTTCTTGCCTTCCACGGCTTCGTAGATGTTCGCCACGGCCGGGATCTTCTTGAACTTGAGGATGTTGTTCTCGGCCTTCTCGTGGGTGAGCTGCTGGAGACCGCCCAGGGCCAGGCCGCTGAGCAGCGTGATCAAGGCGAGAACCTTTATCATGTTGAAGTATTTACCCATTCTGGATCACCACCCGTTTTATCCGCGGTTTGATTCGGTCGAGAAGCGGATTGAGCACGTTCATCAGGAGCACGGCAAAGGGGACGGCGTCGGCCCAGATGCCGTAGGCCCGGATCAGGATGATCAGGAATCCCAGTCCCAGCCCGTAGATCACCATCGCGGTCTTGTTGGCCGGCGACGATGTGGAGTCCGTGGCCAGGAAGAACGCGGCCAGGGCCACGTGCCCGACGAGGAACTGGTCGGCGAGGTTGCCGCTCAGGTCGTTTTGAAAGATGAAGTAGGAAACGGCGACCCCGGCGATGACGCTGATCGGGATCTGCCACTTGATGTATCCCAACCCCATGAGGGTGACGCCGCCGGCCGCGGTGGCGATGATGGCCGCAAGGTGCGGCGCGGCGATGCTGTCCATGTCCACGGGGTAGATGTGGTTGGGCCATGAGAGGAGCAGCACGAGCCATCCCACGATCGCGGGGTGCATCGGATAGCCGCCGATGCCGCCGAAGATCTGCTTGCCCACGAAGATGGCGATGATCACGCCGAAGATCAGGATCCACCAGGGGACGGTGGGCGGCATCAGGATCGCCATGATCATGCCTATCAGGGCGCCGTGACCGTTCGTCGCGTGGTAAGGCTGCCGCATGAGAACCTGGCAGATGTACTCGGCCAGGATTCCGACGCCCATGCCGAGGGCGACGATTCCGAAGATACCGAAGAGCCAGAGGATCCCGGTATTCACTCCCATTTCCTGGACCAGGGTCTCGATCAATCCTGCCAGCGGGCCTGCTGCGGATTTCATTTCCCCGGCTCTGTCGCCGAACGAGTGGGCGATCGCTCCCACGAGAACAACGGGTGCGAGCGCCACGATGTAGGCCATGTTCATCTGCGTGATGCTCGACCGGGTTCGCCAGTGAGGGCCGGGTCCAACGGTGAATTTCGGCATTTCCGAAGACATCTCTGCTCCCACACGGGATCGGAAGGGAAGGAAAAGCCTACCCCTCTGAACCGTCATGCTCCTGTTCCTTTTCGGCGTTTTCGTCTTCAGGTTCGGGCTGTTCCGCGCTGTCCCCTTCGGCCGCTGCTTCCGCTTCTGCCCTGGCGGCTGCCTCGGCTTCCTTCTTCTGACGGGTCAGCTCCTTGCGGGCGAGGCGGACGAGCTGGAGGAGCGGCCGTCTTGCCGTACAGACCGAGGCGCAGAGGCCGCACTCGATGCAGTGGGCGAGGCCGAGCTCTTCAGCCCGGTCGTAAAGTTCGAATTCGGCGTAGCGGCCGATGAGCTGGATCTGCAGGTTGACGGGACAGATGTCGATGCAGCCGCCGCAGTTGATGCACGGTTCGTCGCTCCAGTCGACCACGGCGCCGTCGGGGATCAGCACGACGGCATCCACGCCGGCATCGATCGCGCTGTCGAGGGAGTACTGGGCGAAGCCGCGCATCGGGCCGCCGGCCACAACCTTTTCCTTGTCCTTTGGTTCGAGGCCTACCTGGGCGAAGAGGTCGCTCAGCCGCGTGCCGATGGACACGCTGTAGTTTCCCATCGCATTCCCGTCGGGACCGATCACGGTGAGCACCTTCCTGTCCTGGATCCGGCCATCCTGGATCGCGTCGAGAGCGGCGATCGCCGTCTCCAGGGCCACCACCTTGGTGGCCTGGCCGCCTCCCGCCTTCAGGGCCACGAGGGGCTCGAGGCTGTGGGGATATTCCGGTGGGATCGACAGGATCTCGGGATTCTGCTGCGCACAGGCCCTGGCTGCTTCCTGGGCCAGCGGGGCGGGAACGGCAAGGATGACCTTCTTCGCGTCGGCGATTCTTCCCATCAGCCGGGCCGCTGTCGCCACATCGGCAAGGCGGTCCTTGAAGACGCGGAGCGAAGCGCTGACCTCGGGCTCCCGGTCCGATGCCAGGACGACCACCGTCTCGACGCGATCGCCCGACTCCGGCCTGATGACTGACACGAGGGGGGAGGGATTCAGCGAGTTCGTGAGGATCCCTGCCGCCTCGATGCGGTCGATCAGGTCCGCCGTGGGCGTTTCGCGCGGATCGAGAGGCTCGAAGGCCCTGGGAGAGGTGTCCGGATCCGGCTCGACGAGCACCGCCGGTCCTTCCCACCCGCCTCTGACATGAGGCGCTTTCGTGAAGCCCGCCACCTTCCCCTTGACCGGACAGATCAGGAGGATGCCGTTCCTGCCATTGGCAAGGGGCTGGCCGGGACCGATCTCTGCTCCAATCTCGACCCCTGGAGAACCGAAATTTTCCTCGCTGAAAGCCAGCGAAAAGCTCAACACGGAGGGAGGTGCGATCTCCGTGATGACTTGCGGTTCTATTTCAAGGGGGAGAGTGGGACGACGATTTCCGAATAGACGATCTAATGCTTTGTAGGACAATGGGATGCTCCAAGCAGCGTCATGGAATACCTAAGAACATGTCACAACCTGGACAAGAGGTCAAAGCATATCGAGATCTACAACTTTATCAAGGATTTTCCGGCTGGAATGGGTGATTCTTTTCGAAAAAGACCGCCCCGGAAGGCTCGCTTTCGATCGCGAAGCATCTCCGGGGCGGCCTGTCGAGAAGGGGCATCACCTCACTGTTGAGGATTGGCACTCCGGCACCTACCGGACATGGACCTCCACGGTGTCATACCACGTTGCATCCAGGGCATCATCCATGTTCGCGTCCAGGGCGAAGCAGAAGAGGTAGTCGCCTGCTGGAACGACGGCGTTGGAGAGTTCATATTCCGGGAAGCTGAAAATAGGCGCCGTGTAGGCTCGCCGGACACCGTAAACCCATCCTGTTGCATTGACATAGGAGTGACGACCGGCAGGCGTGCTGGCAAGGATCCACCAGTCCGCGCTCTGACCGCTGAGATCACCCTGGTCCAGACTGATCGTGAAGGAAACCTTATCCGTCGGCGACACGGTGATGGGGCCGTCGGAACCGTTTGCCTTCATGTCCAGGGCAGGTGACTCGATTTGCCCTCCGCGAACGCAGCGGACAAAATTGTAGATGCGCTCGACCAAGGGGGCGCCTTCCGTCTTGGCATCGAAGCGCACGGCGCCGGCGCCGTGCGTATCCTCTCCACTGGTCCCCATGTCGTCGACGGCGCAGCCGAAGGCCACATACCAGCCATAGTAGTACTCGGGATCGAAAGTGCTGTGGTAGGCACTGGTGCCCGTCCAGTAGTATCCGTAATCGGGATCGTACATCGTCGTCCCCGGCGGGAGCGGGGTGCAGCTGAAGAAGCTCGTATCGATCGCAGGGCCCAGGTCGGCCGGATCAACTGCGTTGGGGGACTTGGTGTAGTCGACGATGCTCTGAAGCTCCTTGTTGGTAGGCAGCCTCCAGTCGTCGTATCCGCCGAGCATCAGGTTCTCAGCGTAAGCCAGGGCGTCTTCCCAGTTCCGCGTGGCGCCGTCATCGGCCTGCTGCCACGTGAGACCGGTCGCCGTGTCCGTCACGGTACCGTCGCCGTTGTCGACAAGGCTGTTCGTTCCATAGGAGCTGCCGCGGACACACCGGGCGTAGGCAGGCATCATGGTCCCGTAGCCCTTGATGTGCCCGGTTGCGAAGTTCGTTCCAAAGGCGGTTTCCTGGCCTCCGTGAGTCAGCCCGACATACTTGGTGCTGGACCAGTACTGGGTGTTCTTGGGATCCATGGGATCGAGCTCGCACACGAAGTACGCCGTGTCGATGTATGGCCACCCCTGGCTGTAGTCGATGATGGAATAGAGCTCCTTGATCGTGGGCAGTCTCCAGTCGGTGTAACCGGCCAGCGAAAGGTTGTTAGCCTGGTTCAGGGCACCGCCCCAGGGATGCTTCCTGGGGCCCGGATCCTGCTGCCACATCAGTCCGGTGTTGAGGTCGGTCACCGTACCGTCGCCGTTGTCCTGAAAGGCGAAGCGAGCACCGTGATACTGCGCATCCTGCCCGTGAAACGGCTTGACGACCCTGGGGAAGGGGGTCAGGACGTCGGCATTGTCGTAGCATTTGTTCTGACCGGTATCGACAACCGTGTAGTCATTGCCATGCGCGGATATCGACCAGCAGCAGAGAACCGCAAGAAGGGCAACGGCTGCCGGGAATTTCCTTTTCGAGCTCATGGTGTTCTCCTTTCGCTCTCGTTGGTTCGCTCTATCCGTTCGGACCGATCTGTATCGAGATTCAAGGGTCGACCGCCGTTGGTTGCTGCTGATCAAGAAGTTAGGGTTTAGCGGTCTTCTTTTGGTCTTTTTGAATAAACGGGAGACGAAGTGCGGTATCTACAGGCAAAGGGCTTTTCTTCATTAATCTTCGCCGAATCGGCCGCCTGGAGAGATTTCAACGCCAACCCTGTCCGGAGTGGCCGCCAGTCCCCGGGAACGTGAAAAACCGGCCATGAGCCGCGGTTATCCGTCGCGTTTCTCTCGTCGTGGCCCTTCGCGGCTTTATCTGGTAGACTGCCTTCCGGATTAGAGGCATCACCTATCAGGTCAGGCAAACGGTCAGAACGACGAATCCCGGGAGGTTGCCATGAAGTCCCTTCTAGCGCTCTCGCTTCTCTTCCTGTGCCACTCCACCTGCTTTTCGGCGATTTTCTACGTCCCCGACGACTTCGGGATGATCCAGGAAGCCGTCGACCAGGCTCTTGACAACGACACGGTGATCGTCAGGCCGGGGACCTACTTCGAGAACATCGATTTCCTCGGCAAGGCCATCGTCGTCAGGAGTGAAAAGGGACCGGCGGTCACGGTCGTGGACGGCAATCAGGCCGGGCCGGTCGCGACCTTCGCGAACGGCGAGGGTAGGGATTCGGTGCTGGAGGGCTTCCGCCTCAGCAACGGTCTAGGCTGGGACGGCGGCGGGATCGCATGCCGGAGCTCCTCCCCGACCATTTCGGCCAACACGATTGCACAGAACGGAACCTACTTCGGCGGAGGCGGGATCAGGTGTGACAGCTCTTCCCCTCTGATCTCGGGCAACGTCATCTCGAACAACTGGTCGTCCGACGGATACGGCGGTGGAATCTGCTGCACTTTCTCCGACCCGATCATCTCGAACAACGTGATCAGGGACAACGAGATGATCCAGTGCGGCGAAAAGGGAGGCGGGATCTATTGCAGGGATTCCTCCCCCTTGATCGCGAACAACATCATCACCGGGAACTCGGGGAACTACGGCTCCGGGGGCGGCATCTTCTGTCAGGACTCCGCCGCGACGATGATCAACAACACGGTCTGCGGGAACACGACACTTCGCGAGGGCGGCGGGATCTGCTGCTCCGGCGGCACCGCGGCGATCGTCAACACGATCCTCCGGGACAATGCGGCAGGCAGCGACCCTCAGGTTCATGGAGACGGCGTGAGCGTGACGTTCTGCAACGTGGAAGGCGGCTGGCCGGGCCAAGGCAACATCGACGCTGATCCGCTCTTCGTAGATCCCCTTGCGGGCGACTTCCATCTCACGTTCGATTCTCCTTGCCGCAACCGGGGTGACAACAACGCGATCCCCCCGGCCATGGAGGAGGACTGGGAAGGCGATCCCCGCATCGTGCAGGGCGTCGTGGACATCGGCGCCGACGAGTTCTACTTTCACCTCTACGAGACCGGTCCGGCGCTCCCCGGCACCCCGATCGATATCAAGGTCGTGGGATATCCCGGCACGGCGCCCGTCAGGCTCGGTCTCGGCGCCGGCATTCTGGATCCGCCGCTGCACACGGCTTACGGCTATCTCTTTCTGGCGTCGCCGATCCGGCAGTTCGATCTCGGAACGATCCCCTTGACCGGCGTGCTGATCCACTCGGCAACGATTCCCGCAACGTGGCATTCCGGCGACCAGAAACCGCTTCAAGCTTTGGTCGGACCCCTGGGCGCATCCGGATCGCGGCTCACCAACCTGCTCCTGCTGACCGTGGAGTGATCCCGCCTGCAGTCGTATCCGCTGCGGTGAAGAATGCGCGGCCTCGGTCCCTGCGGCAGCTGCAACCTCCGGGGCTCCGGCGTATATACAATCCAGGGAAAGCTGCAAGCCTGAATTCAGTTTCTTGGATGGAGGATCTCATCATGGCAGCCTCGGTCAGGGTTTTCGTGACGATGCTGGTCTTTGTTTGCAGCGCATCTTTGACTCATTCGATTCCCGAAGGCGACGCCGCACCATCCGGCAAACCCGGCTTCATGGGCCAGGGTGTCGTGGATACGGAACAGGGCATCACGATCTACAGGAAGAAGGTTGCGGACGGTTCGCTGGTAGCGACGGCCTATCCCAATGCATCGAGGCGCTTCCCCTTCGCAAGATCATGCACGCCGGGCTTTTCCCGCTCGGCTCCCGCGGCTTTGGCCGAGGCGGAGTTCTTTGCCGCCCCCCGAGGGAGGATGACGTCGCACAGGCAGGAGAGGCTCCTCTGGGACCGCCCGGACAGCTGGGCGATCTGCGAGGATTTCGACCTGTCGGGGAATGGCGACTTCGCGCTTCTCTCGTGGAGCTTGAACTACTGCAGGTGGGAGTTCTTCGAGACGAGAACGGGAAACCTGCTCTGGACCATGGATCCCGTCGACCACGGTCTCTATCCGGGCTGGGAAGACCTGGAGGCCGACGTCTCGGACGACGGTTCCGTCATTGCCGCCCTGGTCTGGGGGCAGGACACGGCACCGCCCGGCGAGTTCAAGACGATCCTGTACAAGCTCGATCCTGCCACGGGCAAACCGGAGTGGAGCTATCTCTTCCCCAATCCCCTCTCCATGCCGGTGAATGTTCGCGTCTCCGCCGACGGCAAGAAGATCGTCTGCCTGCTCCAGGGTGATGCCCCGTCGCGGCCGTCGCAGCTCTATGTCTTCGACAGCGCGTCGAGCATCCCGCTGGTGCAGAAGGATCTGCCTTTCGATTTCTTCAATCCACCCGTGGGGATGGACATCAGCGATGACGCCGACAGGATCGCCATTTCCATGTACAGGAATGTCCACGTCTGCAACGGCTCGGGAACGCAGCTCGCCTTTTTCGATAATTCGAAGACATGGCAGTTCGCTCCGGCGATATCGGCGGACGGGAGCCTCGTGGTCTACGGAAACTTCTACGGCGATCTTGTCCTCTGCAAGTGGTCGGGAACCACCTATCTCGAAGAGTGGCACTACACGGTCGCGCCAACCTACTACTATCCATGGATCGTGGGGTTGGACATCGCCGGCGGCAGGATCCTGGTCGGCACCAACGAGGCGGACAACCTGGGCGGCAACGGAGGGCGGGTTCGTCTCTTCGACGCGGCGGCGCCCGTACCCCTCTGGGTGAGCGACGACTTCGGCGACATGGTCGAGGAGGTCTCCCTCGATGCCGTGGGCGAGACGGGCGTGGCCGCGTCCTGGGGACCTTACCCGGGCACGGGAAGCGGCTGGCGCTCGGCGCTGTTTCGCGCCGACTCGCCCGTTCCGCTCTATGCGATGGACAGCGCAAGCTACGCCGGATCCCACTTCGCCTGCGAGATCTCGAAGGATGGCAAGTACGCCGTCACGGGCGGAAAAGCGGTCCACGCCCTGGACATGGGGCACGGAGGCCTGACCTACTGCCTGGCAGGGTGGCACGATCTCGAGTCCGATGTGACAGAGCTCTCCGTGAGCACCGGAGGCGCAGCCGAGCTGGCCCTGCACGCCGGGACAGGCAACGCGAACCGTCCCTATGTCGTCTTCTGCGGAAACAGCGGGATTCAGCCGGGGACGCCTCTGCCGGGCGGCATGGCCGTCCTGCCGCTGAATGCCGATTTTGTCACCTTCCGGGCTCTCGGCCTTCTCAACACGTCTTACCTTGTCGACTTCGCCGGGATGCTGGATGCCATGGGTGCAGGCAGCGCGCGGTTCGACACCCTGGGCTCCCTGCCCGTCTGGTCGGTGGGGCGCACTCTGGTCTTTGCCTACGGCTTGGCTTATCCCTGGGATTTCGTCTCGAATCCCGTGCTCGTCGATATCGTCCCTTGATGAAGAGCAAGCCTCTTCCGCCTCGCGGCATCGCTCTCTTTTCTGTGTGAAGCCGTCATTCAACGGTCTTCCGGCCGCCATGGCTGCGAACTGCGGCCGTTCCGACGTGGGTGGGGGGCTGGCAGGCATTTTCGTGTCGCGTAAAAACCGCTTTGATTTGAACCAAGCCTGAAAGAAGATGGAGAAAGCGTTCTGCGCAACGAGGCGTTTTCTCCATCTTCTCTTATTGGCGGGAGTCGCCAGGTGTCCGATCGATCCGGAATCAGGCTGGGAATCAGCGCCTGTCTGCTCGGCCGGAAGGTTCGGTACGACGGCGGGCATCAGCTCGAACCGTTCCTGACAAACACTCTGGGACAATACGTGGAATTCGTTCCGGTCTGCCCCGAGGTGGAGGCCGGCTTCACCACGCCGCGCGAGCCGATCCGACTCACGGGGAATCCGGAGAATCCGCGGCTGATCGCCGTCGAGACCAAGGTGGATCACACGCAGAGGATGAAGCGATGGGTTCGAAAGCGGGCGGCCGAGCTCGAGAGGGAGGATCTGTGCGGCTTCATCCTCAAGTCGCGCTCCCCCAGCTGCGGAATGGAGCGGGTCAAGGTCTACAGCTCGGAGGCGAGGTTTGTCAGAAAAGGTGCGGGACTTTTCGCCAGGGCGTTCATGGACAGGTTCCCTCTTCTTCCGGTGGAAGAAGAGGGCCGCCTCCACGATCCCGCTGTCCGGGAGAACTTCATCGAGCGCCTCTTTGCTCTCCGACGGTGGAGAGAATTGATCGCTTCGCGGAAGGCACAGCGCCGCCTCGTCAGGTTCCACACAAGGCACAGTCTCCAGATCATGTCGCACAGTCCCGCCCATTTCAGGGAGATGGAGCGGCTCGTGGCAATCACCCGGGCGATGCGGCCCGCCGCACTCTACGAGAAGTACCAGCGCCTTCTTCTGGAAGCGTTCGAGCTGAAGGCGACTCGAGGGAAGCATGCCGCCGTGCTCCGGCAGGTCCAGGGCAGCATCAATCCGAAGTTCGGTGCCGATGAGAAGAAGGAGGTCGGCGATGTCATCGCGGCTTACCGGCGTGGCGACATCCCTCTGATCGTTCCGATCACGCTGCTCGCTTTTCTTGTTCGAAGATGCGATGAGCTTCATCTGCTGGAGCAGTCCTACCTGCAGCCCCATCCCCTGGAGCTGAAGCTGAGAAACCACGCATGAAAAGCTCAGTGGATCATGCTCGTTGATCAGGGGTGCATCCATAAAAAAAGCCGCCCTGCCCGGGAGAGGGCGGGACGGCTTTGCGATTGATCCGGTCTCGCTTTCCGCGACTAGTTCGTCACGCTGAACGAGAAGCTGTCATCGTCGTCCGGCGTCGGCGGGTTGTCGCCGATGAAGCCGTTGAGCAGGTAGCTGCCGAGCGGTGCACCGAGGGGGATGCGGCGCGAGAAACTCCACACCTGGGTGTCGCCGCCGTTGACGGTGGTGGAGATGGGGCCGTTAAGGTAACCGGTGCCCGGGAAGGTCGCGCCGTTGGGCAGGGTCACGTTGGTCCAGAAGTAGGTCGTCTCGGAGGATCCGCCGCCGTTGATGATCGACAGGTCGTAGGTGGCCGTGTCGCCGCGGCTGTATGACGTGGCGCCCATTACGATCTCCACGGTGAGGTCGCCGGGGCTTCCGCCGCCTCCGAGGAGAGCCATGGCGGGCTCGCCCAGCAGGTTGTACATCTCGAAGTACATGCGGGTGAAGCTGCCGGTACCCATCCAGAGATACAGCTCGTACTGGCCGTAGTCGATGGCAGGCCCGACGCGATCGTTGCCGTACTGGATCCAGCCGCGGTACAGCCTCTTTTCGAGAATGTCGTCCTCATCCCAGTAGGAGGAGAGGGAGGCGCCGAAGAACGACGTGGCGCCGTGATTGTCCACCACCCACGTCTCTCCGAAGCACTCGGTGTTGGCGAAGGGCGCCGTGGAGCAGGAGTAGCTCTGCACGAAGGGATAGACGGTGTTCACCAGGGCGCGCACATTGTTCTGGTTGAAGGGCGGTCCGTCGCTCCAGCCCCCCGAGTAGCCGTGGCCCGAGAAGGTGCCGAGGGTCCGTCCGTCGTTGAAGGCGTTCGTCACCTGGGAGGTAGTGGCGTTGTAGGTGTGGCAGTAGAGCTTGTCCGAGGTCCACCCGGCCGGATCGAGATAGTTGCTGATCACGTAGTTGTGGGTGCCCTCGGAAACCGTGTAGCGGTCCTCGGACGCCATGAAGACAGCATCCTTCACCTCCATGGTCGCCATGTCGATGATCTTGCCGCAGAGGTTGTTGAGCTGCGTTGAGCTTCTCACGGGCAGGCGCCCGCGGGAGATGTCGGGGATGTAGTCCGTACCCTGGACGCAGGCGTAGTTGAGGTCCGTGGTGGGGCTACCTGTTCCCGAGCCGCTCCAGGCGGGGATCGTGTTGGTGTCGCCGACGAGGAGCACGAACTCGGGAGCCGGGTTCCAGGTGTTGTAGGCGGTCTGGATGTAGTTCTTGATCGCCGTGGTGCTGGTGCCCGTGGTGTTGGTGTCCACCAGGGTGACGTCAAAGCCCTCGGCCGTTCTCAGGTTCACGAGGTCCAGCAGCGAAGCGTTGCTCACGTAGGCGGGCGCGGCGATCATCAGATAGCCGGTGGCCCGCGATGCGCGGGACTGCTTGCCCAGGACGGAGGTGTCGAAGGCGGCGGAGTTGAGCACGACCTTGCCGGCTGTCTGGTTGAAGGAAGGGGCCGAGTAGCGAGTCTTCATCTGATGCGTGAGATCGCCGTCGGCGCCGTTCATGACGATGTTGAGAGTGGCGCTCTTGAGGATCCGGACCTTGCCGGCCGCGGGATTGTAGTTGACCGGGTTGATCTGGAGCGTGACGAGGCGCCGGTCGCGGAGGTAGACTTCATCGGTGATGGAGGCTGCACCGTCGAGAACCCAGCTGTTGCTTCCATAGATAGCGGCATCGATGACGAGGTTGCTGTAGGTCCTCGTTGCCTGGCTCTTGGGGAGCGGGGGCTGCGCAGGGAAGATCCTATCCGCGAGTTCGAGCTCGGCCAGGGAGTACTCGACAAAGACGGCGTTCGAAAGGATCAGCTCATAGGTTCCCCCGTGAGGGATTTCCACGAACTCGCGAACGGCCGGCAGAAGCGGGCTTCCCACGTCGTGGGTGAAGCCGTAGTCCTCGATCGAGATCTTGCTGAAGGTCCCGGCATTCGTCGAGACCGTCGTGCTGTCGAGAGCGGATAGCTGAAAGCCGAGTTCGCTGCCCGACAGGTCTGAGCGTACTACCTCGAGGGCAGGTCCGGCTGCTCCGGAATCGTCGAGAGCAATCTGGCTCTGGCCCATACCTGAAACGGTCATGAATAGTGCACAGAGAATGAAGGTCGCAGGAAGATAGAATTTCCGGCTTCTGGGGATCATGAGCAGCTCCTCTCCTCAAAAAAAACGGTGAAAAACCTGCAGGATAAAGATACAGAATATTAGGCTTAAATGGCTGCTTAAAGGGCCCATTCTATCCGAAATTCTACGTAAAGCCAGGTCGTTTTTCTTTTAATTGGATTCGGTTTATATGTCGTGGCGAGGTTGGTTTTCAGGGCGGCAACAACCTATCCGAGGCTGTGGATTCCTGGTCTCCCCCCGGTGCCAGGGGGGGGCAGAGGTGACTTAAATCAAGAACATTTTAGTTAATGATTTTACAAAATGTATGTTAGATAAGAGGGCAAGCTTTGGGCAGCGAAGTCGAGGCTTAACAACTCTCTTGATCGGCAAGACGTCATGGCCGTATCAAACGATCTGGTCGAGCGAAGCGCAGCGGCCGGCGCCGAGGCAGTGCGTTTCGAGATGCGGCGCTCCCCCTACGAGCGGCTGGCATCGGCAGAAGAAGACCGAATCATCGGTCTGATCGGCCCTCGCGGTGGGGGAAAGAGCGTCCTGCTCAAGCAGCTTCTTGCGGCTCGCGAGGACGCCTTCTACATCGCATTGGACTCGCTGGGAGACAGGGATCTCTTCGATACGGCGCAGCAGCTACAGCTGCAGAGGGGGATCAAGCTGCTGCTGCTCGACGAGGCCATCTACCTGAGGGACTTCGACGCCGCGCTGAAGCAGATCGATGATTCCCTCGACATGCAGGTTGTTTTCACCAGCTCCGCCGCGCTGACCGTGCAGCATTCCCCTTTCGACTTCATGCGTCGCTCCCGAATGCTCTCCCTTCCTCTCCTGTCATTCCGTGAATTCGTGGCTTCCCGGACAGGGATGTGGCCCCCGCTGCTCACCATGGATCGGATCCTGGCCGGGGAATGGGGGGCTGACAGCTCGAACCACTCGGTCCTCTTCGACGAATACCTGCAAGGCGGCATCGCGCCTCGCTTTCTCGAGGAGCCTGACTCTCTCCCCTGGCTTCGGAAGAGCCTGAACACCGTGCTCTGCAACGACCTCCCCAGGCTGGCAAGGCTTCCGCTCGACGAGGTGGACGTCATTCGAAGAATGGTCGATTTCATCGGCCGCTCCGAGGCGGACGACATCAGCTCCTCGCGCCTGTCGCGAAGCCTCGGAATCACGAAGTACAAGGCCGGGATCTACCTCGGGCTCCTGAAGAAGGCTTTCGTCGTGCATCTGATCCATCCCAGGGGGAGCGGAGTCCTGAAGGAACCGAAGATCCTCATGACGGCGCCGTATCGCCTTCTCTACCGTCCCGTCTCCGAGGCCGCGGAGGCGCTGCACCAGGATTTCTTTGCCACGATGATGGCAGCTGCTGGTATACCCTACTTCTACTTGAAGTCGACCCGGGGCGCCAAGACCCCCAATTTCCTGGTCTCTCTTCGATCGGGCGAGGTCGTCGTCGAGATCAAAGGCAAAGGAAGAGGCATTCGACGGTTCAAGGGGATCAAGGCGGAAAAGAGAGCCGTCTTCTCCCGGAGCGGCGGCAAGGAAGCAAAGGGGCTGCAGCGTCCGCTTTTCCTGCTGGGCATGCTGACCTGACGGACCGCCCCGGAAGTTATTCGGGCCGAAAGAGGATACTGAACCAAGAAGGACGAGATGACCCTGATCAGCTTGCGCAATGTCACCTTTTCCTTCGGCGGTCCTCCGCTGATCGAGAATGCCGATCTCCAGATCGACCGCCACGAGCGGATCTGCCTCCTCGGCCGGAACGGGGCGGGCAAGTCCACGCTGCTCAAGCTGACCTGCGGCGACCTCGAAGCTGACGAAGGCGAGATCACCAGGCACCACTCCGTGATCACGGCGCGCCTGACCCAGAAGGTTCCGCGAAATCTCGCAGGCACGATCCGCGATGTGATCGCATCGAGCGAAAATCCCGGGGTGTCCGCCTCGGGGCGCGGCAAGGAGCCGCGCGACGTGGAGCGCGTCATGTCGCAGATGTCCCTTTCCCCTGAAAGGGAGTTCAGCACCCTCTCCGCCGGGCTCAAGCGCCGCGTTCTCCTGGCCCGCGCTCTGGCCGGCAACCCCGACGTGCTTCTTCTCGACGAGCCGACGAACCATCTCGACGTGGATGCGATCCGCTGGCTCGAGAACTTCCTCGGCCGGTACGACGGAACCCTCCTCTTCGTCACGCACGACCGGGTCTTCCTCCAGAAGCTGGCCACGCGCATCCTCGACCTCGACCGCGGCAGACTGACGAGCTGGAAGTGCGACTTCGCGACCTTTCAGAGGCGAAAGCAGGCGCTGCTCGACGCCGAGGCCAGGGAGAACGCCCTGTTCGACAAGAAGCTGAGCCTCGAGGAGGACTGGGTCAGGCAGGGGATCCTGGCGCGGCGCACGCGGAACGAGGGCCGCGTCCGGGCTCTGCGCAAGATGCGCGACGAGCGGCGCGCCAGGCGGCGGATCTCCGGCCCGGTGCGCCTCGAGGCCCAGGAGGCGGCAAGCTCAGGCAGGCTGGTCATCAAGACGGACGATGTGACCTTCGGCTACGAGGAAGGCGCCGCGATCATCGACCGGTTCTCCACGGAGATCATGCGCGGAGACAGGGTCGGTCTCATCGGCCCGAATGGTTCCGGGAAATCCACTCTCCTGGGTATTCTCCTCGGCACCCTGGCCCCGCGGAGCGGTTCGGTGCGCCACGGCACGAGGCTCGAGACGGCCTACTTCGACCAGATGCGCGAGCAGCTCGATGAGAACAAGTCGGTTCAGGAGAACGTGAGCGACGGGGGTCACCTGATCAGGATCAACGGCAAATCGCGCCACGTCATCGGCTACCTGCAGGACTTCCTCTTCTCGCCCGACCAGGTCCGCGGCCCGGTGCGCGACCTTTCCGGAGGCGAGCGCAACCGCCTCCTCCTGGCGCGGCTCTTCACCCGTCCATCGAACGTGCTCGTGCTCGACGAGCCGACCAACGACCTCGACGTGGAGACGCTGGAGCTGCTCGAGGAGCTCCTTCTCAACTACAGGGGGACGGTGCTCCTCGTCAGCCACGACCGCACCCTCCTCGACAACGTGGTGACGAGCACCCTCGTGCTCGAGGGGAACGGCCGGGTGGGCGAGTTCGTGGGCGGGTACAACGACTGGCAGCGGCAGAGGGGCGAGGAGGAGGGTGCATCGTCGGGGCAGGATGCTTCCGTCAAGAAACGGAAGGCGCCTCAGGCCAGGGAGAAGAGGGACCGCCCGCGCAAGCTCACCTTCAAGGAGCGGTTCGAGCTCGAGGCGCTGCCGGTCCGCATCGACGAGCTCGAGGCCGAGCAGGCGAAGCTGCACGAGCTCATGGCCGATCCCGGCTTCTTTCGAGCCGGCGCGGACGAGATTGCGCGACAGACAGCGAGGCTGAAGGAGATCGACGACGAGCTGGCCAGGGCGCTCGAACGGTGGGAGGAGCTCGAGGGGATCGGCGAGTGACCGCGGTCACGTTCGGCAATCCGTCAACGGGCCTCTCTTCCATAGACTCGAAAATCGTCGAGGTAGGATCCTGACTCGACCTGGAGACCGTTGGAACGGAACCGGAACCTGATCTGCACTCGATGATCGACATGCTCTGTCAGGTCGAGAACGAGCCGGGACCATCCACCGATGCTCGGAATGTCCGGATTGTCGCTGATCCCACCCGTTCTGTTGCAGAGAGGCTCGAAGGACGATCCGTTCGTCGTGGCGTCCACCCAGAGGTAGTCCTCGATCTTGCCGTGGGATTTCTCCTCGCGGACTGAATTCCACACCCGGATCTCCACGAAGGCAGAGGCCATGTTCGACAGGTCGATCTCCGGCGAGAGGAGCCAGCTGTCGCTGTTGTTCTCGTAGGTGCCATCCAGATCGGTTCCCCAGCAGGAAGTCCCTGAATGAGCCGTTTCCGGCCCGACGACAGGAGCTCCCCATTCCCACTCGTCCTTGTCGCCTCCGTGGGTCCAGAGCAGAGGCTCCTTCTCGAAATCGTCGACAAGGATATCCGTGATGGGATTGACGGCGATCTGCACGTAGTTCTCCAGCGCTTCCTCCATGTGATAGAGGTAGCCGTCGAGATCGCCGTCCAGCAGGGCCGTAACGGCTCGGCTCTGGGAGTCGACGGCATCCTGCCGCTGCAAGGCGCCGGCCGGATCGAGCTTGATCCCGAAGGTGGCCGTGTACTGGGAGAAGACGGAAGCCGTGAGTCGATGAGCCGACTCGACCCTGTCTTTGCTCGCGGTCATGGACTTGTCGCGGTAGGCAACGTGAGCCCGACCCCAGTCGGGATTGTTCAA
This sequence comes from uncultured Phycisphaerales bacterium, assembly GCA_964482235.1. GTDB lineage: Bacteria > Planctomycetota > B15-G4 > B15-G4 > CAYZWU01 > CAYZWU01. Next base: position 26,526 of record CAYZWU010000018.1, read on the forward strand.
GCCGAGGCACGGATCGGATGTGTGCCACTGGACATCGATGCCGTCGGTGCGGAACAGGGGAAACTCGTCTCCCGGGTCGTTGACGTACGTGACGGCTTCCAGCTCGGGAGGTGCGGGATTCAGTCCCAGGGAGGTTTCCATCCGGACCCAGCCGTAGTCCGGAACGTAGTAGTCGATGATCCAGTGGTGATCGTAGAAGGCCAGGTGCTGGTAATGGTAGTCGTAGAAGTTGGTGCCGAAAGCGGGCATGTTGAGGATCGTCCTTGCCGGAACACCGTTGGCCCGGAACAGTGCGGCGCCCGCGTGGGCATGCCCCGTGCACGAGCTGCCGCGCCTCAACGTCGACACGGCGTCGAACGAGCTGGTGATGATCCAGGGGATCTTCCAGCAGAACTCGTTGATGTTCCCGGCCAGCTCCATCAGGTTCTCCGTGTCTCCCCGAACGAGGCCGGCGCACTCCTGGACGAGAGGATCCCAGGTCTGGACGCAATCGGTGGGCTGAAGCCACTTCCTCACTTCCTCGGGCAGGTCTTCCGGTTCCGGGATGGGGACGAATCGTGGAAAATCCTCGTACCTGTTCTCCTTGACGAGTACCCACGCGGTCCAGTCGAGGTCGCTGCGGTCGGCCTTCTCGAGCCGGGCGGCCACGAGGAGGTTCGGCGGATCGACAGGGACGAACCTGAAATCGATGAGCTCGGTGCTCTCCACCTGGATCAGGATCGGCACCTGTTCTGCGTACGCGATGGGAACGTGAAAGTAGGCCTCGAAGGTGTCCGTCGTGACGCTGCTTTTCACGGTGAGGTTTCCCTCGGCCTTGATCAGGTGGAGCCTGGAATCCTTTCGTACCGGATCTGTTGTCGCGGTGCCGGATTTCCCGGCGAGACGCGAAGCAGTCGAGATGATCCCACCGTTGTCGAGGACCGCGGGTTCCTGATCTTGCCGGGCTGCAGCGGATTGAAAAACCAGCATCAAGAAGATGCTCATGAAAATCACTGACCGGTTCATGGCTCATCTCCTGCTTGTCAAATTTAGATGAAGTGATTCTTCACGAGTTCTGTACGCCTGCCCGCTCGAATTCGTAACATCCCTGACGGATTCCGCGGCGTGATGAAGGGCGCCATGAAGAACCGCCGCGGATCTCCATCAGCAAGATCCGCGGCGGAATGAATGAGTGCAGCTGCAGCAAAGCCTATTCGATCACGGCACGGTTGCCTTTCAAGGTGACGGCCTGCGTGATCACCAGGCTGGGACCGTTGAACGTGTGCGTCGTGGCTGCACTGAGGATCAGAGTCCCGCCATTGGGGATAGCCGCCAGACCATCCTCGATGGTTTCATGGGGATCGGTGGGTGATCCGGTTCCCGAAAATGCCGAACCCACGAAATGGACATTCTCCGGGGCGACGTAGATCATGTTCGTCTGCCTGAGGGGGAAGATGCTGCCGTCCCAGGTGTACCAGTCGTCGTCGGCTCCTTCCCACCCCCAGTTCATGAGGAAGCGTGTGTCCGTGTAACTCGTGTCGTAGCCGTGGCAGATCCATCCGTGTCCGCCCTTGTCGTTGGATCCCCCCATGCCCACGCACCGCATCCACCGAAGCTCGTTGATCATCACGGCCTCGGAGCCAGGGTTGATCTCCTGGGCTTCGTCGTGGTAGCGGAAATGCTCCCTGAGCACCCGGGCGCCTTCGGCCACCCAGCCGCCGGTTCCTCCCACACCCCAGGCGCTCTTCATGGCAATGCCGATGTGAAGACAGAGCTTGGCCACGGCCGCATCCCCGGGATCGATGGGATCGCTGTGATAATCCTCCATGAGGTCCCATTCGTACAGCGTGTATCCGAACATCGCGGAGTAGGTATCCGTTGCCGGGGTGAGGTTGTTGTAGAGGGTATCCAGCGCGTTGAGATACGCGGGATCATCGCAGATATTCTGAGCGTGGAGATAGCAGGCACCGTCCCAGTAGCCGGTGGCATTCAGGGTCTGCAGCAACGAATTGTAGCTGAGCCTGCAGTAGGCGTACTCTCCGATCCCCACGGGAAAATTGGATGGGATGCCCGGATTGACGAAGTAGAGCGGCGTGGAGTCCCAGTCCCCGATCGGCCGCCACCGGTATGTGTAGTCGTGGGAGGCGGATCCCTCGCCAAAGGAAGGCCATTGCCAGTAGTACATGTGCTGGGCCACGGCGATCTGGTTGCAGCCCACATAGACGTGCTCGACGTAGCCGGTGCCCGGGCTCAGCACGGGGCACTGGTCGTTGAAGGGAGAGCCCTGGTGCCACTTGCAGGTCAAGGGCAGTTCGACCTTGACGGGATTGGCCCTTGTCCTGTCAGGTGAGAGCCGCGGTGTGACACCTTTGGCAAGATCCGCCCAGGCCAGGATCCGGTTCCTGAGCAGCTCCCTGTGAGGCCGGAGGGCCGGATCGTTCTCCTTCAGAGCCTTGCGCAGATGAACGACGCGTTCTGCGATCTCTCCGAGGACGAATCTTGTCCCCGGATTGCCGCGATCATGGCGGCCGTTCGGGGAGTAGAGATAGACCGGGCAGACCAGGTTGTGCGCGCCGCAGAGGCAGAAGCCGGTTCCCTCGAGGTGGGCGATGTAGGCCACGGTTTCGCCATCGACGCGGTACGGCTGGAGGTGCTCGACAACCGCGTCTTTCCTCGCATCGGGGGTCCACTCTCGAACCCACGTTTCCACCGCAGCCTTGACGAATACAGGGTTGAGCTCTTCCAGCTCGATATCCATGGCCCGAAGGTTCGAGGTGTCGAGCCCGGTAAGGCTCGGCATGATTATCAGGAAGCCGATCAGGGCAGCTGTTCGCATTATTCGTTCGAGTTTCATGACGATCCCCCTTTCTCACTGCAAGGTGACGAGCACGAGAACCAGGCCTTCACCCTCCTCGAGGGTGCTCATGGCCTTGCCGAGGATCGCGCCCTGGGCCATGCCGTGGTCCGAGACCTTCATGGCGAAACCCGGCTTGTCCGAGGTCGTGAGGAGGTCGCCGGGCTCGATGGCTCCGTTCGATGCCGTGGCGTGGCAGTAGACGCGGCCCGTGAGCGCCACCGGCGTCTCGCCGTGAGCCTCCGAACCTCTTTGCCCCATCAGCATGCCGGTGTTGACGCCGCCCGCGCCGCTGATGATGCCGGCCACTGTGCGGTCGTAGGCCTTCGAGCTGACGATGAGCTTGCCCGGGTTCTCCGCATCGATGCAGACCACCATGCCGGGAGCGGGGGTGCTGTCGTTATTCTCGCTCCTGATGTCGAACTGCTCCGAGAGGTCGGCGCCGCCCAGGATCTCGATCGACTTGGTGGTGGTCCGTCCGTCGACGTGGAACAGCGACATCGGAGCAGTTGTTCCCACGCCGACGTCGCCCATCAACGCGATGTCGTGACCCATGTTGTCACGTCCGAGCTGGAGTACATTTCCAAGGTATCCGCCTCCGGTTAATTGGATTCTGAATCTGTTTTCAACAACAGACCTCTCGATCCTCAGCTGGGGTCCGTCTCCAAGCTGTATGATCGACTCATCTCCACTGCCGACATGCAGAAGGCAGTCTGGATTCGTTGTCCCGATCCCCACGTCTCCCATCAGCGCGATGTCGTGGCCCTGGTTGTCACGGCCGATCTGGAGTATATTCCCCAGATAGCCGCCGCCTCCCAGGCTGATCTGGAATTTATTATCCACCACGAACCGCTCGAGTAGCATGGCAGGTCCCTGGCCGAGCTGAATTGCGGATTCATCTCCCATTCCAACATGCAAGAGGTTGTTCGGGCTTGACGCTCCGATGCCCACGTTGCCCGTGGGAATGGAATACATGTGGGGGGGATTGCTGAGGATGTCCCAGTCGTCGTCCGTGACCGCATTGGATTTTTGCTGGGCCTGCGCGGTCCCGGCCGAGAGGAAAACGAGCCCTGCAAGAAAGAGAACGCAGGCAGTGAAATGAATTGTTCTCGAGGCGTTCATGGTCTTCTCCTTTGGAATCGTCGTGAGAATGACTGTTTTCGGGGCAACGCCAGAGGTTGGGCCAGGAGGCCGAACATGGGCGTTCCTGGTGAGAGTGCGTAAATGAAGCCGGACAGGGGCAAAGGAAAGGGTATTATTATTCTACCGGATAGAATGAAAGAGACCGGCTGAGGAGACAAGACGATGAGAAAGAGTTGCGATCGCCCCATTTTCATCTTCATCCTTGTTGTTGTTTCTCTTTGCAGCGGTCTCCTCGCCCAGGGAGGTCAGGACCAGGATCAGCGGGGAAAGCCGGCCTCCGGAGCGCTGCCGCCCGATCTGGTGGAACGGGCAACGGCTCTTCGCGAGCGGGCGCTCGAAGGATCGAAGGCCTTCGATTTCCTGTGCGGGCTGACGAGCGAGGTGGGTCCGCGCTTTGCCGGCTCTGCAGGCGACCGCCGCGCCGTCGAGTGGGCGCGAAAGAAGCTCGAATCTCTCGGATTCAGCAACGTGCGGGCCGAGGATGTGATCGTTCCCTGCTGGGTGAGGGGGAAGGCGGAAGGGAAAATCACGGCGCCCCTCCGGAAGCAGGTCGACGTGGTGGCCCTGGGCGGGAGCGTCGGGACGCCGCCGGGCGGCATCGAGGGTGAGGTCGTCATGGTGGCCGACCTCGAGGAGCTTTCGAAGCTCGATCGCTCCGATGTGTCCGGCAGGATCGTATTCTTCAACAAACGAATGCGCCGAACCCGCGAAGGTACGGGATACGGCGAGGTCGTTCCGGTCAGGCGGCATGGGGCGGCCAGGGCGGCCCCCCTGGGCGCAAAGGCGGTTATCATCCGGCCCGTGGCGACGTCGCGCACGCCCCAGGGGCACACCGGCACGACGCATTACGAGGATGGAATCGAGAAGATACCGATCGCATCGCTGTCCAATCCCCACGCCGACCTCATCGAGGATCAGCTCGAGAAGGGCAAGAAGGTGCGCTTCTCCCTCGAACTGGGCTGCCGCTGCCTGCCCGACAGGAAGTCGGCCAACGTGATCGGCGAGATCCCCGGCCGCGAGATGTCGCGTGAGGTGGTCCTCCTGGCGGCGCACCTCGACTCGTGGGATCTCGGCGCGGGCGCACTCGACGACGGAGCGGGATGCGCCATCGTCACGGAGGCCGCGCGATTGATCGGAGAGCTCGATCCGGCGCCGCGCCGGACGATCAGGGTCCTCCTCGCGGCCAACGAGGAGTTCGGCGTGTCCGGCGGCCTGGCGTACGAGGACCGTTACGGGTGCGATGCCGGCCTACATGTCATGGCGATGGAGGCGGATTTCGGCGCCGGCCGGGTGTGGGGGATGCGCTCGAGGGTGGCGCTCAAGGACCTCGTCATCGTGAAGGACCTGCTGACCCTTCTGGCGCCGCTGGGCATCGGCTATTCCGGCAACAATACCCTTGGCGGCACGGACATCCTTCCGCTGCTGCGCCACAGGGTGCCCCTCATCGAGATGCGCCACGACGCCACCGACTACTTCGATTTTTACCACAGCGTCAACGACACGCTGGACAAGGTCGATCCCAGGGATCTGGCGCAGAGCGTGGCCGCCTATGCGGTCGCGGCCCTGGTGGCTGCCGAGGTGGAGGGCGGCTTCGCGCGGGCGCCGAAATTCCGGGGCAAGCTTCCCGCACCTTTCGACAGCATTGCATCAGGCAAGGAGATGCCGCGGTAGATTCGATGAAACGTCGGGATGGGAACGGAATCGCCGTGAAATCAGCGGGAGCCGGATCCTGATCCGGCACGGCGCAGATCGATGTCGATCCCGGTCAGGCCGCCTGGAGTGATCTCCACCTCGGCGATAGCCGGAGCATACCCTCTCGGCTCGACTCGAATCCTGTAGCGGCCGGGATGGAGGTTGCGCTTGATCAGGTAGGGGACCTCGCCCTCGAGGGTGGAGCCGTGCCGGAAGTCTCTGAACGCTCCTCCCGGATCGGTTACTCCATTGATTTGATCCCAGTCATCCTGTTCCGACGCCGTCTGGGGTGTGATCCAGATCAGCTGGTTGGCCGGGTTGCCGAAATCGCGATGGCCGAAGAAGAAATCGGCTCCCGCTTTTTCACCATGAAGTGTGATCTGAAACCAACCCCCCTTCCGGAGAACGACATCGCGCGCGGTCAGCCTCCCTTGTTCGATGATCAAAGGCTCGATCACTTCCGTGCAGAACATGGTCCAGGGCAACGCACGCTCCCCGATATCGTATTGATCGGGAGATTTGATGTACACTCTTCCCTGATAGGTCCCAGGCGTCAGCTCGATCACGATATCTTCCGGGTCCTCGGGGCAGTTTTTCGTCCTCCAGCCCTTGAAATAATCCGGACCTCCCCAGAGCCGCACGTCGAGCACGCCGAGGTCCGGAAAAGGCGAGCCGTCCTCGAGGAGGAATCGCAGCTTCAGGCGGCCCGGCTTCCGGGAACGAAGGACGAGCTGCAGCTCACTCTGGTACCGGCCTTCCGGGATGAACAGCGAGACATCGCCGACCAGGTCGTTTTTTCCCGTCGTCGTGTTTTCGGAGCTGCCTCGAACGGTGATGTTTCCGGGAACCACCTGGGCCCAGCCTTCACCGCCCACGATGTCGGCGTAACTGTCCCCGCCCTCCCACTCGACCTTGACGTCGGGACTGAAGATCTTGTTTCCCTGCTCGTCCTTCACCGTGATGTGGAGCCTGTGGGCGTCCACCTCGATGCGGTAGAGGTTGGCGTCCGACCGGCATCGAAATATCCTCTTCTCATCCGGGATCTCCAGGTCGTTGCAGATGGATACGCCATACTCGCCGGGGATCAATCCCTCGAAACAAAATCGCCCCCTTCTGTCCGAGATGGTCACGTCGAAGTCGAGTCCCTGTAATCTCCCGTCACGCATGAGCGTGGGAAGCCAGCTGTGGCTGTCCAGAGGCTCTTCACCCCAGAGGGAGGTGGAGAGCGAGACCTCCGCAGCCGGAGACCCGTCCGGGTAGACCGTGACCCCATTGAGCCTTGCCCGGGGATGGAGAACGAGGTCGGGTGCCGCTTCGCTCGAGTTCTCGCCGATCTCCATGAGACAGGGATCGGACAGGCCTGCGGAGGTCTTGCATGCCGCCAGGTTGTACGTCCCGTCATCGAGGGAATGGATGTCGATGACATATTCTCCATTGGGATTAGTAATGGCGCCGGCATTGCGAATCGATCCGTCGGAATCGACCAGCCAGAGAGAAACATACGCCTCGTCGACAACGAGGCCGTTCTCTGTAGTGACACGGCCCCTCAAGTACTTTCCCGACTCGAGCTCGATGTCCATTCTGACGACTTCGTGTTTCTTGAGAAGATGGAGTTCGACATAGCAGTATTCATCATCCGTCTGTGCCAGAGTCGGAGCCGAGGCATAGGCTGCAATCTTGGTATGAACCGGGGATTTCTCGCAGAATCCGTTGCCGGCCGTGATCAACGGGATCCCGATCCTGTAGAGACCGTCTGCTTCGACCTTTGCGGTTCCGGAAAAGAGGACGAGTGGTTTTCCGACCACAATCCCCGGAACTACCTCGCAATCCCGTTCGCAGAGCAGCACGGTGACGGTCACCTGCGCGTCCTTCACCGGCTGATCATCCTCGTCGCGGACGTACCCCCACACGAGCCAGCCCGGCTCGGGCATGGGATCGAACTTTGGGCGCCACTCCTCGGCGGGCCGACCTTCGTCCGGGGCAATGAAAAGCTCCTTGCCTGACAGATCCGGCCTGTAACCCCTGTCCGCTTCCGAGAAATCCCGATCGCTGCCGGCAGAGGACGCCAGGGAATCCCTGTCCTGTTTGATCCGCCGGTCTCCAGCGGGAATCCTGCCGATTTCATCGCTCCTGTCGAAGAGCAGCGCGGACGTGACAAAGAGCAGAAGGAAAGCCGCTGCGACGAGGAGAAAGGTGCCGAGCCGGGATCGTTTTCCTGTTGCCATGAATGCATGACCTCGAAGAAGCTGGTCCTGAACCGCCTGCTGTTTCGGGGGATGGCAGCGCCCTGTGGCCAGTCCGATCCCCGCAAGCATATTTGTACCATAATCAGCGATCGGCACGCCGTGACGGCGGCAAAAAAAGAAGCCGGACCTCCTTCGAAGTCCGGCTTCGCGCTTCATGCGTTCAGCAAAGATGGTTCGATGTCGAGCAGAACCTCACTGGATCGTCGCGACCACCACGTCCGTCGCCTGCCCGAACTGGATTGCCTGGAACCAGACGTCGAATCCGGCGGCGTTCTGCGGGATCGGCAGGTTCCAGACGTAGGCTCCCGTGTCGTCCGTCCGGGACGGTCCGGCCGCCCTCTGGGGGTTGGCCAGTCCGAGCGTGACATCGAGCTGCGGGATGTAGGTGTTGCCCGTGCCGGCCAGGCTGTAGACGAGGTAGGTGTCCGTGAGCGGATCGCCCCATGTCACCACGAAGGTGCCGGTCTGCCCGGCGACGAGGGGATCGGGAAAGACTCCGAGGTGGAAATCGGGCTGGTTCACGGCCTCGCGGTAGTGATACCCCATGTCCACGATGCCTGAATCCTGGATCTGGTCGGACCTTGTCGTCCCTTCGATCATCGTCGACGCCGGGTCGCCGCCGTCGACGCAGGGATTGTCCACGCCGGGCTGGCAGGGATCCTGCCGCAGGTGGAAGTCGTCGAACATGGGATCGAAGAAGTTAGGGTAGACGTCGATGTTCCCCGTTCCCGCTCCGGTCCATCCTCCCTCGATGTCGCAATAGCTGACCTGCGGGTCGCCCACGCTCACGGCGATCTCGCCGCCCGTGTTCTGCCAGAGGATCGTGTTCGTTATCGCGGGCGAGGAGTGCCAGCAGCGAATTCCGCCGCCGTCTCCCGGCGACGCCGTGTTGTCGTAGATCGTGTTGTTCGTGATCGATGGGAAGCAGTAGGAGAGGTAGATCCCGCCGCCCCAGACGTTCGCGCTGTTCCACACGATCAGGTTGTTCCTGATCACGGCGCGGGAGCCGTTCCAGCAGCAGATTCCGCCCCCCTTTTCGTCTGCGTGGTTGGCTGAGATCTTGTTGTTCGCGATCAGGGGTGAGGAATCGTCGTCGCAGAAGATCCCGCCGCCGTATCCGTATCCCGTCTCGGCCCTGTTTCCGATGATCTGGTTGTTGATGATCGTCGGTGAGGAGAAGGGACTGCAGAAGACGCCGCCGCCGTAGTCGGACGAACCGCCCATCACCATGAAACCGTCAAGCACGGAATAGGCTCCCTGCCCGCAGTCGAAGGTCGCCGTGCTACCCGTGCCGGTCCCGACGATCAGGGTCGTGAAAGAATCGATGTCGTAGGTCGACGGATCGCCGTCCCCGTCGCTTCTCACCGTGACGGCAGCGGGGAACCGTCCCGTGAAATCGCTCCGCACGAAGCTGACGTCTTCCTGGTACGTCCCCTCCAGCACGAGCACGACGTTCCCGTCGACGGAGTTCTGGATCCCGTCCTGGATGTACCGGTAGGGGTTGTCCGCCGTCCCTTCCCACGGACCGTGGACATTGTCCGCGTCCACGTAGACCGGCATCCCGTAATCGTCGAACAGGTTGATCTGGACGGGATCGGCGTTTCTCGGGATGTATGCGGCATTGAACTGGCCCACGGGCGTTCGGCCCGCCTCGTCCTGCGTCTTGACGCTCACGAAACCCTCGTCGGCGTGAACCCTGTACGAGAGGAGATGGCTCCCATCGTTCGTGTTGCGGAAAACGTGGAGCGCCGACCGGTCGGCCAGCACGAAGTTGATCTTGTTGCTGTCGAAGTTGTCGTGAAAGGCGACCCGGAGGTCCACGAAGCCGCCGCCCTGGGGAGGCGGGGGCGTGTCGAGCTCGCCGGTCAAGGCCGCGTGCATCCCGCCCAGCACCGAGCCGTCGCCCTCGATGACGTTCTTCATGATCCAGTGGAACAGGATCTCGCTGTCGATGAACGCCGTGTAGTCGTCCGCGTCTTCAGGGGAAACCCAGTTGGATGGATGCTCCAGGAACCACGCACCCGCGAAGGCTCCGGTATTGTTGTAGAGGTCGTAGTGCATGGCGTGCTTGACGTTGTCGGCGATGGAGCCGTTGTGCATGAACGAGTAGGTCCGTCCTTCCCACTCGAGGGTGAACGGATGATTCCCTCCGGCCCACCCCCCGGTCCCGTTGCGGGCGTGGGACAAAACGAGGACGGCCTGGCTTGCCGGATCCATGATGGCCGCGTGCGCGCTGTCCAGCGGGACGGGATTCGTCTCATAGATGTCGGGACAGTAGTACTTCTGATCAGCGAGAATGGCGTCCTGCCAGTCTCTCATGAAGAGGATCCCGTAGCCGTCGTCATTGGTTTGCCCCGTCGATCGCGAGATGATGAATTCGTGGAAGAAGTCGTCGGGATCATCGAAGGGGAGGGCGCCTTGCTGGATCCCGGGGATGAGGATGTCGTTTTTCGTGATCACCGCCGCGAAGTCGCAGTTGTGGGAGAGGATGGGAGGGCTCTCCCGTCCGTCTTTCTGCAGATCGGGAACAGGATTGTCGACCGCCTCCAGGGCAGAAGTCATCAAGGCGAAAATTATCAGAGCTGCTGCGAACCATTTGGTTTTCATGACCTGTCTCCTTCATTGGCTTCATGTCCAGATCGTCCGGTTCTTGATTGCGAGGAATTCGAGCCTCTACCTGGCTGAGCGTAAAAAGAGAGAGGAGGTGCTATCGCGCCCGGTTGATTTCTCGCTGTTTTTTCCTGCACATCCCTTATCAACGGTCTGTTCAGGAATCATGAAAAGAAGTGAAAGATCGGGCCGGGAAAGACGTTTATTCAAACATGGTCCACAGAAGAAGAAGCGCGGATCAGCCTGCTTGTTAACAGTTGCCGGATAATGAGATACAGACATCGACGTGAGGGGATGACACGATGTTCGGAGTGAAGGAAAAGGAAACGGACAGGCGCGGGAGCCGCCTTTCTCTCGATCGGAGCTCGAATCGGGAGCTTTTTTCCGTCCTCTACAGGGAGCTGCGCAGGCTGGCCCACTCGGCCATGTGCCGTGAAAAGGCCGGCCACATCCTCCAGACCACGGCGTTGATCAACGAAGCCTACATGACCCTCTCGCGACACAGCGGCATCGAGTGGAGCGACCGCGAACACTTTTTTACCGTGGCCGGCCGGGCCATGCGCCGGATTCTTGTCGATGAGGCCCGGAACCGCCGGGCTGCCAAGCGCGGCGGGGGCGTTCGGCCGCTGTCGATCGACGAGCTGGCGGAGAGCGACCATCTGCCGGTTCCCGCAAACGAGTCTTCCAGCGATCTGGAGATGCTCGATCAGGCTTTGGACGGGCTGGGATCCGATCCGAGTCATGCGAGGATCTGCCAGGTTGTGGAGCTGCGCTTCTTCGCCGGGCTGACCCATACCGAGACAGCCGACGTGCTGCGTGTCTCGAAAGCCACGGTGCGCAACGACTGGGAGTTCGCCAAGGCATGGCTTTACGAGGAGATGAAGGGCGAATGAGCGACGACACGATCGGCAAGATCAGAGAGATCTTTGTTGAAGCCATGGAGCGCGATCCCGCGGATCGGATGGCCTACGTCGACGCGGCTTGCCGCGAGGATCCCGGGATGCTGACGAAGCTGCGCTCCATGATCGACCTGAGCGACGAGGCGTCCGGCTTCTTCGAGAGGCCGGCCTGGTCCCCTCTCGTCCGCCCGGCCGCTGAAGAGCATTCCGGCGCCGCGGCAGGCCGGGCGGAACCGGACGTTCCCTACGAAAAGCTCGGCGACTTCCGTCTGATCAGGCGCCTCGGCGAAGGAGGCATGGGGGTTGTCTACCTCGCGCTTCAGGAGTCGCTGGGACGGCACGTGGCGCTGAAGGTCCTCCGGCCCGAGAGGATCGGTTCGTTCGAGGCGGTGAAGCGGTTCTGGCGGGAGGTGGAGGCCGTCTCCAGGCTGCGCCATCCGAACATCGTTGCCGTCCACGCCAGCGGCGAGGACAGGGGCGTCTGCTACTTCGCCATGGAGCTGGTGCCGGGCAGCTGCCTGAAGCACGAGCTGCGCCGGTCATGGTCGAGGGGCGAGAAGATCTCCACCAAGAGAGCGCTGCGCTGGATCGAGGAGATCGCCGGCGCCCTCGATCATGCTCACAAGGCCGGCATCATCCACAGGGATGTGAAGCCGTCGAATATCCTGATCGAGCTGGACGGCCGAGCCAGGCTGATGGATTTCGGCGTGGCGCGGTCGACGGATCACTCCACCATGACTCTCACGGGAGAGTTTCGCGGTACGCCCCACTATGCGGCACCGGAGCAGGTGAAGGCCAGACCCCGTGGTATCGACGGGCGCGCGGACATCTACTCCCTCGGCGCGACACTGTACGAGCTGGTGACGGGCCGCGTCCCCTTCGATGGTGAGACCACGGAGCAGGTCTTCCTGCAGATCCTCGAGGAGGAGCCGCTGCCGCCCTGCCGGCTGAACCCCGCTCTTTCTCGCGATCTGCAGACCGTCGTCCTCACCGCCATGGAGAAGGATCCGGATCGGCGGTACCAGACTATGGCCGATTTCGCCGACGACATCAGCCGGTTGATCATTGGCCGGGTGATCAAGGCCCGGCCGCCCGGCTTGACGGACAGACTCCGGAAGCGGTTCAGGCGGAACCCCGCGGCAGGCCTGGCTCTGGCTGCCGCGATTTTCATCTTGATCGTCTCGGCGGGGTATCTCTTCGGCTACTCGTATCCCGAGATCCGGAACCAGAGAGATCAGGCGCTCAGGATGCAGCGCGAATCGGAAAGGCATCGCAAAAGCGCCGAGGCGGAGAAGGAGCGAGCCCTCCTCGCGCAGGCCGCGGCCAGGGAAGCCGAGGACCGGGCCAGGGCGCAGGCCTCGATCGCCGAGGAGATGTACGACGAAGTGGTGCGCCTATCCGATATCAAGCAGCTCGCCAACATGGAGGAGGCGGCCGGCGAGCTCTGGCCCGCTTTCCCCGGAAAGAGCGAGGCCATGAAAGAATGGCTGCACGAAGCCGGTCTCCTGATCGAGCGTCTCGGCACGCATAGTGAGGCCCTTGCGGCGCTGGAGGCCGAGGCGGGGACCGGAGGGGTTGGTGTCGAGGCTGAACCGGTCTTTGCGACAACGGAGATGGAATGGCGCCACGGCATCCTGCAGGAGCTGGTCGCCGGGATCGAATCGCTTTCCGATGCCGAGGCGGGGACCCTGACGAGCATGAGAAATCGGCTGCGCATTGCCGAGACGGTCCGGGAGGATAGTCTCGGAAGGTATGCGAAGGAGTGGGACAGGGCCGTTCGATCGATTGCCGATCAGGAGGAGTGCCCCTGGTACGGCGGATTCGTCATGGCGCCGCAGATAGGTCTGGTGCCGATCGGCCAGGACCGCGACTCTCGTCTCTGGGAGTTCGTGCACATCCAGACGGGTGAGGCTCCGGAGCGAGGTCTTGACGGAAAGTTCGTGCTCACCGAGGAGACGGGCGTGGTCCTGGTGCTTGTCCCGGGAGGCGCCTTTTCCATGGGTGCCGAGGCGCCGGGTCGAAGGGGGCTCGAATTGGATTCGCCCAATGCGGATCCCCATGCCAGGCCCGGCGAAGGACCGGTCCACGAGGTGACGGTGACGCCTTTCCTTCTCTCCAAGTACGAGATGACCCAGGGGCAGTGGCTCCGGTTCACTGGGAAGAATCCGAGCTGTTACAGGCCGGGGGATCGCTACGGCGACAAGGTCCTTTCCCTGCTCAATCCGGTGGAGCAGGTGAGCTGGGACGATGCGGTGCTCGTGCTTTCCAGGCTGAACCTCAGGCTTCCCACCGAGGCGGAGTGGGAGTATGCCGCCCGGGCCGGCACGTCGACGATCTGGTGGACGGGCAGCGAGAAGGAGTCGGTGAAGGGAGCTGCGAACCTGGCCGATCTCACCTTCAAGACGAACGGCGGGCCGCCGGAGTGGGGCTGCGAGGAGTGGCTCGACGACGGCTACGTCACGCACGCCCCCGTGGGCTCCTTTCTGCCGAACCCCTTCGGGCTGCACGACGTGATCGGCAACGTCTACGAGTGGTGCCGCGATTCGTCGTGCAGCAACAGCTACGAGGGTGCGCCCTGCGACGGTTCCGCCTGGGTGCAGGAGGACTCGTGGCTCAGGTCGTACCGAGGCGGCAGCTGGGACTGCCAGGCCCCGGTCTGCCGATCCGCCGCCCGGTTCCTGAACAACTCGGGGAGCTTCTTCGACGGCGTGGGCGTTCGTCCGGCGATGGATGCAGCCCCGTCTTCGGGAGAACCTACCAGCTCTGCTCGGTGAACGCCTGCTCTGACGCCTTCGCCTGAGCCTCCCGCAGCGTTTCAGACACGTGTATGCCGGGCGTTCGCTGCGTCGGTGCCGGCTGTTCTCTCCGCTTTTTCGGCAGCACGGCATTCTTGATGAAGTGGAGAAAGTACTCCGGAGCGATCAGGGGCGAGCGGTGCTTCATCCGGAAGATGGCGGCGCGCCAGAGAATCCTTCCCGCTACCAGGGAGAGGGGCGAGCGCCTGCGGGCCAGGCGGTGGATGATTTGCGCCATCTGCAGGTAGAACTTGAAGTGAGAGACCTCCCTCGTGTAGCGCCTGCTGAATAGCGAGGAGATCGAGATGGAGAGAAGACCTCTTTCACTCCACTCCTCCAGATTGGCCGGCTCGCGATAGAGTGTCCTCACCGCGGGCTGCGTCGCCATGGCGGTACCGGGGAGGGGTTGGAAGTACATCGTGTCGACCACGGCAAAAGCGGGATTGGCGCGGTACATGTCAGCCGCCAGGTCGAGGGTCTTCTTCAGGGCGTCGGGAGGTTCGCCCGGAACGCCGACGATGAAGTAGAGCACCATCTGGATGCCGTGCTTTCTCAGGCGCCTGCTGAGGGCGAGGCTCGATGCGGGGTCGGTGTTCTTGCCGAAGAGCGACAGGACCTCGGGGCTGCCCGATTCGACGCCGATGGCGACCTTGCGGCAGCCGCCTTTCCTGATGAGGGCCAGATCGTAGTCGTCGAGCCTTGCGAGATCTTCCACGCAGCCGGCACCACCCCACTCGATCCTGCCGGCCAGCCCCTTCTCGATGAGAAGAGAGGCTATTTCGCGGACGCGTTTCCTGTTCATGAAGAAGTTGGCGTCCGCCATGCGGATGAGGACCCTGTCGTATCCTTCCGCCAGCTCCTCGAGCTCCTTCACCACGCGGGCCGGCTTCAGGCCGGACCACCTTCTCCTGTAGGCTTTCTCGCTGGAGCAGAAGGTGCATCGGCGCGGGCAGCCCCGGCTGGAGTTGTAGATGAAAACCGGGCGGCCCTTCTCGTCCGCCCTGCCGATGCTCCTGAAGAACTTCCCCCTGTCGAACAGGTGGAAGGGATAAGGAGGAAAGTTGTTGATGTCCTCGTTCGGCCTCGCCGCGTTGACCATGATCTCCCCGTTACGCTTGAACGAGATGCCGAGCACGGTGTCCAGGCTCTGATCGGATGCCAGCCTGTCGACAAGCTCCTTCATCGTCCATTCGCCTTGCCCCCTGACGATGATGTCCACGCTGGGATCGGCGATGACCGCTTCGGGATTCATGGTGGGGAACCAGCCGCCCCAGACGATGGGAAGGGCGGGAAACCTCTTCTTGACCTCCCTGGAAACCGAAAGGGCGCTGGCGATCTGCGGGCCGATGGCAACGCTCATTCCCAGGCAGACGGCGTTCTCGGCATTGCCGATGATCTGATCCAGGTAGTAGGGTTCCATGTTCGCCGTCACGATCCGGACGTCGTAGCCGGCCGCGTCCAGGGGGCCGGCTACAGCCAGAAGATCGATGGGCATCGATCGTCCCAGCGGCGAGGCGCTCTTCGAATATTTCACGTCGAGAGGATAGAAGAGAATGACAAGCGGCCTCTTACTCGTTCTGTTCCTGGACGGGCTCTCGGTTTGAATGTCGATGCTTTCGGAACGCATTGCTACCCCCCGGGCAAACTGCTTCGTCAACCCTGAAAAAACGACTCAATCAAGATTCTCGAACCATGCCCTACAGCCCTGATACCTGTTTAGGCAGTTCTCAATTGAGTATTGTGTGTCCCTATTTCTGACACAAATATTGAGACACGCTCTCCAAGCTGCTTGTTCCCTGATATGCGGAAAAGATTAGCAGATCAGCATTCTCGAGTAAAGAGAAAAGTAATCAGGCAACGCAGGAGCTGGGCGAGGCGAAGGCGGCCTGCTAGGCGTCGATTTCTCGAATCGACTTCCAGTAGGGCTCGTAGCAGAGCGGCTGCCGGGGTTTGATGGAGAGGTAGAGCTCGATGGCGCTTCCCTCGAACTCCCTTTGCTTGCGGGCATCGATCAGCTTCGCGATGTTCCTTTCCTGTGAGGCGAACTTTCCGATCGATTCCCGGATCTCCGCTTCCAGGCTCGACGGAGCTTTGATGGCGCGGTTCGCCCGTGCGTTCCGACCGTTTTCTTCTGCATCGCTTCGATTGGCGAGCGCATCGACGGGAGAAAAGTCGCCCCACACGGAGTAGGCAAGAAAGCTCCGGATTCGAGAGGGCTTGCCTGCATCGGCGATGATCGCATCTCCGGCCAGTGAGCCGGTGAAACGTCCGATCCGGTCCGCCGCTTCGTGGTCCGGATGCGCGCCGTGGCCGCCGGGAAGGAGAAGACGGGTCACTTCTCTCTGGCGGAGGAGCTTCAGGAGCCGTTCGAAGATTCCCTTCTCTCCGTCGACGCCGGGCAGGATCCAACCGGCATGCGCTCCGAGGCTCAAGTCCGGATACTCGAACCGGATGATGCTGCCGTGGTCGACTCCCACGGTTTCGTAAGCCTCGATCATCTCGGCCCGGCGCGTTTCCGCGATGGACCACGATTCCTCGGCGGAGGTGTAGCCGGAACGCCCGTCGCAGAGCACGAGAACGAGGAGCCTGGCGCGGTGCAGAGCGGCGGCCTTCATCGCATATCCTGCGCCGAGCAAGGCGTCGTGGTCATTGGGGCTGAGGACAGCAACCGTCTCCCGGTCCTCCTTCCAGTCAGGGAAGAGCGATGAGATCTCATTGCTGACGGTTTTATCATCGAGGTTGTAATACTGGAACATCCTTCAGCTCCTCTCGACGCAAGTGACTCTGGATCGAATCATGAATCGACGAACCAGCGTGATCGTTGTTATTCGATTGAGTTAATAAAGCAAAAAAGACCGGAAAAACACATTCCCGGCCGGGGAGGATCTCATTCCATTTTGTTGATGATAATATATAAATGAATTATAATATATCAATCGTGTAGAATGAAGACCGTCTCGCAGGCAGTCGATCCGATAGAGGAGGACAGGTGATGAGAAGGGAAGACCTTGTGTTTCATCTCGCGCTCTTGTTGATCGTTGTGGGCGCGGTCGTCCCGCTGTTTCCCGTCGATGCAAAGGATAATCAGGAGAAAGAGACACGATCGGGAGGCCGGGCGACTTACGGCGTTCCCGTGAAAGCGCCTGAGGTTCCCGTTCTGCCGCGCTTGCATCTGCAGAAGGCTCTTGACCTGATCGTCTCGCAGAACAACGGCTACGGAGGCGGAGTCTTCCGCGCGGCATCGGGCGGGCACGGTCTCCTGTGGGAAGGGGAATCGGGGAGAGCGTGGCATCAGGGAACGCCCATGTCCAGGGATGCGAACTACGAGATTGCGAGCACGTCGAAGGCCTTCACGGCCGCAACGGTGCTTCTTCTCGTCGAGGAAGGCCTCGTCGATCTCGATCAGCAGATCGGCCAGATCCTTCCGCCTCAGATAACCACCGGGCTTCTTGTCATCCAGAATCACGATTACGGGCCGGAGCTCACGATCCGCCAGCTCCTGGCGCACACGTCAGGGCTGCCCGACTACTGGTATGACCCGCCCTACATCATCCCCGGCGTCAACGCCTTTCTCTTCGACTATATACTCCAACCCTCACGCTTCTGGGAACCGGAGGAGGTACTCGCCTACGTTCCCGGCTTGACTCCGATATTCGTTCCCGGCACGGGATGGCATTATTCGGACAGCGGTTATGTTCTTGCCGGATTGATCATCGAGGAGGTCACGGGCAAGGATCTTCACGAGGTCTATCGCGAAAAGATCTTCGATCCGCTCGGCCTCGATGACACGTGGCTTCACTGGCGGGAGCCGCAGCCCGGGACTCTTCTCGAATCCCACCGCTACGAGGGTAGCTGGGACATGTACATCAAGCGCCACCAGAGCGCCGACTGGGCGGGCGGCGGCCTGGTCAGCAGCTCTGGCGACCTGCAGGCGTTCATACGCGCTCTGGCCGACGATACTCTGTTCAGCGATCCCGGCACGATTCTCGAGATGACCGCCTGGGTAGGGGCCGGGATGCCGGGGATCGACTACGGTCTCGGCCTTTTCCGCGTCGATCTCGGTTTCGGGAAAGGGGAGATCTGGGGACACGACGGCTACGGCAACGCGTGGATGTACTACTGGCCCGAGCAGGACGTGACGTTCGTCGGAACGCTCAATCAGACGGAGAACGACTGGTGGCCGCTGGTGATGGCGGCGGTGTTCCAGATCGATCCGTGAGGGAGCATTCGTTCCGGCTAGATGATACCGGCCGCTCTCAAGCCTTTGGTTATATTCCGGTAGACGCGCTTTGCCTTGGCGTTGTCCCCGATGTTTTCCCCCAGATCCTGGGTGATGAGGAAGATCTCGCGGTCGTCCCGCAGCTCCATGAGCGGAACCACCCGGATGAACAGATGGATGCTGTCGTCTTCCTCGTTGAGGCTTCGCATGCATTTCACCGTCGTCTTCACGCGTGAGAAGCATCCAAACAAGGAAAGAAAAGGGACCTGACCGGCCAGCAGAGCGACGAACTTGTTGCCCATGACTCCTTCCGCCTTGAACTGCTTGTCCGTGGATCCTCTGCGATAGGCGCGCACACCGGCATTGCGCAGGACATCGATGGTGCTGTCGCAGATCTCTTTCATGTTGTCCGATTTGACGACGAAGTGTCCCGCACTGCCTTGCATGAGAAGGTCTCCTCCAGGGTGGATCAGGAACAGTCAGGAGTTCAGGGATACCATGTTTCGAGTATGGAGAAAAGGTCAAGCGTCTGCAGGGATCCTGGCATCCTTTGGTCAGGCGTCATGGGGCAGGGCAACCGGCTTTCCTCGAATCAACGGCCGGCTTCTGCCAGGGCGGATTCCAGCTCCCTCAGCCCTTCTTCGCGGGTGACGATCTTCCGCCCGGCCGCAGCCATGAATTCCCGAAAGCGCCCGTTGCTGAAATCGAGGTTCCGGCTCACGGCGTAAAGCGCATAGAGCGAGGGATCGGCAATGGGGTGAAGGCTGTTGAGAAGGTTCGAGATTCCTGACGTGACCGTTCCGAAGAGCCATCCCATCCAGAAGGGAAGGGTGACTGATCTGAAGCGCTTCTCCGGAAAGGCGGCGGCGCCGACAATCCGGTAGAACTCGTCGATCGTGGTGAGCTCCTTGTCCGAGACGGTGAAGGCTTGCCCGGCAGCCTCGGCTGCGGTGGCACCCAGGTAGAGGGCTGCCGCCACGTTCTTCACGTGGGCCAGGGGCCAGCGGTTTGTGCCGCGACGCCGGCCGAAGTGGATGATCCAGGGCGACTTCTTCAGGAAGCTGATGAAACGGGGCGTCAAGGTCGTGTCGCCCGCGCCCCAGACCTGCGCGGGCCGGATGATTGAATACCGGTCGGGAGGCAGCGATTTCCGTATCCATTTCTCGGCTGCGATCTTGTAGTACGGATAGGGATTGTTCAGCGATGCAAAGTACGGAAGATCCTCTTCCCTCTCGCCGTTATGGTCGAGAAGCCCGTACACATCCGTGGTGGAGACGAACACGAAGCGGCAGACGTCGAACTCTGTCGTGAGCTCGACGAGATGCTGCACGGATTCAAAGTTCGCCTTCCGGAAGGCGCTCCGCCTCCCCACGTCCGAGGCCCGCCCGGCAGCGTGCACGATCGCGTCGAGAGGGGCGCCATGCTCCCGGGTAACTCGCTCCATCACGGCATGAAGCTGCCCACGGTCCGTCACATCCCCCTTGACGAGGGTCAGGGGCGCACGGCCGGCCATCGTCTCCTCGAGAGAAGACGGCACGTTCCTGTGCACCAGGCCGAAGACGCGCCACCCTTCCCGCAGGAACTCCTTGACAGCGTATCCGCCGATGAAGCCGCCGGCTCCGGTTATCAGCACACCCTTCACTGGATGATCCCGTGCTTCGTCCCGAGCGTCTTGAAAATCGCCAGCGCCTGATCCATCTCGACGCGGGTCAAGCTGTTCATGATGCTCACCCGGAGGCGGCATTCCTTCCGGCGGACTGCCGGGTAGGAGACGAAGTTGGTGAACACGCCGCTCCGCCGCAGGTCGTCGTGGAACTGGCCCAGCTTGTTCTCATCCCCGATGATGACGGGGATGATGGCCGATTCGGTCTCGCCCGTGTCGAAGCCCAGCGCTCGAAGACCCTCGCGCATGAACCGGATGTTTCGCCTGAGCCGGTCGCGCCCCGCCGCATCGTTCTCGAGAAGCTTGAAGACCTCGATGAGGCCCGCCACCACCGGAGCGGGGAGGCTGGTTGAGAAGAAGTAGGTCCTGGCGTAGTACCTGAGGTAGCGGATCAGCGACGCGTTGCCTGCGCAGTAGCCACCCACTGCAGCGGGGGCCTTGCTCAGCGTGCCGTTGATGATGTCCACCTTCTCCGTGCAGCCGAACATCTCCGGCGTTCCCCTCCCCGTGGGGCCCACCACGCCCAGCCCGTGGGCATCGTCGACCATCACGCGGGCGCCGTACTTCTCCGCAAGGGCCGTTATCCCGTCGAGGGGAGCCACGTCGCCACCCATGGAAAAAACGCCGTCCGTGATGATCAGGCGGCCCTTCTGCGAGTCGGGGAGACTCCGAAGGACCTTCTCGAGGTGCTTCAGGTTCCTGTGAAGATAGACCTTCACATCGGCACCGGAAAGCCGGCATCCGTCGAAGAGCGAGGCGTGGTTCGCCGCATCGTTGATCACCACGTCGCCGTGGCCGCACAGCGCCGAGATGACGCCCACGTTGCCCGAGTAGCCGCAGGGAAAGATGATGGCGTCGTCCGTTCCGTAGAACGCGGCGATGCGCTTCTCCAACTCCTTGTGCAGGTCGGTTGTGCCGGCATAGAGGGAGACGGCACCCATGCCGTATCCGTACCGGTCGCAGGCCGCTTTGCTCGCCGCGACCACGGCCGGGTGGGTCGTCAGGGAGAGATACGAGTTGGACCCCAGCATGATCACCTCGTGGTCCGATCGATCCGCTTCCCGCACCATGGCCTTCGGTGCGGCCGGACCGAGCATCTGCACGCCCAGGCCGTCGAGAAAACGGGGAGGGCTCTCGTTCAGGCAAAGATCGAGGTCCTTGGTCTTCTGGAGCACGTCGGCGCTGCCATCCCTGGGAACAAAGTCCTCGAACCGCTTGTCCCACTCCTTGATGGTTGCGGTATTCATGGTCGTCCTCCTTCCCGCATCCGCGGCAGCGGACCGGTCGGTCAACGTGGCATTTCTTGGTTCTTTCATGGGGATCAGCCTCCTTCCTGCTCCATGACAGGCGGACCGAACAGCGCCTGCGCCGCCTCGAGTACTTCCCGGACGTGACCCTCCGTCGTTGCAGCGCCGCGGGGACAGGGTGGCGGCTCGGTCATGGCTTTCCAGGTCCCGTCGAGGCGCCTGATGAAGAGCCCTGCCTCTTCATGGGGAACGGCGGCACCCACGGCAGCGCAGTCAGCCTGCTCGATGGCCTCCCGGATTTCCACCGGAGCCGAGCCGGGGATAGCGAAGAGAAGCTCGTACTCGCCGGCACCGCCGAGAAGGGCGGCGCCGGGCGGGATTCCGGCTTTCGAGAGCTCCTCCCTGATCCCCGGCTCCAGGGGGATTTTCGCTTCATCGATTTCGAGACGCATTCCCGGGCTCTGCTCGAGAAGCAGCCAGGCGGCATCCAGGAAGCCGCCGCTCGTGTCGATGCAGCCCGTGCCGTGCGCCTGGATCAGTCTCGCTTCCTCGAGCCTCAGCTCGAAGAGCGGAGCGGCCCGCCGATGGAGCGCCGCCACGTTGGCGTCGCCCAGCGTACCGGTGACGTGAAGCGTGTGGCGCTCGCGCGGAATCCGGTGCGTCAGCGGCTTCTCCTTCACCACCCGGCCCATGGCAAAGCCCGAGTAGCGCCACGGTGACGCCGTTCCCACGTCGCCGCCGCACAGAAAGCAGCCTGCCTCGTCCAGCACGGCCTTGATGCCCTCGAGCAGGCTGTCGATGAGGAGGGGATCCACTTCCTTTGGAAGGCAGAGGGCATGCATGAAGAATTCCGGCTCGCATCCCGCAGCGAGAAGATCGCTCAGCGTGGCCGTGGCCAGGTTTCGCCCGAGGACGGCCGGATCGTCGAAGAATAGAAGATCCTCGTCCTGGCTGAAATCGTCCAGCGTCAGGCCGTACAGCCTTCCGTTCAGGCGGATCACCTCGGCGTCGCAGGCGAACGGTTCGTTGAGCTGGTTCGGGCTCGAGGGAAACCTGTCCGCGATTCGTCTGATGAGGTCGTATTCTCTCATGGGGCACCACCCTTCAAGCAAAGAACCCGGGGCAGGATTTCGATCTCCGCCGGCAGGAAGCCGCGCGGGTCTCCGTCGAACTCGATCTCCTGCTTCTTCCCGGAGCTGACGGCAATGGAGGAGAGAGGGGTCTGAAAATGTCCCGGCCCGCGGGCGGCCCGCCCGGAGTAGAAGCCGGGAAGCGCCCTGATCACCCCGAACCGACTTCTTCCCGAGAGGCCCAGGGCGTAGAGGGTGCCGTCGTCCGGCCGAAGCTCGATGTTCAGCTTCAATCCGGACGCGATGTGGGGATTCTTCAGCACCGACAGGTTGTTCGTGCGAGGGAGGCTGGTATTCCGGCCGTCGACGCGCACCTCCAGATCGCTGGGCGCGATGCGGGCCACGGCGAGCAGCACGGCCATGAAGGTCCCCAGTCTGTCTCCGGCGATTCGCCGGATCCTGTTGGAATAGCGTGCAACGGCAGCACCCAGCCCGATGTTGCAGCTGCACCCGAAGTGGGAGCGGAGCTTTTGCCCGTCCGGGCCGGCATAGCGGATGCGGGCCACGTCCACCCGGCGCACCTCGCCGTTCACCAGGGCGGCGAGCGCCCGGGACGGATCGACGGGGATGCCGTGGAACCGGCAGAAATCAGGGCTCGTCCCGGCGTAGAGAACCCCCATGGCCAGGTCGGTCCGCCCCGACTGCATCACGCCGTCGAGCACCTCGTTGATCGTGCCGTCGCCGCCCACGGCAACGACGAGCCGCCGGTCCCGCGCTTCCCGCGCCGCATCGCAGGCATGGCCCGGCCCGTGCGTTTCGATCCGGTCGAAGGAGAACCGGGCTTCCTCCAGGCCGCGCGCCCAGCCATTCCAGAGCTTGCGTCCCCGCCCGGAGCGCGCTCGCGGATTCATGATGAGCAGCGCGTTCATGGGTAGATCTCCAGCCGCTCGTAGAAGGGTGTGGGCTTGCCCCGGTTCCAGCCGGCCGTCAGCTCGCGCGTGATCTCCCAGGGAAGCGGAGTCTGCCGAATACCCCCTGCTTCAATCCGCTCCCCGATGGCGTCGGCCTGCGTGCAGCAGAGCCAGTCCGAGCAGGGGACATCGAAGCAGGCGCGCATCCTGTCGAGGATGGTCTCCAGTGGCTCGTCGGCCACATTGCCGAAGGAGATGTTCAGGAACTCGCAGGGCTGGACCTCGCCGTGGGCGTTGACGTAGAACCTGTCGATCGCTCCGGCCGTGCAGCCCAGAACGTGCTCGGCCTCCTCGAAGACCTGTGCCGCCAGGGAGGGATAATCGTGCTTTCGACCGCTGTTGTAGACGAGGTGGTCGCTGCGAATCCGGCTGAGCAGCGCCTTCTCCTTCTGCATGCCGCTCTCGTTTCCCATCCACCTCCCGGCCGGCTTGGGGTGGATGAGCTGCACGTAGTGGCAGTCCAGGTCGCGGGCGAGCTCCATGAGAACGTCCACTCCTCCCTGCTCGATCTCCTCCTGCGAGAGCACGGAGTTGAAGGCGGCCACACGATCCATCGCCCGGTACCTGCGCAGGATTTCCGTTGCAGCCTCGAACGAGCCTGGGACGCCGGTGAATGCGTCGTGCTTTTCAGGATCGGGCGAATGGATCGAGACCATGATCCCGAACAGGCCGGCTTCCTCGAGGCTCTCCAGCATGCCGGGTTCCAGGTGGGCGCCGCTGGTATTGATCCAGATCTCGCAGCGGTCGTCGAGAGCCTGGACGAGGTGCAGGAGCCGTTCGAACCGCAGAAGGGGCTCGCCTCCCTCGATGTCGACCATGGCCACTCCCCTGTCCACGAGGCGACGGGCCGTGTCGAGGAGGAGCGCTTCGTCCAGGTCGGCCCCTCCGTCCCTCGCCTGGTAGCAGTGCGGGCACTTGTAGCGGCACGCCTTGGTCATGGAGTAGACCACCGTTGTCGCGCCGGGCGGCGTCAAGAGGAGCTTGCTCTCGAGGGCGTGGAAGAAGGCCCGCGACGGATAGGCGGGCAGGTAGAGATGAAGCTTGTACCCGTTGAAGACCCGCACGATCTTGTTGTGACGGAAAATCAGGAGAAAGCAGGCGGCCCGCCTCAGGAACCGAAAGTACTCCACCGGCGTTCGGAAGAGACGGGGGCGAAGGGCATACCGGACGACCACGTGCACGGCGATGCGTGCGTAGATCAGCGCCTTCATCAGGCCGGTATGGAAGCGCACCCGTCTCATGATTTCGAATCCCTGTACTGGTTGAAGAGGAAGCCGATGAAGACATAGCTTGCCGAGAAGAGGTAGAGAGCCAGCGTCCCGTTGAAGATCGAGATGATGGTGACCTGCCCCGCGACGCAGGCGCGGATGTTCGTGACCAGGCTGAAGTAGGTCCGCCTGCCCGTGGGATGCCGGAAGAAGAGGATCGCCGTCCAGAGCTGAAGGAAGAGGGTCAGCACGCCGCAGAAGACGAAATCACGCTGATAGAGCACGTCGGACATGGGCAGCCAGCCGGTGAAGTGGAAGAGGAAGAACGCCATGGTAGGCAGAAAGGCGCCCGCGATCCCGGCGTACCGGGCCGTGTTCAGACCGTGCCTGACGATGAACGTTTTCTTGCCCGCGGCACGATCGCCCCTGTAATCCTTGAAATAGGTGTAGTAGGTCATGAGCCCGTTGAGAAGGGCCACGAGCACGAAGGCGCAGATCCGGTTGCTCGTGACCAGCGGATCCGGGAGGGGACCGGAGGCCAGGAAGCCGAAGACGGTGCACATGGCGATGGAGAGGCCGAACACCAGGTTTCCCACGAGGGACCACGCCTTGGCGTACTCGTACAGGACGTTCAGCAGGACACCAGCCACCACCGGAACCACGGCCCAGGGATTGAGGAAGCAGGAAGCCAGGGCGACGGCCGCGAGGAGAACGATGGAGAGGATCATGGCGCCCGCCGCGTTCAGCTCTCCCGTGACCATCGGCCGGTGCGGGGCGTTGATGCGGTCCTCGCGCAGGCCGAGGTAGTCGTTGATGATCTGGTTGATCCCCCAGCTCAGAAAGAGAAGAACGAGGATCAGGGCGCTGCGCGCGCCGTCATAAAGATTGGGCTGGCAGAACTTGTAGAAGGAAACCCCGATCCACCCGGCGATGCCGGTGATGAAGGCGTAGTAGAGCCGCATCGACTTGATGTAATTCTTCAGGAACCGGGCAGATGTCATCTGTTCACCCTCCTGCGACAGATCGGGCATCATTCCCAAGGAGAATGATCCTTCCTGTCAACAGCGTCTGTTTTCTGCAAATAGGGCTCCAATTTAATAAACCTGAAGAAATCTATTGTACCCATCCCGAGTCTCAACAATAGATTGCGTAAAAAAACCGGGGAGGAGTCCAAAAACGGATCCCTCCTATTTCCGAAGAGTCGATCCCGAAATACAGGGGAGAGTCAGGCACGGAATGCGGGGCAGGACGGCACGAAATGTGCCGCAATCAGTGTATTTCGTCAATGCTGGCGCGGCTGTACGGCAGCACCGATCGGAGCCTGAGCTCCTTCCTGTCAGTTCTTTTTCTCCACGGCCTTGACCGAGAGAATGAAAATTGGCGTGACGGGCAGGTGCTGGTGGGGCCTCCGCGGTGCGACCTGGCTTTCCTTGATCGCGTCCACCACGTCCATGCCTTCCACCACCTTGCCGAAAACGGCGTAGCCGTACTGCTGCTCGTTCTTGTGGTCCAGGGTGCCGTTGTCCTTCACGTTGATGAAGAACTGGGACGTGGCGCTGTGGATGGCATTGGTGCGCGCCATTGCAATCGTGCCGTTCAGGTTCTTCAGACCGTTCGTGGCCTCGTTCTGGATGGTGGCGCGGGTCGTCAGCGGCCGCATGCTGGGATTGTCGTAGAGCTTCTGCGAGTAGCCCCCTCCCTGGATCATGAAGGTCGACATGACGCGGTGGAAGATCGTGCCGTCGTAATGACCCGCCTTCGCGTACTCCAGGAAGTTCTTCACCGTGATAGGCGCCTTCTCGTTGTCGAGCTCCAGGACGATGTTTCCCATGCTCGTTGTCATCATGACCAGGACGCTGGCCGGGATGTTGTTCAGGTCGATCTCGATCGTTTTGTAAGGACTGTCCGGCGGGAGATCCTCGGCCTCTTCCGCTACTTCGTCCTCCTTCTCCATCCCGGCCGAGGAGGTGTCCTTTTCGGAAGAATCGTCCTGACTGCAGGCCAGGGGAAGGGAAACGACGAGAAGAAGGGAGAGAACCAAACGCAACCAGTGGGACATGATGACCTCCTGCTAGAATCTTGATTTGCTATTCGAGGCCATCTTTACCCGATTTCCCGCCTCGCTGCAATGGGATACCGCAATGGGATACCGAGCCCGCGCAATCTCCGCCATCTTCCTGCTGGACGAATATGGCGTAGGTTGCGCGGGCTCGATATGGCGTGTCCGGGATCACGGAACGATGTTGATCTCCACGGCATTGGAGGCGAAATCCCACGGCGCGGAAAGCGCGTAGGCGAAGTGGAGCGTGGTGCCGATCCACGAGGCGCCCAGGGGCCCGACGACGAGCTGCGCCGTTCCCTGGCCCGTTCCGTCCAGGTTTCCGGAGAAGTCGATGAAGCTGGGTGGCCCCATGTGCGCGAGAATGTAGTTGGTGACGTAATCACGGTTCAGCGGAATCGTTACCAGTCCGCCGGGCAGCAGGGTTCCGGGATCGGTGCCGGAAGCCGTGCCGGCCAGGAGGTACGGTCGGTTGGCCTGAGCCGCGCCGGCCGAGAGGGTGAACGTCACCGTGGCGCCGGTGCTTGCCGAGATCTCGGCCGCATCGGCAATGAGGGAGTTCAGACCGCCGTGGATCTTCACGATCCAGCCGTCCATCTCGAAGAATCCGCCGCCGGGATTCTGACCGGTGGTGACGATGTTTCCGTCGCGGTCGAGACAAACCCCCACACCGACCTCGCCCAGGAAACCGGTCCCTCCGTAGAACTCCTGCCACTCCACGTTGCCGCTGCCTTCGGTCTTCACGACCCACTGGTCACCATTCGAGCCGACAGCGTCGACGAAGCCCACGAAGACGAATCCGCCGTCAGGCGCGACCTTCACATCATTGGCCTGGTCCCAGCCCAGGCTGCCGGGCAGGGTTTTTTCCCAGACGGCATTCCCGTTCGCATCGGTCCTGGCCATCCAGAGGTCGCGGTCACCCGTGAGGGGCCCGGATGAACCGGAGAGAACGAGATCGCCGCCCGGAACCTCCTGCACCGCGTAACCCCGGTCATCCTCGATCGAGCCGAAGGATGTTGACCAGAGCTCGTTGCCGTCGCTGTCGAATTTCATGAGCAGCACGTCATCGCCCCCGGCTCCCATGGAGTCCGTGAAGCCGCAGATCGCGTAGCCGCCGTCAGATGTCTGCACGAGACTGTCCGCCTGATCTTCTGCTAAGCCGCCATAAGTCTTGTCCCAGATGATGTTGCCGCTTGCATCGATCTTGATGAGTAGAACCTGACGGAATCCCTGGTTGTCCACGGAGTAGCCCGCAGCCACGTAGTCGCCATCGCTGTTCTCGATGACCGCGTAGGTGTTGTCGTAAGAGCCTCCGTCGTACACCACTGTCCAGATGATGTTGCCGTTCGCATCGGTCTTCAGGATCCAGCCGTCCTTGAGCGTGGCCGACAGGGAATAGGTCGACCCGGCGATGATGAATCCGCCGTCGCTGGTGAGCGCGATCGACTGTCCCTCGTCGGAATCGGCGCCGCCGTAAGTCTGATGCCACTGGCCGTTTCCGTCGTTGTCAACTTTCACGAGCCAGAGCGACTTCACGTCGAGTGTCGTGCCGAAGGTGCAGGTGAATCCAACGGTGACATAACCACCGTCAGGTGTCTGCACGATGTCGCTGAACGCCTCGTCGTCGGAACCGCCGAGCGAGCTTTCCCATATCAGGTCGCCGGGGGACTGGGCCGATGCCGTGGAGCAGAAAAAAATAAACAAAATCAAGACGGGAAACCACCTCACGTTGATCATCGTCGTTTCCTTTCAGGTAACGGTCATGTCTGGCAGATAGTGGAATCGAATGGTTCTAATTCGATTTTTATCCTTGGGTTATGCTCTTGAAGGATATTCAGGCCAATCCCGGACCCGGGCTTCAGGTACTGAGATTCACGAACAAAACCTATGTATGATCGTTTTTTCACGGAAATTCAGCTCAGGGAAGTATTGATATTTTCTAATCTTTTAGCAAGAGGTGGCAGCCTTTTTTCAGGAGGCCGTTGAAAAAGATTCGATTCGAACTCGGTTGACTTGATCTACGGCCTCACAGGACTCGGGAAAAACAGTTGGAGGCTGTTGATAAAGTTCCGATTCGAGGTCGAATTACTTGATCAACGGCCTCCAACTCGGATTCGTATTTTGTCGGTTCGCTTCCGTCAGTTCACGGTGAGCACAACCGAATCTGTGTAGGTGTCCTCGAGAGTGCCGTTCTTGTCGTCAACGGAGAAGGTCCAGGTGTAAGTGCCCATCGGCAAGGTTCTTGGTGCCAGGACCTCGTAGTTGCTGAAGTTGAGCAGCCTGGCTCCGGCGAAGGGGATCGGTACAGGCGCTTTGTACCACTGGGGAACGCTGCCAGTGTAGCGGCACCACCAGGTGCCCGCGATGTCCTTCTCCATGTAAACCCACCAGTCGGCAAACAAACCGAGCTGGTCACCCGGATCGAGCGAGATGGTGACATTGACGAGATCCGAGGTCGTGACGCTCAGGGGACCGTCCTGGCCGTTCACTTTGATGTCGGGGACGGGGTTGTTCGCCGGCGTTCCGTAGACGATCATGCCCTGGTAGCGCGTCTGCACGACGAGCTCGCCGTTGGCGCCCAGGGCCGGTCCGGTGAGGCTCTGCGTATCCACGTACTCGCTCCAGAGCAGATTCATGTTCACATCGAAAGCGGAGATGTAGCCGCTGCTGTACGATCCGCTGCTGATGAAGACGTTGCCATCGGCGTCAACAGCCGAGCGCGGGCTGAAATCCCAGTCCGAACCACCGGGGATCGGGCTGGCGCTGCGGGCAAGGAGCAGGCCGGTGTTCTGGTCGAGCCGGATGGCATGACCGTCCCGATCGTGGGTGTAGATGGAACCATCGGGTCCCACGCCGTGCGTGCTGGCCCACCCGTATCCGGCGAGATAGGTCCACACCGTCACCAGCGCGGTCCCCGTGTCTTCCAGCGCGTACAAGTAGTGCATGTTGTTGTCGTCACCTGCCCTGAAGGCGTAGACCTTGCCGTCGTTGCCGCAGAAGAGCCCCTGCTGTACGGCCGGGCCGCCCTGGGGCATGTCCTCGCTCTGGTACTTCGCGGCTCCCGTCGCGAGGTCGAATGCCTTCACTCCCACGACCCACGAACCAACAACGTCCCAGGCGTAGACGGTGTCGTTGCAGACCACGGCTCCGTTGGCGTCATCCACGGGATGAGTGACATCGGCAGTCCAGACCGTTGTTCCGTCGTTCTTGTTGATGCGGATCAGGCCGCTGCTCCCGTTCGGGCCGGCAACGATCAGGTCGCCGTTGGGGGCGAAGGTGACCGACTGCTGGCTCGACTCCGTCACCAGCGCCTGGGAAGTCCAGAGGGGGCCGGCCCCGGTGGCTGCATCATAGGCGTAGATCGGCAGCGGATTGGAGATGGAGGATGACCGGGTCAGGTAGACGACGCCGTCTCGGACGCCGGTCACGCGGCTGCGCTCGCTGGAGGGATTCGAGCCGGCGGTCGGCACCTCGACGGACCAGAGCTCGGTTCCGCTGGCGATATCGAAGGCGACGACCTCGTTGAAGCTGCTGCCGCTCTGGTTCCACTGGGCGTAGACGATCCCGTTGTCCACGGCGACGGGCCGGACATAGCGGGTGAACCGGACACCGTCCCAGAGCCTATCGGGCGTGGTGGGGCCGACGGCATCGACATATCCGCTGCGAACGGCATTGCCGCCCACTGCCGAATTCCATTGTGCCAGCGCGGGCGAGGCGGCGCCTGCCACGACGAGCAGCATGGCGATGGCCGGCAGCATATTCTTCATGATCCTCATGGTTGGCTTCCTCCGGTCAATTGAGAGAATTGGGGACAAGTAAACGGTTCCAGCCTGGATTCAGGCTTTCTTCACGATCCTCTGGCTTTGATTTACATGAGTTACAGAAAAAAATCGTATTTTCGGGGAATTTCAGCTCAGGGAAGGGCCGCTGAATTCTGGATTTTGTAAAAACGCGATCCCGCCATTCGTGCCCACGAGCGAGCGGAGCCCCTGGCAATACCCGGCCCGATCAGCTGTCCTGCCGAACCTGCTTCAGCTTCCCGTCGATCAGATCCAGCAGCGCCTTGCGTGGGGCAGCGCCCGGGAAATCCCTGGAGAGGAGCGGGTGGATCTCATTCACCAGCTGCCGACAGTCATCGTAGCAACCTGTATTGAAATAGAGGCGGGCCAGGTTGAGCATCACATCGATCGTCTCCGGATGGCTTTGCCCCAGCTTCTCCCGGCGATATTTCAGGGCCTTCAGGTAGTACGATTCAGCCAGTGCCGGGCGGCCCTGTTGGGTGTAGAAGGTCCCCAGGTTGAACAGAAGCCCCACGGTGTTCGGGTGGTCTTCTCCCAGGATGGTGCGGCATTGCTCGTACACATCGAGAAACAGGCTTTCCGCCTCGTCGAACCGGCCGCTTCTCAGGTAGCATCCGGCCACGTTTGTCTTGGCCATGAACACCGAGAGGTGCTCGGGCCCCTCGATCCGGATGTAGCCGTCGAGCAGCTTCTTGAAGAGGATCTCGGCTTCGTCGTTATGACCTTGGCGGAATCGGTTGGCGGCGAGGCTGTTCAGCACGCTCAGGGACCTGGGATCGTCTTCTCCCTCCAGGCGGCAGAGATCGTCGTATATCTTCTCTAGAAGGGACTGGGCCTCGTCGTGTTCGCCCCGTTTTATCAGGAGACCGGCCGTCTCTTGCACGGCAATCAGGGTGTCGGGATGGTCTTCGCCAAGGAGTCGGCTGAAGCCTTCCCGGACTTCCTCGAGGAGACGCTCGGCTTCCTCGAGCCGGCTCGTCTGCGAAAGTGTGCAAGCCAGGATGAACTTGCAGTCCAGGATCCGCTTCTCATTCCCCGGGATGCTCCTCTCGAACGATTTCAGCGCCGATCTCAGCAGCTTCTCCGCCTCATCGTAGTGCCCGAGGTCGTGATAGGTCCCGCCGATGATTTGACGCACGATTCCCTGCAGCTTCGGCTGTCCGGCGAGGTCCCGCTCGATCCTTTCCGCAGTGTCGTCGAGAACCTCGCGAACGGTGAGCTCCCGTCCCCAGGCAACCTCCGGCCGGGCCGATGACAGGATGGTGGTCAGGAAATCCGTCACCTCCTCGGCCTCGCGCGCGCTCTCTGTCGCTTCTTTTGCCTTATTCACCGATCTCACGGCAAATCCGGTGCTCACAACGATCCCGGCTGTCAGAACGATCAGGAGGGTGATCGCGGCGCCGACGAGCAGCTGGTTCCTGCGGCAGTAGAGCGCGAACCTGTTCCACGGGCCCGGGGCCCTGGCCTTGATCGGCTCCCGGTTGAGGAAGCGGCGGATGTCGGCGGCGAATTCGTCGATCGAGGCGTATCGGTTCGAGCGTTCCTTCTCGAGCGCCTTGAGCGTGAGGATCTCGAGGTCGCCCGCGAGAGAGTGGTCGATCTTCGACGGTGCTTCAGGCGGACGCTGCTCGATGATCTTGATTACCCGGGTGATCGCCTTGTTCGCCAGGTCATAGGGCGGGCGGTTGCAGAGAAGTTCGAAAAGGATGATGCCGAGGGAGTAGACATCGCTCTGGATTCCCACCTTGCTGATGTCGCCGGCGATCTGTTCTGGGCTCATGTATCTCAACGTTCCCAGGAACTGGCCCTCGATCGTGTGAAGGGATGTCATGCCCAGTTCGTGATCGAGGACGCGCGCCACCCCAAAGTCGATCACCTTCGGCACGGGCTGGTCGGATGATGAGTCCACGAGGATGTTGGCCGGCTTGAGATCCCTGTGGACGATCCCGTTGCGGTGGCCGTGGCTCACCGCATCCAGGACGCCGAGAAAAAGCTCCAGCTTGCTCCGCGTGTCCAGATCCCTTTCCCTGGCGAAGGAGGTAATCGCAAGGGCTCTGGGGATGAACTCCATGGCGATGTATGGCAGGCCTGTTCCATCGGTCTCGTGGGTTCCGGCGGAATAGATCTCCGCGATTCCCGGGTGGCGGAGGAGCGCCAGGATCTGTGCCTCCTGCCTGAATCGTTTCAGGATTTCCTGCGAGGTGATGTTCGCGTGAAGTACCTTCAGCGCCACCCGGCGTTGGGGGTGATCCTCCATGGCTTCATAGATCGTGCCCATGCCGCCCGAATCGATGACGCGGACGATCTTGTAGGGACCGAATGCGTAGCCTTCCGGAAGAGGCTTCCCGCTCCTGTCGAAGAGCCCGTCCACGGATTCGAAGGCCGGCCGTTCGATGAAGGCCGACGCCCCGGCGTGGGACTCGAGGAGAGCCCTCACGTGCTTCAGCATGTCGGGATCGTCGCGGCAGGTCCGGGCGAGGAATGCCCTTCTTTCCTCCTCTTTCTGCTCCAGTGCCTGGTTGAAGAGTTCCTCGACCTTGCGGAAACGCTCAGGATCCATCTTCATGATCGCCGCTGATCTCCCGGCGCAGCCACGCCTTGGCCACTGTCCATTTCCGTTTCACCGTTGCGCACGATATGTCGAGCGCCTGGGCCGTCTCATCCAGGGTCATCCCGCCGAAGAACCGAAGTTCCACGATCTGGGCCATCTTCGGGTCCATCTCCGACAGCGCGTTCAAGGCGTCGTTGAGCAAGAGGATGTCCGATGACGCGTCCTTCGAGAAGACGATCTCCGCCTCGAGAGGGAACCGGCGCCAGCCGCCGGAGCGCTTGCTCGCCATCTGCTTGCGCGAGTAGTCGATCAAGACGTACCGCATCGCCTTGGCCGCGATGCGGAAGAAGTGCTCCCGCTTCTCCCACTTCCTGCTGCTGTCGCCGATGAGACGGAGATAGGCTTCGTGGACAAGGGCAGTGGGCTGCAGCGTGTGATTCGGATTCCTCGTATGAACGAGAACCTCGGCAAGACGATGGAGCTCGTTGTAGATGAGGGGAAAGAGGTCTTCCTCGGCGCCTGGACGTCCCTTGTTGACGGCATTCAGCAATCGATCGATCTCACGCTGATCAGGCACGAGGAGTGTTTCCCCTTGTTCAATCGCATGTTGAAGTGTGACGCAACTACCCTGTGGCGTCGTCATTTTTTGAGCCACTATTAACGGGAAATACGATTATATAAAAGACAATCCAGTTGCGCTGAGAATTTGTGGTTCTAAGTGATGTTGTTATAGTTGCTTATAGATAGCCTGATTTTTCTGTACCGCGATACCGAGCCCGCGCAATCTCCGCCATCTTCGCTCTTGGCCACGGGCTCGGACATCTTTCACCGTCTGTGAGCGGACAGGGAAGCCAGGATCGAGCATCGTCGATCGAGGAAAGTTCTCATGGAAAATTCAGCGACTCTCTTCAGCAGGTATCCGCGCGGCCTCGCGGCCATGATCTTCTTCCTTCTTGCCGCAGTGCCGCTCTGCCTGGCCGGGGAGCGGGGCTGGACGGCAGGAGGGCAGTTCTCCTGGTACACGCCCGGCAGGTTCGGGCAGGTGGGCAGCCCGGTGGCAGATGACCTGAATGGAGACGGCCTGATGGAGGTCGTTCTCCTGATCGGCAGGTACGGCCCGAGCGGCAATGCCGCGGTGGAGGTCCATCTGTTCGATTCGAGCGGCGTGCCAGTGGGCGGCCGCTGGCCGGTCACTATCAGCGGGGCTCAACTTTTCGGCAACGTGGCCCTGTCGGCGCCGCTGGTTGCGGACCTGGACAGGAGCGACGCCGAGCTGGAAATCATCATCCCCTTCTTCGATCCGCAGACGAGCGTCTACACGATCCATGCCCTGAACCACGACGGGAGCTTCTTCTGGACCTCGCCCTTCGAGAGAACGATCTTTCACACGGGCCTGCAGTCGAGCGTGGACTTCTCCCCGAACGCCGTCGGCGATCTCGACAAGGACGGAATTCCTGAGCTCGTTGCGGCGGTGGGTGATCAGGTCTTCGTGATCGAGCCGGACAAAAGTATTCTGTTCGAGAAAGACCTGAACAATGACACCTACTGCATCTCGTCCGCGCCGGCCCTGGCCGATCTCGATCAAGACGGTCTGATGGATGTAATCGTGAACTTCGATCGATACTACGCCTGGAGGCCCGACGGGAGTGCGCTGCCCGGGTGGCCGATCGATATCCCTGGAATCATGGCGACTCCGGCGAGCAACATCTCGCCGGCCGTGGGTGATCTCGACGGGGACGGCGACCTGGAGATCGTGTTCGCCGACATCTGGGCTCACCCCTTCCAGTTCAAGAAGTGGATCTATGCCTATCACCACGACGGCACTGTGGTGTCCGGCTGGCCGGTGGAGGACATCGGTACGAGCGGGGCCAACAGGTTCAACAGCCCGGCCCTTGCTGACATCGACGGCGACGGCACGCTCGACGTGATTTCCCTGAAGGCCGGAGCGGAAAGCGAGGTCTGCGTCTATCACCACGACGCTGTGATGGCGGCAGGCTGGCCGCAGCCGGTCAACCTCACCGGCATGACGTCCTTGTACTACATCGCCAACGCCTACATGCCCTCCGTCGGCGACGTGGACGGGGACGGGGAGGTGGAGATTATGGTCGTGGCCATGGACAGGAGCGACAACACCGTGCCCGCCGTTTATCTCTTCAACGCCGACGGCAGCGATGTGGCGGGGTTTCCACTTCCCACGGAGAGCGGGGCCATGCTCGGAGCGATCCCGTCCATGATGGACCTCGACGGCGATCAGCGGGCCGGGGTGCTCTTCAGCTATTACAGGATCACCGGCTTTGCGAGCGGAACGGTGACGTGGTACGTCAAGCTGGTCGATGACGCGAGCTGGCAAGCCTTTGATTCCTGGAGGATGCCGTGGCCGATGTACCAGCGCGACCAGCGGCACACCGGGACGCTGCCTCCCGATTTCTCCGATTCACCCTGGATCGACGTGAAGTGCAACGGCCGGGACCGCGGCGTGACCGTGGGGAGCGCGGAGAATGCGACGATCACCATTGATGTGGAGAGCCGCGACCATGCCGGTCTCGGCGTTGACCTCTGGGTCGTGGTTCGCCGAACGAGCGCGGGCGGCATCTGGTCATACGGTTATCATGGCTCGGCCGCGTGGATGGCGGGTTTCGGGAACGTCTACTTCACCGGGGGGATCTTCGATCTATCCGAGGCGGTTCTTGATCAGCCTATCCCGGTGGGAATGTACCAGGCTTACCTTGGGTATGACCTGCAGCCGAGCGGCATTCTCGACCTGGGAGCTATCGGGGATTACGACGTCGTCGATTTCGAGGTTGTTCCCTGACGGAGATACCGCGGGAGATGGATGCCGGGCTCTCTTTCAACGGGCTTTCCAGGCCCTGAAAAAAACCGAATTTTAATACTCGCGATGTTTCAGGCTGTTGGCTACTAGGCTTCATCCTTAACTTTTTACCTGAGGTCTATCATGTTCGCCAACAACAAGATTACATCCGTCTGTCTTTTCGTTCTGGCCTTCTTCCTCGGCGGAACCGCCTTCGGGCAATCCACCGAACGAGTCAGCGTCGACTCATCAGGTGTCGAGGGAAACTCCTACAGCAAAGATTGTTCGATCTCCGCCGACGGGCGCTTCGTCGCCTTCGTGTCCCCCTCCGACAACCTCGTGGCCGGGGACACCAACGGCTGGCAGGACATCTTCGTCCACGACCGCCATACCGGTGTGACTGAGCGAGTCAGCGTGGATTCGAACGGCGTCGAGGCCGATCGATTCAGCTTCGATCCATCGCTTTCCGCCGACGGGCGCTTCGTCTGTTTCCGCTCGGCGGCACGCAACCTGGTTTCCGGCGACACGAACAACATGGACGACATCTTTGTTCACGATCGTCTCACCGGTGCGACCGAACGCGTGAGCGTGGACTCGAGCGGAGCCCAGGCGAACAACGGCTCGACGCAGGCCGCGATCTCGGCCAACGGCCGTTACGTGGCCATCGAGTCATATGCCAGCAACCTGGTTGCCGGGGATACGAACGGTACGTTCGACATCTTCGTCCACGACCGCCAGACCGGTGCGATCACACGCGTCAGCGTGGATTCGTCGGGTGTCGAAGGCAACGGCTCGAGCAACATCGCTTCCATTTCAGCGGACGGTCGCTTTGTGGCCTTCGAATCCGTTGCCGCCAGCCTTGTCGCCAACGATACGAACTACTTCTCGGACGTCTTCGTCCACGATCGCTTGACCGGCGTGACGGAGCGCGTGAGCCTCGATTCGACCGGTGCGGAAGGCAACGGCGGCAGCCAGAAGGCGGCGATCTCGGCCGACGGCCGCTGTGTGGCTTTCGACACATGGGCCAGCAACTTCACACCGGGCGACAACAATTACCAGCAGGACATCTTTGTCCACGACCGTCTGACCGGCGTGACCGAGCATTGCAGCGTGACGACGGGGGGCGTCCATGGGGACCGCGGCAGTCGGGTTCCCCAGATCTCCGCGGACGGTCGAATCGTGACCTTCGAGTCCTTTGCCGATAATCTCGTGATCAACGACACCAACGGCTTTCTGGATATCTTTGTCCGGGACAGGGAACTGGGCACGACGGAGCGCGCAAGCGTCGATTCCGGTGGAGGGGAGAGCGACTGGGAAAGCCTCTACCCGTCGATATCCGCCAACGGCCGCCATGTGACCTTCGAATCGACCGCCACCAATCTCGTACCCGGCGACACCAACGGCTATGGAGACATCTTCGTTCGCGACCGCGGGAACGGAGCCGACTTCAACACGATCATCCTGACCGGCCCCTTCCTCTCATCGGTGGGAGATACACTGGAGCTGTCCTGGTACGCCGCTCCGCCGAACTCACCCTGCTGGCTGGTCTACTCTCCGAACCGGAACGGCTTCGTCTATGCCGGGCATCGGTTCGATGTCGGCCTGCCGGTAACCATCTTGACCTCGGGAATCAACTCGCCCGAGGGTACGGGGAGCTTCACCACGGCGCCCGTTCCTTCCGGAGCGGCCGGCGGCACATATTACCTGGAAGTGGGATCGACCACGGGAACGTGGTTCGACAGCATCGTGCAGCCTGTGACCATCAATTGATTAGCCGATAGCGCACACGCAATTACAAGACCTGGGGACTCGCCGGATCAGATTCTTGCTTGAGTCTGCCCTCCCCTTCCTTTCAAATCTCAATGTCATGCCGGTTTCGATCTGAGCGCCTGGTGCGGTTGTTATTCAAGAGAATCCGGCAATCCGGGTGAATCCATGATCACGCTGAGCCCGCTCGACATCACCGTCCTGTTCGTCTATCTCGTCGCGCTGATCGGTATCGGCATGATGGTCAGCTACCGCCGCCGCCTCGAGGACGACAAGTTTCTCGCGGGCCGCAGCTTCGGCTGGTTCAACGTGGGGCTATCCATCTTCGCCACCAATCTCGGGCCCTCCTTCCTGATCGCCGCCTGCAGCGCCGCCTACGCCACCGGCATGGTGACTGCCAACTTCGAGTGGCTGGCCTGGTTCTTTCTCCTGCTTCTGGCCATGGTCTTCGCACCCCATTACCTCGGGACCGGCGTCAGCACGATGCCCGAATTCATCAGGCGCCGCTTCGGGGAGCGGGCGGCCGAATTCCTCTCGTGGTACGCTCTCCTTTCCACCGTGGTGCTCTGGCTCGGCGGCACGCTCTACGCCGGCGGCGTCCTGCTGAGCCAGATCATGGGCTGGGAGCTCTGGCCGTCGTTGCTCCTTCTCATGACGATCGCCACGAGCTTCACCGTGGCCGGCGGGCTCGCGGCCGTGATCGTGACCGATTCGTTCCAGGCGATCCTGATGATCGTCGGCGCCGGCGCGCTGGCCGTGATCGGATTCGTCAAGGCGGGAGGGGCGGCCGGGCTCGCCGAGGCAATTCCCGCCGATCACTGGAAGCTGATCCGCGCCGCAGACGATCCGACCTATCCCTGGCCGGCGATCTTTCTCGGCTACCCGATCCTGGGTATCTGGTTCTGGTGCACCGACCAGACCATCGTTCAGCGTGTTCTCGGCGCCCGCGACATCGGCCAGGGGCAGAAGGGCTGCGCCTTCGCGGCCTTTCTCAAGATCCTGCCGCCCTTCATCTTCATGGTGCCGGGGATTGCCTGCATCGTCCTTCATCCCGGGCTCGAGAACCCGGACGAAGCGTTCCTGACCATGGTGGCGAACCATCTCCCCGCCGGGATGTCGGGCCTGATCGTGGCCGTGCTGATCGCGGCGTTGATCTCCACGATCGACTCGGGGCTCAACTCCTTCAGCACGATCCTGACGCTCGACATCTACGTCAAGAAGTACAGACCCCGCGCGACGGGGAAGGAGATCAAGCGAGTCGGCCGCCTGGTGACCATCGGCGCTGCAATCGTTGCCGTGGGCTGTGCCCTGGCCATGCAGTGGGCGGGGAAGAACATGTTCGATCTGCTCCAGAGCATCATTGCCTACTTCGCACCGCCCGTGGCGGCGGTCTTCGTCGTGGGAGTGCTCTGGCGCCGCGCGACGTCGTCGGCCGCTGTTCCGGCCTTCTACGCCGGCTCCGCCGTTTCGCTGGGAATCGGGCTGATGGACTACATGAAGTTTCCCCGCGAGGGTTTCTGGCCGCACTTCATGCTCATGGCTTTTTTTCTCTTTGTCGCCATCTCCCTTTTCATGGTCGCTGTTTCCCTGTTGACGCGCAATGCGGCCTGGGAGGAGGAACTCTCCCGTCCGGGCTCTGCCGGGGGATCCGGGCGCAGAGGCGCCCGAAAGGTCTGGATCATGTGGGGAGTGCTCACCCTGGTGATGGTCGGCCTGTACGCCTTCTTCACCGCGATATCATCGAATGCCTGAGATCATCGAGTCAGATTGTTCGCGCGAACCCTGTGCGGCGTCCGTCCTGGGCCACATGAAGCGTCCCGTCGTAGTCGATGACGAGCGCGCCGACCAGGCCCGTCGACGAGGAAGGCCGGCTCTTCACGTATTGAATGCCGCGCTTGTCCAGCATGTCGAACACCGCCTGGCCGTAGTGGCTCTCGAACAGGATCTTGCCGTCCTGGCGCGGGAGGGCGAAGCGGGGGAGGTTCATCGCCGCGGCAGGGGATAGATTCCATTCCACTATTCCGGATCCGTACTGATAGGGGCCGTGGACGAAACCGAAACCGGGCGATCCGACGATGATCCGCGGCTTTCCGTCCTTGAAGAGTGCGTAGCTCGTCGAGATGCCGGGTGCGATGCCGCCCGAGCCGTGGGCGTGGTTCTTGCTGATCACGTAGGCGGCGTAGACGCCGTCCACGACGATGCCGGCGCCGAAGGCCGTGGGGCTGTTGATGGAGTGCGTCCCCCAGGCGCAGTTTCCCGCAGCATCGCGAACAACGAGAAAGCAGGTGTTGAAGATGGCGTCGAGGCTCAGCTCGCGCAGCGGGCTGCTGACTACGAAATCCGCTCTCTTCCGTGCATATTCGGGTGAAACGAACCGTTCGTGCGTCTCCTTCGAGTATTCCTTCGTGGAGAGGAAGACCTCTTCCATGATCCTGATCTGTCGATAGACGGACTCCCGGCTCTCCCGAGCGGAACCCGAGGCTCTCAGATCGATGGCCTCGTTCAGGTGCAGCGCGTAGGTGATCAATCCGGCAGCCGACACCTGGTGGCTGCGGTAGCTCCCCTCGAGCTTACCTTCCTTGACCTCGATCAGCTCCTTCCAGCGGGCCATGTCCTTTTTCGTGATCTTGCCGCCGTCGGACCTGGCCCGGTCCACGTAGCAGGATGCAAACTTCCCCTCGTAGAAGGCCGCGGGCCCGTCGGCCGCGACAGTTTCGAGAATCTTGCCGAGCTCTGTCTGTTCGAGCTTCTCGCCCGGCTCGAGGAACCGGCCCTCCTTAGTCCAGAGAGCCTTGCCTTCCGGGTGGCGAACTCCCCGCTTCTTCGCCGCCTCGACGATGCCGCGAAAGATGAGAGCACCTTCGAGGGCGTGAGTGATGGCCGGCTCGAAGATTTTTTTCCAGGGCAGCTTACCGAACTTTTCATGGGCGGCGTGAAGACCTGCCAGAAAACCCGGCACCGGCATGGCGCGCCCGGTCTGCGTGATCGGGGACTCCCTGTCGAAGTCGTAGGACTCCGCCTTCGCCGGCCCGAACCGCCCGCCGGCCCCGCTCGTCTTGCCCGTACTGGCATCGAAGACAGTGATTCCGAAGGCTCCGCCGATCGACGTGAGGCCCGGCTCCACCACCGTCTGCGTCAGGGCCGCGGCCATGTAGGCGTCAGCGGCGTTTCCCCCTTCTCGCAGAGTCCAGAGAGCTGCCTCCGTGGCCTGCATCGACGTGGTGGTCACGGCAGCGCTTCCACCCGTTGCGTAGTGGTCCGATCGTTGAGACTGCTGCGCGTGCGCGTCCCGGCAAATAAATCCAGGCAGGGCGGGAATCAAGGAAGTTGCGGCGGCTGTACGCAGGAAAGCTCGACGATCGATTTTCCCGTTCATTTGTTTTCTCCGACGTTGAAGCCCGATCAGAGCGCCTCCATCTCGACGGTCAGCTCGACCGGCTTGCCGTGTTCGATATCCACGACGATGTCCTTGTCCCTGTAGCTGTCGGCTGTGATCCGGATGATAGATTGCCCAAGGAGGGCGTTAGTGTAAACTTGGAAATCATCATTGAAACCCACATGGCGAAGCTCCCTGCCCGTGCTGAGCGAAGTTGCTCCATAGTAGCGGATCTCGGTGCCGCCGGCATCCACGGCTTTCAGGTGGATCACGCCGCAGGGCCTCATGTGAATGGTTCCCAGGTCAAGCGACTGTCCGCCACTCAGCTCGAAGGGTGCAGATTCGAAATCCATGAAATCAGTGGCGTGGATGAGCAGGCGATGCGTCCCGTCGGGGATTCCCTCCAGGCGGAACGGGTCGCTGCCTTCCTTACCTGGAGAATCCATGAAGACCTGTTCGCCGTCACTGTCAATGATACTGAAGTGGAGGGAATGAACCATGTCGAGGACGGCTGCACTGTTACCGATTCTACCTGTCACGGTATTGTCCGGCATGGTGAGCGTTATTTCATGGGCTCCCTGGATCTTGTCAGGCAAGACAAGGTCGGGGAGATCGATCCAGGCACGATTTCTCCGCACAATGACGCTCCAGCGTCCCGGCCTGATGCTCCTCACGAAGAACCGGCCTGCCGCGTCGGTCACGGTCGTGTGGTGCG
The DNA here is from genome assembly GCA_964482235.1 of uncultured Phycisphaerales bacterium. Taxonomy (GTDB): domain Bacteria; phylum Planctomycetota; class B15-G4; order B15-G4; family CAYZWU01; genus CAYZWU01. The sequence continues at coordinate 68,199 of CAYZWU010000018.1, forward strand.
TTTCCATTTTGAGAGGATTCCCGGGAATATCCAGGCTGTTGATGGCATTCGAGATGGCAACCATCAACTGGAACTCCTTGCTGTTCGCTGAGACCTGATCCTCGTTGATACCTGTCAGCTTCCCGCTGCGAAGAGCTTCGACCAGCTCGGCATCGAACATGTCATCAGTCACCAGCCCTTGTTCGAAGATGGACCGGACCCACTCGATGTAATCCTCTTCGATCCCCGGTACATCTTTGCAGAGGAATTCGACCTCCACGTTTGCTACAGGCGATCCATCCACACGCCTCAAGGTGCCTGAAAGCGCGACTCCCTTCCCGGAATCGGTGAACTCCGGCCTGAACTCGATCGTTGTCAAGGCTCCATCCTTGACAACGAACTCCCTTTGCAGCGAGCCGAGGCGATTGAACAGGAGGGTCGCTTTCCACGTACCGGCCTCGAGCCTGATACTCATCCTCGAGGACAGATCACCGGAGTAGAGATCCCTTTCCGCCTTCATGAAGCCGTCGCTGCTGTCCCCGGAAATCTTGTAGTCTTCAGCAGGGAATCGCTGATCATCCTTCTCCAGAACCAAACGGAACCGTTTTTCCGGCAAGTTGTCGAAACCGTCGAAGATGATCTGCATTTTCCCCCATCGCTTCAGCGGGACGGCCAGGTCGGTCAGGGACTGCCCTTTCTCGAGCGAGATCGGCATGCCTGTCTGGAGGGGCATCCCGTCCCCGTCCACGACGAGCCTGTAGTCACCCGGTTCCAGTCCGATCATGGTGAATCGACCACCCTGGGTCACTCTGCCCGTATGTTCCGGATCTCCCGTCCAGCCCTGCATGGCCTCCACCCTGTATCCTGGACCAGCAGGCTTGGATTTGACACTTACCTCAGGCAGGACGAGCGGTTCTCCGGAGCGTTCGTCGATCACGACACCCCGGATCGAGGCACCTTCGGCCTGAAGATCCCTCTCGACGATTCCGGGTTCGGCAAAGGTGATCGACTGCATTCCGGGGGCTTCGTTGAGAGTGTCGCTATGTGCAATTATTACCGAGTACTGCATTGGCTTCAGCTTGTACAGTTCGAATCGTCCATCGGCGTCGCTCGAGGCTTTTTTCATCTCGAAGCGCGATATTTTTGGCCTTACTTTCAGGTTATTTAAATCGATTTCTCCAGGGACAGCCAAGATGTCCCAGTCAGGGAGAGGAGATCCGTCGCAGTCGTAGAGAGTGCCTCGCCAGGTCACGTACCTCTCCAGGCAGCCGAAGTCGACCTTGATATCTTGATCCTTCAGCTCGACCTTTTTTTCTTCCGTCGTGAAGCCTGACACTTCAGGAGTCTTCCAAAAGGGCATTTCAGCCCTGACTGTCACGCTCCCTGGCAACACGGGCGGCGTGCGATAGAAGCCGTTCCTGTCCGTGACCGCGGCCCGGGTCCAGTACCCCGCTTTCTCGTTGATGATGTAGATCGGCAGGTCGGCGATGGGATCTCCCTTGTCGCTCAGAGCCTGACCATGGGCGCAAAAACCCTTCTTCAACCGGAGCAAGACCGATTTGTTCCCATCTGGAGGCGTGTCGACCGGGATGATCGCATAATCACGATGCAAGGCCACGATCTTGTCGTCGTACTCGTCGACTCCCCTGAGAACGAAACGGCCGTCCTCATCGGTTGTCGTGTTCGAACAGATTTCCGTGAAACCCGCGCGATACTTGATTATCGCCAGTCCGCCCAGTCCTTCCGTGCCCACGACGGCTCCTGCGACGGGTACTCCAGTGGTGTCGCACACCACGCGGCCTCTAACCGTGAAACCGCGGTCGAGCTTCGCGTCATTGCCGTCGAGCTTGTGTTCCTCTATCAGAATCCGTTCGTCGCAGTGGGTCGACGAGTTGATGTCAACGATGTACGGTCCCTTCCACCCCACGGGAACACGGTAGCAGCCGTTCTCATCCCGTACGGTAGTGTGCACGAACTCCCATTTTTCGAGCGCTTTCCTGTAATCACCAGGGATGAGGTGGAAATCAAAGGCCCGGATAGGCTCGCCCGTCTTGCTGTCCGTCACCCGGCCCGAGACATAACAGACGGCGCCCGGCTTCACCGGCACCCTTTCGGGACGGGAGGGAAAGTCGTCCTCGTCAGCGATGCCAGGCTGCTTCATTCTTTCGGGACCGCCTCGATCGGCGGCTTCGATGGGGCTGGAATTATCAAGGGCAGCGACCTTGCCTGCCGGAATTCCATCCTCCCTGTCCGTCAGCAGGGTGAAGCAGACCACGCCGGAGAGCACGACGAGCACAGCCATGACACCGACGACCATCTTGGAGCCGATCGAGGCCGAGGTCCCGGCAAGGGACGCACTCTGCAGCGTGGTCTGAGCAGCCGCCGTGCCGGCAGCCAGGCCGGCCGTCGTGGCCGCATCGAAGCCGGCCAGCGGCGCCAGCGCCACGGTCCAGGCCTTTCCATCGCTGCCATAGGCCGCGTCGAGCTGCGAGCGGAGCCTTGCGAGGCCTCGCCTGATCCGGGTTCTCACCGTTTCGACCGGCAGGCCGAGCCTTGAAGCCACCTCGCGCGGCGGCAGCGCCTCGTAGAAGTGAAGCACGATCACATCGCGATAGGGACTTTCGAGCTCCTGCACGGCAGCCACGACCTTCTGTCTGGCCTCCTCGCGTGCCGCGATCTCCGCCGGCGAGGGCACTGCGCGATCCGGCACAGATGATTCTTCCCTCATCTTGCGCCGTGCGTCGCTCTTGCGGATGTTGATCGACAGGTTGCGGACCACCCTGGCGAGCCACGGCTTCAGCGGCCGGTCGGTCCGGGGGGGGATGCCTCATGGCCGCCATCCAGGTTTGCTGGGCCACGTCGGCCGCACCGTGCTCATCGAGGAGGAGGCTCTGCGCCAGCCCCCGCACGAAATCCCTGTGACTCAGAAGTTCTTCCACGTTCATCATGGTGAGGCCCCTCCAGATCAACCGCTCTCGACAGGATAACAAACAGCAGGAACTTGCGTTAATGAAACACGTTCCCGTTCCTGCCCCTTGACACAGCGCGGAGGGGTGAATCGGTTCAGCCAAATCGGGAGAAATCGTTTTTTTTTGAATCGTTGCGCCCCGGCTCACCGCGCCCGGATCGTCACGGTCTCGTGGGGTTCGATGTCGAAAACGATCGGATCGACGGGAAGCGTGCCGCCCGGGATCGCCTGCTCCACCACGGTGCAGAGCTCCGCATGGGTGAAGGGGAAGATCGACCTCAGCTTCACACCCGTTGCAGCGATTCCGGCGATCTCCTGGATCCTGAAGATGACGTCGCTGTCGCCGTTGAACTCGGCCTTCTTCACCGCCAGGAGGATCACGTTGTCGCGGCTCAGGCTGAAGAAGCTCTCCGACGGGGCCGGTGCGTCGCCAAAGCCGCCTTCTTCTCCCTTGCCCAAAAAAAAGACGGCCTCCAGGGGAAGGTCGAAGGAGCAGCCGAAACGGACCGTGTGAACGGCCGCCATCGAGCCGGGCGGAATCGAGGCCGTGGTGATCGCGTAGTGGAACCGGCTGACCTGGATGCCGTTGTCCATGCTCGTGATGGTGACGATCCCCTGGTCCTTCGTGTCGCCCTGGTCGAGCTTCTGGACGACCTTGTTGACGATCGTCGCTTCCTCGGGGTCGAAGGCCGAGCTGTGGTGGAAAGGCCCGCCGATCTCGTTGAAGAACGACTCCCGGTTCGCCATCGTCACGCCGAAGCCCGACGCTTCCCGCAGGTCGATGGCGTGCTGCGAGACGAAGTTCCCCACGTAGGCGCCGGGAAGATAATCCCGGTCGGGACGGATCACGGCGTTCGGGTTCTCGATCCCGGCCTGGGCTCCCTCGGAGACGGCGAGATCGAAGGGGAAGGTGAGCGAGTAATGCTCCGAGTGATCGGCAAAGGGCACGAACCGCATTCGACTCCTGTCCATCGTGTTTGCCAGGTCGATCCGCTTGACGCCGGCGTGGAGAACGATCCGCAGCTGCGTCAGGGGCAGGGACTCGAAATCGACCGCCAGCTCGCCGCTCACCGGGCCGGAGCTGCCGCTGATCGTCGCCTTCCCGATCGGCAGCTTCTCGTGGACGCCGATGAAGTCGTCCCCGTTGTTCGCCCGGATCAGGCCGTTGAAGGCGAACTCGCTCGCTCCGTTGACCAGCTCGCGGCCCGTTTCCTTGTCGACGATGCTGAGGCCTTGCGGGTCGGCGGTCACGATGTAGAAGTCGTTCTCCAGGATCGTGCCGCCACCGGAGAGAAACACCCTGTCCGGGTAGACGGGCGGCGTGGAGACCGCTTCGCCGTAATAGACCTTCTGCCCCAGCGCGGGGACGCTCTCCGCAATGAACGCGATCGTGGAGTCTCCGAGCTTCTGGTAGGGGATCTCGGCCTGGGTCGCGCCGTCCTTGATGATGAAGGCGCTGCCGTAGAGAGGAGCGGGAATCTCGACCCGGACGGGGTCTGTCCTCTCCCAGGAGAGGGAGTTGAACACGAGGATCGCCGGGCCGGAAAAACCCGATCCCCGTCCCAGCGCCTCGAGACCGGTGTCCAGTAGGGAGCAGCTCGCCCTGTAGGCCCGGGCCGACTCCATGAACTTGTAGAGGTTCGCCCTGTCGATCTCCGCCTTGGTGAGCAGGCCGGGCCATCCGACGCCCGACCCGGAATGCTCGTCGATGTTGAGGATCTCGTGATAGACGCCGTCGATCTCCTCGACCGGATAGCTGCCGCCCCTCAGGAAGTCGATGGCCGCCAGCTTCTCACCCGTGAGAACCTGGTCCCCGGCGACGCGTGCCGCGGCCTGGCCGACGGGTACGCCGCAGTTGACCGTCCCGGCCCAGAAGCCGGCCGAATCGCCGGAATAGACAGGGAAGCTGCCGGGGTAGGTCTGCTCCATGTACCGGAAGAACTCGCCGGGAGTGGCGAGGATCAGCTCGATCGAGTGGGTCGAATTCCACCACGCCACGTTGTTGATCACGTTGACCACGTTGTTCGCCATGCCGTTGTCGCCCGTGCCGTCGATCACGAGGATGGCGTCGTAGGGATAGCCGGCCGCTTCCCACTCGGCGATCTTGCCGAGCAGGCCCTGCTCCATCTGGGTGTGGTTGCCGTGCAGCGAGTACTCGAAGGCGCCCTCGAGGTAGTGGCCGTATCCCATCCAGGTGAGGACGCGGCTGCCGTCCGGGCCTTCCCAGTAGAACGGCCTCTCGGCCATGGGGATCTTTGCCGCACCGCCGAGCCAAGTGTTCGGTCCGGTGAGAAAGTAGGGGCACCCGCTCTGCGACATGACCTGGGGCATGGCCTGCGACCAGCCCGGCACGTCGTTCATCGCCACCGTGTCGATCGTCACGCCGTGATCGCTGCGCAGCCGCTGGGCCGGATAGAGGAAGCGGTTCATCTCCTCCGATCCCAGCATGCTGGAGTGCATGTTCGCGTAGCCGCCGCAGACGGCGATCCGTCCGGCGCTGACGAAGTCGAAGAGCTCGGCGACCTTCGCCGGGTCGTCCGTCCGCTCGAGCCACTGTTCGAGCTGCCAGATGCTCTCGATCGTCCACTTGAAATCGGGGTAGGTGTGGAGATAGCCGATAACCTGGTCGATCCGCGCCTTGCACTCCTCCGCCACGTCGTCGGGCGGCGCGGTGAATCCGATGTCGCAGTGGGTGAGCTGCACGATGTAGACCTTCTGGATCGTGTCTTCCCGGCTGGAGGCGGATTGTTTCTCGTCTCCAGGAGCGGAGGAAGCCGTCAAGGCCGTGGCGCCCGGAACGGCGCACATCAGGAGGAGGAACGAGAGGGAGAGCGACACGGCGTAGAGGACCACTTGTTTATTCATCTTGCTGACCTTCCTGAAGGCGGCGACTACCGGCTTAGGTATCAAAACAAAATTATATATCAATGCCGCCGGAAATGAAGCCCCTTTCAGCACCGGATCGTCTCATCAGGCTCCGGTCTTGTTTTTTTTTGAAACCTCCAGGGTACATTCATCGTATCAGGGAAATGATCCATTGTCATATGGGACTCTTGCACAGGCATCAGACACCCGGGCGCAGAGCCAAGGTCAACCATGTACAAGAAAATTTCAACACTCATCAAGTGCAACATCGCTTCTTTCTTTCCGGGAATCCTCGACCTGTTCGGGATCTCCCCCTACGTGGTGAACATCCGGCTGACAACGCGGTGCACGGGAAGATGCCTCACCTGCAACCACTGGAAAGGAGAGCCGATCAACGAGCTCACGACCGGGCAGTGGAAGAAGATCATCAGGAACCTCGCAAGGCGCGGCTTCTCGAGAGTGATCTTCACGGGGGGGGACATCCTGCTGAGGCCCGACCTGGTCGAGCTGATCGGATTCTGCAACGAGATGTCCCTGCGCGTCTCGCTGATCACCAACGCCTTTTCCATCGACCGCGATGTCGCCGGGAAAATCGTTGCCGCCCGTCCATACAGCATCGTCGTCTCTCTCGACAAGATCGATGACGAGTACGCCGAGCAGCGCGGCATCAGCCAGGCTGCCGAAAAGGTCACCGGGGCCTGCAAGGTGCTGAAGGATGCGGTCGAGGGAACGGGGATCCATGTCAACATCGTCCCGATCATCATGAGGGACACGATCGACTCCGTGAGAAAGGTGGTGGAGTTTGCCGTCAGGACAGGCATCCCCGTGATGAGCCTCAACCTCATCCACTTCACCCACTACTTCTTCGACAACGACTACAACAGGAGGCAGCATGATGTGGACAGGGAGAGGCTGAACGACCTGATACTCTGGCTTGCCAGGCGGAAGGAGGCGGATCCCACGCTCCTGGGATACAAGTACGTGGAGCTCGACTACGCCAGAAATCACTTCGAGGACCACAACCAGCGAAGCCTGCCCTGCCTGCAGACGGCGGTGAAGATCTGCATCGATCCGAACGGCGACGTCAGAGCCTGCTGTTCCACCGAGGTGATCGGCAACGTGCTGGAGAGCGGCCTGGAAAACATCGTCAACAGTCCGCGTCACATCACCAGGGTCAAGGACTGCCTGAGGAAGAACTGCCCGGGCTGCTGCTGCCGGCACCAGCTGAACCTGAAGCTTCACCTACGTTCGAACATCAGGGAGATCGCTTTCAGGAAAGGCCTGCTGAAGCTGTGACGGGCCGCACCTTGGCGCTGATGTCTCGACTTCCCCCTGAAATCGATCGTGCTCTCCCGGCCGGATTCGATAAGCGCAGCCTGAACGGCCGCCACGGCTTTTTACCCTGCCTTTACATCAAGATGAAACTTTCTTCCGTATAATAATATAGAGTTGAAGCCGGAAGACAGGCGGTTACTTGGCCGGAGGAAAAAAGGGAGAGACCGAGATGAATCGGAAAACCATGGCGGCCTGGTTTCTCACTATCTTCATGGCGGCAGCGGCAGCGGCAGCGCTCGAGGGGGAGGAGGACGCAGACCTCGATCCCAGAACAATCCTCAGGTGCGTCGATGGGAAAACGGGAAAGGTCCTTTTTACAGATCGTGATATCGAGCGTTTCGATTGGGAGAAGCAGGTCTTCGAGCTTTCCCGCGAATGCGCCATGGACCTGATGTCGTGCTCGGAAACGGATCTGAAACGCCCTTTCACCCTCCATGCCGGCGGTGAAGTCCTCTACAGAGGGATGTTCGTCTGCGACATCGTATCATCCTCCTTTGCCGGGCCCACGATCGTGCTGGGATCTCTCCCCTGGAAGCCGGCTCCTCCCCTCTTCCGGATCGACGGGGGGTATCCCGATGATTCCTTCGCCAGGGAAGAGGGCAAGGTCCGCTTCTCACGCCGTCTGAAAGAGCTGCTCGAGAGGGCCGGCCTCCTCGAGAAGATCGATCTCGACGATCCGCCGGAGCCGATCGTCCGGAAGACGATCGGCTGGGCGGGAGAAAGGGAGAAGGACGGCTTCAGTGTGAGGTTCGACATCTTTCCCGAAACCTTTCGATTCGACGGGGATGCGAAGCTGCACCTTTTCTTCATCGGAGAAGAAAGTAGCATGCCCCGCGTTGTGGAGATCGAAACGGTCTTCGAGTCGGAGGACGAGACGATCGCGGGCAGGATTCATCACGGAGCGTGGCCCTTGAGCGACATCCTGACTCGCAGAATAGGTCTGAACCATCGCATGCCGGCCATGGGGGCCGGGCTCTCTGCCGCGGAGATCACTGTACGGATCAAGACCGAAGAGACATCCGGCCTCTCGCTGCCTCGCGTTTCCGGGACAGCTCCGGATTCGTTTCGTATCGAGAGCAGGCCCTGCATGGTGACGGTCAAGCCGGCATCAGAGAGCTCGAGGCAGGAGAGCCACTCCGGGGATGCAGTCGAATCGGTGCGCCGTCGACTCGTCGAGGCTGCAAAAAGGAGTCGCGATCTGATGGCCGCAGCGGAGGAGGCTGATCCCGAAATACTGCGAAACAGTTGCCTCTATCCGATTGTACGGGCGGACTGGCTCTCCATGCTGCCTGCCCGCTTTCCCAGGGAGAGCCATGTCCGTCAGTACAGGGATGCCCGCCCCTGGTCCGGCGCCTATGCTTATCCGCTCGTGGGGGGCTGGAAGGAACAGCCGGAGGAGACATGGCCCACCCTGGCCGATTTGCCCGCGCTTCGCATCCTGCTCACGGACCGCAACGCCGTGATACGATCTCTCGCCGCCGAGGTGCTTGCCGCCCTTCACCAGCCGGAGGATCCGGCACGCATTGCGACCCTCTTGTGGGACCTTGATGAAGGCGCACCCGTCCTGGGGTGGAACGGCACCTACGTTTCGAACCTTCCCGGCGTTTCTCTTCCTGAGGACGAGGACGATCGGCTCGACATCTGGCGAAGCTGGCATCACCGCACAGTCCGGTCCTATGCCCTGAACGCTCTTCACCTGATGACGGGCCGCGACTTCACCCGGCAGAGCTTTCCCGAGTGGTGGGTGAGGCAGCGAGAGCCGGAGCACTCCCTCTGGTTCTGGCAGAGGCGCCTGGAGCATCTGATCCATGAGGTGGCAACCCCGCCGTTGGTCCGGAATCCGCAGGAGCCGGTCGATATCGAAAGGCAATCGAAACGCATGGCCGAGTGGCATGCCGGGCTGGACGCACGCCGCCGGGAGATCGGGGAGGCCGTGCTCGAGGAACTGCGCCGCCTGCCTCCCGAGGTGGAGGCCAAGATCGTGCTGCTGTCGGGCCGCCAGGGCATCGGCAGCTACAACGGCGTCGTGCCGCAGGGACTGTTCTTCGACTCCATACCCGACCTTCGGCTCGAACCGGGCCGCCTTCTCGATCTTCTCGACCGCAAGGGACTCTGGGATGACGTGACCTGGGACGACCAAAGGGGGAGGGAGCTGTACAACCGCATGGTCTGCCGGATCGCCCTGTCCGCGGAGAAGCTCTTCAGCCCTGCCGACAAGCCCCGCCTCGAGGCCTTGCTCGCCTGCAAGGAGATCGATCTCTGGTGGAAGGCAAGATCCGCCCTGCTGATCGCCGTCTCACGACTTTCTTCTGATGCTGATCCGTCGAACCTGGACGAGACCGGAACGAGAGACGCTGTTCTTCGATCCGCGATTCGCACTGCCGGCGATGGTGCCGTACGCTGCGCCGCGGCGCGTGAGCTGATCCGCGCGGGCCTGTCGCGGAACCTGGGCTTCATCGAGGAGTTCTTCTTCAGGATCGAGGAGCAGATCAGTTCGCCGGACTTGAGGCAGTCGATCCTCATCGAGCTCGGCTGTCCTCCCCTGACCGATTTGAAGCGACGGATCCTGATCAACTTCTTGACGGACAGCCGGTCCGAACCTTTCTGGACGCGGCCATCGAAGGAGATGGGCGATTCACTCTTCCGGCGTTACGCGATCCGATCGATCAATGCCCACGCGGGAGAGGAGCTCCTGACGAACCGGCATGCCCGGGATCTGTGGGATCCGGAGAAGTCGTCGGCAACACTCGAAGCCGTTGTCGATCTCGTGAGGGCGCTCGATCGTTCGCGGGCGAGAGCTTCCGCCCCCTGGCGAGCGGTGGTCCAGGATGCGGGATTCGACCTGGTCGACGTGACACCTGACGGCCGCCATGTCCTGAGCCGGGATTCGAAGTACGGGGAATCGGTAGCGCTCCACCTGATCGACACGACCGGTCCCCGCGTCGTGCAGACGATCGTGATGGAGCGGTTCGACTTTGCGGCCCTGTCCCCCGACGGCCGAACGATCGCGGTGTCCGCCCGGTCCCGGATCTTCATCTTCGATAGTGCGACGGGCAGGAAGTCCGTCCTTCTGGAGAATGCGCAGGGCGCGCTGGCCTTCAGCAGCGATGGCTCCCGCCTGGCCCTGCTCGGATGGCTGCCTCCCGACAGGAATACCGGAAAGGGGAACGTGCGCTTCCCGGGCTGGGGAGCTCCCCGCGGATCCCTTGATCTTGGAATATTCGATGTGGGCGGGAAGCGTCTGAAGGCGCGGGTACCGACACTGGGCGTGATCCCGAAGATCGTGGTTTTCTCCGGCCGCAAGGCGATCGGCTTCGGCACGGGCGGATTCCCGATGAACAGGGCCCCCCGGGTGTTCGACACGCACACCATCCTCGATCCAGACTCGGGAAAGTCGAAATCCGTCAGGGGTCCAATGACCAGCTTCGGAAAGAAGCTGACCGGGCCATCCAGGGATGCCGGCAAGGGGGAGGATATTCAGGATCCGTACACGATTCCCGCGGAGATCCGTCGCGAGCAGGAAAGGAGGGAGCAGGCAGCCAGGTTGCTGGAAGGGAGGCTCGAAGTCCTGAAGCGATCGAGGTGCCGCACCTATCGCGGGAAGTCGTTTCTCGGGCTCGATGGTCGAAGCTTCATGGCCCGGCGCTGGTTCGATGAGCCCGGCGGCTGGCGTGATGCGGTATTCACGATCAGCGATGATTACCTGTTCGAGGTCACGCCTCTCGATTCCGCGCAGGCACCCGTGCTCTGCGACGGGCGGCTCGTGACGATGAACTCGCCCTCGAAGAACGACCTGCTCGTTGTCACGGACTGCCGGACCGGGGATGTTCTCCTGGAGATTCCCGGGGATTTTCCCGATCCCCGCACGATCTGCCATCCGCTTCCCGACGGGCTCCTGGTGCAGAACGAGGACAAGCTGATTCGCTACGATCTCGACCGTCGAGAAAGCGTCTGGGAGAAGGAAACCCCTGACCGGCTCAGGCTCCTTCCCGGAGCCGTCGTGGTTTTGAATCAGCAGAAGCGTCAGGACGGGGCTCGACCAGCAGTCTTCATCGAGGCCTGGGATACCGCTACGGGAAAGAGGATCGGCCGCACCCTCGAGAGGGAGGGATGGCCTCATTGCCTCGGCCTCGATCTCGAGGAGGATGCTCTTGCGATTCTGGAAATCCGTGCGGACGGCAGATTTCGGCAGCACCTGATGTTCCACTCACTTGCCAGCGGTGAAGTGATCCGGGAGGCGGTCTTCCCGGAGAAGTGGCTTCCCATGAGCGTTCACTCCATCGGCAACGGGGAGTGGATCGTATCGAGCCATTTCGAGACACGGCTGATCTTGTCCACCGGCGAGACAGGTGGGGTTTTCCCCCTGGAAGGCGATCGCGACACGACCGTGGTACCGCTTCCGGGCAGCGGCGGCGACCTGTTCCTCTTCGAGAGCGGGAGCTGCTTCGCCATTATCGATCGCGCCTCCCGAAAGGTCCGGTTGAAGAGAAGCCACGGAGGATGCAGCGCCCATCCCGCCTTCAGGGGCAAGGTCCTGATGCGCCCCACCGGGCTCCTGGCCGAAGTGGAGCTGATCGACCTCTCTTCCATGAATACCGTCTGCACGGTCCATCCCGTGCCGGGTGAGGGAGAGTTCGGCTGGATCGTCACCACGCCGGACGGATTCTGGGACGCCTCGGCCGATGCGGCACGCTTCGTGGAAGTATTCAGGGGTATGGAGGAGGCTTCTGATGACGACCGCCTCTCGCGTCGCGTGGAGGGATTGCTCGGCCGCAGGCTGAAGTCGGCCCTGCAATGAAGAAGCTATCCTCGGCCGTTGCCTGATCGGTCTCGTCAGCGATTATGCGACACCGAAACAGTCATCTGTCGGCAACAAGCGCCGGCTCCGACTCTGCAGGGGCAGGCTCTCTCTCCCCATCACGCCGCGCCATCTCCTCGAAGCTCTCGTGCGACCGGAGCAGGCTGTGCCGGCCGCCGTTCACCTTGATGATTGCCGGCCTCGGGAAGGAGAAGTTGTTCTCGAAGGAAGTGAAATAGGCGCCGGCATCCATGATGACCATCACGTCGCCCTTCTCCAGGGCGGGCATCCGCTTGCAGGGGGAGAGAAGGTCGCCGGGTGTGCAGATCGGACCCACGATCCGGTAGAGTCGATCGTGCTTCGCAGCTATCTTCGTTGCGGACAGGATCTCGTGGTATTCCCATCTCACCGCTCCGGCCACGTTGATTCCTGTGTCGAGAATAGCGATTTCCGGATTGCCCGTTCGCGATTCCTTGATCTCGGTCACGCGGGCCAGGATGATCTCGGCGGAACTGCTGACGATCCGGCCCGGCTCGAAGGCGAGGGCGGGCGGCTTCAGTCCATGCCTGGCGCAGCTGCTGCGAACCGTACCGATGATGGTCCCGGCAAGATCCTCGATCGGTGCCATCGAGGTTTCCTCGGGCGGCGCATAGGGACTTCCGAGTCGCTGCTGCAGAAAATCATCGGCCCGGTCGTAGACCCGGACTGTTGGAACGCCGAATCCCCCGCCCATGTTCAACGAGCTGATCTCGATCCCGAAGGCTTTCCTGATCGAGGCCAGGAACTCGATCGTCTTGATTGCGGCGAACCGGTATGGCTCCGCGCTCTGGATCTGGGATCCGAGATGGAAATGGACGCCGTCCACCTCCACGGCGTCGGAACCGGCCAGCCGTTCGAAGATCCTCCAGGCTTCTCCTGAATCGATGCCGAACCCGAACTGATCGCCCCATCCTTCGCCCGTGAACAGCCTGACGCCGACTCGCGGCTTCGCGCCGGTCTCGCGGGCCAGCGATTCCATCAGGTCGAGCTCTGCAAAGGAGTTGATGTTGATCCGGCGGATCCCCGAGCGGATGGCGAGCCGCAATCCTTCCGGAGACTTGCCGGGGCCGTTGTAGATGATCGCGCCGGGATCCACCCCCGATTCGAGGGCGAGCCAGAGCTCGAAATGGGAGATCACCTCCGCGCCGCATCCCTCGTCATTCAGTATCTTCAGGATGCCCGGAACCGGATTCGTCTTGAAGGAATAGTAGACCTCGCAGGATATTCCCTGGTCTTCGAAGGCCTTCTTGAACCTGCGGTACGATTCGCGCAGAAGCGCCTCGTCCACCACGTGCAGGGGCGTCCCGTAACGATCGGCGAGATCGCGGCTGAGGCAGCCGCCCACGACGAGATCTCCCCTCGAACCCGCCTTCATGCCCCAGAGGGACGGCGAGGGCGGCAGCCACCCCTTGTCGCTCCTGGCGCTTTTCATCGTCCGGTAGAGAGAGAGCAGCTTCTTGATCTTTCGCAGTTTCGAAACCATGGGTGTTCCTTGAAAAAAAAATGATACGGGACGGCTCAACCCGGAGATTGGTGCTGCCCGTCTTTCATCTTGCCGCCTGCTGCACCGCAGAGCGGGCGGCCATGAATCATGTGCCGGAGGCTCGCCTTCCAGCGGGCCGGGATGTAATGCGACACGAATCGTCTCAGCTGGGCGGCCAGCAGCAGGGGATCGTCCCAGGGAGCGACTGAGAAGGAGCGCAGGAAGTCGATCGGCCGGCGCTCCCCGAAGGCTCGAAAGAGACTTTGGGGAAATACGGGTATCAGCTCCCTCTTGATCCTGTCGAGGCTCGGGCGCTGGAAACAGGGCTCCCCGGACAGCCACCCTTCCACTCCCCGGCTCATGCTCACCCCGGCTCCCATCTTTTCCGACATGTAGACTCCCGGCGTCGGTCGGGGATTGAACTCGATGACGGTCACCTGATCGCTCTGGGGATCGTGAATCCAGTCGATGCCGCACAGGCCGCTGAAGCGCGTCAGCTCACCGATGCCGGCAACCAGATTCTCCGTCTCCCCGTGGATCATGAGCTGCCTCTCCGAGGAGATCGACGATTTGCCGGGCCACGGTCTCCGGCAATAGGATGAAAACCAGCAGAGCGGCTTGCCGCGGTCGAAGAGCACCGCCGTTTCTCCCACATCGCCCTCGATCAGCTCCTGGACCATGATCGGCGTGCCGTTCGCGATCTCGGCCCAGCCGCGATCCAGATCCTTCCTGGTCGGAGCCAGGCGGACGCCGGACGAGGAAGCTCCTCGATCCAGCTTCAGGACAACGGGATATCCGAGCTCCGATGCCGCGCTTCGCGCTTCCGCGATGCCGTCCACGGCAAGGGATCGTGGAACCGGAATCCCCTTGCTGGCCGCGGCCAGCATGAGCGACAGGTTCGAGACGGCGTTGGTTGAGTTGCCCCTATCCAGGGAGAAGGGAAACCACTCTTCCATCCACGACCGATCCGGCAGGTCGACCAGATCCCAGAGCAGGGATTCATCCCCGATGATGATCCAGCTGTAAGGCTGCTCGACCTGGCTGATGTGGCTGCGTAGCGCCTCGACGAGCGAGCCGCTCCCCGCGGGCCACTTGATATGACGGTCCACGAACCGCGTGCGCTGGACGGCAAGCCCCTTCTCGGCGATCAGGGAAATCCGGCATCCCGCCCGCTTCAAGAGGCGGGGCATCTGAACGATCGACGTCACGTCGATTTTGACGGCAAGCAGCACGTCGACATTCTTCTTGCGGCTGGTCCTGTTCTCTTCGTTCATCGGGTTTGCCCTCACGGCCTCTCAACAGGCCATTCAGCAATAATCGATCTCGAAATGCGTCATCAACAGGACGTGGGGGGTCCGATCGAATCGTCGATTCGAATCCGGCACTGTCCTGCCGACAAAGCAAATATCGAGTCGAGGCAATCACACTTCCTTGCCTTGTATCGGGAAAATACTTAGGTGAATCTGAGTTTTTTTTCAGTCTGCCGGGCGGGAGCCGGGGATCACTCGTCCACGGGCAGGTGCCTGTACCAGGTGAAGGCCAGGATGACGGCAGCGGCGAGGAAGCAGCCGCCCAGAAGAAGGGCTTCGGTGTGCCAGTGCCCCACGAGGTACATGGGGCAGAGGTAAAGGGATGTCAGCCCGATGATGCCGAGGATCGTGTTGAGAACGGCGCGCGCGGCCGATTCGCTCGACCCGAGAAGGGAGCGGCTCCTGGAGGCGGAGGCGGGATCGGCATCCCCGCCGTCCTGCCCGGCCCGGACGGGCTTCCAGAATCCGAAGGGCTTCACGGTCCTGAAGAAGTCCTGAAGCAACGCCGCGTCGGTCGGTGCGGTCCAGAGAGTGACGAGGACGCTCGCCAGGAGCGAGCCGCCGCAGATGGCGGGGAATATCTTGTAGATCGGGATCTCGGGAAAGAAGAGGGCGAGAATCGACAGGAGGATCCCGCCGACGACGCCGGCGGCATATCCCCAGCCGTTCAGACGCCACCAGTACCATCGCAGCACGTTGGGCACGATGATGCTCGCCCCGAGAGCCATCATCATCCACCCCCAGATCGCGGCGATCGATTCGAACTGGAAGCCGATGGCGATCCCGGCGACAACGATGGCCACCGTGGCCACATAGCTGCAGCGAACGAGGTGCCGCTCGTCCGCATCGGGCCGGAAGATGGGCTGCCAGATGTCGCGCACGATGAAGGCGGCGCCGCTGTTCACCGTGGAGCTGAAGGTGGACATGAAAGCGGCCAGCAGGCCGGCGATCACCGCGCCGCGAATCCCCACGGGCAGGTACTCCTGGAGCACGGCGGGCATGACCGTTTCCGGATCGCGCGAGTTCATCACGCCGGACAGGGCCAGGAGTGTGATACCGCAGACCATCCCCCAGCGGATCACGAGAAAGAAGGGCCACGAGGCGGCCAGCTTGCAGGCGTCGCGGACGCTGGCCGCGGCGATGTGGCGCTGGAAATCGTAGAGCTGGGCCGGGCCGCCGGCGTTCATGAGAAGACCCTTGAGCACCCAGGCGATCGTGAGGAGGCCGAACATCTGGTACGCGGCGTTCTCCGTCCCGGCAAGGTGGTCCAGGCGCCACGACGGCGCGAGCCGTGTGAAGTCGCCAGGAACGGAGGAGGCGATGATCTCCGGCGTCAGGTTGGTGTAGGCGATCACGGCGATGATGATGCCGGCGGCGGTGAGGATGACGGTCTGGATCACGTCGGTCACCACAACGCTGTAGAGGCCGCCCACGGCCACGTAGAGGGTGGTGATGGCAAAGATCAGCGTGGCCAGGACAGGGGCCTCGTTCGCCGCGATCCATTCCGAGGCGAAGGGAAGGCTCGAGGCGACGCTCTCGAGGGGGAGGTAGACGGCCGCGAATTTCCCGATCCCCTGGAAGGCGTACCCGATGGCTGCCGCCGTGAAGAGGATCGACATGACGGCCGAGGCGTACCTGGCCACCCGGCCTCCCCGGTCGCTGCCGAAGCGGGTCTTCATCCACTCGGCCGCGGTCATCACCCTCGAGCGCCTGACCCACCGGGCCATGTAGGCGAGGCTGAAGGCCGGCAGGGCGACACCCCACATCCAGTGATGCCACCACGACTGCATGCCGAGGACGTAGAGCACGGACACCATCCACATGGTGCCGGTGATGTCGAAGTTCGAGACGGCGCCCGACATGGCCAGCATCGACCAGTGGAGCGACTTGCCGCCCAGGAAGTAGGCTTCCAGGTTTCGGGCCGCCTTGCGGCGGAACCAGAATCCCGCGCTGACAATGATGATGAAGTAGGCGATAATCGCGAGAATGTCGTAGCAGCTCATCGTTCACCCGCTGCGAGGATCTCTTCTTCCTGGACGTTGGCCGGCGCGTCACGCGGGAAGCGCGTCGCTATCTTCCTGTCCGGGCATCATGGAATATCGCCGGCGGAAAAGGAAGCGCAAGCTTTCGAGGAAATCGGAAAAAGGGACCGGGAGCGGCGGCACACCGTCCGTCACGTCATCCCGTCGCGCCGATCAGGCTCTCGATGAGGCTCAGCAGCTTCTGCGGATCGATCGGCTTGGTGAGGTAGCCTTCAGGCTCCGGGACTTCCCTGCTGGTGGAGATGTAGCTCTCGAAGTCGTGGCTCACGCCGGTGATGAAGATGATGGGGATGTCCCTGAACTTCTCGTCGTCGCGGACGCTCTTGTAGAACAAGAAACCCGACATGGAAGGCATGTTCACGTCCAGGGTGATCAGGTCCGGCATGGACGCGTCCATCCGGATCAGTCCCTGCTCGCCGTTCTCGGCCGCGATTGTGTCGTACCCGTTGTCCTCGAGCAGGCTGGTGAAGTAGGTGACCGTGTCCGGCTCGTCGTCAATGACCAGCACTGTCTTCCTGATGGCCATTGCTGGATCCTCCAATCTCGGTCGCTTCTGTTTCCTTCTCCGCCTGTTCCGCCGTCGGCTTCATCGTCGACTTGCGCGGGATCTTGATGGTGAACAGCGTGCCCCTGTTCTCCTCCGATTTGAGCGACACCTCGCCGCCGTGGGAATTGGCGATCTTGTTGGCAATGAAGAGGCCGAGCCCCGTACCGGTCACACCCTTCGACGAGAAGAAGAGGGAGAAGGCCTTTTCCCTCGTCTCGCGGTCCATCCCGATGCCGTTGTCCTCGATCTCGAAGATGATCCAGTCCGCCGCCCCCTTCATCCTGAAGATGACCCGATGGTGCTTCTTTCTCGGGTCGACGCGGCAGGCGTCGAGGGAGTTCTCGGCGAGGTTGACAAGAAGCGACCTGATCGCCGCCTCGTCCACTTCGAAGTCGCCGGACTTCTCCTCGAAGTCCTTCAGGAACTCGATGCCCAGGTCGTAGGCCTTGTCCTTGATCAGGTCGAAGACGTCGTCGCAGACCTTCATGGCGCTGACCGTGTCCCAGTTGGGCTCCCGGTCCTTGGCGTAGTATAGGATGTCGAGCACCATGCTCCGCACCCTCCTGATGTTGCGCAGCACGATCTCCCACCCCTTCTCGATCCGCTCCTGGTTGTCCTTCTTCAATCCCTGGCTGACGAGATAGATCCCGCCGTCGAGGCCGTTGAGCACACCCTTGATCCCGTGGGAGATGGTGCTGATCAGAAGGCCGACCGAGGTGAGCTGCGACTGGAGCTCGCGGATCTGGGTGATGTCCGTGCTGATCTCGATCACGTTGGTGATCTTGCCGTAGAGGTCGCGGAGCGGCGCAGTCAGAACGAGGGCGTTGATGTTCGTTCCGTCGTTCTTGGTGACCACCTCCTCGTGAGCGTGGACCTGGCCGTCCCTGAATGTGTCGAGGACCTTGCAGGGGCGGCAGGCTTCCTTCCTGTGCTTGTAGATCTCGTAGCACTTGAGTCCGAGTCCGTTGCCGAAGGCTTCACGGTGCAGCCTGTTGGCGTCCACGATGGTGAGGTCCTCGTCCTGGATCGAGATGAAGCAGGGGACCTCCTCGAAGAGCATCCGGTACCGGGCCTGGCTTTCCTCGTACCGCGTCTGCAGGTTCTTGATCTCAGTGATGTCGGTGTGCATCTCCATGACAGCGATGATTTCGCCGCTTTCGTTCAGGATCGGCGTGGTGTTCACGATGACCGACACTGTGGATCCGTCCTGGCGGATCAGCTGCTCCTCGGAGCTGTGCATCTTCCCGTCCTGAAACGTTCTCTCCACGGGGCAGACGTGGCACCGCTCAGGCCGGTTCTTGTAGAGCTGGTAGCAGCGCCTGCCCTTGCAATCGCCGAAGTGCTCGCGGAAGAGGCGGTTGCCGGCCAGGACGTTGAGGTCCCTGTCCTGGACGCTCAGGTAGCACGGCATGGACTCGAACATCTGGTCGAAGGGAAGTTCCATTGTCACCCCGGTTCAGCGGCCTTTCGTTCAATCAGCCAGTTCCAGGATCTTTCTCGCGTTCCTGACGAGGGTTGCCTCATCGACGGGCTTGTCGATGTAGCCTTCCGGCTTCTTCAGCTCCCTGTCGTAGATCAGGCGCCTGAGTTCCGGTCTTCCGGTGATGATGCAGACCTTCAGGTCTTCCGTTTCCCGGTCGGTGCGCAGCGCCTCGAAGACCTTGCCGCCGTCCATTTCCGGCATGGAGAGGTCGAGTGTGATGAGATCGGGCTTTTCCTTCTTCGCCATCTCGATCGCCGTCCGTCCGTCGGGAGCCGCCATCACGGTGGCGCCGTTGTCCTCGAAGACCGAGCTGTAGAAGAGGCGGATGTCGGACTCGTCGTCCACGACGAGAATCTTCCGTCCCGAGAAGACGGGTGCCTTTTCGACCGGCTCCTCGACCGCCGGCTTCTCGGGGATGACGAGCGCCTCGGCAACGAGATTCACCAGCTGGGTGACCTTCATCTCGAGCTTGTAATGCTTGATCAGGTCGGCCAGGCCGTCCACGCAGTTGTGGCACGACGTCACGACGAAGGAGGCGCCCGTGGCTTTGAGCTGGTCGGCCTTCACCTTGGCCGACTTGAGGCGGTTGGGTGTGTACTCGGACATCGACATGGCGCCGCCGCCGCCGGTGCAGCAGTAGTTCTCCGTTCGGTTGGGGTACATCTCGCGGAAGTCGTCGACAACGAGATTCAGGAGCTCGCGCGGCTCCTCGTAGAGGCCGCAGCTCCGGGCGTTGTTGCAGGAGTCATGGAAGGTGTACGAACCCTCGTTCCTCGACTTGTCGACCTTGATCTTGCCTGTTTTGACGTAGTCGAGCATCGTGTCGACCGAGCTTTCCATGGTGAATTTCACATCCTTGGCAGCCCAGTTCTGTCCCTCGCACCGCGTCGAGCGGTAGCCGTGGCCGCATTCGGAGATCACGAGCCTCTTGCCGTTCAGCTCGTGCATCTTGTCGTAGACGCGCTGGGCCACCGTGCCTCCGAGGTCGTCGTCGCCCGAGAAGAGACCGAAGTTCGTCATGTCCCAGCCCTCGCTCGGCATGGTCCAGTTTGCACCGGCCAGGTGGAAGATCTTGCCCGCGTCGGAGATGGTCCGGGGGTCGTACTTGACCTCGCGGGGATTGATCGTGTAGACGATGTCGGCGTCCTGCTTGTCGATGGGGATCTTGGCCTCGGGATCCTCGAGCTCGTCCTGCATCGTCTCTTCCATCCACTCGATCGTGTCGAGGTAGTCCTCCTTGAGAACACCCATCTGGTTGCCGATCTCCCACTGGTCCTTGGAGACCACGGAGACGCCTTCGGGCATGATGCCCACCGAGACGAGGAGGCCGCGCGTCATTCTGTTGAAGGTGGCGAAATCGACGCCCATGGGGCAGTTGATCGTGCAGCGGCGGCAGTTGGTGCACTTGCCGAAGACGATGTCCTTCAGCTCCTCGAGCTCATCATCGGTGTGGACGGACTTGGCACCCACCCACCAGGGCAGGACGCGGCCGGTCCAGTCGAAGTGTCGTTTGAAGAGCTTCCGCAGCCTGTCGGCCTTCCAGGCCGGTGCAAAGGTCGGATCTCCCGGATTGGCCAGCACGTAATGGCAGGAATCGGTGCAGTTGCCGCAGTGGACGCAGGCCACGAGCGAACCGACTACCTGGCGGTTCAGCTTCTCTCCCAGTCTCTTGAGAACCTTTTCCGCCTTTTGTGATCTCTCCTTGGGCATTTTTGACTCCGCTCTGTTGCTTCTCTTTGCAGTGACCGGACCGGCGCCGCTCGCCGGAACTTTCCGGCGCCGGCTACTCCGGCTTTCTCACGATGGGAAAAACACCTCTGCGCCCCAGCGTCTTTCCGAGGTAGTACCTGGTGAATGGGTAGTAGAGGTAGTGGGATATCTTGCTGAAGGGAACGTAGATGAGGAAGAAGGCCGTCATCCAGAAGAAGGCGAGCTCCGCCGCATCGCCCGAGATCGCTCCGATCAGGCTCTCGCCGCCGGCCGGGTTGTCGGCCGACAGGAAGCCGCAGAAGAACCAGACCGTCAGGACGACGAGGGAGAAGTAGTCGTCGGGCGAGCTGATGGCGCGCATGTACTTCGAGCCGACCCTTCGTAGGATTCTGATCACGGCCACGACGAACGCCAGGCCGATCGTGACCTGAAAGACCAGGGCTCCGACTGCCGAATCGTGGATCGCAGGGGTGAATGGCAGCGAGAAGGTCTGGACGATGGCCATCACCACGCCGATGTGAAAGATCACGAACTGGGCGTAGATGATCGGCTTGGTGCGCGTGCTCTCCATGGCCCAGGGCATCGCGACGTTGAACATGGAGTAGCGCCACCCCTTTCCAGGATCCGTTCGTCCCGGGGTCCCGGTTGTGGCTTGACGCTCCTTCCCGGCCGTGAAGCGCGTGAACCAGTAGATGCGGATCGTGTAGACGACCGCCATGATGATCAACGTGTAATGGGCTGCAAGGACTGATGTGTGGATCTGTTCGCTCATGTTGCTTTCCGTACTGGAAGGTTACTTCTTGAATTCGTCCTCAAAGATGGTGAACTCCCTGTTTTCCATGAGACAGAGAATCACCTCCTCTATGGCCGTGCTGTTGGCCAGATAGCCTTCGATCGTTTTGCGCATGACCTTCGCGGAGATCGGTTTGGGGATTCCGTAGAAGCCGGTGCCCATGCCGGGGAAGGCGATCCGCTTGATCCCTTTCTCCTCCGCTGCCTTGAGGCAGTTGATCATGGTCTTCTCGAGCTTCTCCTCGATATCCGTTTCCCGGAACTTCGGACCGTTTGCGTGGATGATGAAGTCCGCCTTCATCCCGCCGGCCTTGGAGATGACGACATTGTGAGGGGCGACGCTCCCGATTTCCTCCAGTTCGGCCTTGACCGACGGGCCGCCGCGCGAGGCGATGGCCGTGCCGAAGCCGGATCCGAGCTCGAGATCGTCCTTCGCGTAGAAGACGAACGCCTCGATCTCGATATCAGTGACGTCGCCCTTTTCCAACTTGATCGTGGCCCCTTTGATCTTTTTGCTGAAGACCATCTGTGTCAGCCTCCGGTCTGAAAATTCCGTATCAACCCGAATGAAACCTCTTCAACGGGCATCTAGCTCGCTATGCTGCCGTCGATGTCCCAGGAGCCTTTCTCCTGGTGCAGCATCTTTTCCTTTTCCGCTTCCTTGCGCAGCTTGTAGGCCGCGTCCCGGAGCATTCCGTAGAGGACTCCGCAGCTGCTGTCCTCGCGATCGCGGTCTCCCAGGTCCGCCAGCACCATCATCTCCCGTGACAGGCGGAGAAGTTCGAGCAGATGTTTGTTGCAATCTTTCGCCATTTTTTCACCTGGATAGACTTCGAGTCGGTCGGAATAAAGGCAGACGGCGTGCCGAAGAGACGAGGAGGTCGAAATATTATTGACGGGAGCCGGAGGAAGCCGCTTATCCTTGCCAGTGGCCAAGCAACGCGGGGTTGGATCGAGCTCGGTTTTCTCTTTCCTACCAAGATATTAGGATTATTGATCTGATATGAAGGATTTTGATTTTCCTAGAAATCCGGTCTGAATTTATTTCCGCTGTTTTTCTTGGGACGTTTCGGACCGGTAGAAGGCAGGTGGACAATGGTACGGCTAAAACGCTACAGGAAATTCCATTTTTGATACGGCCCCTGATTCGCTGTGTTTGAGCTAATATACCAAATTATAACGTATTATGGTTGATGCAGATAGGCGTGACCGAAGGGAAATCTGTACAGAAAACAATAATAGAACAGAACTGTACTCCCGAACAGTTATCCGTTCATTTCCTTGCGGGAGATCGTACGGTACAGAGTGGTACGACTCACGCCGAGATGGCGGGCTGCCTTGGCCTTGTTGTTATCGAAGCGGCGAAGCGTTTCCATGGCCAGCTCGTAAGTCAACTTTTCCGGTCTGCCGGGCCTGCTGCCTCCTTTGCCGTTGCCGAGCGACTCCAGCACTTCCGGCGGCAGGTGGCGGACAAGAATCTGTCTATTATGGCTTTTTATCATCGCGTATTGAACAGCATTTCTCAGTTCTCGAACATTTCCCGGCCAGTTGTGCTGCATCAGGATATCCATGGCAGCCGGATCGACGGTGATCTGCTGCGCCCCCATCTCGCTGGAGAACTGCTCGAGGTAGTACTCGACCAGCAGGGGGATGTCGCTCTTCCGCTCGCGCAGCGGGGGGATGAAGAGCGGCACCACGGCGAGGCGATAGTAGAGATCCTCGCGGAAATGGCCCTTCAGCAGCGTCTTCTTCAGGTCCTTGTTCGAGGCGCAGATGACCCGCACGTCCGTGGTGATCACGTTCTCGCCGCCGACTGGTGTGAAGCAGTTCTCCTGCAGCACGCGGAGCAGCCTGACCTGCATCTTGGCGGTGATCTCCCCGATCTCGTCGAGGAAAAGGGTCCCCTCGTGGGCCAGCTCGAAGCGGCCCTTCCTGTCGCGGATCGCCCCGGTGAAGGCACCGCGAACATGCCCGAACAGCTCGCTCTCGAGGGTCCCTTCAGGCAGGGCGCCGCAGTTGACCGGGACGAAGGGCTTGTCAGCCCGCTTGCCGGCGATGTGAAGGGCCTTGGCAGCCATCTCCTTGCCCGTACCGCTTTCACCCTGGATCAGAATGGGGACGTCCACGCGCGCGAGCTCGGAGATGCTGTGAAAGACCTTCTGCATCGTGCGGTGCTTGCCGATCAGGCCGTGATATCCCTTGCCGTGATTCACCGTGCGTCGGAGCGTGTTGATCTCCGTGGTATCCCTGAATATCACGAGGCTGCCGATCAGGCGGCTTTCCGGATCGTTCAGCGAGACGGCCGACATCTCCAGATCGCGCGTCGCCCCGTCCGGCCTGGTGAAGGTGGTGGGGTAGCGGATCCTGTTCTTTGTCGTGGAAGGAATCTTGTCGTCGCTGCAGAAGGGACACTCCCCGCCGCAGAACCTCCCGGGAAAGACGATGTGGCAGTCCCTGCTGATGACCTCGCTGGCGCGATAGCCGGTGATCATCTCGGCGGCGCGGTTGAAGAGGAAGATCTTCCTGTTCCTGTCGTGGGCCATCACCCCGTCGGTGAGGTTGTCGATCAGCGCCCCCAGCGAGGCCCGGACCTGGGCCACTGCGTCCAGGTAGCCCTCCTGGAAGAGGCGGTTGACCCGGCTCTCGAGATCGGAGATCAGGCGGGCGAGCTCCTCCTTCGATCCAAATCCGGCGTCCCTCCTGTCCAGAGCCCAGTGAATGTGCACCGGCATCCCGGAGAAGGACGGGACGTAGCTCGCATCGGGCGGGCTGATGCTGATCACCACGGTGAACTTGATCGATTCCGGTTCCTGCTCGGTGAAGGGGATCACACCGTTGAAATCGAGGCCGTGCTCATCGTAGAAGTTTGCCTGCTCAGGGGTTATTTCATCTTCCTGTCCCACGCTGCGATACGATATCGACCAGGTGTCGAGGACTTTCTTCCGCGCCAGGGCGGCGGCGATTCTCCCCAGTTCGCAGGGAGCAGGACTGCAGAAGAGAAGATGAAACATGGCGGATACTCTCCCGAGGACCTGTCTGGAGCAACGGTCTTTACTGCCTAATTCGTATCATACTCTCATTTTAAGCTGTGATATTATCATTTTGTGATATATAATTTGATGCTGGGCTACTTGCGAAAAGAGTCCTTCGCATTATCCATGCTGCCAAGCCTGAAGAAGTCGAAAATCAGCGATTTTTCGCTACGAGCAATATATTTGAGGGTCCTCAGCAGAATTTGTGGGTAGACTCACGCTCGGGAAGTTGTCCCAGGG
>CAYZWU010000019.1:0-90825 GCA_964482235.1 uncultured Phycisphaerales bacterium
ACAGCTGACTCGATCGGATGGAATGATGAATTTACAGAAAAAATGTTGCGTGGCCCGATTCTTGTTCCTCCAGAGCATGAAACATTGGCGCGTGATATCATTGCAGACGTTCCTTCAGAAATATTACTTCCCGAATCTACTTTACCTCCGAGCATCCTCGACAAATCCCTGCCTTGGGTTCTCGTTTTCATGCTTGCTGTCGCCATCATGTGCATATTAATCAGGTTCCTTTCAGGTTTCTGGTAGCATATGAACGGTAGCTGCTGCCTAACCCATTTCATATGCCTACCTATCACGCGGAAAATTCGCACAGAGACCATCGGAGCGGGAAAAGGTATGACCTTCCCCCTGAAGCCGCCTCGACCATGGCAATGATCCCCTTGCGGACCGCGGCCGGCAGCGACGGCCACGCCTTCACGACAGCCTGAAGCTCGCGAGGGAGCCCCTTCCCAGTCATCCACCTGTTGTGTTCCTGTTGTGCTGATATTGTGTTCTTTTCGGGACCGGGCTGCGATCGGGCGGCGTCCGGCTCTGTCCGACATTTGCAGGAAGGCCTGCTCTTATCCCCTTGCCCCTGTCCGGCTTCCGACAAAAAAGACCGGACTCTTCTTCATTCCGTCCGGTCTCCGTAAGTCCCGAACTAGTGCGAGGAGGGGGATTCGAACCCCCACGGGTTACCCCACCAGATCCTAAATCTGGCGCGTCTGCCATTCCGCCATCCTCGCACGAGGAGAAAGGGTACAATCAGGCGGCGGTGATTTCCAGCTAGATCCCTGTCAGACGTCGCAAAGCACGCCGTTGGGCTGCTTCGGGCGCTCCCGGCTCTCGAAGCCCGCATGATACCGGTCGAGCCTCCTGGCCACGAGGTCGAAGACCGTGCCCGGAGGGAAGTCGCCCGACTCGTCGCGCTCGCCCGCTGGAACGCCCGTCAGGAGCTCGATACCCTCCTCGATCCGCTCCACGGCGTAGATGTGGAACCTGCCGGCACGGATTGCGTCGTGGACGTCGTCTCGAAGCATCAGGTCGTCCACGTTCGCGGCCGGGATCACAACGCCCTGCGTCCCGGTGAGGAGGCGTCTTGCGCAAAGATCGTAGAAGCTCTCGATCTTCTCGTTCACGCTGCCGACGGGATTGATGTCGCCCTTGAGGCTCACCGAACCGGTCACGGCCAGGTCCTGCCTGATCGGCAGATCGGCCAGGGCGGAGAGCAGGGAGTAGATCTCCGTTGACGAGGCGCTGTCTCCCTCGATCCCCATGTAGCTCTGCTCGAAGCAGATCGAGGCGCTGAGGTCGAGAGGATGATGCTGGGCGAACCGCTCGCGCAGAAACCCGCTCAGGATCAGAATCCCCTTGTCATGGAGGCTGCCGCTCATCTTCGCCTGCCTCTCGATGTCGATGATCCCCGACGCCCCCATGGAGACCGACGCCGCGATCCTCATCGGGAAACCGAACGTCGTGTTCCCCATGAGAAAGACGGTCAGTCCGTTGACCTGCCCAGTCCTCTCCCCTTCCGTGTCCACCTTGAGCACGTCCTGGTCGAGGAGGCGGCAGAGCCTCTCCTCCTGGAGCGAGTTGCGATAGCGGATCTCCTTTTCCGCCAATACCACGTGAACGGCTTTCACGGCGTTGCTCCCTTCCTTTTGGGCCCAGAATCCCGCCTCGCGGGCCAGGTCGGCCACCTCGCTGAACTGCGCGGAGATCCGCCCCCTCCGGCCGGCGTGCCTCACTCCGAACTCCACGATCCGCGACACGCCGGAGGAATGGAAGGGAAGCAGGCCCTCGTCCATGCAGAGCCGCCGCAGGAAAGGTGCGTAGGTCTCCACGTTCTCGTCCGAAAGCTCAAGGTCGTCGCTGAAATCCGCCTTGATCTTGAAGACCTTCTGGAAGTACTCGTCCTGGTTGTAGAGCTTGTTGAAGGTCTCCGAATCGCCGATCATGATCACTTTCACGTGCAGCGGAATCGGCTCCGGCTTGAGCGCGGCCGACACGGCCTGCATGTAGCCGTCATCGGACTCCAGGATCAGCTCCTTGGCGCGGAGCATCCGCTTCAGGGCGGGCCATGCCCCGGCCTCGGCCAGCACGTCGAGAGCGTTGATCACGAGGAATCCGTGGTTCGCCCGAAGCAGCGAGCCGCCGCGGATCGTGGTGTGATCGGTGTACGATCCGCCCGCGTTGTCGTACATCACCCCCATCGTCCCGATCAGGTTGGCGTAGGTGGGCGACCGCTCGAGGACCACGGGAAGCTCGGTGCTCTCCGAGCTGCCGTGAACAACGTTGACCTCGAACCTCCGGAGAATCGCTTCCTTCTCCCTGTTCATCTCCAGCACGGCGGCGGTCATCTCTCCCGTATCGTCGTCGACGAAGATGGCGAGGCTCTCCAGAATGTCCGCCTTCAAGCCGTCGAGGAACCGCTTGATCCGGGGATCGCCGTAGTTCTCCTTCAGGTCGTCCACATGGCCCGAGATCGCCTCCTCCCCGGCCTGGACCTCGAGCTGGCTGACCTTCTCGTACATCTCGCGGGAGTTCCGCCGAATCTGCCGCAGCACCTGCACCATCCGGTCCCTGTAGATGAAGATCTTCTTCCTGAGCCTGTCGGCGATCTCCCGCACGATCACCCCGTCGCTCTCCAGCTTGTCGACCTCGTCGATCGAGACGGGCTCGTCCTCCGTCTTGATCAGGATCTCGGTGTGCACCGTTCCCCCCACCTTGACCTCGCTCATGATCAGGCTCTCGGAATCGAGCTCCTCCTTGAAGAAATCGAGAAGCGCCCGTTCCTTCTGCTGGTACTTCTCGATGATCCTGCCCTTGGCAGCGAGAAACTTGTCGTTCTCGAGGGCAGCGGGGATGCTCTTCTTCACCAGGCGGAGAAAGTGCCTCATCTCACGCCTGAACTTCGCCCCCCCGCCGCTGTCGAAGGTAATCAGCACGGGGCTCGTCGGGTTGACGAAGTTGTAGACGTAGCAGTAATCCCTGAGCTGGGCGCAGGAGAGAGGCCTCTTCTTCAAGAGCCTCATCACGGCGGTGGTCCGCCCGGTCCCCTTGGTTCCGCTGACATAGACGTTGTACCCCGGGGCGTCGATCTCGAGCCCCAGCTTGAGGGCGCGGAGGGCGCGCTGCTGGCCGATGATCCCGCTCACCGGCTCCACCGAGTCCGTGGTCTCAAAGGTGAAGCGGTCGGGTGCGCAGATCCACCGGGTCAGCTGATATGGCACCGCGAGCCTGTTTTCCGCATCGAAGCTCATCCAAGCCCTCCCGAAGGCATAGTCTATTTCTGGAATCCGGCTTCCTTTCCATCGATTCTTCTTATTCTATCATCGACTCTCCACTCCCCAGAGTTGAGCGATCCTTTCTTGTTGATACTCCGGGATTTGCGGCCCCGGGATCGGCCGAAAAAAATCCAGGCCGATCTCGACCGGAATGACTGGGAATAATGCGCCGCGATCGTTATCATCCGGCCATGGTTGGCAAGCGTTACAGCCGGCTGCAGAGATCATGAATTTCGTCATAAAAAGAGCTTTCTCTACCCTTTACTGGCTGCTGCCCCTTGCGGCTCTCGGGATATTCTCCGGGCTGTTCGGCCTGGCTCCCACCTCGGAGGACGCCCTCTGGCGCGTCGTCTGCGAAACCGTGGAGCCGGGTGAAGCCATCTCCTCCCCCATGCCCGAGGGGCAGGCCGAAACGGCGCTGCATCCGGCATCGAGCCTTCTGTCCCTGCCGCTCTGCAGCATCGTGCCCCCGGGTTCGCCCTGCAACCAGGCGATTGTCCTCGCCGTTCTTGCGGCCTGCGCATGGCTTCTCTTTCGCGTCGCCCGGCGGATCGCAGGGCATAGAACTGCCGCCGCCGCCGCTCTCCTTTATGCCCTGCACCCGCTGCACGCCGGTTTCTTCACATCCCTGGCCGGCGGTCTCGAGGGAGGGATCCACACCCTTCTTGTTCTGGTTGCCCTGGATGCGGGCAGCGGCTGGCGCTCCGATTTGACCCGCGGCATCTCGGAAGGAGGGCGAAGACCGTTCAGCCTCTCCCTCAAGCCCTTTGTCTGCCTCCTGGCCGCCGCTGCCGCCACTTCTTCCAGCGGGAACCCGGGCATCCCCCTCCTCGTCATTCTCCACGATCGCTACCTCGCCGCGCCGAGCTGCCATGAGAAGGCGAGGCTCAACCAGGCCGGCTGGTACGCGACGATCCTCATCCTTTGCGGCGCGGCCTGGGCGTACAGGGTCTTCGTGAGCCTGCCCTCAGCCGCGCTGGTGCCGGATCTCGATTCAATCACGATTCCCCTGGTCGCGCCTCTCCTGGCCTGCACCGCCCCGAACAGCCTGCCCGGATCAGCGAGCGGAATAGCCGGACTTGTGGTCGCGATTCTCCTGCCCGCCATGATCGTGCTGCGCCTCCTCGTTCATGGACGGCGACTCCTCCGTCTCCTCCTCCCGGCCCTCTGCCTCTGTGCGGCGGCTACCCTCTTCTGCTGCATCGAGAAGGATGCCGCAGGACTGAAGAGCGCCGACCTCGGCCCGGGGATCGCCTTCTTCTCCCTCGCCGCGGCCCTGGTGCTTGCGGGGCCTGGACGGAAAACAGGGGAAAAGGCTGCCTGGAAGAGCGACATCCCGGCCCTCGTCGCCACGGGAGCAGCGGCCTGCTGCCTGGCGTTTCTTTCTCTCGATCTCGTCGATTCGGTCAGGAACGGGGAGGCCGCTTCAGCCCGTGCCGCAAACCAGCTCGAAAAAGAGATCGACAGATCGGCGGCGAAATACCATTACCTCTACAACGAGCCCCTCTCGATCAGAGCCGGCGGTGTCGAGGTGGCCGAGTTCCTCGACCTCGAGCTCTCCCTTCTGCCGCAGATCTCGGGAGCGGGAGAGCCTCCCATGATCTTCCCGCTGCAGGAGCACCCCGACCTTCTTCACGGGCACACGAAGGACTTCCTCGCCGCCCTCAGCGACGGCGCCGCCTATCACGCGGACAGCGAAGGCCGCGTGATCCGTCTTCTCACCGAGGAGGAGAAACGAAAAGACGTGATCTGCGGCCTGGCGATCGACATACCCCGCCTGATCACGATCCAGCCCAACGGATTCCCGGTGAAATACAGCTTCATGATAAAAACATCGATCCGCGAGCGGGTGATCCTGCTCACCCGCCTCGGCCCGTGCGTGGCCGACGAGTTCGAGAACCGTCTCCGTCTGAAAAGAGGACGTGTCGAGCTCTTCGTCGGCGAAAGCACGGGAATCAGCAACACGCTCCGCCTTTTCAACGGCGAGGAGCTCCGGATATGGGTGGAGCTCCTCGGAGAAGAGGGTAAACTGAAAACAAGAAGCTTCATCGAGACGGTCCGCCTCTTCCGGGAAGAGGAGAAAGGATAAAAAAAAGGAGGGAACACTGGCTGCCGGAAACGTCAAGGAACTGATCGTGCGGAACAGCTGCTCGGGAATGACGGTCTTTCACTTCCTGCGCAAGACCCTGCCGCGTTCCATGAGCCGCGACATCGTCGGCCTCATCGATGACGGCGCAGTCTTCAGGAACGGCGTGCCGGCCGAGTTCCAGGCCATCGTGAGGACGGGCGACTTCATCTCCGTTGACACGTCGGCGGTCAAGGAGCGGGAGGTTCAGCAGGAAGCTCCGCTCGAGCTCGAGATCCTCTACAGGGACGAGGGGGTCCTTTGCGTGGACAAGCCTCCCGGCATACCGGTGATCCCGGACCGGCGCCACAGGACGGAGACGGCGGTGGAGATCTGCCGCCGGATGCTCGGAGATGGGCCGAACAGCCCGAAACCGGTCCACCGGATCGACAAGTACACTTCAGGCGTCCTGATGCTCGCCCTGAAGAAGGAGTTCGTCCAGCCTCTCGGCGATCTCTTTGCCGACAAGCGCATCTCCAAGACCTACCTCGCATTCGTGCGCGGCAATGTCTTGCCCGGCGAGAGGATCATCGACGCTCCCATCGGGCCTGATGCCCGCAGGGTGTCTCGCATGGTGGTCAATCCGACGAAGAAGGGAAAGTCCGCCGTGACCCGCATCGCTCCCCTCGTTGCCTGGAGAGACTACTCCCTGGTGGAGGCCCGGCCGGAAACGGGCCGCACGCACCAGATCCGAGTCCATCTGGCGCACATCAAGCACCCGATCCTCTGCGACTCCCTCTACGGCGGCGGCGACGTCTTCCACCTGTCCACAATCAAGCCCGATTATCACGTGGGAAGGGGAAAGAGGGAACGCCCCCTTCTCAAGCGCCAGGCCCTCCATGCAGCGGAGCTTACGTTCGAATCGCCTGCCACGGGAAAGGTCGTCCGCGTCAAGTCGCCGCTCCCCGAGGACCTGGCCATCCTGAAAAAGAAGCTGGAAAAGTTCTCGTGAAGCCCGGATATCCGCCCGATTACCAAAATCAGCCCTGCCGGAGCTTCTTCCCTGGTTGACATTCAGTAAAAACTGCGTAGAATCTTTTGATTTACGTCAACGACAAAGACCGACCCGTCTGCGTACGGAGCCAAGGCCATGAAGAAAAAGATCAGACGCAGCAGCACGAAAAGGAAGAAGTCGGGCGGATTCCGCGCGCTCAACAAGACCCATAGCGGCAAGAAGTGCATTGCCCGTAGACGGCGCAAGGGGACGAGGATCTGATTCCGGGGCGAGCCGCGGCTCGAAAGAAACCGCCGTCATCAGGACTCAGTGCCGGTTTTTTCCTCCGGAGCCCCCTCCCTGTCGCCGCCTTCTCGCGTTCCGGCCTGCCCTGATTTTTCCGGATCCCTGCCCGGTGTCGTCGCGGGAGCGCGCACGTTCTGCAGCTCCCAGAGCTTGGCATACTTCAAGAAAACGTAGAACGCGCCGATAGCCGCCACGATGAAACCCCGAATCCCGTCTCGGAACCCCCGCTTCAGCAAGTACATCCGCATGAACCGCCCTGCCGGATTGAACAGCATCCGGAAGAGAGAGGCCCTGGAGCCGGCCTCCCGCTTGCGCTTGGCCATGGTGGTCGTGTAGGTGTTGACCTTCTCCATGTGATGGGCGATGTCCCTGTAGTTGAAGTGATGCATCACGGCAGGCAGCTTCCGCGTCTCACCGTCGACACTCACGTGGTCATGAGGGTCCACTCCCTCCCAGCGCCCCTTATCCCTGTCAAAGAGACGAAGCCTGTATTCCGGCCACCATCCACCATGGTCGATCCATCTCCCGAGGTAGAACGTCCGGCGTGGAAAGAAGTACCCCGCCACCTTTCCCCTGTCCCGCTCGAGGGCCTCCCTGATGATCCGCTCGCCGTCCGCCTCGAGCCGCTCGTCGGCATCGATACAAAACACCCAGCGGTTCTTCGCCAGACTGACGGCCAGGTCCTTCTGCTTCACATGTCCGAGAAACTCCTGCATCGTCACACGGCATCCGAAGCTCTCGGCAATGGCCGCGGTCCCGTCATCGGAGCCCGAGTCGACAACCACGATTTCATCGGCCCAGGCCACCGAAAAGAGGCAATCGGGCAGCATGGCTGCCTCATTGTAGGTGATGATGCAGACCGAAATCAGGGGCGGATCATCCATGATTCACTCTCTTTTCTTGACCGAAACGGCCTGGTCGTGCGCCGTGATATAATATCACACCTGTTGGAGAGAATAGGGCATGAAAGAGATCTCCGTCGTGATCCCGGTCCATGACCGCGCCGCCATGCTCGGCGAGGCGATCGAATCCGTCTGCCGCCAGATCGAGCCGGCCGGCGAGATCATTGTCGTCGATGACGGATCAACGGATGGAAGCTCGGAAACCGCATCGTCCTTTCCGGGTGTCACCCTGATCAGCCAGCCCCGCGGCGGCGTATCGTCAGCCCGAAACGCCGGGATCCGGCGCGCCAGGGGAGAGTGGATCGCCTTTCTCGACTCCGACGACCTCTGGGAGCGGAAGAAGCTGAAGACTCAGATGACGTTCATGGAAAGGCATCCTTCCTTTCCGCTCACCCACACGGAGGAGATCTGGATCCGGAACAACAGAAGGGTCAATCCCGGCGCCAGGTACAGAAAGCACGGGGGCGAGATCTTCGTCCACTGCCTTAAGACCTGCTTCATCGCCGCCTCCACGGTCATGGCGCGGCGCGATCTCTTCGACAGGGTGGGTCTCTTCGACGAGAGCCTTCCCGCCTGCGAGGATTACGACATGTGGCTCCGGGTTTCCAGCCGTTTTCCGGTGGGCTACATCGACAGCCCCCTGACGATCAGGCGCTCGGGCCATGCGGGGCAGCTCTCCATGACGGTCCCCTTCCTGGATCTCTATCGCTTCGAGTCGCTGTCAAGACTGGCCGACGAGCCGCACCTCTCGAACGATCAGGTGCGGGCCGTTCTCGATGCGCTGGAGCGGAAGGGAACCATCCTGCTGAGCGGGCTCGGCAGGAAAGGCAAGGCCGGGGAAGCGGAAAATCTGGAGAGGACGATGCGGCAGCTCAGGGAACGGTTCGGCCGCCAGGCGGACCGGCAGCGTCCTTTTCATGGCTCCGGAGAGTCATGAGCCGCGGAGCCGGCTGATCCCGATCCACGATATCTCCCTTGACAGGGAAAGATCTCGACAAAAAAAACGCCCGCTGCAAGGCGGGCGTTGTTTCAGTCAGAGCCGCTATCTCACGGCTTGGCGCTGTACACGAAAACGGATCCCTCGGTGGTGAGGGGGAACGAGACAGCGGGAACCAGGTCATCGCCCACGTAGGCCAACGGATAGACCCACACGCGGGACGGAACGGGATTGTGTGCCCCGCCGGTTCCCGCGCCGTAGGCATAGACGAATTGTGGCAGCGTGTCTTCCGTCGCTTCTATGAAGTGGAAGGAACCGTCCACGGGAGCCTGATCGAAGTTGTAATCGGGCGTCAGATCCCGCATGTAGCCGTAGCTGTTCAGATCGATCAGGTAGACCTTCTGCGACGTGTCAGGGAACCAGGAATTGTTCGAGAGGGAAAAACCGACCAACATGCCGTCGGAGCTGGCACAGATGTTGTCGATGATGATGTCGATGGACGTTGGAAAGGCTGTCAGGGGGATAGTGGAGAAAGGAAAAGCCTCGTCCAGCATGAAGAGCTGATACGCCTTCGAACTGGAGCTCTTGTACTTGGCCTTGAAGTAGATTTTCGTCGAATCGACCGAAGAGGCGTAGACAAAATTCAAGTCCCCTGCCGACCAGCCGTCCTCCTTCGAGATATGATCCACCATGCCGCCACCCCACTCGTCTCCGGTCAGGGAGGTAATGGTGAAGCTGTTGAGCAGGTCGACGCTGATGAGATCGCACTCGTCGTTGGAGCCTGCTTCCTTCTGGCGAAGGAAGAACAGGTATCGCCCGTTGCCGGAGACGAAATAACCCTTGGGGCTGATATCGCCCGAGTACCGGAACGGCGGATCGGGTTCGTGAAACATGTCCGTGATGGTCAGGTTCTTGTACTGCCTGGGGTCCTCGCCGAAGTGGTAGAGATCGGTCTTCAGCGGAAGGCCGGTGCGCTTCTCACCGCTGAAGAAGAGAAGGTTATCCTCGTCCACGATGTAGGGATCGACCACCAGGATATCCCCGGAAAGGCCGTAGAGCTGGTCAAACTCCGTCCCGGACATCAAACCCGGCTCGCCGATGCTCATCCCGTCGGTATCGAAGAAGAAGATGTCGTTGTCACCCTCGTCATCCACGGTGCAGAATGCGATCTTGGAACCATCGGGCAATAAGGAGACGGCAGACGTGCCGTTGGAGCACCGGCCGAAAGGCTTGACGGTCGTGGAATCGGTGAAGCCGCTGATGTTGAGGATATCCTCGGTCGTCTTCAGTCCGGTGGTGTTCTGCCGCACGTTCGAGATGCAGTAGACATCCCAGTCCCAGGGATCGGTATCCAACTCCCTTCCTCCGAAACGGAAGCTGAGAGTCGTGTGATCCTCCGACTTGATCCAGTTCAGGTTCGAGACCTCTGGATTGATGGCATAGAGCGACTTGTCGTACTGGTGCGTATCCCCGAGTTTGAACGGATCCTTGCCGGTCCCGGTCAGGGGCATGAAGCTGGCCGTGTTCTTCAGGAACCACGCCTCCGCCACGTTGCTTCCGCCCCAGTCGATGACCTTGCGGGGCCATTTCCACACGACGGCGCCGATGGTGTCCGGGACGTGGGCCGGCTGATTGGTCGGCTTGTAGTTCGAGGCGAAGTAGAGGGCATAATCCTCCACCGGATCGGTGCCCGTGGCATCCGACCTGATCAGCCACGTCATGGTTTCGGCAAATAGAATGGTGGGATCGTAATCCGCCTGCAGCGCGCCCTCCTTGGTCTCGATGTGGATCGCCTCCTGCACCACACTGTACTCGTCGGCCCAGTTCTCTCCCTCCTCCAGCTTCATCAGGTAGAGCTTGTCCCTCCTGGCGTAGTTGTTGGGGTACTCCCTGTTCTTGAGGATGGCGGCCAGCAGCTTGCCGTCAGGGCTGATCGCCACGTTGCCATCCCAGGGCGACACGTTGTCCAGCGCTGTCTGCTGCATGAAGGAGCCGTCGATCCGCCGGAACTCGTTGGTCTCCGTGTCGAGGATCATGAAACCGTACGTGGGATCGGGCGGATTGTCGCCCGTCATGATGTGGTAGAGATGCAGGATCTTCGTCTCACCGTTCCCCTTGTCCTGGGGAATGACGATATGGTGTATGCTCGGATTCTCGAAATTGCGGCAGATCACGTCTTTCCTGTGGATCTGCATCTGCGATCCGACTTCAGGATAGTTGGATGTGGTATCGCTGGAATCGTAGATGAAGTCGGGATGGATGCCCGCATCGCCGGGGACCAGATAGGAAAACCCGTTGAGGAAAAGCGAGTTCGAGGGAGTGGGAAAGCGATAGCCTGCCGGAGTGCCCGAGTCGCTGTAGGAAAGCAGCGTTCCGGAGAAATCAGGAGACACCTGGATGCTCTCCCCGTTCAGAAGACCCGAGCCGCTCACCTCGTTATCCTCGGCGTTGTCGTCGTCGAGCCGGCCGATCTCGCTGATCATGCCGAGGCTCGTCCCCCGGTGAACAGCCAGGTCGGCATTGACGTTCGGGCTCAGGATGTCGAACCGGATCCCGTTGGAATAGGCCTGGCCGTTGGTCGGATCGGTCACATCGGCCTGAAAGTAGAGGGTCAGGTCGTATCCGAGCGCCACGAAATTGAGGGGCACCCTCACGTTGACACTTGCGAATCCCTGGCTGTCGAGGTAATGGGGCGGACCCGACAGGAGGCGCGTCACAGGAGGTAAAAGAAAACCACCGGTCATGGCCCCGTTCGAGAGTTGGGAAAGATAGACCTCGCACAGATCATTGGCCATTCCTTCCACCTCGATGGTGATCCGTGCGCCCGGAATGACCTGCATGACTGTCGAGTTGTCCGGAGCGGTGTAGGGAGTGCCCTGCTCGTCATAAAAAGTCATGACAGGAGGCCACGTCTCCCCGGCGGCATCGTTGGTCGGGAGGAAGAAAAAAACGAGAACAACAAGAAGGCATGGTGTGACGTATCTCACGGCCACCCCCAGAATCTGGTCAGGTTTAAGTCGGCTGCAGTCGAGCTCGAGTTGTACAGACAACACAACTCTTGCCGTTTAAAAGATTTAGATAACCTTATATCGAAACCGGCAAACACACCGGATCCTCAGCCGATCCGGTATTGTGTAGCCTGGCCTAAAAAACGTGTAACAAACGATCAAGACGCGTATTGTAGCAAAACGCGGACGCCATGCAACCAGCTGTTCGAGACCATAAAATCAGTCGATGTTTTCCGTTTTCATCACTTCCCGGAGCAGGACGGTGGCATAGGCGCCGGGCGGCAGCTCGAAGCTGAGCTCCAGCGAACCGGGGGCATCCTCTTTCAACTCCACATGCCCCAGGGGATTGCGCAGCGGCCGCCGCGCACCCCGCAGCCGGCTCCGGTACCGGGCCGGCATCTCGTCGACGCGGATCCCTTCATCGCGAAAGAGCTCTTCTTCACGCCGCCCTGGCTCTCCTTCCGGCTTCAGCATCCTGGATCCGAACAGCGGCCCGGAAGGACTGATCTCGAAGGCTTCCACCCTCGGTGCTTCCATTTCGGTGTCCTCGACGAGAAAGCAGGCCCCGTTTCTGTGGATGAATGCGATATCCCCTCTCTCGAGCGAGTCGAGCCTGTCGATCCGGTGGGCAACGATCTTGTTGAAGAGATGCGACTGGCAGGCCGAGAGATAGAGATCGATGATTCGCTTGTCCAGGGAAGCCACGGCCTTGCGCAGATCCCCCCCCGTACCTGCCAGGACACCGAGGAAGCGGTTCTCGTACTTGAATCCGCCGCGCAGGCGTTCGAGAGCCTGGCCGAAATCCCCTTCCCTGTAGAGAGCGATCACCTCATCGTATTCAGCATCGAGCTCGGAGCGCGGCGTGGCGATCAGGATGTCGGCAAAGGCCTCCAGATCGTCGCGGAGCAAGGCTCCGCCCAGGAGATGGGTGTTTCCGAGAAGGCCGAACCTCTGGGAGCCGAAGAAGTTCGGTATTCCCTTCTGTCCGATCCTGTCGAGGACCGCCTGCGCCCTCTCGGCAGCCCCTTCGCCTGTTCCGGTGATCCTGATCCGGAACCGGTTGCCCTTGAGGTGCCCCCTCTTGAGCTTGTTCTTGTGCGGCACGGCCTCGAGGATCCGCACTCCCGGTATCTCGAGGCTGAGCGCCGCCTCGGGAGCCACGTTCTCGATGGAGATGTATTGCCGCGTCAGGGCGATCGCATCCTTGAGCCCCGCCACACCGAAATGACTCTGCGGCCGCCCGAGCGCCCTGGAGAGACGGAACAGCGCCTCGAACGTGGAAATGCGCTCCTTCTCCACGAGAAGGTAGAGGTGCTGACCCCGGCCGCTCGGCCGGTAGAGCGGGATCTCTTCCACCACGAAGTCGTCGGGGCTTTTCTTGATCTCTCCCCCGGTGCCGCGAAGGTCCGCGGTCAGAAAGGGCAGCCCGTCAGTGGGATCGCGCATCTCGCCCCCTCAACCTTTTGATCCTTTTGATCCTTCGGGCGAAATCTCCCAGCAGCAGTTGTCCAGCGAGGTGCCGCCCCAGTTGAACTTCAAGCGAAGCGTGTCGAAATAGGATCTCTCCGTCACCTTGACGAGGTTGAGCGAATGGGCCGCCTTCCGCACGAAGATCTTCTCGTCCGGCTTGAGCTTGTGCGTCCTCTGTCCGTCCAGGGTCAGGACGAGGGGATACCGGCTCTCCCTCATACGGAACTCGATCCGCCGCAGGGCGGAGATGACGATGGGCCGTATGGTCAACGAATGGGAGCAGATCGGCGAGATCACGTAGGAGTTCATGCCCGGCTCCACGATCGGCCCGCCGGTCGAAAGCGAGTGGGCCGTGGAACCGACGGGCGTCGCCACGATGACGCCGTCGCCGTGAAAGGTGGTCACCGGAGCGCCGTCAACGAAGAGATCGATCAGCACCATGCGGGAGATGCTGCGCGACGTGAGCACGGCATCGTTCAGAGCCGTTCCGGTGAAGACCACCTTCCTCCTGTTCCGCACCGTGCATTGCAGCATCATGCGCTGCTCCACCGAAGCCCGGCCCGACACGACCTTGCGCAGGTTCCCCTTCCAGTCCTTCCGCGTTAGCTCGGAGAGGAAACCGAAGCGCCCCATCTGGATGCCCACAACGGGAATGGGATTCCGACCCAGCTGAGAGACCAGCCGCAGGATGCTGCCGTCGCCTCCCAGCACAACGACCAGGTCGGCCCGGGACCGGGAGAAATCGCGGGTCATGTCGAGGACGATCCTGACGGCATCGACGTGCGGTGCCAGAAACGCCTTGATCTCCTGGGAGAGCTTCTCCACACCGGAAAGAGTCCGGTTTCCAGCAACGAGAACACGCTTGACCTTGTTCATCGATCCTACCCGCGACTTGCCGCATCATGCGGCAGGACTTGCCGAGGACTTCCTCTTCGTCTCAATAGGTACGCGCCAGCATCCGTTCCGCCAGCTCGCCGAGAAGCTGAAAGCTCGAGCCGCCGGGGAGCAGAGCAAGGGCCTCGGCAGTCAGCTTCTCCGCCTCGCGCCGCGAGGCTTCGAGTCCGATCAGGCTGGGATAGGTCGCCTTGCCGCTGGCTTCATCCTTGCCGACCGTCTTGCCCAGACGCGAGGTGGTTCCCACTACATCGAGAATATCGTCCACGATCTGAAAGGTGAGCCCGAAGCGAAGGCCTGCCTCGGCCAGCCTCTCCTGAAGATCCCTCTCGGCAGAGGCCGTGACGGCGCCCGCCTCGAAGGCCGCCGAGAACATGGCAGCTGTCTTGGTGGAATGAATGGCCCGGATCGTGTCGATGTCGATCTTCTTTTCACCGGACAGAGCGTCCCGCCCTTCGGAGATGAGATCGCGCATCTGACCGAGCACCATCCCCCTGGGGCCGGCTGCACGGGAAAGGATGCCGATCACCCGGACAGCTTCGGCGCTCGACTCCATCCCGGCTGCCACCGCCTCGAAGGCATGGGTGAGAAGAGCATCCCCGGCCAGGATGGCCGTGGCCTCGTCGAACGCCTTGTGACAGGACGGCTCCCCTCTTCTGAGGTCATCGTCGTCCATGGCCGGCAGGTCGTCATGGATCAACGAATAGGTGTGGATCATCTCCAGGGCGCAGCCGGCCGGAACAGCCTTCCTGATGTCGCCGCCCAGGGATTGGTTCACCAGAAGGCAGAGGGCGGGACGAAGACGCTTGCCGCCGGAAAAAAGCGAATGACGCATGGCGGCAAAGAGCCGCCCTCCGAAATCGGCGGAGCCGGGCGCGGGGATCAAGCGATCCAGCGCCCTGTCGATCTCCTCGCGCGCCTTGAGCAGAAAGGTATCCAGATCTTGGCAGGCCTGCATGTGGCACTCCGTCCCCGGGCGGTCAGGGCATCTCCAGATGAATGCGCTCGATTCCCGAAGCAAGACCGGTCCGTTGATCCACATCCACCAGAACTCCGTTGAGAGCCACGGGGCCCTTGGCAATGGTGAAGGAGGCCGGAAGCCCGGTCGTGAAGTGATATAATACTCTATTCGTCGTTCGGCCCAAGACGGAATTGAGAGGGCCGGTCATTCCCACATCGGTGATGTAAGCCGTTCCTTCTTCCAGGATCTTCTCGTCCGCCGTGGTCACGTGGGTGTGCGTCCCCAGGACGGCGGACACCCGTCCATCGAGATGGTATCCCATGGCCACCTTCTCCGAGGTGGCCTCGGCATGCAGGTCGACGATCCTGACGCGGATCCGTTCGGGAAGGGAATCGAGCACCCTGTCCACGGCCTGGAAGGGGCTGTCGGAGGGATTCATGAAAACCCTGCCGAGAAGAAGGATCACGGCGACCTCGGTGCCGCACGCGGTGCGGACCACCCTGCAGCCGCTGCCCGGCGAGCCGGAGGGAAGATTTTCCGGACGGAGAACGGGCAGCCCGTCATCCATCGCGTCGATGATCTGCCTCTTCTTCCAGACGTGATCGCCGGTGGTGATGACATCCACTCCGTTCTTCAGGAAGCTGCGCGCCAGCTCGGGCGTGAGCCCCGATCCTCCGGCGGCATTCTCTGCGTTGGCCACGCAGAGATCGATCCCCTTCTCCTTGCGGACCGTGCGCAGGAGCTGCTTCACGATCTTCGAGCCGGGAGAGCCGACGATATCGCCGATAAAAAGTACTCTCAGGGTCAAGGGACCTTTCCTATCTGGCGTATTCAACCACGCGCTTCTCACGGATCAGGGTCACGCGAACCTCGCCGGGATAGGAGAGCTCCTCCTCGATCTTCTTGGCGATCTCCCGGCAGATATAGACAGTCGAATCGTCATCGACCTTCTCGGCATTGACCACAACGCGGACTTCCCGGCCCGCCTGAATGGCGAAAGCGTGATCCACTCCCTTGAAGGCCTTGGCAACGGATTCCAGCCTCTCGAGCCTCTTGATGTATTTCTCCATGGTCTCCCGGCGGGCGCCGGGGCGAGCGGCGGAGATGGCGTCCGAGACCTGGGTGATGACGGAAAAGATCGTATCGGGCTGCACGTCCTCGTGGTGCGAGGCGATGGAATTCACCACTTCCTTCCTCTCGCCGCAGCGGCGGGCGATGTCCGCACCGATCGTGGGGTGCCCGCCTTCCATTTCATGGTCGAGCGCCTTGCCGATATCGTGCAGGAGGCCGCAGCGCAGGGCAAGCTTGGGGCTGAGCTTCAGCTCTCCGGCGATGGCGGCGCCGATGTAGGCCACCTCGATCGAGTGCTTCAGGACGTTCTGGCCGTAGGATGTGCGGTATTTCAGCCTTCCGATCAGGCTGGTGATCTTGTTGTGGACGTTGTGGATATTCAGGTCGAGGAGGGTCTTCTTGCCTGTTTCCCGAATATCGTCATCCACTTCCTTCTTCGTCTGCGCGACGAGCTCCTCGATCCGTGACGGATGAATCCGTCCGTCGAGGATCAGCTTCTCCAGGGAGCGGCGGGCGATCTCGCGCCTCACGTTGTCGAAGCAGGACACGACGATGACGCCGGGCGTGTCGTCCACGATGACGTCCACGCCTGTCGCCTTCTCGATGGCTCGGATGTTGCGGCCTTCCCGGCCGATGATCCGACCCTTCATCTCGTCGCTGGGGATATCCACCGTGGACACCAGGCTGTCCGCAGTGTAGGTGACGGCGCACCTCTGGATCGAGTCGCTGAGGAGCTTCTGCGTCAGCTTGTCGAGATCCTCTGTGAGCCTCTCCTGGACCTTTCGGATCCTGGCCGAGGCCTCGTTCTTCGTTTCCTGTTCGATCCGGGCCATCAGCCGTTCCTCGGCCGCCTCGCACGACATCTTCGAGATTTCCTGGAGGAGATCCATCTCCTGCTTGATCTTCTCCTCCAGATCGTTCTCCAGCTTGTCGAGATGCTGCTGCTGCTGGCCCAGCTTCTTCTCGCGATCGAGGACGTTCCGCTCGCTACGGCTCACGGCCCGGGCCTTCTTCTCGAGATGATCATCCTTGCTCCGGAAGCGCTTTTCGTTCTCCCGGATCTCCTCCTTCAGCTCTTTTCTCTCTTTATCCAGGTCATCCCGGACTTTTTGAGCTTCCTCGTTGATCTGGAGCTTGGCCTCGACCCTGGTCTTCTCGGCCTCGCGCTTGGCATCCTCGATGAGCCGCTGCATCTCGTTCCTGGCCCCCTTCCTGAGGGCCTTGAAATAGAGCAGCGTGACGGCGCAGCCCGCGACGAGACCTGCACCCAAGGAGATATAGGTATTGGATGACATGATGAAAGAGGACGTTCCGGCTTCCGAAGCAAGCCACAACGCCGGATATGCTGCATGTAACATGATTCCTCCCGGACTGCCTTTTGAAGGAGCACAAGCTCGGTACACTTAGCACCGGCGTCTCCTTCGGAGGCAAAACTCCAAGCAGCTCCTGCCAAGCGGGGAGTCTGGAAGGAAGAGAGGCGGGACTCGGAAGCTGATTATCGCCGACGACACTCGGGCATTGGATAGAAAACCACGTCACAGCCCTCTCAAAAATTTTCGAGACAGCTGCGCTGCAGATCCGATCAAACCCGAAAAGAACTTTGTTATCCCTTTTTGCGATAACATATTACGCCGACTCAATATTCAGATTCCCGTAATCATGATTGTCTGATGATTCAGACAGGGTTGCGCCTCAAATCTATTCAAACTCAGCAACCCGCAAGACAGTGGGGTTATGAGCAAACTATTTCGATGATGAGAGGATATTATGAGAAAATTCTATTGTCAAGCCTCGTTATTTCCCCTTGTTTCCTCTTAGTCCTCCTTCAGGAAAGCGAAGGCCTGGCCGCGCCAGAGCTCGGGATCGATGCTCGGTATGTTCCAGTTCAATTTCCCGTCGTAGAAGGGGGTTTGCTTTCCGCCGTATCCGATCGTTCCATCTTCGAAGTGGAGCATGAGGAACCGGTCCCTCGGATAGAGAAGCATCGTGCACCTGTCGGCGTTCACGCTGCTCTTCAGCGTCCCGGATGTCTCGTATCGCTCGATGGTCACTCCCCTCAGGCAGCTCTCCTCCACGGAATCGATCTTCACGAAGCGGTATTCCCGGCCCTTGTCGCGCTCCAGGAGTGCGTTGATCCGTGCCAGAATCCCGCCCGGATCGTTCTTTTCAGGCTTCGATTCGAGGGGGACAAGCCCGAGGAGCCGCCTCAGGTCCTGATCGATCACGGTGTCGAGGGAATCGATCCGGAACGTGATCGCCACGTCACCCTCGTCAAGAGGCTGCGAAGTCCCGCCCGGGGGACAGAAGGTCCCGCCCTCCCTCGATCGGATTTCCACGACCTTGCCGTTTCGGGCAACATCGAGCTGTTCCGGTAGAACCACAACGGACTTTTCCCCCTTGAAGCTCTGGTAGACCAGAGTGGGCTCGACGAGGACTCTTTCCTTCAGACCATGGCAGCCCACGATCTTGATGTTCTTCTCCCCCGAATCGGCCAGGATCGAATTCAGCTCCTTCAGAGCTTCGCTAAGGTCTCCAACCTCTTTGTTTTCAGCAGGTTCAGGAACTCCTACGTTATTCTTTGCCGCGCCTTTGCCCCCTTCCGACAGAGCTGTCTCATCAAGGTCGGCATCCGCCTTCCCGGATTCCGCCGCAGGCTGATCGCTCGGATCTCCCAGACCCTCGTAGAGTTTTCTCATCTCCTCGAGCTCGACCCGCTTGCGATCCAGATGGACGGCAAGCTCACGTTCCCGGCGGTCCAGCTCGAGGACCTTGCTCTCCGAGGTGGCCAGCATCCGCCGCATCTCCTCATCTCTCTGCTTCAGCTCCATGTTCTCCTTCTGGAGGTCCTTTCCCTGCTCCAGTTCGTGCCGGACCACATCGGCCACGGCCTGACCGAAGCCGGGGATCCCTTCCGCGATGGATGACTGGAGGTCCTCTCCGGATTGACGGACGAAAAGAACGAAAAAGACGATCAGGCAGAGGAATGCAGCGGAATAGAGGGCTGCGATCCAGAAGATGAAGCTCTTCAGGCGAGCGTTCTGAGCGGCAAGCTGTCGCAGGCTATCCAGGCTCTCCTTCATCAAGCCCTCCTGGGCGGCAGTATCGGCCTGGGCATTTGCACCGGCTCCTTCACGTTCCGGTGAATCCGGCGAGCTTTTCGGAGATTTTGACATCGAATCGACTCCTGTTTCCCTGAATCGACAAACGGTACCAGATATCGAATCTCACTGGGCGAGATCAGCCAGGAGCTTCATCTCCTCCATCGTGGGATTGCCGAGAAAGGAGCTCCACAGCCGCTCCGGAACCTTTCGGACCGGCAGGCGCTGGTCCTCCCCTCCTCGAACCAGCACCACGGCGGCATCCCGGGACTCTCCTTTCGGATCATCGAAGGCCATGTGGATCCTGGTCCAGCATTGCGGCGGCAGGCTGCCCTCGGGGCAGGCTGATGCCAGCAGATCGAGAGTGCCGTTCGTCTTCCCTCCATCAATCGACTGGAGGAATCGGATCGGCGCCCTTCCGGAAGGAAGATCAAGGAAAAAGGAAATCCCGACTTCAGGGACGGGGCACGGATCTTCAGAAAAGTTGTATATCCTCAGGTAGACATGCCTGCGTTCGGCACCGCGTCCTCCCAGCTCCGGAAATTCGATGAAAAGAGCGCAATAATCGGTCATGGCGGCGTGGGCAACACGCACCTCGACGCCAGCCTGATCTTTGACGACGCGATGGGGCTCTGTCTTCTCTTTTTCATTGCAGGAGATTGCAGGGAGGAGAAGAAAAAAAGCGAGGAGCATCACGATCTTCTCCTTCGATCCCGCCGGCTTCTCATCGGCCGCCTGGTCCTGCTCCGCAGCGGCTCGAGCGGCATCGGCCTCCGCCGTCAGTGCCAGGTACCGGGCCCGCCGCTCCATCTTGAGCGCCTGCCGTTTGGCGCGGTGGCGGTTCAGCATGAT
This sequence comes from uncultured Phycisphaerales bacterium, assembly GCA_964482235.1. Classification (GTDB taxonomy): domain Bacteria; phylum Planctomycetota; class B15-G4; order B15-G4; family CAYZWU01; genus CAYZWU01. The sequence goes on from CAYZWU010000019.1 coordinate 19,825, forward strand.
CTTTGTCAGCGGGTACGTCGGTATCGAGACGACCAGGGCGACGAGAAGGGATCCGGTCCACAACGGGACACCGAAGTTATTCATCACCACCGCCAGCGTCGCGAAGAATCCCTGGTCCTCCCCTCCCTTGAACAGCTGGCTGAATTTTTCGAAGGTCCCTGTCTCCTCTCCGATCAACCTGGTGCCGAGGCAGTAGTAGCCGTAATACATCGGCAGGAATGTCACGGGGTTCGATATCCAGCAGAGAATCACGGCGATGATGCGGTTTGCGTGGATCAGGGTTCCGATCAGGAGCACCAGCACCATCTGAAAACCCACAGTAGGCGTGAGGCCGATGAAAACACCCAGCGCAACTCCAAGTGCAATCGAATGCACACTGTCGTTGAGAATGAAGATGGGGCGTATCAGCTTTTTATAAAGGTATGACAGCGCTATCCCTCAAAGCCCGGACCGAGCCGCCGATCAGCACGACACCCGGCAAGCGTACCGATCCGATGCATCTGCTACCACTTGGGCTTGTTCTTGTTGTTGTTGTACCACTTCTCCCACTCTTCGGCAGTATCGAAGTTTGCCGGAGTCAGTGCGCGAAGGGCTTCACTGAAGGGCACCTCGAGTTGGTTCAGCTTGTCGCGGTAATCTGTGCGCTTGGGATTTGCCAGGGAGAGCGCATTGATATTGGCGAAGACCTTGACCAGTTCCTTGACAACGGGCTTGCGCACCTTGAGGCGAGAATCAGCAAAGCAGGACAGGGCCTTGCAGGACGCCCGAATGATTTCCCAGTCATCGTCCCATAGCAGCTCGCTGAGCGGCTTGATGGCGGAAACCTGCTTGGTGAAACCGATCGCCTCGACGATGGTCACCTTGACCTTGCGAATCTCCGTTTCGATCGGCTTCTCCTTGGACTTTTCCTTGCTGGGCCGGACCTTGAAATTCTTGTGATTCAATCCGTGGAGAAGTGCGTCCTTCCCTTCCTTCCCCATATCGGCCAGGGCGCCGGACGCCGTTATGAGAAAGGAGAGATCTTTGGGCAGGCGCTTGATGTCGTACGCCTTCCGGATAGCTTTGACGATCTTTTTCTGTTCGGCCGGCTTCGCGGTCTTGTATCTGCCGTGCAGCATTCGAACGAGATTCATGATTCGCTGCACGTCCATGTCCTTCTTGGCCTTGTAGAGAGACGTCAACTGCTTGCAGAGGGAGTCCACCGACTCCACCGCCTCATCGTCGGCGGCCTGGGGCAGCGCCGCGTGTCCTGTTGCGGGCGAGGCGAGAAGGAAAAGGGCAAGGAAAATGATGATGCTCGATGAACGACGCAGACCGATCATATTTCAATCCTCATTACTGCTGCCCGCCGGGTCGGGAACGACATGCGTTGCAGGGAATCGAATCCCTGTGATCGAGTTCCGGATGGAGACGGACAATCGATTGATTCCGGATCAGCGAAACAGGTTCTCATGGTATCATGATCAACAGGTCTGTCAAGAAATGCGGGAGGTTGGGGCATGGCCCGGCAGAAAGCACCGATGAAGAGAACGATCGAGGAGTTCCTGCGGCATCTCGCGAGGGAGAGGAACCTCTCGGAACACACGATCCGCAACTACCGGTCCGACCTCCTCCAGTTCACCGAACATCTCGCCGGACATGGAATTAACAGGCCGGACGAGGTTGACCACCTTGCGATCCGGGGTTTTCTTGCCTACCTGCGGCGTTCAGACGACGAGAAAGCGAGAAAACGGACCACGGTGGCTCGGAAGGTCTCGGCGCTGAGGAGCTATTTCCGCTACCTGATCCGGAACGAAACGATCACCCGCGACCCTTCAGGCCTGATCAGGACTCCGAGAAAACCGAGAAACCTGCCCGGCTTCCTGACGGAAAAAGAGGTGGACCGGCTCCTCACCGCCATCAGCGGAAGCAGCTTCATCGCCTGCCGGGACAAGGCCCTCGTGGAGACGCTCTACTCGACAGGGATGCGTGTCAGCGAACTGGTCGGCACGAACCTCACCGACCTCGACAGCCGCGGCGGCTATGTCAGGATCCGGGGCAAGGGACGCCGCGAGCGTCTCGGGATGCTCGGGCAGCCGGCTCTTGCCTCGATACGGGATTATCTCCAGGCCAGGAGCTCCATGATCCGCCTGAGAAAGGCCTTCCCGACGGAGGCGCTTTTCCTCAACGCCCGTGAAGCCAGGCGGCTCACGTCGCGCAGCGTGGGCCGGATCATCAAGGGATATCTCCTCGAGGCAGGGTTGAATCCCGATCTCTCTCCCCACTCCCTGCGGCACTCCTTTGCCACGCACATCCTGAACCGGGGCGCCAATCTCAGGGAGGTCCAGGAACTCCTGGGGCACAAGCGGATCTCGAGCACGCAGATCTATACACATCTGGGACTCGATGAGCTCAGGAGAATCTACCGGCGGGCGCATCCTCGATCAGGCGGCCGCTGACCCTGTTCCGTCGTGCCGATCGACAGGCGTCGTGCGGGCTCTCAGGTCAGAAGGCCCTTGATCTCCTTCTCCTGGCCGAGGAGAAGGAGGTTGTCGCCAAGGCGGATCGTGTAGTCGGGCCTCGGCACGATCTGCCTCGGTTCGCCCGGGGCAGAGCCCTCCTCCGCCGAGATCACCATCATCACCTGCAGGCCGTGCCGCTTTCTCAGGTCGAGGGCGGCCAGCGTGCGGCCGGCCATCCAGCCGGGGGCCTCGACCTCGGCGATGGCGATCCCGCCGGGGAGCATGACCGGTTCGGTCGATCCTTCCTGTTCGAGGCCCAGGCGGACCCCGCTCACCGCATCGCGCTTCAGGATCTCGCCGTTGTAGGCGTTGATCAGAGCCCTGCGGGTCACCACACCGAGAAGCCGTCCACCCTCTCCCCGCTCCACCACGGGAAACTCGTCCCTGTTATGGTGGCCGAAGAGGAACATCACCTTGTCCAGTTTCTCGTCCGGATGGATCAGGGGAATATCGTCCTTCATGATGTCTCGGGCGATCAGCAGATCCTTCAGCATGTCCCCTTCCACCAGGGCGGCAGGGAGATCCTCCACGGCCACGGCACCCTTGAACCGGTCCCGGGTATCCTTGACATAGAAGTACTGATCCGACTTTTCCACCATGAGGTGCAGCATCTCTCCCAGCTGCGTCTTGTCGTTGATCGCCACGTACCTGGAAGAGTAGATCCCCTCGACGTCCAGGGCGGCGAGGAGGTTGATGTCGCGTCCCTTCATCAGGTTGACCCCTCTGCGGGCCAGCTTCAACGTGTAGATCGAGTGCCTGTTGATCCGCGTGGCGATCGTGTTGCCGATGATGCAGGCCAGCATCAGCGGAAGGATGATCTTGTAGTCTCCCGTCATCTCGAAGATGATCATGATCGATGTGAGGGGCGAGCGGGTGGCCGCGGCCACGAGGGCTCCCATGCCGACCAGCGCGTAGGCGCCCGGCGTGGCGGTCAGGGTGGGGAACAGGGAATGGAACAGGTGCCCCAGCCCGCCGCCGAGAAGGGCGCCCATGAAAAGGGAAGGCGCAAAAACTCCTCCCGACCCCCCACCGCCGAGGGTCAGGCTCGTTGCGATCAGCTTGATCCCCATGAAGAGAAACAGGAATCCCCAGGGCAGAATCTCGTCGTTCAGCGCCTGGTCGACGGTCTCGTACCCCACGCCGAAGATGCGGGGGCAGTAGAGGCCGATCGCACCGATCATCAGCCCGCCCAGAACGGGCTTGATGTACTCGGGAATCCTGATCTTGTCGAACATGTCCTCGGAGAAATACACCGATTTGATGTAGATCACGGCGACCACGGCGGAAGCGATCCCGAGAATGGGATAGGTCAGCAGCTCGAAGGGCGTGACCATCCCGTAGCTCACCTTGATCTCGAAGGCGGGAAAGTCGCCCACGAAATGGCGCGATACCGCCGTGGCGATCACGGAGGAGATCACGATCGGGGTGAACCGGCGCACCCCGAAGTCGCCCAGGATCACCTCGAGGGCAAAAAGCGCCCCGGCCACAGGAGCGTTGAAGGTGGCGGCGATGCCGGCTGCGGCGCCGCAGCCGACCAGCGTCCGCATCTTCGTCCGGGGCAGCTTCAGGATCTGTCCCATGGCGGAACCGATGGCCGATCCGATCTGCACGATCGGCCCTTCCCGCCCCACCGAGCCGCCCGTCCCGATCGTCACGGCCGACGCGAGCGACTTGGCGACAACGATCCTCTTCCGGATCACGCCCTGCTTCGTGGCCACGGCGTCCATCACCTCTGGCACGCCGTGCCCCTTGGCCTCGCGGGCAAAGAAGTAGACGATCGGCCCGACCACGGCGCCGCCCGCGGCCGGAACGAGAAGCACATGCCACCACTCGAGCCTCTCCAAGAGACTGAGCGAATAGTCTGGATCGCCGTAAGCGGTGGCCTGAACGAACTCGATCAGCTCGCGGAAGAGAATCGCGCCGAATCCGCCCAGCACGCCGATCACGGCGGCCACGCACATGAGGAATCCGTGCTCGGAAGCCTGGAGACGATGGTAGATCGATCTCGTCAGACCGCTTGCCATCTTTGCTGACCCCTGACTGAACGATTAGGCCGCTTTCGTGGACCTGGTGAAACCGAAAACACAAACCGACAAGCAAGATAACCGCCGGAGAGTAAGATATCCTAGGCAGGTGTCAATGATTTTGAATGGTATTCGACTTTTTTTCTGGACCGGCGGACCTGACCGTCACTTGCCGCTGTTCTCGTACTGCCGGAGCTTCTCCTCGAAGCTCGGTACGATGGGGCAGTCGGCAGGCACGAGCCCGATCGCCGTCCGCTGCACGCTGGCCGCTTTTCCGAACTCCCCCAGGTCCGCATAGGCGGCGGCCATGGTGTCGAGCACGCCGGCATGCTTCCAACCCGTGTCATCAGCCAGAAGCTGCATGATCGTCAATGCTTTACGGGAATTCTGGATCGCCTCGATCCCGGAGGTGAGGCAGCGGCGCGCCACCTCGAAAAGTGCCGTGGCATCGAAGCAGCTGCCCTCCTCGAGGATCCGGAAGAACTGTACCGAATTCTCCTCCAGTCCCTTCTGTTCGCAGATTCTCGAAAGGGCGGCCAGCGTGCTGCAGGTGTTGTCCCCGGACTGGAATGCCAACCGGTACCAGTACAGGGCTTCATCGAGGCGGCCGAGGTTGTCGAGCAGCTCGCCCAGCTCCGCCATGGGCCTGGGATCGGACATTCCGTTCATCCGGATAGAGGCTCGAAACTCGATGATCGCTTCGTTGAGTCGGCCCTTGGAAAGAAAGATCAGCGCCAGGCCGGAGTGCGCCACGGGCATCTCGCCCCCCTTGGTGATGGCGATCTGGTAATGGTAGGCAGCCGCCTCGTTCTCGCCGAGGATCTGGAAGGAGACGCCGAGACGCGTCCGCACATCGGATTGCTCCGGACCCAGCTCGAGCGACATGGTGAACGCCCTGACCGCAGCCTCCGTGTCACCCATCTCGAGATAGACGTCTCCGAGGCTCGCATAGGGCAGCGGATCCTCGTATTCCAGCGAGGCGTTGATCTCGATCGCTTTCAGGATCGATTTCTCGGCAGCATCCAGATCATTCCTGATGAAGTGGACCGTACCGAGGTTCACGTGAAGCTCGGATACCATCGGATCGATCTCGATGCCTTTCTCGAACACGCCACGCGCCTCGTCGATCTCTCCCAGGTGGACCAGCACGGATCCGAGATTGTTGTACAGGCCGGAATCAAGGGGGGTGTATTCCAGGGCCTGCCGAAAGAAGAACTCCGCCTCGTTGTTGAGGCCGTTGTCGTAGAGAATCCTTCCCGCGATCCTGTATCCTTCCGGCTTGTCGGGGTCCCTTTCGGCATAAACGGCGAAGTCGCGGCATCCCCTTTCGAGATCATTGATCAGGATCCTCGAAAAGCCGCGAACCAGGAACGGCTCGATCGTCTCCGGATCCATCTCGATGGCGATGCTCATGTTCTCGATGCACTTCTTGTAATCGCCCTGATAAAAATCCATGGATCCGTGGAGAAAGGCTTCCTCGCTGCTCTCGTAGGCGGCCTTCTTGTCCTTCGCGGCCGGCTTCTTGTCGAAAGCCAGCTCCTCGGCTGCCCCGAACGGACAGATACAGAGGAAAAAAGCCGCAAGGCCGATCAACGCCCCGGTTTGACCGAGGCGCCCCTTCTCGTAGCGATGTTCCAGATAATCCATGAGAGCCTTCCCCTTTCTCCGGATATACCCCTGTTCCCTCCCTCTCTATCGACTTATTTATCTTTTTCATTAAGTTAACGTAACATACTATTGGAGTTAGACTTAAAAACAACACCGCCTCCTAATGAAACCTGTCGTCGTAATCACCGCGATGCGATACAATGAGCCCTTCGAAGCTGAAAGGCCCTTCTTTGCGGCGGACCGCCCGATTGACGGAAACGGTCATGAACGAGAAAAGCGTTGTTTTCCTCTTCCTTATCCTTGCTGTCGGCGTGGTTGCGGCGACGGTCTACCTGCTGGGCGGCGACGGCCTGGACCGGGAAAAAACCCCTGCACCGCAGCCCGAGAGCGAGACCGAGGCCCCTCTGGAAAAAATCCCTGTCACGCCCGAGGAGCCGGACCGTCCCGGAGAGAACGGGACCGGACAAACCAGAGAAAAGGTTCCGATCGAGGCGACGGATGGCAAGGCGGCCGGCGGCGTGCTCCTCGGACGGGTCGTGACGGCGGACAACCGACCCGTTGCCGGAGCGAAGGTGGTGCTCTACCGGGTCACCCAGGACCTTTTCATGAGCACGAAGTACAGGACGGGCCAGAGAGCCAAGACAGGAAAGGATGGGACATATCGCCTCGAGAAGGTCCCTTCGGGAGTCCCCCTTCTCGTCGAATGCACGGCCGCCGGTCACGCGGCCTCGGAAACGAGTCATCCCCCGATCAAGCCGGGCGCCGAGGACCGTGTCATCGATATCACCATGACCAGCGGTTTCCGCATCACCGGCACGGTGACGGACAGGAACGGCCTGCCGATCAGCGGAGCCCTCATTCGAGCCAGGAGCCGGTCAACTGTTTCCGGGGGCGGCGAGAAGGAGGCGGCATCCAGCCGGAGCGACCAGGACGGCCGCTTTCACCTGGATCATCTCTCATCCAGCTCCCACGAGATCATTGCCGAGGCGGTGGGCTACCTGCCGGTCACGCAGTCGATCCTCTTCGGCTTTCTCGGCAGCCAGGAGACCGAGTCCAGGCTCGACTTCGTCCTCAGCGAGGCATCGGATTCGATCCGGGGCATCGTGCGCTCCGAGAAGGGCAAGCCGGTCCCCGGAACGACGATCCGGGTCTCCCTGACCGGCGGCGGGCCGGCCAACCGCTTCACGATGGAGTGCCGCACCGCCAAGAACGGAACCTTCCTGCTGAACGGCCTCTCGAGCGGCCTCTACATCCTCACGGCGGAAAGCGGCGGTTTGTTCCTGAAGGAGCCGCTCCAGGTGCAGCCGTCGCCGGACCGCGTCGAGATCGTCCTCCACAGGAAGGGCGGTGTGAAGGGACGGCTCGTGGCGGATAGCGATCCCCCGGCCCGGTTCTCCATCGCCGTCGACAGGTTCGTGCCCCGCTGGCCGAGGACCCGGCTCATCGAGAAGAAGGAGTTCAGCGTCACCCGCGGGCCCGGATTCTCCCTCGCGAACCTGCTGCCGGGGACCTATGTCTTCGTGGTGAAGGCGGACGGTTTTGCCTGGTCGCGCTCGCCCGATATTCTGGTGACATCGGGCCAGACCACGCAGGATGTGGAGATTTTGCTGAGCAAGGGCGGCGGGCTGCGGGGCCAGCTCTTCACCGTGAACGGCCGGCCGATCGGCGGGGCCAGCCTGCGCCTCCTGCACGAGAGCTACTTTCACGGATTCGGATTCGGCGGCCTCGAGGGGACGGCGAAAGCGGAGCAGGGAAAAACCTGCCTGACCCGTGAAAACGGTTCCTTTCTCCTGGAAAACATCGTGCCCGGCAAGTACTCGATCGAGATCGAGGCCGACGGGATGGCGACCAAGGTGCTTCGCGACATCCTGGTGGAGCGCGAGGCGGTGCGCGACCTCGGGCACGTGGCTCTTTCGACAGGCGGCAACATCCTCGGCAATGCCGTTGACGAGAACGGCATTGCGGCCAGGGGGACGCGCGTCGTGGCCATGGACAGGAAGTCCGGGCTCTTCAAGTCCGCGGTGACCGACAGGAACGGGTTCTTTCAGATCAAGGGACTCGCGGCAGGGCAGTACATCGTCTACCTGGATGAAACGGCGGGAGCCCTGTCGAGCCTGCGGACGGACGTCACGATCCAGGTGTACGAAAACGAAACCGTGCGGGTGGATCTCGCGCCTCGGAAAGACGGCAACCTGTAGCATGCGGCATTGACGAGAAGGAGGCTTCTTGGTCCGCTCCATCAATCCATACCGACTGGCCTGGTCGATCAAGGTGACGCGGCTCTTCGGCATCGACATCAAGGTTCACCTTGTCTTCATCCTCTTCGTGTTCCTCATCTGTCTCTGGAACGTGCAGGAAACAGGTAGCCTGATGACGGGATTCCAGACCTTCATCCGCGTCTCCCTGCTCTTTCTCTGCGTACTCTTTCACGAGATCGGGCATTCGCTGGCGGCGAGGCGGCTCGGCGTCGAGGTGATCGACATCACGCTCTGGCCCCTGGGCGGCCTGGCCAGGCTCGGCGTCATTCCGGAGATCCCTTCGGTGGAGCTCCGCATCGCCCTGGCCGGACCGGCGGTCAACTTCGCGTTCATCATCCTGATCGTGGCCCTCGATTCGATCTTCATGGGCACGATTTCCTATCCACGGCTCTTCGAACCCTTCTCCCCCTATCTGAACCTCGTCGAGTTCCTCGTCCTGGTGAACGCCTTCATGGGAACGTTGAACCTGCTCCCCGCCTTTCCCCTCGACGGCGGAAGGATCCTCAGGGCATTGGCGGCGATCCCGCTCCCCTACCTCAAGGCCACGAGAATCGCCGTGACCACGGGCAAGATCTTCGCCTTCACGGGGTTCGTCTGCCTCGCGCTGAACGGGATGATCTTCAGCAGTCTCTGGCTGACCCTCATCTGCCTCTTCATCTACTGGGCCGGCAACACGGAGCTGCGGGCCGTGCGGGCACGGGAATTCCTGAAGGTCGCCGCAGGCCGGAGAGGCCGGCCCGCCGGGCCGGAAAATCCGAACGTCATCGATGCCGAGGTGATCTCCTCGTACACTCCCGGATCCGGGGAGCCCGAGGAGGGAGAAGCCTCCCGCTATCCCCGGTCCGGCGCGGACATCAAGCGGCACATGGATCAGACGGAGAGGGAGTTCATCGAGATGATGGAGCGGTTGAAGCGCAACGGCGGGAACTGATGAGGAAGCCCACCCCCACGAGGAGGGAGACGAGCAGCAAGAGGGCCGAGCAGAGATAGTCATCCGTCACGTCGGCGAGGAGGGCAAATAGAGGGGCGTTGAGGATGCTCAGCTTGTTGGTCAGCCCGTAGAGCCCGAAGAAGGCGCCTGTCTCTCCTCCGGGGGAAAGATCGACGACCCACTTCCGGCCCGCCACCCAGATGCCGGCCACGCCGGGCCCGCCCAGGAGGACGATCGACCAGAAGACCACCGAGGATGTACCGGAAAACTGGGCGAGAGCGATCGCCGCGAAGAGGCAGGACACCGCGAGGATCATCACGATCCGCGGTGTGAACCTGTCGGCGGCAAAGCCCGATGCCACACCGCCCGCGCAGGCGGCGATGTTCAGGAAGATCAGGAGCTCGAGGATCATCGATCCGTCGAAACCGAACCCTTCCTCGAGATAGACGACGATGAAGAAGAAGACGGCGTTCATCGCATCGGCACAGAGGAAGTTGCCGATGATGAAGCGACGCCTCATCTTGTCGCGGAGGAGACCGGCGAACTCCTTGAATGCGGGAAGAGCGGTGGACCGCTCCGGCTTCTTCTCCGGCACGAAGAAAAGCAGGGGGAGGGTGAAGAGAAGAAAGAGCACCGCCGCGACCAGGTAGGCCAGCCAGTAGGCCGTCTCCTCCCCGCTCCCCTCTGTTCCCGAGGCGCCGTCGCCGCCATGCGCCTGCATCAGCCAGTCCACAAGGCAGAGGCTCACGATCACGCCGGCATATCCCGCACCGACGCCGATGCCGGAGAGCCGTCCCATCCGTTCGGTCGAAGCCACGGCCGGCAGCAGGTTGTTGTAGGGAACGAGAGCCAGCTGGTAGAAGACCTGGGCCACGGCGATGAGGATCACCATCTTCCACGGCGTCTCCGCCAGGCCGAGACAGGCCGTGGCGATGGTGCAGAAAAGCGTGAGCACCACGACCGACCTCTTGGAGAAGCCGCGCCTTCCCACGTAGCGCCCCAGCCAGGGCGCCAGGAAGGCGGCGGCCAGCATGGCGGGGAAGAAGCCGAGGTTGATGCAGAGATGGCTGCCTGTCTCCCTGAGGATGTGCTCGGGATAGTACCGGGTGACGACGACGGCGTAGAAGATCGTGTTCGCGAAATCGTAGAGAACCCAGGATGATCCGGGAAGAAGCCTGTTGGCGGCGACTCCTTTCATGATCGAGGCTCTCTGGTCCACTGCCTCTCCCTGCAGCATCGGATCGCGGGGTCAGGCGTCATCGGGGAAAACTCTTCTTGAAAGACCTGAGGGCCTGATCGATCTCGTTTCGCTCCATGTTCTCCTTTCCGGTCAGGAAGATCCGCACCATCCAATCGTACCGGCCGGGCGGAGGCTCGGCGTGCGAACCGGGCACGATCCGGAACGAGTGGCCTCCCTTTCCTCCCTCATCGCAGCCGACGTCGAAGCTCTCCGATGCCCCGTCATCGGGCTGCAGGCAGATCATGAAAGGCCCCGACACGACGGCGTCGCCCATCGAGCCCAGATCCTTCCAGCCCGGCCGCGATGCCTTGAGGCCGTCCAGGGGGACGGTGAGCGTCGCCACTGGATCGAACGCCTTGTCGAGCAGCGTGGCCGTCAGGTTGCCGCCGCCGCTCTCCTTGCTGCGGCAGAAGAGCTTGAGCGACTCGATCCTCCATTGACCGGGCGGCGTGTGAAAGATCATCGTGCTGCCCGACGCCGGAAAGGCAACGCTCTCCGCCGAGTTGTCGTCATAGGAGAGGATCACCTGGCTCCTGTACCTCTTGCCCTTGATACCGGCAAAGGTGGCGGGCGCCTCGAAGTCGGGCTTGGGAAAGAGCCAGAGGAAGGGGGGCTCGATCAGATCGGGAGGGAAGAGCGTTTCCGGGAGCCTTCCCGCTGTCGCGGCCTCCACGTCGCTCTTCAGGTTCTTGATAAAATCCCGCGAAGCATGCGATGCCTCGAAGTTCTTCTTCAGGGCGTTCCGGAGCTTGTCCATGGTGATGAATCGATCCAGTTCGCAGAGGAAGCGGGCGTAGCGACGGGCCATGTCTCCCTCCTCTCCGGTCTCGATCCACTTCTTCAGGTGGAGCGGCCCCTCCTCGCGGAGATAGCTGTACCGGATCGGCCAGAGCTTCTGCCCCCACTTCTTCTTCACGTATTCGAGCGTCTCGGCCGCCATCCAGGATGAGATCCCCTCCTCCATGCCGCCGGGCATGACGCGGCTGTCGGGGAACTCCTTTCTGAGGGCGACCGCGGCCAGCGCCTTGCAGAAGCCGAACAGGTGATGGCACGTTCCGCCGCGGGCAACGGGTAGAAGCTCGGTCCGTCCCTTCAGGTTCCAGATGATCGTATCGGACTCTCCCAGGGTCACCGAGGTCTCCTTCGAGGAGTCCATCCCGGCGCGGATCAGGACCTTGTCCGGGAGCTCGAGGCCGTAGCCGCTGACGAGAAACTCCCTGGCGCTCTCCAGCAGCCGCACGACCGAGACGCCCCACTTGTCCTCGATCCCCTTGTAGAGGAAGGTGAAATGATCGGAATCGTGCTTCTTCTCCTCGGGCTCGACCGGTTTGTCCGACGAGGTGACCAGGGAAGGGGCCGCCGGATCGTAGCGCCTCATCTTGCCCTTGTACTTGCTGCGCACCTTCACCTCGATGCACCAATCCACGTTCCAGGGCTGGCCGTTCTCCTCGACGAGAGGGAAGAGCTTGCAGTCGGGATTCGCCAGCATCGAGTGGCCGCCGCCGGTGGCCACGTACCCCACATAGACGCCCTTCTCCTTGTTCGGCTTGAAGTCGACGATGACCCAGAACTCCGGGGGGAGCTCCGTCGGCACGATCTTGATCCCGTGCCACTCGGGCGTACTGGTGAAGTGGGAGCGCGGATGATCCGACTGGGCGTAGACCTTGCCGTCCATGTCCATGAAGGAGATGGTGAAGACATCGCGCCCCTGGACACCGCCGCCGTAGGCCTCGCCGTAGACCTTGACGCCGACGGCCCACCAGGTCTTCTTCGAATCGCTCACCTCGAGCCGCAAGGCATGCCCATGGCCGCCGATGCAGGTGATCTGATCGCTGTTCTCTCCCCCCCTCACCCGTGCGAGGTATTCGTCCGCACCGGCCTCAGGCGGCAAGAGTGCGGCAAGAATCACCAGGCTGACGGGCAGGATCAATCCATACGGTTTCATTTCTTTCCTCTGCAAGGGGACCGGTGCAAGGGGCCGGATTTTTCGAAGGCAACGGTACAATCCCGTTTACTCTACCCGGTAACCGTGCCCTGTCAAGAAATGCCGTGAACCCCCATTCCTCTTGACCTATGATGCGTCACGAACGAGGAGTATTGTTCCGGAACGTCTGGAGAAAGAGATGTCCTCAGGCTCCACAGCGGGATCGACCCCCCGCTTTCTCGAGATCGCCGTTGTTCTCGTGCAGCCGGCCGGGCTCAGGAACATCGGTTCCGTGGCACGGGCAATGAAGAACTGCGGATTCACGGACCTCGTGATCGTTTCTCCTCCCGAGTTCCGTGTTCCCGAAGCCTACGCGATGGCATCGAACTCGCGCGAGGTCCTCGACGCGGCCCGCTGCTTCGACACCCTCGAGGAGGCTCTCGAGGACAGGCACACAGTCTTCGCCGTCACGGCGCGGCCGCGGTTCAAGAAGAGCCGGCTTCTGCCCCGGGAAGCGGCGGCCCTCTGGCAGGAGGAGAAGAGGAAAGGACATCGGGCGGCGCTGGTCTTCGGCCCCGAGGATCACGGCCTCTCGTCGGATCACGTCTCTCTCTGCCGGCACCTCGTCGGCATCCCGGCGCACCCCGACCTCACGTCGTTCAACCTCGCCCAGGCGGTCTGCCTCCTCTGCCATGCCTTCTACATGGAAGAAGCCTCGAGCGCCCCCGGAGAGTTGCTGGCGGAAGAGAAGGCCCGCCCGGAGATCTGCGAGCACGACGACAAGGTGCGGATCAAGGGCGCCGTGGCCTCCCTGCTCGGGGAGGCCGGCTACATGACGCCCGAAAGGGAGATCCCTCTGGAGGGGACGATCGACAGGCTCGTCTTCGACAGCGCCATCGAGACCCGCGACGTGCGGAACATCCTCGCCGCGGTGCGCCATCTCAGGTACGTGATGGAGAAGAAGTAGGCTCGACGTTTCGCAAGAACGTCGATCATTGGCACCGGTTCCCATGAACCGAGCCGTCGCTCTGGGTTCTACTCCCCCAGGTCGACGTAGACCCCGCCGTTCTCCTTGGCCAGGGCCTTCATGAAATCCTTCTGGAAGTCGCCGATGGCGATGGCGTGGATCACGATCTTGCGGACTTTGTTGACCCTCTTCACCTCCATCCGGATCTCTTCCTTGTCGATCACCTTGCCGACCGTGGGGGCGCCGTCGGACAGGAAGTAGATCGTGTCCACGTTGCTCTTCAGGTTGCGGTCGTAGCCCGTGCGCCTGCCCTTGTCCTCCTGAACACCGAGGGCCGCCATCAGGGCGGCGTAGGTGTTGGTCTTGCCCTCCTCCACACCGCTGGTCCTCAGACCGGTTCGCGACCGGAAGCCGGCCATGGCGCCGCCGACCGGCTTGAGGCCCTCCACGAACTTGACGGCCGAGTTGTTGTTCAGGATGTTGTTGGCCACGAGCCTCTTCTTCCACCACTTGATCTTGGTGGCAAAGGTGATGATGTTGAAGTTCACGTTCTTGTCGAGGTTGCGGACAGAATCCATCAGCTCGGTCTTCACGATCTCGAGGCGCTGGTACGACCGGTACTCCTTGCCCGAGGCGCGAAACCTGTCGATGTTGGCCACGCGGGTCTCCATGGAGCCCGAGATGTCGATGACGAAGATGATGTTCTTCGACTTGGTCGGGATGCCGGCGAACTGGGCGGCCGGATTGGTGTATCGCGTCCCATCGCGCTTCCGTTTATCCCGGATCTCCTTGATCTTTTCGTAGTCCGGCGGCTCCCAGGTCTCCTTGACGCGGTCCCAGTATTTCTGCCAGACCTCGGGATCCTCCAGGTAATCGTTGAAGGTGATCTCCTTGAGCGCTTCGAAAGCATCGCCGCGCAGGCGCCCCGTTTCCTCGCGCAGGCGGTTGATCAGCGGCTGCACCGCTTCCTTGAACTTCATCTTGTGCGCCGCGGCGATGGCGGCGGCGCGAACCTGCCAGTTGCCGTCGTTCTCCATCGACTCCACCACGGCCTCGCCGCAGAGGTCGGGACGGTTGACACCGGCCAGGGCGTCGAGCGCCACGATGCGGAGCGTGGGATCCTTGTCCTCCAGGAGCCCGACGAGAACGGGAACCCCCTTTTCGGAGCCGATGGCGCCAAGGGCGGCGGCGATGGCTCTCTTCAGCTCCCAGTCCCTGGTCTTCCTGAAGAGTAGGCCGAGGGGCTCGATGGCCGGCTCCGCCTTCATCAGCCCGAGGGCATCGGCCGCACAGGCCAGCCGGTGGATCTTCTTCTCCCGCTTGTTGGCGATGTACCGCTCGATCAGGAAGGTGATGCTGGCCGGATCGGTGTACGAGCCGATCGTCTCCACGGCAGCCAACCGGACCTGGAACGCGTCGTCGTCGAAGGCCTCGACGAGGGCGCCGGTGGCTTCCACGGTGTTCACACCCTTGAGAACGTAGATCGCCTCCATCCTCTCGCGCACCGAGCGGTCGGGAGTGTAGAACCTCTTGAACTCCATGACGAGCTCGTCGTCGCCCTCGTTCTGGGCTTGCGCAGTTCCGGAGGGAAGGAGGAACAGGACCGGGAACAGAAGGGCCATAACGGCCGTCCCGGATCGGAACGGAAGTACAAATCTGTGAAAACGCCGGAGTCTCATGCGCCAATGGCCTCCATTTGTCGTGGTCTGGCGGCAAAAGAGGATGCTGATCCACTCTCTTTTCCGAGCAGGCATCCAGCGGAAGGAGATGATAACATAGATTCACCTCTACCTTCACCTTCGACGGTCATTTTTATAGAATGCTCGAGAGGCGGTATGAATCTGATTCCCACACTTTCCACACATCTCTTCGCCTACACCCGGCTCGGTCCGGAGATGATCCGTCTGGCGCGGGAGAGAGGCTTCACGGCCCTCGAGATCTTTGCGGCGCCGCAGCACTTCCAGGCCATGGACAGCGGTTTCGTCGACTCCGTCGCCGCGGAGCTGGACCGTGCCGGGATCGAACTCCGCGCGATCCACACCCCCTTCTACGAATCCCTGGAGGAGCTCAAGGCGGATCGGTTCTTCTCCCTCGGCGACAGGAGTCGAGCGATCAGGGAGAAGGCCGCCGCGAAATTCTCCGTCCTCCTCGAGGCCGCCGCCGTGCTCGGCTCTCCCGATCTCGTGGTGCATGCCGGGATGCGCAGCCAGCACGAGACGGATACGGCCCTTTACATCGAAGAGGCGGCAAGGCTTCTTGAAGGGACTCCGCTCTACGAGGGGAGGCTGCTCCTGGAAAACACGCCGCGGGCCTACGCTTCAATGGACGAGCTCATCGCCGTGGCGGAAAGGCTCGATCCCGACCGGGCGGACCTCTGTCTCGACATCGGCCACCTTCACATCGCCGAACGGCAAGATCCCGGCCTGAACCTCGACAGGGCGGACACGGTCCTGCGCCGCGTTCGCCATTTCCACATCCATGACAACGGGGGAGAGCGCGACGAACATCTCCCGCCCGGCCAGGGTGCGATCGACTGGCACGGGTTTTTCGGCGCGATCGCGCCTTGTTCCCTTGACGCCGGATTCTCGCTCGAGCTCAGGGACCGCTCGCGCGGTCGGCTTTCGCCCAGGGAGCTTCTGGACGACACGCTCGGGCAGGTCAACGGACCCGTCCGGAAGCTCCTGCTGGAAAAAGGAGTGCGTCTCTGATGCAGCCGTCCCTTTCCCGATCGATCGACCTCAGCCGGTTCAGGCATCTGCCGCTGGCGGGCGACGCCTCCACGCGACGCTTCTTTCGCCTCGTTCCGAGAAACGGCGAAGAGCCGACCCTGGTCCTCATGCAGTTCGAGAAGGGAGAGGGGGAAAAGGGCGTGCGGGGTTTCGTCGATGCCACCAGGCTTTTCGAGATGTCGCAGTGCCCTGTCCCGAAGATCCTTTCCGCCAGTACGGCCGAAGGCTGCATCGTTCTCGAGGACCTTGGCGACGCGACGCTGGAGATCGTCGCGGAGGCGGCGGAATTCCCGCTTCACCTCTACGAGGAAGCCGTGGATGTCCTGATCCGTCTCCACAGCCGAAGCGGGCTCTACAGGAGGCGTTTCCCGGAGATCTTCTCGCGCCGGATGGACGGGGCCAGGATCCGGATGGAGCTCGATTTCCTGAGGCGCCACGGGCTGGAGTCGTCCCGGCCTCTCTCGGCCGTGGAGGAGAAGGCGTTCGATCTCGGCGTCGCCGAGCTGACAGCACGCATCGCCCCCTTCTCGGCCACGCTGAACCACAGGGATTATCACAGCAGGAACATCATGGCGACGGCCAGGGGAATCGTGCTCGTCGACTTCCAGGACGCGCTGCTGGCCCCGCCCTTCTATGACCTGGCCTCGCTGCTGCGCGACTCCTACCTGGCCGTTCCCCCGCAGGTATCGGAAGCCTTGATGCTCCTTTACATCGGGGAGGCGCGGAAGGCCGGAATTCCCCTGCCGCAAAGCGAATGCGAAGCGAGACGGCTGTTCGACCTCGTGGCCCTCGAGCGCAACCTCAAGGCTCTCGGCACTTTTTCGTACCACGGCCTTGTCCTGGGGCGCGAGAGGTATCTCGCCGGCATCCCCCTCACCCTGAAGCATGTCCGGGCCAACAGGGAAGCCGACTCCCCGATCCTCGCTCCCGTGACCGAGATCGTGGAGTGCGCCCTCGGGGAGGTCTCATGAACGGCTTCATCATGGCTGCCGGCCTGGGCACGCGGCTCGAGCCCTTCACCTTTGAGCTGCCCAAGCCTCTCTTCCCCGCAGGCGGCGGCACCTTCCTCGACCGGAGCACTGGCCTGATGAAGGACGCCGGTATCGACCGCGTGGTGATCAACTGCCACCATCTGGGAGACCGTGTGAAGACCTGTGTCGAGGAGAATGAGCGGTTCGGCCTCGATGTGATCTTCTCCGACGAGGAGGAGATTCTCGGCACCGGCGGCGGAGCGCGCCAGGCCGCGGCGATGCTCGAGCCTGCCCCCCTGCTGATCACGGCCTGCGACGTGGTGAGCGATCTCGACATGAACGCTCTTTTGCAGTCCCACCGCTCCTCGGGCGCCGCGGCCACGATGGTCCTGGCCGAACAGGGCGACTCGACGAGGTACGGCGGGATCATGGTGGACGGCGAGGGATTCATCATCGACATCGCCAACCTTCTGGGGCGGAGCGGAAAGAGAGAGGCGGGCCTGGTCAATGCCAGCGCCTACATCATCGAGCCCGGTGCGGCAAGGCATCTCCCCGGACCGGGCGGCTGCCTGATCCGCGACTTCTTCATTCCCCTTCTCCGCGACGGGACGCCGGTCAACACCTTCATCCATCGCGGCTTCTGGATGGAAGGCGGAACGCCCGCCGCCTTCCTCGACCTGAACATGTCCCTTCTCGACCTTGAATTCGGCGGCGGCGGCGAAGAGAATGGCACGATCGCGCCCTGTTCGATCGACCGGGACGCCGTTCTCGGGGAACGCGCCGTGGCGGGCCCCCATGCGGTGATCGCGGCGGGATGCCGGCTCGGCGAGGAGAGCACGGTCCGGCGCTCGGTCCTGCTTCCCGGTGCCACG
Source organism: uncultured Phycisphaerales bacterium (assembly GCA_964482235.1). Lineage (GTDB taxonomy): Bacteria > Planctomycetota > B15-G4 > B15-G4 > CAYZWU01 > CAYZWU01. Next base: position 37,850 of record CAYZWU010000019.1, read on the forward strand.
GTGGCTCCCGGACAGGTCGTGGAGGATACGCTGTTGAGCCAGAGCCACAAATGGAATCGTTTCTCCAGGGAGAGAGTGAGATGAAAGGCCGCCTCATCCTCGTGCTCCTCTTGCTGTTCATCGTTCCCGTCGTCTATATGGCCCTCAGGGACACGAATGCCGACCTCTACCGGAAGTTCGAGCTCCTGGAGAACATCGCCCGGGCCGTGGAGGAGAGCCTGGAGAAGACGCTCGAGCCGCACGAGAAGGTCCAGTCGCTCAAGCTCACCCAGGGGAAGCTCTCGATCCGGCTCACCAACCAGCGCAACCGCCTGATGAAACGCGTGAAGGATCTCAGGAAGGCGATGAAGTCCCTTCTCCTGAGCATCGACCAGTGCACCTCCGAGACCAAGGCCGACACGGCCCGGACGCTGGAAAAGACGAGGGAAACGGCGGACCTGATCCTGCGGGACTTCAACGAGTATGCCGTGCGGGTCGATCTGATCGCCTTCTTCATGGGCGAGCAGATTCCCCTGGTGAACAGGATCGGCGCCAACCTGGAGCAGCTCAACTTCTTCAAGTCGAAGAGGATGGGGATCGGCACACCCATTCCGAAGGAGTTCGAGACGAGGCTCGACAAGGTGACGGCCGACTTCAGGAAATCGCAGCGGAACTGCGACGACACGGTGGAGGTCGCCTGGGGCAACGTCGATCAGGCCAAGGTCTTCGCCGGCGTGACGGTGAATGATCTGAGGAAATGCCTCTCCCTTTCGGAAACGCTGCTTGCCGACATGAACCTGGAGATGGAATCCGGGCCGTTCCTGCTGCAGAGACATCGTTTCCTCGTTGACTCGGCGGCCGTGATCGGAAAGAGGCTGGGCACGATCGGCGATCCTCTCAAGCGGCTGCGCGCCGCGGAGCCTCCTCTCCAGTTCGATGCGGAGATCAGGGAATACAAGGAGGAGATCCGCAAGCTCGGGCAGCTCCTCGATGTGGCCGGCGAGGGTGTGAAGGCCGCTGACGACAAGAGCCGCGCCAGCCTTTCCGCCACGTTGTGGAAGATCATGGCCTTCCAGGACAACCTGAGCGCCGAGGTCGACGCCTTCTGCCGCAAGATCGAATCGATCGATTCGTTCCTGGCCGAAAGAGAGAAAATGCACCGCGCGGGCGCCCTGCTGATCGATGCGATCAACGAGGTCCTGGGTTCGAGGAGCGACAGCCTCCCGCCCGAGCAGAAAGAGAAGGCGAAGAAGGCGATCGCCGAATTCGACCAGACCCTTCGCTCGACGGAGCGGATCCCTGCAGAGATCAGAAAAAGCCTGAGAAAGGGAAACCGCTCGGCCGGCTGGGCCGTGCAGGAGATGCAGAACCGCCTCGCCGCTCTCGAGACGGTCATCGAGGAGCTGTCCGGGGAGTGACTTCCTTACTCCTGGTCCTTGAGGTAGCGCTTGTCTCCCACGCGGCGGGTGAAGCCGATGCCGTCGAAGTACTCCATCAGGGGGATCAGGTACTTGCGCGACGTCTCGAAGCGGTCCCGGATCAGGGGGATCTTGACCTCGCCATGCTCCTTCGCCACCTCGCGGATCGCCGATCGGATCTCGTCGAGGACGGCGCTGTGGAAGAAGAAGCCGCCGATCTTCACCAGGCGGCCGATGCTCGAAAGGTATTCGAGAGCCGACCGGGACTCATCCAGGGACAGGCTGCTTTGCCCGACGAGAGATTGGATGGCAGGGGGCGTGGCGCGGCCATCCCTCACGCTGGCTTCGAGGCTGTCTATGAAGGCCTGCTGCTCCGGCGTGGGGCCGGCTTCGAAGCCGGCCTTGCGGACGAGGCCGCCCTTGGCCGTCTCCACCACGCCCCTCGCCTCCATCGCCTTCAGGACGCCCTGGAGAAGGGGGCCGTCCATCCGCGATCCGCTCCGGATCCTGTTCACGTCGATGTAGGGGACGAGAGGGCTCGCCTCGTGCTCCTTCTCGAGCACGGCCATCACCTGGCCGGCGCGCTTCTCGAAGCTGCTCCGCTCCATGAGCAGTCCCTGGCCCACGTCGAAGAGGTCGCCCGATTCCATCAGCTGCGAGACCGCTTCCTTTATCCTGTCCGGATCCCTGTTCAGGACGGTGGCAAGGTCCCTCCGCGTCATCATACCGCCGGGATAGGCCTCCACCTCGATCGTGACGAGGGTGGGAAGATCCCCGAGGCTCTGCAGCCTGGCCTCGACGCGGTTGACCACGTGGTCCTTGAACCGCTTGAGCTTCATCCGGGTCAGCCCCACCACCGCGCCTCCCCCGATCGTGATCAGGGGCGAATGGAGCCTGAGGATGTATCGATCGCCCGGAACGACGACAACGGGATCGCGCAGGCGGAGCTGCACGAGGGCGGACTCGCCGGGATTCAGGACCTTCCTGTCGAGCAGGACGACGCGGCCCATTACCTCCGAGGTGCCGGTGTGCACCCGCACCTCGGTCCGGTTCCTCAGCGGAAATCCGGCGCCCTCCATGAAGTAGAGCTCCGCTTCGAAGAAGGTCGTCGTGCTGTAGATGCCCGGATTGGCTGCCACGAAGCCCCGGCGGATATCGCGATAGTTCACGTCCGTGATGTTGAGCGCGTTCCTGTGGCCGGCCCGGCCCAGCTCGCATGCCTCGCCGTAGGCCTGGATGCCCCGCACCCGGCAGCTGTCGCCTCGAGGCAGGATCTCGAGGATGTCCCCGACGCGAACCGAACCGGACACCGGCACGCCGGTCACTACCGTGCCGAAGCCCTTCGACGAGAAGACGCGCTGGATCGGCATCCGGAAGATGCCGTCGTAGTCGAGGGGCTCTACGGAGTCGATCTCCCTGTCGAGAAGGGCGCGCAGGTCGTCGATGCCCGCGCCGGTGACGGACGAGACGGGAACGATCGGGGTATCTTGCAGAAAGGTGCCCTGGACGAGGTCGCGCACGTCCTCCTGGGCCAGTTCCACCATCTCCTCGTCCACCAGGTCGATCTTCGTGAGCGCCACGACCCCTTTCCTGATGCCGAGAACGGTCATGATGTTCAGGTGCTCGCGCGTCTGGGGCATGACGCCGTCGTCGGCCGCCACCACGAGGATCACGAGATCCATCGACGTGGCGCCGGCCACCATGTTCTTGATGAACCTCTCGTGGCCCGGCACATCGATGATGCCCACGCGGAGGCCGCCTGCCGTCTCGTAGAAGGAATAGCCGAGATCGATAGTCATCCCCCGTTCCTTCTCCTCCTTGAGACGGTCGGGGTGGATCCCGGTCAGGCGGCTGATCAGCTCCGATTTGCCGTGGTCGATGTGGCCGGCCGTACCGATTGTGATGTTGTGGACCTGCACGAGTCTCTTCCGAAAAAAGTCCGATCGCTTTCGCGTCACCGGGAAAACTCTTATCATTTCCTCCACGGGCGAAGATGAAGGAGGATAAATCGACTGGAAGCGATTTGCAACAACCCGGGACAAATGCCGCGCCTTTGCCGTACCGCTCGCACAGCTCCTATCTGAGGGAACGCTTCGGCGAGAAGGTCCACCGCCTCTCTCTCGATGCTGGATTCTCCTGCCCCCACCGCGAGGGCGGCCGGGGGACGGGGGGATGCAGCTACTGCGACTCGCGCGGCTCGGGAACCGGCGCCTTCGATGCGGGATCGAGCGTGACCGGGCAGGCCGAGGCGGCCGTCAGGCGGCTGAGCCGCGCCGGCGTGAAGAGGTACATCGCCTACTTCCAGGCTTTCAGCGGCACCGCGGCGCCGATCGGGAGCCTAAAGGCGCTCTACAGGGAAGCGGCAGCCCTTCCCGGCGTGGTCGGGCTCACCGTGGCCACCCGCCCCGACGCCCTCCCGGACCGGGTGCTCGACCTTCTTGCCGCCTTCGGCCCGGGGGGAAGCGAAGGGCTCGATCTCGACGTCTGGGTGGAGATCGGGCTGCAGAGCGCCCATGACAGGACGCTCGAAAGGATCAACAGGCGTCACGACGTGGCCTGCTTCGACGACGCCGTCCGGCGGGCCGCAAAGGCGGGGCTGAGCACCGCGGCTCACGTGATCCTCGGGCTTCCGGGTGAAGATGAGACGGATATCCTCCGGACGGCAATCCACCTGGCCGGACTCCCCCTGAAGGGCGTCAAGCTGCACCACCTCTATATCACCCGGGACGCCCCCTTCGCCGAGGCGTGGCAGCGAGGCGAGATCGCCTCACTTTCTCTGGATCAATACATCCCCCTGGCCGCGGCGTTCCTGCGCCGCCTCGATCCCGACATGGTGGTGATGCGCCTTTGCGGCAGCCCTCCGTCAGGTTCGCGCTCAGAAAAAAGCAAGCTGCTCGCCCCACTCTGGAACGCGACCAGCAGCCAGGTGGCCTCCGGGATCGCCGCAATGATGACAGAAAGGGGATTCAGGCAGGGCGACCTCTTCAATCGGGATGAGCCGTCGAACCATGAGCGCTGATCCAGCGGTCAACAGAGAACAGCTGAGGCTCATCAATAATTACGGAAAAGGCTTTCTTCCCTGGTCCCCGATGCAGAAGTTCTGTTGTTCTCGGAAGATCAGGTCAAGAGTTCGGGAAGGTAGAGTATTCGCTGGCAGGACCGGCAGAGGATGATCTCGTTCATCGTGTAGATACGCTGGTAGTCGTTGTTCGAGATCGCCATGTAGCAGCCGCCGCAGATCAGCCCTTCGGCCGAGACGATTCCCATGCCGTCGCGCGCCTTCCGGACCCTCTCGTACGCCACGAGCGCATCGGGGTCGATCTCGTAGAGCATCTCCTCGCGCGTTTTATCCAGCTTCTCCGTTTCGGTCCTGTAGGAGTTCAGATCGTCTTCCAGCTCCGTCTTGATCGCATTGAACTCCTGGATCCGCTCGTTCTGCTCCGCCTCGAGCTTCTTCAGCTCCCGGCCCAGTTCTTCGAGGCTTTCGAAGGCTTCGAGGATATCCGTCTCGATCTTTCCCTTCTCCTCGTTCAGGCGCCTGATCTGGTCCTCCAGAGCAGTGTACTCCTGATTCGTCTTCACGATGAGAAGTTGCTGGCTGAACTTCTGGATATCCCCCTCGCGGGTCTTGAGCTCCATCTCCATCTGCCGGATCTGCTTCTCGAAATCCTTGACGGAGTCTTCCTTGGCCGTGACGATCTGGTTCTCTGCGTCCAGCTCGCGCTGGTTCTTGGCAATGAGGGCGGGACATTCCCGGCACCGCTTCTTCAGCCTGTCCAGATCCTTGTCGATCCTGGACAGCCTGAGGAGGGCCTTCAGGGTGATCTTGATTGAATCAGCCAATTCTTTTCTCCCCCGGTCTTCAGTGAACCGAGAAAATGGTCGAGCCGGGCAGTCTCGGGAAGCGAGTGCGAATCCATGGCATACGGTCCACGGAACCGCTTTCCGAAACGGCCGGAAAAGGGGGAGAATAGCAAATCCCGGAGCTCTATTCTACATTCTCAAGAAATCCCTCGAGAAGTCGACTCCGCACGGGGTGCTGGAGCTTGCGCACCGCCTTGGCCTCGATCTGGCGCACCCTTTCCCGGGTCACCTTGAAAATGCGGCCTACTTCCTCGAGAGTATAGGTGTAACCGTCGCCGATTCCGTACCTGAGCTTGATGATCTCGCGCTCCCTGAACGAGAGCGTGTGGAGCACGGACCGGATCTTCTCCTTGAGCATCTCGTACGATGCCGCGCTGACGGGCGACTCGGCGCTCTCGTCCTCGATGAAGTCGCCGAAGTACGAGTCGTCGCCCTCGCCGATCGGCCTGTCGAGGGAGATGGGGTGCTTGGAGATCTTCATCACCCTCTTGGCCTCGTCGATGGTGATGGCGGCGGACTTGGCGATCTCGTCGATCGTCGGCTCGCGCCCCAGCGACTGGACCAGCTTCTTGGTGATGTTGCGCAGCTTCGACATCGTCTCGATCATGTGGACCGGGATCCGGATCGTACGGGCCTGGTCAGCGATCGATCGCGTGATGGCCTGGCGGATCCACCACGTGGCATAGGTGGAGAACTTGTATCCCCTCCTGTGCTCGTACTTCTCCACGGCCTTCATGAGCCCCGTGTTCCCTTCCTGGATCAGGTCGAGGAACGAGAGCCCGCGGTTCCTGTACTTCTTGGCAATGGAGACGACAAGACGCAGGTTGCCCTGGGAGAGCTGCTTCTTGGCGTTCTCGTACTCCTGGTACTGGCTGAGGATCTGGGAGATGCGGCGCTTCAGCCGCAGGGGCGACTCGAGAGCCTTCACCTGGAGGACCTCGAAACGCCGCTTCAGCTCCTGGTACTCGGCGCAGTTGTAGGGCCCCTCGTACTCCTGCAGCTTCTTGTCGAGGTCGCTCATCTCCTTGTGGCGGTTCCGGAGCATGGCGATCATCGGCTTGATCTTCTTGAGCTGGATGTTGAGCTCCTCGAGAAGCAGGGATCCCTTGCGGCGGCGCCAGCAGACCTTCTTGACGATCTGCCACCGCTCGGCCGACTTGACCTGCTTCTTGATGAAGCGCTTGTAGTCCTCCTTGCAGAGCAGAAGAAGACGCTTGAGAGTGACGAGGTTCGCCTCCAGGCACTTGGCAATCTCCTCCTTGCCGGAATCGATCCCGCTGGTCGAGACCTTGAGCGTCCTGTCGAAGGCCAGCTTGCCCTTTCTCACGTCATCGAGGATCTCGATCCCTTCCCTCAGGGCGAAGCCCGAGCCGAGAATCAGCTTGCGGAAGATGCGGCGGGTGTTCTCGATCCGACGCGCCAGGGCGATCTCCTCCTCGCGCGTCAGAAGAGGGATCTCGCCCATCTGGGTGAGATACATCCTGACCGGATCCTCGATCTTCTCCGTCGTGGCGGACTTGTCGTACGTCTCCTTGGGACGGGTCCGGTTCTCCTGACTGTCCGGCAAATCGGCCTCGTCGATCAGCTCGATCCCCTGGTCGTCGAAGTAGAGAAGGAGATCGTCCAGGTTGTCGATTTCATCGGGAAAGACGGCGTTCATCTCCTCGTAGGTGATGTAGCCGTTCTTCTTTCCCTTCTCGACCATTGTCTTGAGAACGGGATCCATCTTCTCGAAAAGCTCGCTCTCGAGTGTTTTCTTTCTGCTTTCCTGCTTTTTAGTTCGATTCGAACCTGCCATGGCAACCCTTCTTCAAGAGTTCGAAATTCTCTTGAAACATGGCCGCAATCAGGATGCTTCCTCTTCGAAGAATCCGCGGCGCTTCAATCTGTCTCTTTCCTTCAGGCGACGGTTGAGCTCAGCCAGGTATTCGTCTGCTTCCTTGCTGTTCTCCTCCTGGAGAAGACCACTCCTCTCCCGCCTGATTCTGAGATACTCTTTTTCTTCTCGCTGCAACGCCAAGAATGCCACTGCCTCCTCTACCAGGGCGCGAGGCTCGGCGCGCCTTTCTTCTGCCGTCAGGCTTATCAACCGCTGTCTTGCCGACTCCTCGCTGCTCAAGTCGGTCACGAGTTCACGGATCTCGATGGATTCCGCCTTTTTGCACTTGATGAGCAGATCGAGAATTACCCGGCCTTCCGGAGATACCAGCTCGATTCGGTCAAGCCTGTCTCTGAACTCAGCAATCAGCTCCGGTGACCTGAGAAGGCCGAGGATCAGATCGTTCTCTGCATCCAGGCCGAGGTCCCGCGAGCCTTGTCTGCGATCCACTGGACTCCGTTCCCGCGAGCGGCGACGCGCCGACCCGGTTTCCTGTTCGCGGTCGGCTCGATACTCCTTGCGCAGCAGCTCCTCCCGGATATCCAGGGTGTCGGCGATCCTTCGGAGAACGAGGTCTCGCTTGATCGGATCGCCTATCTTGCCCGTCAGCCGGAGCAGCTCGCGGGCGATCCTCGACCGACCACCCGGGCTGGCGAGGTCGAAGCGGCGAGACAGCTCCTCCACCGTATAGTCGAAGAAGTCCCGGCTCCGTTCCATGACCAGCTGCCGGAAATCGGAGGCAGTGTGATGCCGGAAGAAATCACAGGGATCCATCCCTCCCTCGAGAGGGACCACGGAAAGATCGAGGTCATGGCTCAGAAGCACCTCAAGGCCGCGCAACGCAGCCGCCTTGCCCGCACTGTCGCCGTCGAAGACGAGAAAGACCCGATCAGCCATCCTCTTCAGGAGGAGGGAGTGATCATTGGTCAGCGCCGTTCCCAGCGTGGCCACGGCGGCATCGATGCCGCACTGGTGCATCATCATCACGTCGGTGTAACCTTCCACGATCACGGCCGAGCGCTTGACGGAGATCGCCTTGCGAGCCAGGTTCAGCCCGTACAGCAGCCTGTTCTTCCGAAAAACCTCTGTTTCCGGGGAGTTGATGTACTTCGGTTCCGAATCGTCCAGAACCCTTCCTCCAAATCCCACGACTCTTCCTTGCATGTCAAAGATCGGTATCGTCAGTCTATTGCGATAAAGGTCGTAATGCCTTCCAGAATCAGCCTTTCGAACGAGACCGGCCAGCAGCAGCTCTCTCCGGGAATAGCCCTGGTCGGTCATCTCGTCAAGGAGGGAGGTCCATTTCTCCTTGGCGAATCCTAGCCGGAACGAGCCTCCGTCCAGACCTCTCTTCTCGAGATATTTTCTGGCTCCGGCGCATTCCTCGAGCTGCAGGTTTTTTTCAAAGATGCGGCAAGCCGCTTCGAGCACTTGATAGAGCCTTGTCTTGTTCGACCGGCTCGATGCCGTCTGTGTTCCCCGGCTCCTCTCGATGGGTACACCGGCACGATCTGCCAGGATCTGCAGGGCCTCGGCGAATGAAATCCCTTCGATCGACTTCACGAAGTCAAAGATATCGCCCGACTTCTTGCATCCGAAGCAGTGAAAGAACTGCTCCACCTGGTTCACTGAGAACGACGGTGCCGACTCCGCGTGAAACGGACAGAGGGCGACAAAACGTGTCCCCCGCTTGGTCAGTTCGATGTACGAACCGATCACCTCAACGACATCAAGCCTATCCTTGATTCGCCTTACCGTGTCATCGCCGCCGGGCAGTTGCCTAGAGGACAATTAATTCCTTAATATTCCAGGAGTTAGAAAATAGAAATAAAACGACGATAATTTAGGTTGCGACTCCCGAGTGCCTTAGGATTCGCTATATTCTACACAAAATCAAAACGTACAATAATACACTGCATTGAGAAAAAAATCAAATCGTTGTTCTTTTTTATCCTTTTTCAGCCCAATCAGAGTAATATCCCTTAATTCATTTCATTTTCAGCAGATCGAACTCCATCGCCTTCTCGAAGAGCAGGACGATCTCCTGCGGACTCAGGGTCTCGGCACGACGATCGATTTCCAGGCCCTGATCAATAAACTTCTGTCTATATAGCGCCTTCTCTTCGATTCTCAAGTGGGAAAGAAGAGATTTGAGCCATCCCTTCCGCCGCTGGGCGAATAGCCCCTGGGCAAACATCTTGAAACGGCTGTAAGTCTTGTCCTCGAGAGGGGATTCCGTTCTCCGCTCGATCCGAACGATCGATGATTGAACGAGCGGTTTCGGCCAGAACGAATCGGGGCCGATCCGCCTGACCAGCCTGGTCGCCGCCTTTAGCGAGATCAGAACGGAGACCAGGCCGTACGACCGGCTGCCCGGCGCGGCAACCAGCCGCCCGGCGACCTCAGCCTGCACGGTCACCACCATGAGGGACCAGGGCAGGTCGGATTCGATGATATTGACGAGAACAGGGGTGGCCACGTTGTAGGGCAGGTTGGCCACGATCTTGAGGGATGACGATTGCCTTTCAGCCAAAAGAACTCTCAACCTGTCGAGAACCAGTGGATTGAGGCGGTTTTTCCTCTCCAGGATGTCGGCCTGAAGCCAGGTGACATTGCTCGGAGCGCCCAGAAGCTGCCTGGCAACGTCGCCGAGGCTCTCGTCGATTTCCACTGCAAGAACTCTGGCCCTCGAGGCGGCAAGCTCCTCGGTGAGCGCCCCCGGTCCCGATCCGACCTCGAGCACCAGGTCGTCGGGACGCAGATCAGCCTCCTTCACGACGAGGCGCAGAATGCCCCTGTCCTTGAGAAAGTTCTGTCCCAGCCTCTTGCGGGGATGGAGCCCTCGCTGCTCCATGGCGGATCTGATGCTGCTCAGGTTTGTCAAAGCCATCGGGTTACAGTCCCTTCGCGGCTTTCTCGACACCATCGAGGATCTTCTTCAGCGTCATGTCAGGCCCGTCCGGATCGGGCTCCAGGACATAGACGCCCTCATCCATGATCCCGGCCACTATCTCGCATCGTCCGTTCCTGTCGATATCCATCCCGAGCAGGTTGGTGATCGCCGCCCCGCTCTTCTTGAGCCGCGTCCTCACGATTCCGGTCATCAGGTCGACCACCGTGATCTCGCCGGAAGGATCGGAAACCAGGATCTCCTGGCTGCCATCGTTGTCGAGATCGCAGAATACCGGCTCGCGAGCCGTGATCCCCCTGATCTTCTTCCACCAGATCACTTCTCCCGTCTCGCTGTTGAAAAGGAGTAGCGAGCCACCGTTGCTCGACAGGAGGAAGCCGAACCATGCCTCGTCCCGCGCCCTGACGGGATGGCAGTAGAAGCGGGAACCGAGAACGCCGTCGAGAAGGATCAACCTCTTCTCTTCATCCTCGTCGCCGGGCCGCAGGATCGCCGCCCTGTTCTGGAGATCGATTCCCGTGGCCAGCCAGGGAGACCGGTTCTTGTTGCCGGGAAGAATTGTTCTCAGGCTCGGAGAGCCTTTCATGAACTGCTCGATCAGGGCGAAGTCTGCAGGATCTTCCCTGATACCGTCCTCGCGAACCACCCGGCATCCGCCGTTGCCAGGGGAAATGCGGATGGAATTCCGGCGCGCGATCAGCGGGACCGTCTGATCGGCGTCGACCTCGACCTCCAACCATTGGAGTTCGAGCGGTTCGCTCTCTTCGCGCAGGGTCGGCTCTTCCCGCAGGGGGGGGGAAACCGGAACTGCGACCCGAGAACCGAGAAAGGAGGTCTCAGCACCATCGGGAAAGAAAACCGGCGCCGCCGGCTCCTCGTGCCGGGTGCCGTTGAATCCGATGAAGCGGCACGCTCCCTCCACGGTTGGATAAAGATCCGTGATCCTGAAATCCCCCAGGGGAACGCTACTCTCCAAGGCACCCTCTTCCGAAAGAAGATGGCACGCCGTCCGGGAGGAGATCTCGTTCCGGAGAACGACCAGGATCATGCCCTTGCCGTGATCGATCCACTCGGTGCCGACGATCGATCCCACGAACTCCTTCTCCCAGACGACCCTGCCGGTCTCGAGATCGTGCTGTCTCAGGAGCGAGAGGCTCAGGCCGCAGGGGATCGGCTGGACATTGGAGAGCGGGAACGACACGAGGAGCGGTATCTGATGCGTCCACAACGTGATGGCATACTGCCGCCCATTGGCGGCGACCCGGAGGATCGACTGCGGTTCACCCTCGCCGTGGCTTTCCCAGAGCATCGAGCCCCGGCGCGGTTCGAGGCAGGTGATCCTCTTCCATGTCTTGCTGAACACGGCGATCTTCTCGTCGCCGCCCTTCCGGTCCCTCAGTACGGTGACATTGTCGAAGAGCCCGAGACTGGTCGACCAGAGCTTGCGAGCCTCACCGGTCAAGGCGGTCAGGCAGCCGTCTCCTGCCGCGGCGTCGGCATGCTTCATGAGGATGCCGTCGCCGCCCCTGCCATCGACATCGCCCAGCGGCTCCATGGTGATCAGGCCGGACGCCCGGTAGAATCGTACGATCCTGTTCCGGAAATCGATCAGGCGGAGCAGGTCTACCATCCCCTCGCCCGACGACGCCATCTCCAGGATCGCCCGGGAGCGCTGCGAATCGCTCATCCCGTTGATGCGGCTCACCAGAATCTCCACCAGCGACAGGGCGTTGCGGCGAACGGTGCGGAAGCCGATGGAGAACTGCCTGCTGCGGCCCTCTTCCTGCTGCGGCGGATTCTGGAGATCGAAGGGGTTTCTTTCCGTGTCGTGCCCCCAATCGTTGAAGCTCCCGCCCATGACCTGATGGACCTTGACGCCGGCATAACCCGACGAATCCTTGACCGCCGTGGAAGTCCATTCGGCCACGTTGCCCACCATGTCGTAGCAGCCGCAGGGCGACTTGCCGCTTTCGAAGGTACCCACCCGGGCCGGCTCGCAGATGCCGGAGCGTCTCGAGTTGCAGAAGAAGCGCATGAAGTTGTGACCCCATGGATATCGACGGCTGCTCCCCTGAATGACTCCGGCCGCGTTCCGCCACTCTCGGACCGTGGGAATATTCTTGCCGTAGAAGGACGAGTAGGCCGTTGCATCGCCGACATTCACGCCCACGACGGGAAGGTCCTCATCTTCCTCATCGACAACAAGAGTGTGCCCGTAATAGTCGTCGAACTCTCCTGCGCCCTGCAGGAAGTAGACATCGTTGGTAGGCCAGAAGCCGGACTCGTCCAGGAACCGGACGTACTCCCCCCGGGTCACCTCGTACCTGTCGATGAAGTACGCCTTGGGATAGATGAACTTCCCGTCATCCTTTCGAGAGCCCTGAAGGAAGACGACGGTCATGTTCTCGATCTCGGGGAGGAGGCAGCGGTTGTCCTCGATCGATTCGGCCCCGTTGCGGCCGCAACCGGGAAAGGAGGAGAGAAAAAGAAGGTTGAAAAGGCAAAGCGCCAATACCGGGGAAAGCAGAAGGAGGGGCCGCATCCTCCGGATGCCAGCCCCTCCCTTGTTCTTTTTCATTCTGCCGAAACGTCTAACCGGATGGTGCCCGCTTTTCGAAAGACAAGGCATCCCACACCACAATGGTCGGCTCCGTCAATGGAACGATTCGATACGGTCGTTTACTTCTTGCTGGGCGGGGTCATTACGATTTCGACTCTCCGGTTCCGCATCTTGTTGTCGCTCGACGTGTTGTCGACAAGGGGATTGTGAGGGCCGAAACCGGCCACGCTCATCCGCTTCTCGTTGATGCCGTTCTTCCTGAGATAGTCGAAGACGGCAAGGGCCCGCCTCGTGGAAAGCTGGACATTACCCAGCGGATTCTGGGCGATGGTCTTCTTCACCGGATCCGAATCGGTGTGTCCGATCACCTGGATCAGGCTATCCCCGGTGCGGAGCTTGCTGATCACGAGATTCAGAGCCTGCTTTCCCTGGTCCTTGATGGTCGTGGAGCCGGAATCGAAGAGGACCTGGTCGGGAAGACGGAGTCCGACGCCCACCAGGTTGTCGGGCTGGTAGACCTCTATTCCGAAATCGTTGGTCATGTCCAGACCTGACGTCGTGCTCTCCTTCGGCGTGTTCTCCAGGGCCTTCAGCTGCTCTCTCAATCTTTCGATCTCGGTGTTCTTGGCCGCAAGATCCTGCTCGTTGGAGAGGTTCTTGTTTTGAAGCTCGTGAACCTTGTTCACGTACGTGGCCTTGTCCTTGCCCAGTTCATCGATCTGCTGGTCCTTCAGGCCCAGAGCATTGCGCGTATCCTCGAGCTCTTTCTTGATCTCTTTCTTGATACGCTCGTGCTCGCCAACTGTGACGCAGCCGGATGTGGTCAGGGCGACAAATGCCAGGACAACCACAACCCACACGCCGATCCTCCTGTTCAACACAGTTCACCTCCTCCACTTATCCCGGAGCCAATGTTTTTGATGATCCCACCCGCACGCACCCGATCCGGCACGTAAAACACAGTCGAATCCGATTCGATCAATATCCGGTCAGCTGCTACTTCTCTTTGAACATTCCGACCAGCCACTCGACCATGGGGCTCGGATCGCTGGTGGCAATGTCAACGACCACGATCACACCGATGATCAGAACGATCGACGAGAGCACCATCATGCCGAGGAACGCCGGTCCCTCGACAACTTCTTCCTCGGCACCTCCGATACGGGACTTCCTGATAGGGGTCTTGCCCGCTACAACCGCATCATCATCGAGGAATTCTTCTTCACCTGCATCGCCGAAGAGATTTTCACCCTCTTCCTCTTCGCTCGCAGCTTCTTTCGCGGTGTCGTCGCCGAAAAGCTCGTCATCCATGATGGGAGCAGTGGCCATTCCCACATCGCTGTCGTCATCGCCTGCGAATTCGGAGTCTTCGAAAACGAGCTCCTGCGTCAGATCGTCGCCGGTCGAATCGCCCGCGCCGGTATCCACGGTATCATCGCCGTCGAGAAGCTCGATCACGTCGGGTTCGGAATCGTCCAGGGCTCCCTTGAAGCTGTCGATGTCTTCCTTCTTGAATTTCATCTGGTCAGAATCACGGAAAGCTCGCAGCTCGCCAGCCGAGACCAGTCTCTTCAATTCATCTTCTTCCATCTGGAGCTCGCGCATGACCTTTTCAAAGGTCCAGAAATCTTCACTCACGCCGGGAACCTCCTCATGATGTTTTTGTTCCTAATCCGGAGAAAAACGCGGTTCGAATGAACCAAATTCCCCGTAATCTATGCAATAAAGTCTTCTCGCCGGGAGAAGTAACTTCTTTTTTTGCAACACCGTAAACTCGCCGCACTTTTCCGGCCAAACGGGGCGTAGAACAAGATAAATAAAGTGGGTAGGACTGTGCAAGGACAAATTTTTCCCCATCCAGGAGTCGGGCCGTGCCCGTACCCCTGCACGAATATCTAACATCCGACGTCCCAAGAGGTTGAAAAAAGAGCTGCTCATCAAATTATCATGATTCTTCGCCGATCTCCGGCCTGTTCTGGGGAAGAACCAGCCGGATCATCGTTCCGGTGCCCTTTTGCGACTCCGCCTCGAGCCTTCCGCCGTGGCTCGTCACGATGTTATGGGCGATCGAGAGTCCCAGCCCCGAGCCCTCGCCCGCCGGCTTCGTGCTGAAAAAGGGATCGAAGGCATGGGTCAGCGCCTCCTCGTCCATGCCGCACCCGTTGTCCTCCACTTCGAGCACCACCGTTTTCTCCGCAGGATCGCGCAATGCACGGATCTCGATCGTGCCACCCGGATCGTCCATGGCATCCACGGCATTGATCAGCAGGTTCAGGATCACCTGCCTGATCTCACCGGGCTCGCAGAAGACCGCCAGATCGGGCGGCTCGATCTCGCTGATCAACTCGATTTCCTTCCGGACCAGCTTGTGGCGGATCAGGGCGTCGGCATCCTCGAAGATCTGGGCGACGACGACGTTCCGCTTCTCCAGTTCCCTCGGCGAGAAGGCGAGGACCTTGCGCACGGTCTCCTTGATCCTGTCGAGCCCCTCGGTGATCAGGTCGAGATAGAGCGCGGTGCGGCTTCCCTCTTCCGCGTCCTCACGCAGCCTGATGGCGGCGTTGATCATGCCGCCGATCGGATTGTTGATCTCGTGGGCGATGCCCGCTGCCAGCTTTCCCGTCGAGGCGAGCCGCTGGGATACGACGAGATGACGCTCGGCGAGCCGGACCTTCTCCTGTTCCTCCCGGACCTTGATCTCCAGGTGCCGGTGGTAGTCACCCACCTCGCGCACCATGTAGTTGAACGAATTGATCAGCCTCCCCACTTCATCGCCCGCACCGGATGGAGCGCACTGCACCGAGAAGTTGCCTTCGGCGACCTTGTCCGCCACGTCCACGAGCTCCTCCATCGGCTTGATCACCACCCTCGATAGGATGATGAAGCTCGCGGCGATCAGGACCACGGTCCCCCCGACCATGGCGATCCAGAAGACGGTGAGATCGAAGAATCCGCCGTCCTCCTCGATGGCGGGGAACCGGGGACGGACGAAAGCGCCGCCCCAGGCCTCTATCTCCCGCCCCTTGCGCGTATGAATGGGGATCGCGATCGAATCGCCCTCGATGACCCGCCGGTTCTCCTGGATGGCGGTCTTCAGCATGCGGAGGGCGGCGGACCGGTCGAAGAAGGGGGATCGCTTCCTGTTCCCCAGGGGATTCAGCTCGATCTGGGAGTGGATGATATTCCCCTCGAGCTCGACGAAGTCCTTGCCGAGCACGACGGCATCCTCGAAGAACCGCCAGTCCTTCCACTTGATGATGCGCTGGGGGATGCTCTCCAGCGAGATGTCATGGGTATCGACCTGCGACAGCGATTCGGTGAAGAGCAGGATCTTCCCTAGCCTCTCGATGTTCTCGGTGCGGTTCTCGCTGAATCTGGCGCGCAGCCGCCCATGAACGTCGCGCTGGGCTTCGACGTTGCCCTGGATCGCCACGAAGATCAACGCACCGACGCAGAGGTTCACCGCGATGATCCAGAAGAGGACTTTGGTCCGTAGGGACATCTGACAGGTTCCGATCAAGTGCTGCCAAGAGTGTCGAGCATCTTGAGAATCGGCAGAAAGAGAGCCAGGACGATGAAGCCGACGACAAGAGCGAGAAAGATGATGATCGACGGCTCGATGAGCTTGAACAGGGTCGAGACCCTGAGGTCGACCTCGGTGTCATAGGTGTCGGCGATCTTGAGGAGCATCTGATCGAGGGTACCGGTGGCTTCCCCCACGTCGATCATGTTCACCACGAGATCGTCGAAAAGACCGCTCTCGCCAAGGGGCGGAGCGATGCTCTCACCCTCGCGGATGCTGTCGTGCACGTCCCCCACGGCCTTTTCCAGCACGGCGTTGACGATCGATTCCTTGACGATGGCCAGGCCCTCGAGAATCGGGACGCCGCTCCGGAGGAGCGTTCCCAGGGTTCGAGCGAATCTCGAGATGATGGCCTTCTGGTTCATGTCGCCGAAGACGGGGACCTTCAGGACAAGGCTGTCTCTCCTGTACCGGAACGCGGCACTCCGCAATCCCCACTTGTAGAGGGTGAAGAAGAGGGCGGGGATGCCGAAGTAGAGGTACCACTTGGTGACGAAGGACGAGCTGAATCCGATCAGCATGTTGGTGAGCGGAGGCAGCTCCTGATCGAAGCTCTCGAAGATGTCGTTGAACTTCGGAACGATCACGAGCATGATGAAAACCAGGATCCCCACGGCGAAGAACATCACGAGCACGGGATAGGTCAAGGCCTCCTTGATGCGGCTCCTGATGTTCTCCGATTTCTCCATGAACTCGGCAAGGCGCGTCAGGATCTGATCGAGCACGCCGCCCGCCTCGCCGGCGCGCACCATGTTGGTGTATAGGCGGTCGAAGACCTGGGGATGCTTGCCGAAGGCCTCGGAGAGGGCGCTGCCGCCCTCGACGTCCTCGGTCACGGCAAGGAGGACGTCCTTGAACGGTCCGGGCCTGACCTGGCCTTCCAGGATCTTGAGGGAGCGCACCAGAGGGAGGCCGGCATTCTGAAGCGTGGCCAGCTGAACGGTGAACTGCATCAGTGCTTTCCGGGACACGGACTTCCGAAGCTGGGACAGCAGGGATCTGCGGGGTTCGGCCTCCTTGGCCTGAGCCGCGATCGGCTTGGCGACGGGTTTCGGTTTCTTCGCTTTTTGAAGCGGCATGCTGCTCTATCTGCTCCTTGTTCAATCTTTCCTTGCGGCCCGGGCCGGCCTTTCCGCCCGGCTCCCGTATCTTCCCGATCCGGCGTCATCCGCTCATCAGCGTCTCCCGGATCACCTCCTCCACACTGGTCAGGCCGTCGTACACGGCCAGAAGCCCGCTCTCGCGCAGTCCCCGCATCCCCTCCTCGACGGCCGTCTCCCGGACGTGCCTGCCCGAAGCCTGGGTCAGGATCAGCTGCTTGATCCGCTCGCTGACAGGCATGATCTCGAAGATGGCCATTCTTCCCTTGTAGCCCGAATAGTTGCAGCCCTCGCACCCCTTGCCGTAGGCGAACTTCTTGCCGACGATCTCCTTGCGAGCCAGGTTGAGCTCCTGGAGCACCCGGTCGTCAGGCTCGTAGTACTCCTTGCAGTCCCGGCAGATCCTCCGGACCAGCCGCTGCGCTATCACGGCCTCCAGCGTGGACGTCATGAGAAAGGGCTCCACGCCGATGTCGATCATCCGCGTCAGCGTCGACGGCGCGTCGTTGGTGTGCAGGGTGGAGAAGACGAGGTGCCCGGTGAGCGACGCCTCCACCGCGATCCGCGCCGTCTCCTGGTCGCGGATCTCGCCCACCAGGATGATGTCGGGATCCTGACGGAGAATGGTTCGCAGCACGCGCTCGTACGTGACGTTGATCTCGTCGTTGATCGGGATCTGGACGATCCCGGCGATGTCGTACTCGACAGGATCCTCGGTGGTGATGATCTTGACGCCTTCCTGGTTGAGCTCGCAGAGCACCGAGTAGAGCGATGTCGTCTTGCCCGAGCCCGTCGGCCCGGTGACGAGAACGATGCCGTGCGGCTTGGAGACGATCGAGCGGACCAGGCCGATCTCGTCCTCCCTGAGGCCGATCTTCTCCAGGTCGAGGGCCACGACGCTCCTGTCCAGCACACGCATGACGCACGACTCGCCGAATATGGTGGGCAGGGTCGAGACGCGGAGATCCACCGGGTTGCCCCCGATGGACAGCTCGATGCGGCCGTCCTGGGGAAGCCGCGTCTCGGCGATGTCGAGGTTGGACATCACCTTCACGCGGGAGACGAGAGGCACCGCCAGGGAGGGAGGAGGCGACTCCATCTCGTAGAGAACGCCGTCCACACGATAGCGCACCCTGAAGCTCCCCTCGAAGGGCTCGAGGTGGATGTCTGAAGCCTTGTCGCGGATGGCCTGAAAGAGAATGTAGTTGAGAAGCTTGACCACCGGGCCGGCGTGGGCCATGGCTTCCGTGTCGTTCAGGTCGAGCTTGCCGGTCGCGTCCGAGGACCGGAACTCGTCCACGATCGATCCCATGTCCTGGCCCGCCGCCGCTCCGTAATGTCTGGAAATGGCGGCATCTATCGCCTTCTCGTCGCCGATCACGCCGCGGATCCTGGAGTTCACCATGAACTCCAGGTCGTCGAGCATGTTGACGTTGAGGGGATCGGCCAGGGCCACGGTGAGCACATCCTTCTCGAACCGGACCGGCATCACCCGGAAAAGCGTCGCCGTGGAGGCATCGATCCTGGTGATCACGCTCTCGGGAATGGTCTGCTTCTCCAGGTCGACGAACTCCATGCCGCTCTGGAGCCCGAGCGCCCTGGCCAGATGGCTCGCGTCGATGTGGCCCAGCGAGACGAGGATGTCTCCGATCAGCCCCCCCTGGCGCCGCTGTGTCTCGAGGGCCTCCTGGATATCGCCTTCCGTGACGACCCCCATCTCCTTGAGGATCTGCCCCAGAAGGTTGCGCTTGCCCTGGCCCGACGCCTGCTCCGCCATCTCAGGCCTCCCCCATGTAGCCGACCTTCGATTCCAGCTCAGCCGGATTCTGGGCGAAGGCCACGGCATCGGATACCGAGATCTTACCCTCCTTCACCAGGGAGACGATGAAGTCGTCGAGCAAGATCATGCCGTACTTGCGCGACGTCTGGATGGCCGAGGCGATCTTGAAGGTCTCGCACTTCCTGATGTGGTTGCCGATCGCCGGCGTCTTGGTCATCACCTCGAACGCGGCGATCACGCCCGTCCCGTCGATCCGGGGGATGAGAACCTGCGAGATGACCGCTTCGACGGAGTAGGAGATCTGCGAGCGGATGTAGTCCTGGAAATCGGGCGAGAAGGAGTCGATGATCCTGTCCACCGTTCGGGATGAACCGGTGGTATGCAGCGTTCCGAGGACGAGATGCCCCGTTTCCGCGGCGCGCAGCGCGGTGGAGATGGTCTCGTTGTCGCGCATCTCGCCGACGAGGATCACATCGGGATCCTGCCGGAGTGCGGCCCGGAGGGCATCGGGAAAGCTGGTCGCGTCGTCGCCGATCTCGCGCTGCGTGATCACCGAACTCTTGTGTTCATGATAATACTCGATCGGATCCTCGATCGTGATGATATGCCGGTCCATCTCCGAGTTGATCACGTCGATCATCGCGGCCAGCGTGGTGGTCTTGCCCGAGCCGGTCGGTCCGGTCACGAGGATCAGGCCTCTCTTCTTGGCCAGGATCTTCTTCAGCGAGGCGGGAAGCCCGATCTCCTCGACGGACATGATCCGCGACGGGATGAGCCTCAGCGCCACGGCCTCCTGCTGCTTCTGACGGTAGATCGAGATGCGGAAGCGGGCCTTGTCGCCGTAGGAGTAACCGAAATCGGAGCTACCCGAGCTTTCCATCTCGCGAAGGTTCTTTTCGGGCGCCAGGAACCGGACGGCCTTCTTGACGTCTTCAGGCCCAAGGATATCGCCTTCGATCGGTTTGAGGCGGCCGTGAAGCCTCAGCATGGGAGGCAGTCCCACCGTCAGGTGGAGATCCGATGCATTCAGCGTCACGACCGTGTCGAGAAGGCTGTCGCAATTCAAAAGTCACTTCCTTTCCGCCGCCAACGCGGCAGCCGCTCACCGCTACTCGTCCGCCTGCACGGCGCGCAGCACCTCCATCGGCGAGGTGATGCCGCTCAGGACCTTGCGGGTCGCGTCGTGCGCCAGGGACGACATCATCCCCGACGCCAGGGCCTGCTTCCGGATCATCATGGTGGGCTCCACCTTGAAGGTCATGTCGCGCAGCGTCCAGTCGAGCTCCATCAGCTCGAAGATGCCCATCCTTCCCAGATAGCCGGTTCCCTGGCAGTCGGCACAGCCGTTCGGGCGGTAGATGGTGGTCCGTTCCGCATCCTCGGCGCGGACCCCGGCGGCGGCAAGCTCGCTCGACTCGGGGCTGTAGGCCTGCCTGCACTTGGTGCACAGCTTTCGGACAAGCCTCTGGGCCATGACGGCCTGGATCGACGACGATACGAGAAACGGCTTCACACCCATGTCGATCAACCGCGTCAGCGCCGATGGGGCGTCGTTCGTGTGGAGGGTGGAGAAGACCAGATGCCCGGTCAGGGCGGCCTGGATCGCGATCTCGGCCGTCTCGCGGTCGCGGATCTCGCCCACCAGGATGATGTTCGGCGCCTGGCGGAGCATGGCTCTGAGGATGCGGGCGAAGTCGAGCCCGATCTTGTGGCGGATCTGCACCTGGTTGATCCCCTGCAGGTGGTACTCCACCGGATCCTCGGCCGTGATCACCTTCACGTCCGACCGGTTGAGCTCGCGAAGGGCGGCGTAGAGTGTTGTCGTCTTTCCGGAACCCGTCGGGCCGGTGACGAGAAAGATTCCGTTCGGCCTTTTGATGATGCCCTGGAAGCGTTCGTAGTCCTTCTCGTGAAAGCCGAGCTCCTCGAGGGAGACGAGGGCCGTCTCCTTGTCGAGCAGGCGCATCACCATGCTCTCGCCCCAGTTCGACGGGAGGATCGACACGCGGATGTCGATCGGCTTCTTCTTGACCTTGACGTTGATGCGGCCGTCCTGCGGTTTGCGCTTCTCGGCGATGTCCATGCCGGCCATGATCTTGAGGCGCGAGATCAGGGGGCCGTGGAGGTGAAGGGGATGCGATCCCGTCTCGTGCAGGACTCCGTCCACGCGGAACCGGATGCGGATCCGATCGGCCTGCGGTTCGATATGGATGTCGCTGGAGCGCTGCTCGATGGCCGACTCGACCATCTTGGAGACGAGGCGGATGATGGGAGCATCGTCCACGTCGCCCACACTGCTCGCCGCCTCCCTGGCCATGGACGAGGCGGTATCCTCTCCCGTCTGCTGGCGGATCGCCCTGTCGAGGGCCGTGGCTCCCACGAGGACGGGGACGAGCTCCATGTCCAGAACGAACCTGAGCTCGTCGAGCTGGAAGACCTTGGCGGGATCGTCCACGGCAACGGCAAGCTTCTTGCCCTTCATGGCAACGGGCAGGATCCCGAACTTCTCCATCACGTCGAGGGGGACCTTTTCCAGGACCTCCGGGGAGATCTTCTTCCTCGCCACGTCCATGTAGGGGATGTGGTGATGGCGGGCCGTGGCGCGGGCCAGATCCTCCTCCCCCACGAAACCGAGCTCCAGGAGGGCGAGGCCCAGGTCCAGGGATTTCCCCCGTTGATGGTTCAGGGCCTTGGACAGCTGCTCCTGGGAAATGAGGCCCTCTTCCACAAGGATGTCGCCGATTCGTTTGTCTGTCATCTTTCCTGTGAAAATATATAAGAAGGCAAACCAGGTAACGGAAGAGCCCGCTCCTGCCGAATGATTCTCAACGGATTATCATGAAAGTGGACCGCGCCTGTCAACAGCGTCTATCCCGGCGGACCTGCGGCCGCCGGCGCGACGCGGCTTTGTTGACAGGCCGATGCCGCGGCCGTACACTGCCGACTCTTGCCCTGCTCCGGAATGGTTGAGATCAGGAGAGTAGCCGTGTCCGATTCGATCCGCACTCTTGTCGTCGTCCTCGCCGCGCTGGCGATGTCCGCCTGCTGCACGGAACCCGTCGTCCCCGACTTCACCACTCCGATGGCGACGCTCTCCACGTTCCAGGGGGCTTATCGCAACGATCTGCCCGAACTGGAATACGAGTGCTTCGGCCTCGACTTGAAGAGCCGGATCGGGAGCCTCGACCTCGACCGGTACATCCTCTGGCGCGACGAGGCGCTTCAGGAGAATCCCTATCTGAACGTCGTCCTCAACTTCAAGGATCTGGTCGACAACGTCTCGGAGCCGGAATACGGGCCTCACGGCCGCACGGCCAAGCTCTTTCTCAACCTCCTCTCGAAGGAGATCCAGCTCTATTTCATCCGCGAAACCTTTTTCAGGCTCGAGTTCGAGGAAGGGCTGCGCCCCGTGGAATGCCGGACAGCCCCCCTTCATCCCGGCCTGATCGAAGTGTCCGGCCGGACGATCCGGCTCGAGGTGGCCGACCTTCCGCCGCGCTGGATCCGGCAGCTTCCGAAGAGCCGGAAGCTCGTGGTGGAGGAATGCTGGAAATTCGACGGATTCCTCTTCCCCGGCGAGGACGGCGGGACCGCCCCCATCGATTAGAATTGTCATTCCAATAATATTTTCATTCCGAATTAATGTCTTGCTGGATGCATGCAGGCCGCTTATGTTAAGTCTCGATTTTTTCTGATTTACTCACGTCGAAGCGTCTGTCAACCAGGCGGGACGTCGACAAGACAGCGGTGATCAACGGTAAAGCAGTCCCTATTCCGGATGCCCGGGGGGAGGGAAGCATCTCCCTGCCCGGCTGCCGGAACTGCATGGATACGAGCTATCTGGAGGAGAAAGATGCCAAAGTATATCTACACGTTCGGTAACGGCAAGGCCGAGGGTGACGCCAAGATGAAGGAACTTCTCGGTGGAAAGGGAGCCAACCTGGCCGAGATGGCCAGCCTTGGTATTCCCGTACCCGCCGGATTCACGATCACGACCCAGGTCTGCACCTATTTCTACAAGAACAACAAGTCCTACCCGAAGGGCTTCGAGAAGTCGGTGGCCTCGTCGATTGCCAAGACCGAGAAGATCATGAATGCCAAGTTCGGCGATCCCGCCAACCCGCTCCTCGTCTCCGTCCGCTCGGGCGCCCGTCTCAGCATGCCCGGCATGATGGAGACGGTTCTGAACATCGGTCTGACGGAGAAGACCGCCAAGGGCCTCATCAAGAAGATGGGCAACGAGCGGTTCGTCTGGGACGCCTACCGCCGCCTGATCATGATGTACGCCGACGTGGTGATGGAGAAGGCCGCCGGCGTCTCTCCCGCGGGAGGCCAGGGGATCCGGCTCCTGATGGAGCACGAGATGGAAGCGCTCAAGAGAACGCGCGGCGTGTCCGAGGATACCGACCTGACGGCCGAGGACCTCAAGGCCCTGGTGAAGACCTTCAAGCAGCTGATCCGCAAGCACTTCAAGAAGAGCTTCCCCGACGATCCCTGGAAGCAGCTCTGGGGCGGGATCGGCGCCGTCTTCCATTCGTGGAACGGCAAGCGCGCCATCGCCTACAGGCGGATCGAGGGCATTCCGGACGAATGGGGCACCGCAACGAACGTCCAGGCGATGGTCTTCGGCAACACGGGCGACGCCAGCGCCACGGGCGTGGCTTTCACCAGGAACCCCGCCACGGGCGAGAACCGCTTCTTCGGCGAGTGGCTCCCCAACGCCCAGGGCGAGGACGTGGTGGCCGGCATCCGGACGCCGCGGCCGATCAACAAGGCGGGCAAGTCCGATGCCACCCGCGACCTGCTCAGCCTCGAGGAGGCGATGCCCGAGCTGTACGACGAGCTCGATACGATCCAGAAGAAGCTGGAGCGCCACTACCGCGACATGCAGGACCTCGAGTTCACCATCGAGGAGGGACGGCTCTGGCTTCTCCAGACCAGGACGGGAAAGCGCACCAGCACGGCGGCGATCAGGATGGCGATGGAGATGCTCGAGGAGAAGCTGATCACCAAGAAGACGGCGCTCCTGCGAGTCCAGCCGACGCAGCTCGACGAGCTCCTGCACCCCACGGTGGATCCCAAGGGGGAGAAGAACGTCATTCCCATCGCCCGCGGACTTCCTGCAGGACCGGGCGGCGGCACGGGGCAGATCTGCTTCACGGCCGACGACGCGGAAAAGGCCGCGATGGAAGGCAAGAAGGTCGTCCTCGTCCGGCACGAGACGTCCCCCGAAGACGTGCACGGCATGAAGGTCGCCGAGGCGATCCTCACGGCCAAGGGCGGGATGACCAGCCACGCCGCCCTGGTAGCCAGGGGCTGGGGCAAGTGCTGCATCGTCGGCTGCTCCGCTCTCAACATCGAGCTCGAGGCCCGGAAGATCTATGCCGGCGGCCGGGTCTTCTCCGAGGGCGACTGGATCACCCTCAACGGCACCAAGGGCCTGGTCTACGAGGGAAAGATCGCTCTCAAGGAGCCTGATCTGGATAAAAACCCCCACTATTCCGAGCTCATGGCGATCGCCGACGAGGTTCGCACGCTCGGTATCCGGACGAACGCCGACCAGCCGGGCGATGCGGCCAAGGCCCGCGCCTTCGGCGCCGAGGGGATCGGACTCTGCCGCACGGAGCACATGTTCTTCGGTCCGGACCGCATCACCGCCATGCGCCGGATGATCGTTGCCGAGGGCGAGAATGAGCGCCGCCAGGCCCTGACCAAGCTCCTTCCCTTCCAGAGGAAAGACTTCTACGGCCTGTTGAAGGCGATGAAGGGCCTCCCGGTGACGATCCGCCTTCTCGATCCGCCTCTCCACGAGTTCATCAGCCTGAACAAGGATGAGACAATCGAGCTGGCCGAGGAGCTCGGGATTCCTCTCGCCAGGCTCGAAGCCAGGATCCAGTCGCTGCACGAGCTCAACCCGATGCTCGGACACCGCGGCTGCCGACTCGGCATCGCCTATCCCGAGATCACGGAGATGCAGGCCCGCGCCATCGCCGAGGCCGCCGCGCGGCTCACCAAGAAGAAGGTCGAGGTCTACCCCGAGATCATGATCCCCCTGGCCGGCACGGTGGCCGAATTCCGCAACCAGGCCGCCCTGGTTCGCGAGGTGGTACAGGAGGTGATGAAGAAGAAGGGTGTCACGTTCCCCTATCTCGTGGGCACGATGATCGAGATCCCGAGAGCGGCGCTCACGGCCGACGAGATCGGTGCGGAAGCCGACTTCTTCTCCTTCGGAACGAACGACCTGACCCAGACCACCTTCGGCTACTCCCGCGATGACATCGGCGGCTTCCTGCCCAAATACCTCGACCTCGACATCCTGCCTGCCGATCCGTTCCAGACGATCGACCAGACCGGCGTGGGCAAGCTCGTCGCCATGGGTGTCAAGAAGGGCCGGGCCGCTCGCCCCAAGCTCAAGATCGGGATCTGCGGCGAGCACGGCGGTGACCCCGAGTCGATCCGCTTCTTCCACAAGGTGAAGATGGACTACGTCTCCTGCTCCCCCTTCCGGGTGCCGATCGCCCGCCTTGCAGCGGCTCACGCCGCGACCAAGCGGTGATCGCCGGACGCAATCCGAAATGAAGAAAACGTCGAGCTTTCGGGCTCGACGTTTTTTTTTCAGATGCGATGAAGGGAAGCGTGGATCTGCGCGCGATCAGTCGACAACGCAGATCTGATTTCCGCCGTGCTCCCTGGCCGTGTTCAGGCCGCGGACAGCGGCGTTGAGAAAATCGTCCACCGTCCTGATGGTCGGCCGCAGACAGGAGGCGATCCCCACCGAGACACGGACCGTCACCTCATCGACCGTGTCCGTCAGATCGAAGGGACGCTCCAGGACATTGTTGAAGACCCGGTCCGCCATGGTCTTGGCCCCGTTCAGGTCGGTGGAAGGAAGAAGGAGGAGGAAGCGGGCATCCTCGATCCGCCCCACGATGTCGATGTCGCGCGACTCGCAGAGAAGGACGGATCCCACGTTCACGAGGATCTCGTTGCCGGCGTTCTTCCCCGAGGTCTGGAAGATATCGCTGAAATTGTCGATGTCCACCAGGATCAGCGAGAGGGGCGATCCGTAGCGCCGCGACTTCTTGAACTCCTCCTCGAGCTTGAGGTTCATGTAGGCCTTGTTGCAGAGTCCGGTCAGGGGATCGGTGATCCTGGCCACCAGCCCGTCGGGCCGAACAGGAACGCCGTCCCGGAACAGGGCGTTGAGGAACTTGTCCTGCTTCCGCCTGTTCCCGGCCAGGAGCTTGCCCGTGTGATCCGAGTCCTCGTAGGGGAAGTTCATGAGGGACTGCACGTTTCTCGGGCTGAGCGGATATTCCAGGACCTCGTCGGCGCCCACGTAGCGGCCGCGCCCGCGGCTGTACGCATCGTCGCGGTCGGTCATCAGGACCACGGGCAGATACTTCCTGCTGGAGATGCCCTTGACTTCCCTGCAGATCTCGAAGCCGTTGATCCCGGGCATCAGCACATCGACGAGGACAAGATCGGGCTTGAATTCCCTTGCGTATTCAATGACCTTCTCGCCATCGGTCGTGGAATGGACCTTGAGACCGGCATCAGCGAGGATATCGATGATGTCGTTCAACTTCTTCTGATCGTTATGACCGAGTACTACTGTTTCCAAGGGAGCCATGCCATCCTCCGCTAAGGGGACTCCATAACGCTTCAAACAACGGGAGTAGAATGATTTATCGGCAGTTCCCGCATAAAACCGTTCTCTTTTTGTTTTTTTTGGTCAAGTCGTTCCCCTTCCGCGGGGAAACGTCCTTTCCGCCATCGGACCGCTGACTCCGGCCCGATCGATCAGAGCTGATCCATCAACTCCTCGGGGATCTCGAAGTTGGCGTATACGTTCTGTACGTCTTCATGGTCATCCAGCTCTTCCATCACCGCCAGAACCGTTTTGGCAGAATCGAGGTCGAGCATCACGCTGTTCTTCGGAATCATCGTGATCTCGGCCTGCTCGACGCTGATCCCTTCCGTTCCGCGAAGGGCGTTGTTGATCGTGCCGAACTCCTGGGGCTCGGCCAGAATGAGAAAGGCCTCGCCTTCCTCCTGCATATCGTCGGCGCCCAGTTCGAGGGCTGCCTCCATCAGCGTCTCCTCGTCGAGATTCTCCCCTTTGACGAGGAAGGATGCCTTCTTCTCGAACATCCAGGAGACGGAACCCGACTCCCCCATGTTCCCGCCGCGCTTCTCGAGGATCTTGCGGACCTCGGGCGCCGTCCTGTTCCTGTTGTCCGTCAACGCCTCGATCATGACAGCCACGCCGCCGGGTGCATATCCTTCGTACATCAGCTCGACGAATTGACTGCCTTCCAGCTCACCAGTGCCTTTCTTGACGGCTCTCTCGATGTTGTCCTTGGGCATGTTGTCCGCCTTGGCCTTCTCGATGGCGTACTTCAGCCTGAGATTCATCTCGGGATCGCCGCCCCCCAGACGCGCCGCCGTGATGATGGCCTTGGCGTGTTTCGAGAAAATCTTTCCCTTCTTGGCGTCCTGCGCCCCTTTTCTGTGCTTGATACCAGCCCAGTGCGAATGTCCTGCCATGTGAGACTTCCTAACTGCTTTCCATTTTCGCTGTTCTGCAAACCGTCGATAAAGTGCTTAATCAACGGTCTGTTAGAGACATCTTGCCTTTTCGGTGATCTTTAGTCAACAAGTCCGCCGGGACGGCCGTCGGATCGACCGTCGGGACGGCCGCCGGATCGAGTGAAAAGGCTCACCGCCCAGATGGCCAGGGCTGACAGGAAAAATGCCGGCACCAGCTCGTAGACAACGCTCTCGCTCAGCCCGGAAAGCTTCCAGACGATGAGCACCGAGGCGCCGGTGATCAGCCCGGCCGCGGCGCCCCAGCGGGTCATCCCCTTCCAGCATAGGGCGAGAATGATCGTGGGACCGAAGGCCGCGCCCACGCCGCCCCAGGCGAAGAGGACGAGCCAGAACACGAGATCCTCCGCCAGGATTCCCAGGACAACGGCAACGACAACGAGCAGCGCCACCACGGCCCTGCTGAGGAGAACGTCGCGTCCCTGTCCTCCGGGCGGGGAGCGGCCCAGGATCTTCTGGCCGATATCGCGAACCACGGCCGAGGCGGCCACGAGGAGCTGGGAATCCGCCGTGGACATGATGGCGGCCAACACGGAGGAGAGGACCAGCCCGTAGAGAAAGGGGGAGAGGTATCTTGAGGCCAGGCAGAGATAGACCGTTTCCACGTCGCCGTCCGGCAGCGCCTCCTTCGTCTCGAGGAGAGCTCTCCCGGCCAGTCCGATGAAGAGGGCGCCCCAGGCCATGACGGTGTTCCAGATCGTGCCGACCACGGCGGAGAGGCGCAGCTGCCGCGGATCGCTCACGGACATGTAGCGGACGAGGATGTGAGGATTGCCGGGCGATCCGAGGCCTATTCCGAGGAAGGCGATCAACCCTCCCGCACCGAGGGCCAGTGGATCGAGGAGGCAGCTGTCGAGCCCCCCCAGCTTCTCGAGCATCGGTCCGACGCCGCCGCAGTCGGCCACGGCCAGGATCGGGACCGCGACGAGAGCGATGATCATCAGGCAGGCCTGGACCAGGTCTGTGATGGAGACGGCCAGGAAGCCGCCAAGCATGGTGTAGACCAGAACGATGGCCGCCGTGACCAGAACGCCCGATCCGGCGTCAATACCGAAAGCGGCGTCGAACGCCTTGCCGCCGGCCTTGAACTGCCCCCCCACGTAGGCGGTCATGAAAACGAGGATGACGGCCACCGAGAGGATGCGCAGCATCTGCCCGCGATTGCCGAACCGCCCTTCCAGGAAGTCGGGGATCGTCATGGCGTCGAGCTCCTCGGTCCGGCTGCGCAGGGCCGGGGCCATGAAGAGGAACATGAAGAGCTCGGCCACGATGTAGCCGACGACGGCCCAGACGGCGGAGATCCCCCGCGTGAAGGCCACGCCGGTGAAGCCGAGGAGCAGCCACGCGCTCCTTCCCGAGACGACGGCGCTGAGGGCCACGACGAATCCGGAAAGCCGCCGCCCACCGAGGAAGAACTCCAGGATGCCGCCCGAGGAAAACCGCGCGCTGAGCGCGCCGATGAGGACCATGAGGGTGAGATAGGTGAGGCAGGCAGCCAGCACCGAAAAGCCAGTATCCCCGAACTCCACGGATCACTATTCCCCGAGCTTGCGATGCGGAAGAAGTACAAGGACCAGGGCGAGGAGAATGATCAGCCCCGGCAGTACGAACAGAAAAAAAGCAGCATCGAAATCCATCGGTTCTCTCCGGTAAACGATCCTGCTTTGATTCGATTGTATTTTTGCTGAGAAGACGGGAGGACGCCCATCGCGACGGTACGACCTCCCGGCCTCCATGGAGCGGCGCCTGAACAGCCCGTTGAAAAGGGCTGTTAACGCTTGGAGAACTGGAACGACTTCCGAGCGCCGGCCTTGCCGTACTTCTTTCGTTCCTTCATCCTGGCGTCACGGGTCAGGAAGCCGTTTTCCCTGAGTATTTCCTCGAAGGTCACGTCGTACTTCATGAGAGCCCTGGAAAGGCCGAGCCTGATCGCTCCGGCCTGGCCCGTGTGCCCTCCGCCGCGGACGTTCACGTACGTGTCGTACTTCTCGAGCGTATCGGTGGCCTTGAGAGGGGCCTGGACGTCGATCTGATCCTGGATCGTCTTGAAGTAGTTATCGTAGGTCTTACCGTTGACAATGATGCCGCCCGAACCTTCGCAGATCCTCACGCGGGCAACCGCTGTCTTTCTCCTGCCTGTACCCCAGCAAAATTCCTTGGCAGCCAATCGTGTCTCCTTGGACTTCTCGGATCAAATAACCTGGAGCCGGTCGAGGCGCTTTCGAAGAAAGGGCCTTCCTGCCTCCATTGTTTATTTCAAATCTCCAGCGGATCCGGCATCTGAGCCTCGTGAGGATGCTCGGCCTGGGCGTAAACCTTGAGCCGGCTCATCATCCTGCGGCCGAGCTTGCTCTTGGGCAGCATCCGCTTCACAGCAAGCTTGATCACCCTGTCGGGGTGCTTTTCGAGAAGTTCGGCCACGGAGACTTCCTTGAGCCCGCCGATCCAACCCGTGTGCCAGCGGACCTTCTTCTTCTCCGCTTTCTGGCCCGTGAGCCGGATCTTGCCGGCATTGGTCACGACTACGAAGTCGCCGCAGAGGACGTGGGGCGTGTACGTGGGCTTGTGCTTTCCCTGCAGGATCAGGGCCACTTTGGATGCCAGGTGTCCCAGAACCACGTCCTGGGCATCGACATGATGCCACTTTGCTTCAACTTCTTCGGCCTTGGCCATGAAGGTTTTCATCAAACTGCTCCGGAAATCTCTATAACCAAACACGGCTCGGGCCGCGTCTCGAAAACAGACCGTTTCAGCAGGGGGCGCTTCAGGACCCCTCGCCGGTCCCCTTCCGCATATTTCTGCAGATAAAAGGGAAATAAACTATCCCGATCCCCCCCTTCTGTCAAATCCTTTATTCCCTCTTTTGATGAGAACCCGGCTGTTCGGCTGCTCGAAAAGCGGTCTCTGCTTTCATCATCTGCCGATCGGGAAAGGGGAGACAGAAGAAGAGCCACCTCAACAACTTGATCGATATCTAGTTACGCTGTTTTTCTTCGAGGACGTAAGAGGGCGAACGGAAGCTGAGGGTCACCTGGGCAACCCCGGCCAATCCCGGTCGTATCTCAAGAATTTTTCTCAGGTTCCGGGCTTTTTCCTCCGGCCTGGGATCGTTGGAGCTGTAGCGGCTCCCTCGAGCCGATCTCCCCCAGAGGAGCCGGGCGCCGGAACGCGTCTCGAGGACCACTCCGCTGGGCTGGTTCCGCCCGTAGTCCGAGACGTTGACAGCCGTAACAACGATCGGCGGATTGGATTTGATCTCCTTGAGGACATCGATCTCTTCCGCCACCAGGGCTCCCTCGCAGAGGGCCCTGTCAGGATACAGGTATCCCGCAACAGGGGTGGTCCGCATGTCGGCTCCCACGATGATGGGCAAGGGGGAGAGGCCTCTGCCCCTCGGTTCGTCGGCAGGGGCGGAAAAGAGCACGACACCCCTGGAATCGACGTACCAGTGGCGGTTGTCCCGGAGGAAGACGGCTTTCGGACGCCTCAGGACCAGCTGCAGCCTGACCTGGGAGGGAAAGACCTTGTCGGCGGCCCGCACATCCTCCACCATCGGGCAGGCCTGGATGATGGCCCGGCGCATCCGCTCGAGGAGCTCCTCGTCGAACATCGACTGGACCGGCATCCTGCCGAGGACCGCCCTGATGCTGTGCGAGAGATCGACGGCCATCTCGGAGGAGGGATCGAGCCAGGCCGGACGGCCGGTGCACCGGTAGTGCCGGGGGTGCAGGTCGAACTCCTCCATCCCCGTGGCAGAACCGACGATAGCGTTGACGATCAGCCATGACACCAGCAGAAAAAGCAAGACTCCGGCACATGCTGCCGGAGCCTTCGGCATCCGGAGGAGCGAGCTCGTGATCCGCTCCAATCCCTGCTGGAAGCCGGTGCCTGAGCGCCGTTTCTTCCGAGAACCGCCCTTCATGCCTTAAAGCCGCCTTCAGGTTTCAGATATTCTATTTCTCAGTTTACCCGGGTCTGGGAGACTCTCGGCTCGTTGACCGTGCTCTTGCGCTCCGTCGTGTCGCAGTTCGTCTCGAAATCCTCGATGAAGATCTCGATGGTGGCGGTGATGGACTCGAGCAGCTCCCGCTCGAGGTTGACCGAGCTGGATCCCTTGTTTGCGGCCAGAACGCGGTTGAGGTGCCCGATTGCGAGCCTCACGGGATGGAGGTGCCTGTTCGTGAAATCGCCGATATTCGAAACCTTGGTTTTTTCCATTGCTCGCTCCTTCTTCGATTTACGTGAGGGTGTTCGCCGAATGCCAGTATCTACCCGCCGCAGCCGCTCGATCGGGGACCTTCGCTTATACCAGATCGGCTGCCGGTCTTCAAGAAAAGTGACGCGTCAAATCAAGAACAGGGGATAGACCGTAGTTGAAATCCGGGAGCCGCTTTTTGGAGTGGACTCTCGGGCAACATAAATCTAGCATCCCCATGAACAGGAGAGATCGAATTGCCAGGAAAGAAAAGCAGGAAAAGACAGCAGGGGGCCGGCCCCGAGGAAGAGACAACCCGCGTCTGGCGCGGATTCACCCTGAATCCGTTCCAGGTCCGCTCCTTCGGCACCGTTGACCGCGGTGACGACCTCCTCCTCTCCGCACCGACGGGTGCCGGCAAGACGCTCGTGGCCGAGTATGCCGTGGAGAAGGCGATGGAGGACGGCCGGAAGGCGATCTACACCGCCCCGATCAAGGCGCTATCAAATCAGAAGTTCCGCGATTTCAGGGCCATCCTCGGCGACCAGGTGGGTCTCATGACCGGAGACCTCACCCTCAACCCGGGCGCGCCGCTGCTGATCATGACGACGGAGATCTTCAGGAACACGATCTTCGAGCGCTCGGTCGATCTCGACGCGGCCCGATACGTGATCTTCGACGAGATCCACTTCATGGACGATCCGGAGAGAGGAACGGTCTGGGAGGAGAGCATCATCTTCGCCCCCCCCCACATCCGGTTCATCTGCCTGTCGGCCACGGTCTCCAACCTGAACCAGTTCGGCGAATGGATCGAAACGGTCCGCGACAGCAAGATCGAGACGATCCGCAGCACCGACAGGCCCGTGCCTCTCACTCACTATTTATTCTTCCCGGACCATGGACCGACGCGGGCCGACAGGGTGAAGAAGTTCCCCCGCAGGCACGGCCGCCGGAGGCCGCGGATCAACAGGTCGCACCTCCTCGACCGGCTGGAGCGGGAAGGCCGGCTTCCGATTCTCTACTTCTGCTTCAGCCGGAAGGAGTGCGAGAAGCGGGCCAGGGAGAACAGGCGGCGCGGGCTCCTGAACAGGGAGGAGCGGGAGAGGATGTCCGCCCTCTTCTCCGAGATCTGCGACAGCTACGTCGTGGAGCCCGACGCGGCGCTCCTCGAGCTGAAGAGCCTGGTGCTCCAGGGGGTGGGCTATCATCACGCCGGGCTTCTTCCCCAGCACAAGGAGATCGTCGAGAGGCTCTTCACCGCCGGGATGCTGAAGCTCCTGTTCACCACCGAGACGTTCGCCCTGGGGATCAACATGCCGGCCCGGACGGTGATCTTCAGCTCGCTGCGCAAGTTCAACGGCGTCGGCTTCGACACGCTGATGACGCGCGAATACCAGCAGATGGCGGGCCGCGCAGGGCGGCAGGGGATCGACACCGAAGGCCTCGTCTACTCGATCCTCGAGGACGACCGCGTCTCCCCGGGAGACGTCCGCCGGCTCCTCTCCAATGACGTCGAACCGATCAGGAGCCGGTTCAACCTCTCGTACAACACGCTGATCAACCTTCATACCAGGCTCGGCGGCGAGATCTTCGATGCCTGGGAGAAGTCGTTCAACAATTTCCAGTGGAAGAGAACGAGCCGCAAGAAAAGGGAGAGGAACCGCAACAAGCAGGTCTCCCTGATCCGGAAGAGGCTGGCGTTCCTGCGGGAGGCCGGATACATCCGCGAGGTCGGGATGACGGACAAGGGGCAGGCCGCCGCCCTGATCAACGGCTACGAGCTCCAGGCCGTGGAGATCATCCACTCCGGGCTTCTCGACAGGATGAGCGAGATCCAGATCGTCGTGGTGGTGTCGGCCATCGTCTTCGAGGAAAGAAAGAGGGATCTCTTCAGGCGCATGGACCGGTCGGTGCTGGGGCCGCTGCGCCGCGAGGCGGAGGAGTGCATCGACGAGATGGTGAACCTCGAGCGGTCGTTCGGCATCCGCTCCTCGCTCGCGCGGCTCAACTTCAAGTGCGGCGCCGTGATGCACGCCTGGTGCCGCGGGCTCTCCTTCACGGATATCGAGGAGTACACGAACTGCTCCAGGGGAGACCTGGTCCGGACCTTCAGGCTCACGGTCCAGCTTCTGCGCCAGATCCGCAAGGCCATGCCGTCGAACCCCGCGCTTCATCGCAAGCTCGGGACATGCATCGAGATCATCAATCGCGACGAGGTCGACGCCCTCCGCCAGCTCCAGGCGTGACGGCGCACACGGGGATACCGAGCCCGCGCAATCTCCGCCATATTCGTACGGCGCCGCACACGTATTAGGTAGCTCCGCACCCGAATATGGCGGAGATTGCGCGGGCTCGGTATCCTCAATCCTGCAGATGAGCCAGGAAGTGCAGCACGACCTCCTGCACCCTCTTCACCGCAGGCTTCAGGTTGCGGCGAAAATCGGATTCGGCCTGCCTGTCCGCATGATCGGTCACCGCCTTGACCACGGCAACGGGGACGCGGTTCAGCTCGGCGACCTGGACCACGGCCGCGGCTTCCATGTCCACGGCAACGGCATCGAAGCGGGCGGCCAGCTCCCGCCTCTTCTCCCCGCAGAAGACCGGCTGATCGCCCGTGACGATCGCTCCGACGTTGAGGCTCTCGTCGAGACGGAGCTCGCGGCACGTTGCGGCCAGGTCCTCGACCAGCCTGCTGTCCGTGTGATGCCACCTCGCCACGGCCGGGTCAGCGTCGTGGGCCAGCGCCTTGCGGGCCACGACGACATTGAGGGGCGGCGCGGATCGGGATAGCGATCCCGCCGTGCCGCAGAGAAGAACGGCCTCGGGAGAGAAGGAGAGGCAGACAGCCTGGGTCGCGGCGGCGGCCAGGACCTTGCCGGCTCCCGTCCTCCCCACGAGCAGACGATGCCCCCTGAAGGAACCCTCGATGAAGGGGAAGGTCGGGCAGGGCTCGAAGGGACGCGAGAGTCCCGTCTCCTTCACGATGCCGGCGATCTCCTTTTTCAGGGCGGCGAGGACGGCGATCCTCATGCTTCCCCTCCGGGAAGGTCGAGGTCGAGCCCGCCGGCCGGGGCAGGGCCTCTCGTGCCCGAACCGGCCATCATCCTGGCGACCCAACGCCCGATCATGTCGCATTCCAGGTTGACGGGCTGTCCCGGTCCGGCCTCCTTCAACGTTGTGTTCTCCAGCGTATGGGGGATCAGGGCCACCTCGAATCCCCTGGCCGTGACGGCCGCCACGGTGAGGCTGATCCCGTCGATGGCCACGGAGCCCTTCTCGATGACGAACTTCATGATCGCCGCCGGGGCGTCGACCTTCAGCCGCACCTCGCCGGGTTGCTTGCGGATCGTGCGGATCCGGCCCTGCCCGTCGACGTGGCCGGACACGATGTGGCCGCCGAGACGATCCCCCAGCCGTAACGCCGGCTCAATATTGACTTTACTCCCAACCCGAAGCTTGGAGAGATTGGTCCTGTTCACCGTTTCCCTGACCACGTCGAAGGTCACATCCCCGCCCTTGATCGTCGTGGCCGTCAGGCAGACGCCCGATACGGCGACGGAATCCCCCACGGCCACCTCCCGGGCAAGCTCGCCCAGATCGAGGCGGAAGCGGATCCTGCCCTGGTTCTGCGTCACCTGCTCGACCGTCCCCATCATCTGAATTATTCCGGTAAACATTGCCGTCCGTTCTCCTTCGGATATGGAAGCTAATATGTTGCTGGCACAAGGGCTCGAACGACCCGGGGCCTCGATTTTCCTTCAGGATACTATTGTTGCCGGTCAAAAAAACTTCTTTTTACCTTGAACTATAATGACATCATTTTATCATATCCGATTTTCGTAAACCCGCTAAAGAGTTGCAGAAAGGTAAGCCCGTCTCCTAAGGAAACGGCGGTGATTCAGCAGGATGGACATCCAAATCCTGACTCTGTTTCCCGAGCTTTTCGGGCCGTTTCTCAGCGAGAGCATCGTCGGGATCGCTTGCGAGAAAAAGATCCTGAACTTGAGCCTCGTCAATTTTCGGGACTACGCCTCCGGTAAGCACAAGGTGGTCGATGACAGACCGTTCGGCGGCGGACCGGGCATGATCTTGAAGCCGGAACCGGTCTTTGAAACGATTGAAAGCGTACTTCCGGAGCGTGATGAGAAATCGGTCAAGATGATTCTCCTCACGCCCCAGGGACAACGTTATAATCAGGAGACTGCTGTCCGTCTTTCGAAAGAGAAGCATCTCCTGATGCTCTGCGGCAGGTACGAAGGCTTCGACGAGAGGATCCGCCAGGGTTTTCCCTGGGAGGAGATCTCGATCGGCGACTTCGTTCTGTCCGGCGGCGAAGTGGCGGCCATGTGTCTCGTGGAATCGATCATCCGGCTTGTGCCGGGTGTGCTGGGCCATGAGAGGTCCGCCTGGGAGGATTCGTTCAGCAACGACCTCCTGGAGTGGCCGCAGTACACGCGGCCGAGAAATTTTAGGGGCATGAGCGTACCCGAGATTCTCCTTTCGGGCGATCATGCCAGGATCGAGAAGTGGCGCCGCGAGGCGGCCGAGGAAAGAACGCGGGCAAGACGCCCGGACCTGAGAAAAGATAAATCGTAAAAGTAATCAATAGATCGGTTTTTGAGTTTGGAGAGCCGCCGTGGACATTATCCAATACATAGAGAACAAGCATAAAAAGCCCGAGATTCCCTCGTTCAACGTGGGCGACACTGTCGATGTCCAGGTCATGATCACGGAAGGCAACAAGGAGAGGATCCAGATCTTCTCCGGCGTTGTCATCGCCATGAAGGGCAAGGGCATCAACAGGGCTTTCACGGTCCGCAGGATCGTTCAGGGCGAAGGTGTCGAGAGGACCTTCCCCTTCCACTCGCCCAAGATCGGCGACGTGAAGATCAAGAAGCGGGGCAGCGTGCGCCGTGCCAAGCTCTACTACCTGAGAGAGCGCACCGGCAAGGGAGCCCGCATCAAGGAGCAGGTCGTCACCTCGAAGAAGAAGAAGAAGGCTGCCAAGAAGGCCGCGCCGCCCGCTCCGGAAGCTCCCGTCAAGGAGGCGCCCGAGAGCACGACCGCCGAGGCGGAAGCCGCTGCACCTGAAGTGAAGGACGAGCAGTCCTGATCCGGGCAAAGTGTGTCGAACCGAGATTCCTTTCTGAAGCTGCAAGAAGGCTTTTGGAGACAACAATAAAATGGTTCAGAACCTGAACAGCAAGATCATCCTGATTCTGATCCTCACCATCGGCTCCGCCGTGGCTCTGAATTTCCTGAATATCGAGCTCGGGCTCG
The DNA here is from genome assembly GCA_964482235.1 of uncultured Phycisphaerales bacterium. Classification (GTDB taxonomy): domain Bacteria; phylum Planctomycetota; class B15-G4; order B15-G4; family CAYZWU01; genus CAYZWU01. The sequence continues at coordinate 75,009 of CAYZWU010000019.1, forward strand.
ACCTGAAGGGCGGCTCTTCCATCCGCTATCAGCTTCCTCTTGACGATGTCGATACGGACAACCGCAAGAGGATCGTGGAAGAGACGATCGAGGTGTTCAGGACCCGCATCGAGACGATCAACAAGATCGGGATCAAGGGTCTCAAGGAGATCCCGATCCGCGCCTACGGCGACGACCAGATCCTGATCGAGCTGCCCAACATGGAGCCCTCCGAGGTGGAGGCGATCCTCGACATCATCAACAGCCAGGGAAAGCTCGAGTGGTACATCGTGGCCGAATCGGAGCAGGACAGGGATGATCCGAACGAGATCGCCGTGGATCTCAACGACAAGCGCACCGAGCTTGCCGCCTTCCTGACCGAGAAGGGAAATTGGAGTCTCGAGACCGACCTGAGCAGCCTCGACGAAAGCCTGAAGATGAACGGCAAGGACGTGATCTACCGCTGGTACCCGAGAGCGGAGAAAGCGCTGGAAAAAGACGGTCACAAGATTCCGGAGCCCAACAGCACCTTTGCCGACCTCGAGGCCGAGACGGACGAGGCCAAGACGGCGCTGATCGCGAAGTACTTCGTCCTGATCAAGATCTTCAAGAGTCCGGACTGGTTCTTCACCGGAGGCGATCTCGCAGAGGTGGGCTCCAACCGCGACCGGGAGGGCCGCCCGATCGTCGAGTTCGAGTTCAAGTCCGGCAGGAAGTCGCATTTCGAGGATTTCACCAGGGCCCACGAGAAGAAGCAGCTCGCCATCCTTCTCGATGACAAGGTCTTCTCCGATCCCAACATCCAGACGGCCCTGCCCGGTGCGGGCTACATCGAGGGAGGCGGTCTCCAGGGCTTCACCCATGACGAGCAGAAGGCGCTGCTCACCGTTCTCCAGTCGGGCTCCATCGAGGTGAAGCCCACGATCCTCGCCCGCCACGACCTCGGCCCCACCCTGGGCGAGAACTCGATCCAGCGCGGCCAGCTGGCCGGAATCATCGGCCTGGTCGTGGTCTTCGTCTTCATCATCGTCTACTACATGCTGTCCGGCGTCGTGGCCAGCATCTCGCTGGCCCTGAACCTCCTGCTGCTCATGGGCGTTCTCGTCACCCTGGGAACGACCCTCACCCTGCCCGGCATCGCGGGGATCATCCTCACCGTGGGCATGGCAGTGGATGCCAACATCCTGATCTTCGAGAGAATCAGGGAGGAGAAGGACAAGGGCAAGACCATCGCCCAGGCGGTGAAGAACGGGTTCGACAGGGCTTTCCTCACCATCGTGGACGCCAACGCCACCACGTTCATCACCGGGTACTTCCTCTACAACTTCGGGACCGGACCGATCCAGGGCTTCGCCGCCACGCTGATGATCGGCATCGTGACCAGCCTCTTCTCGGCGCTCCTGATCTCCAGGGTCGTCTTCGCCATCATGCTCACCAGGGGGCTCCAGAACCTCAACATGCTCCGCTTTCTTAAGAAGACGGCGATCAACTTCATCGGCATGAAGGGCAAGGCGTGGACCGTTTCCATCCTGATCATCATCGCCGGCCTTGTCCTGTTCATCATGGAGGACGACTCCAAGTACGGCCTCGACCTCAAGGGCGGCTACAACGCCCATGTGGTCTGCAACGGAGATACCACGCAGGCGGACGTGCAATCCGATCTGCGTTCCGTCTTCCCCAACGTGCAGGTCATCTCCGTCACGCGGGAGGACGGGCTCCAGGAGTTCAACGTCAAGATCAAGGAGACGGCCCTCGGTACGATCGAGTCCGGCGACAGCGGCCGGACCACCAGGAAAAGCGATCTCTTTCAGGCCAAGCTGCAGGAGATCATGGGCGAGCGGATCATCCCGGCGCCCATCTCCGACCTCGAGTTCACGGCCACCGAGTCGAACACCGTGTTCCGGACCACGCTGAACTTCTCCTCCCCGCCGGCCACGGAAGCCCAGACAAGCGACAAGAGCCGGGAGGAGAAGGTCGCCATCTACAAGGAGAACATCAGGAAGGCTCTCGAGAAGGACGACTTCCTCACCGTGACGGAGCAGGAGGTTTCCGGTAACGGGCTCCAGATCAAGGTGACGGGGACCGTAGGCCGGACAGGCATCCAGGAGGAGGCGTTCAGAGGCGATCTTCTCCAGCAGATCAGGCAGTCGTCCAAGGAATTGATGGACAGCGAAGAAAACAACGTCGTCCTCAGCCTGACCATGCCGTTCCCCCTGACCGACTACATCGATCCCGTCGTGGGCAAGGAGCTGCAGGACAAGGCGATCATCGCCATCTTCCTTTCCCTGCTCGCCATCGTGATCTACATCCGTCTCCGGTTCAAGGATTACAACTACGGATTCGCCGCTTGCATCGCCCTGATCCACGACGTGCTGATCACCCTGGGCGCCGTGGCGTTCATCCGGCTCACCGGACTGGTTGACGTGGAGATCAGCCTGCCGCTGATCGCGGCCTTCCTGACGATCATCGGATACTCGCTCAACGACACCATCGTGGTCTTCGACCGCATCAGGGAAAACCTGCCGCGCATGAACAGGCCGTACATCGAGGTGATCAACGCGAGCATCAACCAGACCCTTTCCCGGACGATCCTCACATCCATGACGACCCTCCTCGTCGTGACGATCCTCTTTGCCCTGAACCTGGGGCAGAGAAACGTGCTCGAAGGATTCTCCTTCGCCCTTATCGTCGGTGTACTCGTGGGAACGTACTCGTCGATCTTCGTGGCCAGCCCGGCGCTCGTGCTGCTCCACCAGCGTGAGGCCAGCCGCGGGAAGGTCAAGGCGGTCGCAGCTGGAAAGAAATGAGAAAGATACTCGTCTTCCTGCTTCTCCTCTCGGTGTTTCTCCTGGCGGTGATCATCGACTGGAACGTGCGCAAGACGTCGGAAAGCATCCGTTCGAGTACGGCGCCTGCGGATATCAGGGATGACGATGTTTTCGAGCTGCTGATCGGATTTCCGCCCGGAGAGACCTCGCGCCGCGGCCTTGCCGAGGGGCGCCGGGATCTCCTCCATCCTTCGTACCGGGAGCCCGCCGGAAAGAAGCCGCCGGTCGATCCCGCTGCCGAGCCCCCCCGCTCCGATCCGTCGCCCTCCGTGCGGGAGGACAGGACGCCGCGGCACATCTACATCGTGAAGGAGGGCGACACGCTCACCAGCATTGCGCGGAAGCTCTTCAATGACGAGGACATGGTGGAGAAGCTGATCGAGTGGAACCGGCTGAGAACACCTGACAAGATCTTTCCGGGCGAGCCGCTGAGATACCTGAAAGACTACAAGTAGTCCGGATCCCTTCCCCTCTGCATGGCCGACGCCTCGCGAAGAGACGCCCCCTCCTCGCACGCGACGATCTCGCGCAGCCTGCCGACATCGCGGCGGGGAAGGCGGATCAGGAACCGGGTGGCGCCGTCATGATTCGACGACGATCGATCCGAGGCGCCCGACTCGATGAGGTCGCCGCGGCCGGCCACGAAGGCGCGGAGCCGGCCCGACGCTGCCGGCACATCCACCTCGAGAAGAACGTAGGTTTCGAGGAGGTGAACCGCCACGGCCGACGCCAGGCCGTCGCGGCCCTGGCCGGTGACGGCCGAGGTCACGACGTGGCGGGGATGCTCGTGGGCCAGGCAGTTGACCTCCATGAAATCGTCGACGCGATCGACCTTGTTGAAGACCATGATCTGCGGCGTGTTCGCGACGCCGATCTCGGCCAGGACCCGGTTGACCGATTCGATATGCCCCGCCGCCAGGGGATGGGAGCAGTCGACCACGTGAAGCAGAAGGTCCGCCGAGGCGGTCTCCTCCAGGGTGGCGTGAAAGGAGGCCACAAGATTGTGGGGCAGCTTCCGGATGAAGCCCACCGTATCGGAGAGGAGAACGGAGAGCGTGTCCCTGAGATTCCAGAGACGCGTTCTCGTGTCGAGAGTGGAGAAGAGCTTGTCCTCCGCTTCCACGCTGGCGCCGGTGAGGTGGTTGAGAAGGGTCGACTTTCCCGAATTGGTATAGCCGACGAGACAGACCTTGAAGTAGCTCTCCCGCGACTGGACCTCGCGCTTCTTACGCTTCTCGAACTTGACCAGGTCGCGCTTCAGCTCGCTGATCTTCTTGCGGATCATGCGGCGGTCGACCTCGAGCTGGGTTTCGCCGGGCCCACGCATGCCGATGCCGGAGCGGATCCTGGAAAGGTGGCTCCACATCCGCTTGAGGCGGGGAAGGGTGTACTCGAGCTGGGCCAGCTCGACTTGCTTCCTGGCCTGGAGGGTCCGGGCGCCCGCCGCAAAGATGTCCATGATCAGCTGGCTGCGGTCCACCACGCGGAGCTTGACCAGGCGCTCCAGGTTCCGGGCCTGCGCCGGCGAGAGATCGTTGTCCATGATGATCAGGTTCGCGCCGCTCCGCGCCGCCAGATCGGCCAGCTCGAGAGCCTTGCCCTTGCCCAGGAAGTACGTGCGGTCCGGTCCCGGCCGCTTCTGGACCAGCTCTCCCGCCACGACGCCTCCAGCCGTTTCCGTGAGGCTCCGCAGCTCCTCCATGTATTCCTCGGCGAAATCGCCGTCACCGGGGAAGACGACGCCGGCGAGGAAGGCCCGCTCCTCATTCTCCTCGATGCTCTTCACCGGACCGCGACTCATGGCGTCTCCCTCTCGAAAGAGCCGCGGATCAGCGAGACGGTACGGTCCCTCCACTCGAGATCGTTCTTGTCCGGGTAGTCGGTCCTGAAGTGCACCCCCCGGCTCTCGTTGCGCTCCAGTGCGGACCGGGTAATCAGGCGGGCGAGAGTCAGCATGTTGGTCAGCTCCCATCCGGCCGGCGTGTCGAGACGGGCCTTCAGCACGAGACGGCACCAGGTGTCGATCTTCTCCAGGGCATTGATCAGGGCGGCATCGGTTCGCTTGATGCCCACGTTTCTCCACATCAGGGCTTTCAGGGAATTCCTGAGGTCCTCCACGTCGAGATGATAGCTCCCAGATCCGGGCCGGCTCTTCATCCGTGCCGCCTGATCCGTCGCCGGCCGTTCAGCCTCCGTCGCTTCCCCCGCCGCGGCCAGAGCGGACCGCCAGCCGAAGACCACTCCCTCGAGAAGGGAGTTGCTGCCCAGCCTGTTGGCGCCGTGAAGGCGGGACGAGGCCACCTCGCCGCAGGCATAGAGGCCGTGCAGGGAGCTTCTCCCGTCCCTGTCCACCTCCACGCCGCCGATCATGTAGTGGGCTGCGGGACGGACCGGGATCGGTTCGCTGGACACGTCGATGCCGTGGCGGGAGCAGGCCTCGCAGATTCCGGGAAACCTGTTGCGCAGGAAATCGGCGTCGAGGTGCGTCATGTCCAGGAAGACGTGCGAATGCTGCGTCCGGGCCATCTGTTCGAGGATGGAGCGGGAGACGACGTCGCGCGGGGCCAGCTCGCCCTGGGGATGACAGGACGGCATGAAGCGGAGTCCGCTCTTGTCGCGCAGGATCCCGCCCTCGCCCCGGGCCGTCTCGGAGATGAGCATGCGGGGCGTCCCGGCCAGATAGAGGACCGTGGGGTGGAACTGGAAGAATTCGAGATCGCGCACCTGCGCGCCGGCCCGGAAGGCCATGGAAACGCCGTCGCCCGTTGCCACGGCCGGATTGGTCGTTTCCCGGTAGATCTGCCCGGCTCCGCCCGAGGTGAGGATCGTGCAGTCTGCCGCGATGCGAAGGAAGCCCTTCTCCTCGTTCCAGACGAGCGCTCCGAAGCATCTTCCGGCCCTGGTGATCAGGTCGAGGGCGAAGTTCCTCTCCAGGATCGTCGTGCTGTCGAGCGACTTCGCCGTGCTGATCAGGACGCGCTGGATCTCCATTCCCGTGGAGTCGCGCGTGTGAACGACCCGGGGGGCTGAATGCCCGCCTTCGCGCGAGAGGGCGAGGTCGCCGTTCTCCCTGTCGAAGACGGATCCGTAGCGGATCAGGCGGTTGATCGCCTCCGGTCCCTCGCGCACCACGATCTCCACGATTGCCGCGTCGGAGAGCCCGTCGCCGACGCGCAGCGTGTCGTCCATGTGAAGGCTGATCGAATCGGACACGTGGAGAACGGCGGCGATCCCGCCCTGGGCGTAGAAGGAGTTCGATTCCTCGAGGCTGTCCTTGGTTATCACCACGACGCTCTTGCCCTGCTCCGACGCGGCGATGGCCGCTGTCAGGCCGGCAATGCCGCCTCCCACGATCAGGATATCGGTGCTGAGCTCCGGGAAATCCCTGGAATCCGGATCAACGATGTAGCGTGGGAGAGGATAGTCGAGAATCACCTTAACAACCTTACTATTTAATTAGTTAGAAGTTATTGCGGAGTCATGTTGACGCGAAAGGGCCCCGAATGCAAGGAGCCCGTCTAAAAAAAAGAAAAAAAGGATTTTGCGTTAGGTCTTTTTTAGGGTATAGTCTTGTTAGGCATCTGTAAGGGAACGACGACCGAACAGATACCAAACATTGAGACGCAGATGCACTGGAGGTAACCATGACAATCAGAACCATGAAAAGCGAAGCCGGAGCGTTCTTTTTTATGATTCTCATCCTGCTTCTTCTTCTGTACGTCTAGTATGATCCGGGACAAAGATGGCAGACACTCTTTCTATCACTGGAGAAGCAAGATCGCAGCGCGCATGACCAGAATCCTCTTCTGATCAGGAGACTCGGCGTTTGTATTTTACAGAAAAACAGCTCCACATAATGAACTTCATCAAGGATTTCATCGAGGAGAAGGGAGTCTCCCCCACTCTCGAGGAAATCGCACGTTACTTCAACGTGAGCAAGATCACGATCTACGAGCACGTCAACGCCCTCGAAAAGAAGGGCGCCCTGCGTAAATCCAAGAACAAGGCCCGCTCGATCGAGCTGATATCGCGTGAGGAGCGCGAGGCCGAATCGCGTTCCAAGGTCCCGATCCTGGGGTTGATCGCCGCGGGCCAGCCGATCGAGGCGGTCGAGATCCCGGAAAACTTCGACATCAGTGAGATGTTCCCCGACGACCGCCAGTGCTACCTCCTCAGGGTGCGCGGCGATTCGATGATCGAGGACCAGATCCGCGACGGGGACATGGTCCTGGTCGAGCGCCGGGTCGTACCGAGAAACGGCGAGATCGTGGTGGCCATCCTCAACGGCAACGAGGCCACGTTGAAGCGCTTCTTCCACGAGGGCAAGCGGATCCGTCTCCAGCCGGCCAACTCGACGATGAACCCGATCTACACCGAGGACGTCGAGATCCGGGGGGTCGTGATCGGCGTCCTCCGCAAGTTCTGACCCTGCCTGGCAGCCCTTTGCTTTTCCTCCTTGAGAAAGATCCCCCTTCCTGATAAGAGTATCTCCTCTGATCGACCTGATCGGGGCGTAGCTCAGTTTGGCTAGAGCACCGGCTTTGGGAGCCGGGGGTCGTAGGTTCAAATCCTATCGCCCCGACCAATCAATAGGTAAGTCCCATCCTCTGGATGGGACTTTTCGATTTTATAGACTCGGGGCTCGAGTCTTTGACCGTTTTGGTGGGCCGGCTTCGCCGCCCGCTTGGGTGATCTGCGGCTCGCCTTCGGCTCGCAGCAGGTGCGGTCCAAATCCTCACTTCGCTTTACTCACAAAGATTGGTATTCCTTCGCGGCCTTCAATAAGGTTGGCCGTGGCTTTGCCGGCTGCATTAATATTTGGGAAGGCTTCGCTGGAACTATTTCCCTGGATATTTCCCGGTTTGATCCGATCTACTGGATTTTTATAGAATCATTCGCTGCAGGACTGGCAGGGATAAGAGAGTCTGACAGAAGTCATGCTGAAAGCTGAGAGATGAAATGCTGAACTTGGCGAGCGTGCATGTCGAAGCCGCGGCATTACTACTTTTCATCAACGCGATAATAACCTTGCCAGGTGCCGCGGCTACATTTCTGGGATTCAACGCACTTTCGGGTTCCATGTACCCAGAGCGTATTGGGCTGGCATATCTTTGCATCTACCTTATTTCTCGAGTCTGATTGTTGCTTTCGTTCCCGCATCAGGCGCTGTACTTGTAGTCTTTCACCTCCTAGCGCGTCATGCAGACGCGAAATCCCGTTGGTCTGCCAAGATCAATATCTGTGTCCTTGGATTGAATGTTTTGATTGTTGGCATGGCTTGGATGACGCTAGCTTTTCTTTACTGGCTTATTCCGTACTGATATCGGCCTCTTACCGAGTTGACAAGGCGACTGTTTTTCCCAGCAATGATGACATAAAATTACTTCGATGGTAGAATAGCCGCGTTGTGTAGGGACACAAACAAGCCTAATTTGGGAGGAAATGCCATGCGCTGCTCTCTCGTTTTCACCATGCTTATTCTCTGCCCTGCCATCTGCCTCGCGCAGGATCCGTCTGTGGACGTCAAGTGCAACGGTCTCGACTCGGGAGTTCTGATCGATCCTGGATCGATTGCCAGGATCACCTTTGACGTCACGGCCGGTTCGGGAGCGGGCAACACCGTTGACGTCTGGGTCGTCACCGAGACACCGCACGGCTATTTCAGCTACGATGGAACCGGTGCCTATGCCGGCTGGGCCTACGGATTCGGCAACGTGTATTACACCGGTCCGCTGACCGACTTTTCGGATACTCCCTTCGATGGAGTTCCGCCCGAGGGCCACTACACCACCTTTGTTGCCATGGATGCGTGGGCCAACGGCCGACTCGACGTGAACCTGATTTTCGTGCTCGACAGCGTGGACTTCCTGGTCGGATATCCGCCGCCACCGGGTATGGTCGCCATACCGGCAGGCACATTCGAGATGGGAGATCATCACGGCGTGGGCGATCCGGACGAGGTTCCCGTGCATACGGTGACTCTCGATGCCTTCTTCATGGACATCTACGAGTTGACCAACAGCATCTACTGCGATTATCTCAACTCGGCCTATGCTCAGGGACTGATCGAGGTGCGAAACGGCGAGGTGTACAAGTACGGCGACACCGAGCCCTACCTCGACACGAGCAGTGCCGATGGCGACAGCCGCATCCACTGGGACGGCCAGGTCTTCACCGTGGAGCCGGGCAAGGAGGACCACTGCCTGCTCGAAGTGAGCTGGTACGGTGCGGCGGCATACTGCAACTGGAGAAGTGCGCAGGAAGGTTTAACTCCCTGCTTCGACCTGGAAGCGTGGACGTGCGATTTCACAGTGGACGGCTACCGCCTGCCGACGGAAGCGGAATGGGAGTACGCCGCGCGCGGCGGCGAACACAACCCCTACTACAAGTACCCCTGGGGCGATCCCATCAATGGTTCCTGTGCCAACTACGTGAATTCGGGCGATCCCTACGAGACAGGCCCGACTCCCTGGACCACACCTGTGGGCTACTACGACGGCAACCAGATCCCGGCAGGCGTGGACATGGTCAACGGCTACGGCCTCTACGACATGTCAGGGAATATCATGGAGTGGTGCTACGACTGGTACGACGGTTCCTACTACAGCTCGAGCCCTTCCGACAATCCAAGGGGCCCGGCGAGCGGCGATTACCGTGTCATCCGCGGCGGCTACTGGTACTACGACACGACCAAGCTGCGCTGCGCGTTCCGCTACCGGCACTACCCCGACCGCCGGCACAACCCCTACGCGATCCGGGTGGCGCGAAGCGACTTCCGCTGATTCAGTTCCGAAAAGGTCATCTGGCTCTTCATCCACGGCCCGGCAAGTTGAACGTCTGACACGGGCATGCGCCCCCCTTACGCAATCACGTAAGAGACTTTCATATAACTGGTTATACAGAACGACAGAACACGAAACCGATTTTTCCCGAATTTACTTAAAATTCGGAATCCTGGATAGCGTTTCTTCCTTTGGAGCATGCGCCTTGCTCAAAAATCAGGTGGCATTCGAAGAGGGAGGTAGCCTGTCATGGGAATTAAGCTTTACTGCATCTGTTTTCTGCTTGGGATCCTGATCTGTTGGGGCGGCGACGTGGCTGCCGGCGACACCATTGTCGTCCCCGATGACTTCGCCCTGATCCAGGATGCGATCGACGCGGCAAGCGACGGCGATCGCGTCCTGGTCCGGCCAGGAACTTACACGGGGAACATCCAGTTTCGAGGAAAAGCGATTGTCGTGAGAAGCGAGAACGGACCAATCGTCACTCATATCGAACCCGATCAACCTGGAAGCGTGGTCATGTTCAACCAGGATGAACAGAGAGATACCGTGCTGGAGGGATTCACGATTTTGAACGGATCAAGTGGCGGCATCTCAAATTACATCTACGGTGCCGGCATCCAGGCCGCCGCGTCACCGACGATACGGAACAACATTATCAGGAACAACGGCATGTGGGCAGGTCGCATGTTCGGTGGCGGGATCTACTCGACAGGTTCTCCGTTGATCACTGGCAACATCATCGTCAACAACCATGCCTGGGAAGATTATTCATCGGGAGGTGGTGGATTCGGCGGCGGGGTGTACTGCGCAGGAAATGCCTGCCTGATCAACAACCTCATTGCCGGTAACATTGCCGACTTCTGGGGAGGAGGGATCTACATCGAGTCCGGTGCCTCGCCTTTGATCCTCAATAACACGCTTAACGACAACTTTCACTGGCACTCGCAAGAGCAAGGACAGGAAATCTACTGTTGCTCTACCAGGGCTGTCATCAAGAATTCGATCATCTGGAATTCCTATCTTGAAGGCATCCCCCTGATCGAAGCAGATGACTGCACCCCATCGGTGACCTATTGCGACGTCATGGGCGGCTACAACGGCATTGGCAACATCGATCATGATCCGCTGTTCATCAGAGGGGCCTACCTGGAACAGGATCCGGTTCAGCCGGGAGTGGATAACCCTTGCGTGGACGGAGGGGATCCCGGCACACCCCTCATCATAGGAACGACTCGCACCGATGGTGTTTACGATTCCGGAATCGTTGACATCGGCTACCATCTGGCCGGAGCTCCGAGGAAAATCGTGGTTCCCGACGATTTTGCCACGATCCAGGAAGCCATCGACGCCGCATCCTTCGACGCCGGTGATGAGATCGTCGTCAGGCCGGGAACGTATTTTGAACAAATCAACTTCATGACAAAGCCTGTTGCACTGAAAAGCATGCTGGGCCCCGGCCACACCGTAATCTCCTGCGACAGCCCCGGACTAAGATACGGAAAAAGTGTGGTCATTTTCTGGAGATCGCTTTTCAACACCGAAAGCATCGAGGGATTCACGATCACGGGTGGAACGGGCACGTATTGGGAGTCCCATACCTTCTGGGGAGGAGGGATCTTCTGTTGTGGGTCACCAACGATCGCCAACAACGTGATCACAGGCAATCGCACAAGAGGCTGGGGCCTGATAGGGGCCGGCATAGCCGTGGTTGGGGGAAGTCCACTCATCGTCAACAACACCATCGTGGGAAACACAGCCGATGAAAGAGCCGGAGGGCTTTACAGCTGGACCTTGACGCCGCCGATTGTGAAAAACACGATATTCTGGGACAACGGCTATGACTCATACGTCCCCGAGATCGGCGGTCTTTCAGGAACCGACGCAGTTCAGTACTGCTGTGTGGAGGATGGACACCCGGGAATGGCAAACATCAGCACTGATCCGATGTTCTTCGATCCCGAAACCGGAGACTATCACCTCACCTGGGATTCGCCCTGCCGGGAGGCCGGTGATAACACCTGCGTTTCAACAGCCATCGACTTCGAAGGAGATCCACGAATCGTATCCGGATGGGTGGATATCGGTGCAGATGAATATCACTCCCATGTCTACCACCTGGGCCGGACTGTCCCAGGCAAACCCAAGACGATTCGCATTGTCGGATCCCCCGGTGCACCGGCAAGACTCGGAGTGAGCAGTCAACTCCTCGATACTCCTGTTCATACGAATCATGGCGACTTCTGGCTGAAAATGCCTCTTCTCGAATCGCTGGATCTCGGCGTCTTTCCATCCACGGGTATCCTCTCCTTCACAAAGGAGATATCCCAGTCAACAGATCCGGGAACCTGTTATGCCCTCCAGGTGCTGGTCGGTCCCGCCGGAAATCCCGACTCGATATTGACGAATCCCTTGCTGCTCAGAGTGAACTATCGATACCACCTCGGGATGAACGGCCGTTATCAATTCAGACCGCACTGGTAGAACTTTGTCTATTCTACCTCGACCACCCAGAGATTGCTCAACTCCCTCCCCACAAGCGCTTGAAGAGGGATCTGCACACCGGGTAATACTCCTGTTGGAACGATCCGATCGATAATCTGCACCCCATCATCCGGCATTGCATGGAGACGAACGCGATGCTCCCATGGCGGCTCGAGCCAGAAGTCGCCGAAGGGAGTTGGAACGGGAACCGGAAGAACGCCGGAGCCGGAGATGAGCATGACAGGTTTCGTCCCGGGCCATCCGATGATCACACCCGTGACAGGATTTCCACTCGCCACTTTGCCGGTGACGTAGAGGTGCGTATGGAACTCATCAGCTCCGATGTCGGGAGAATCAAGGAATCCGGACCGTGGATCCCCTTCGAAATCGAATTGAGGCAAACTGGGTGCATTCATGTCTCCGGCAGAGAGGCAGGGGGAGTCATGGGTGATGTGAAAGTCGTCTCCGTAATGATTGACATAAAGGGGATCGGCATCGATCATGCCGGAGCCCCAGTTGAGTATGCAATTCGGTTCCACGAAGGCCATTGACTCCCCTCTTCTCACATCCGAATAGCTGATATCTACTCTGGACGGTTCGTATTCACCGCCCACATAGATCTCCTGTCCCAGTCCAATCTTCGTATTCCAGAGGATCGTGTTGACAATGGTCACGTCGCTGTCGTGGCAGCAAAATAAACCGCTGCCGAAATCGTAGGCATAGTTGTCGGTGATCGTGTTGTTGACAACTGTCAAGAAAGCTCGAGGCCCCCTGCAGAAGATCCCGCCCCCAAAGCTCTCGTAGAGCGAGGTGACGGTATTATCATGAATGAGGTTGTTCACGATCATTGACGTAGCCTTGAAAATGTAGATGCCGCCGCCATTGCCATCTGCTGTGTTCTTTCTCAGCACGTTCGATTCGATATGGGGAGCACCGCCGCAGCAATAGATGGCGCCACCGTCAAAAGCGAAATTACTCTCGATCAGGTTGCCTGCGATGCTCACCGTGGATGAAAAAGTGCATATTCCACCCCCGACGACTCCAGAGTTTGACCGAATCTCATTGTGCATGATGATCGAGTTGTCGTGGTAACACTCGATACCGGGACCCTGATAGGCGGTATTGCTCGTAATCGTATTATGAATGATCGTCGGAGAGGAAGCACAGCAGAAGATCCCCCCTCCCCACTCTGTCAGGGAAGAGAACAGGGTTCCTGAACCGTTCATGATCCTGAATCCCTCCAGAACGGAATCGTGTCCTTCTCCATTCTGAAAAATGACAACACTCCCCGACCGGTTTCCGTTGATGGTGGTGACATCGGCACCTAGCTCACTCTTCACCGTGATCGCTTTTCCGATGAAGTCGATGTTTTCGACATACGTTCCTGGCCGAACGACAACCATGTCGCCATGGATGGAAGCGTTGATCGCCTCCTGGATGGTGCCGAAATCGTCGGGAACGTACCAGGTCGATTGCGCAAAGGCTCCCGCGGAAACCAGATAAACCAATGCAATAGTGCGGATGTATCCCATGCCTACACCTCCTCAAGGGCGGCCCGTATCGATCCCAAAGTCGCTTTACCTCTCAGGAGGTAAAACGTCATCCGAAGGCATAGCTTTCATGAGATTCACTCGGATTTATTCAGATCGGCTTGCAGCTATTCGATCTCAACTACCCAGAGATTACTCAGCTCGGTCCCCACAAGCGCCTGAAAAGGAACCTGCGTCCCTGGCGGTAGCCCAGTCGCTACGACACGATCAATGATCAGCACACCGGTGTCCGGCATCGAGTTGAAATGCACGCGATGATCCCAGGGAGGCAGCAACCAGAAGTCGCCGAATGGAGTGAAATCGGGCGTCGGAAGAACTCCTGAACCAGAGATGAGCATGACGGGATTCGTCTTCGGCCATCCGATGATGACTCCCCGCGCGCTGCTGCCATTCGATACGGTGCCGTTCACGTAGAAGTGCGTGTGGAACTCGTCGGCGCCGATGTCGGGAAAGGCGAACAGCCCGATCCGTGGATCACCCTCGAAGTCGCTGTCCGGAATGAACTGTGCGTTCCGGTCACCGGCAGAGCGGCAGGGTGAGTCGAAGGTGATGTGGTAATCTCCTGAAGAGGAATCGACGAACAAGGGATCAGCGTCGATATTGCCATCTCCCGGCCAGCCGCCCTTCACGTCGCTATACGTGACAGTGGGGCTTCCGCCGACGTAAACATGAATCTCCGGATCGGTCGGCGCGGCGTTAGCCCACAGGATCGTGTTCGTGATCAATGGGGAGGACGAGTAACCGCAGTGAATCGCACCGCCATCCCAGTTCGCCCTGTTCATAGAGATCGTGTTGTTCGTGATCACCGGGGAGCCATCGCTACAGTAGATCCCGCCGCCGCACCAGTCGGTCGTGTTATCTGAGATGATATTGTTCGTGATAAGCGGGGACATGTTGGATGTGCAGTAGATCCCGCCGCCGCTGCCCAGGCAAGAGTTCCTTGAAACAGCGTTGTTCGAGATGAGCGGAGAGGAAGAAATCGAATTCTGGAAGTAAATGCCGCCGCCGGCATTTCCGACGCTATTATCCACAATATTGTTGTTGGTTATGATCATGAAGGAATAGGAACCGCAGATCCCGCCGCCCCACAAAGCCATGTTCCCCGTGATGCTGTTTCCGGTGACGACCTCAGAAGAATCGACGCTGTAGATCCCGCCGCCCCAGGCCGCCGTATTCCCCATGATGCTGTTGTCGGTGATTTCAGAATGGCAATCGTAAGAATAGATCGCCCCACCCTTGTCAGCCCTGTTATCCGAGATGGTGTTGTCCGTGATGGTCGATCTGGAGGAGTAGTCCTCAATCCCGCCACCATATCTAGCCCTATTCCCCGAGATCGTGTTGTTCGAAATGGTCGGGTTGTTCGGATTGGTCACTGAAGGATCGTAGCAGCGTATCCCTCCGCCGTCACGGTCGGCCGTATTACCTGAAATAGTGTTGCTGGTGACGATCGGAGAGGAGCATTCACATGATATCCCACCGCCGTCACAGCCCACTGTATTACCCGTGATGTCATTGCCCGTGATGGTTGGTGAGGATTGATCAAATGATATCCCGCCACCAAATTTAGCGGTATTACTCGAGATAGTATTGTTCGAAATGGTCGGTGAGGCGTAGTAGCACCAGATCCCGCCTCCGAACTCAAGAGTATTATTCCCCGAGATCACGTTGTTCGTGATGGTCGGAGAGGAGTTGCAGCACTTGATCCCGCCGCCGCTGCCAAGGGCATCACCATTCGTGACCGTGAAGCCGTCCAGCACCGAGTCCGCCCCTTCCTTGTTCACGAAAATCACCGCACTCCCATCCCGGTTTCCATCGATGGTGGTGACTCCGGGGCCGGACTCGCTCTTGACGGTGATCGCCTTCCCCTTGAAATCGACTTTTCCCACGTACGTCCCCGATCTCACTATGACTCTATCGCCGTCCACCGCTGCATCGATGGCTTCCTGAATCGTTCCAAAATCATCGGGCACGTAGATATCAGCTGAGAAGGCAATGGCCGAGATCGAAACGCAAACGGCAAGGATGGCTGCAATCCTCATGACAAGACTCCGGCATGGTTATCGATTCAGGATGAATAGGCGTTACAGATCCCTATCGGTCTTCCATTATAATCCGAATCGTCAAAGAACAAAGTCGAATCCGGCGAATTTCAAGATAGTTGTCGCCTTTTTCGGGTTTCATTTCTTCGTCATCC